>NZ_AP031500.1:2747862-3471793 GCF_042847215.1 Gilvimarinus japonicus
AACCCTTACTTCAACGCCGGCTCCAGCCTTGCCCGCAGCAGGCCTACACACCAAGATCCCCCAGAAGATTTGTCGTTGGAAGACTACTTCCAGCGCTTTGTGCTAGAGCATCAAGACACCATGAGCGAGACCGAACTGGCCAAAAAGCTCGGAGTAAGCCGCAAATGCCTGTGGGAGCGCCGCCAGCGTTTTGGGATACCTCGCCGCAAGGCCGGCGCAAAGTAAGTAACGCATCTTCCCAGCATTAACCTTAATCCCCGCTAAAACACGCCGCAAACTGCGGCGTGTTTCACATCGGCTCTACCAACTCACCCACAGAATCGCCGCAAAATAATCATTAGCGCGCCAAAGAGAGTCAATCACAACCGTATTGTTACCGGCGATCCCAGAGCTGTTACCCACCACAACTGTTACCCCGCCTTGCGAGCCGTAACAATAAGAGCGCAAAGCTGTAACCGTTAGAAATAACAAAATGGAATATAGGCTTAGGCGAAAAAGTTAACCTATTGTTTTTGTTGTAAATTTTACAACTGGCACGCCGAGTGCTTTATACCGCGTACATAACAACAAGAAACAATAAAAAGCGACACACTCTAATAACAACAACAAACAATAAGAAACGTAGAAAGGCTTATAAAAACAATAAACAATTAGAAGATGGAAAAGTTCAATAATAACAACAAGAAATAATAATAAAGGGTAAGAACATAATAAGAACAATAGACAATAAGAAAAGAAACGAAGATTAAAAATAACAACAAATAATAATGATAAAGCTTTAAACAATAACAAAATAACGATAATAAGATATAAAGCGGAACGACTGACTAGGCACCAATGGATAGCAACTGATTTGGAATGGGCAGGGACGCAGACTAAATACAACTTGTGCCGCCCATTCTACGGGAAAGCTGATGCTTTCCCGTTTTGCTTTCTGGCCTACCCCGCAGGCCCGTGATAGACTTGAATCATACTAATTTTAGCCGCCTGCCGGCCCGAACCCCAAAGTTGCAGATTACTCCATGCTGAAAAGGCTGTTTAAACTCATCTCCCCCCGCTCTAACACCAGTACCGCCAAGCAGCCACTTGTCATCCCTCGGGATCAACACAATGTTTCCCGCAAGCTGATCAGCCACGCGGCTATCAAGGTTATGAAACAACTCGGCGACCACGGCTACGAGGCTTACCTAGTCGGTGGCGGGGTGCGCGATCTCTTACTCGGGGAACAACCCAAAGACTTTGACGTTGCCACCAACGCCAAGCCCGAACAAATTAAAGGGCTGTTTCGCAGTGCACGCATTATCGGCCGCCGCTTTAAAATCGTTCACGTTCGGTTTGGCCGCGAGATCATTGAAGTCACCACCTTTCGCGGCCACCACGAAGCCGCACGCAGTGAACACGGCATGGTATTGCGCGATAACGTATACGGCTCGGTACAATCCGATGCGGTACGGCGCGACTTTACGGTAAACGCGCTCTACTACTCCCTCGACGGTTTTGTGGTGCACGACTTTACCGGCGGGATCCACGACCTTGAAAAACGCACCTTGCGTATCATTGGCGACCCCACCACCCGCTACCAAGAAGACCCTGTTCGCATGTTAAGGGCCGTGCGCTTTGCCGCCAAACTGGGCTTTAATATTGCCCCCGAGACCGCCGCTCCGATCAGCAAACTGGCGGGGCTGCTCAGTAACATCCCACCCGCCCGCTTGTTTGAAGAAGTGCTAAAGCTCTTTTTGGCCGGCTCGGCCACCGCCACATTCCACCTATTGCGCGAGTACAAGCTGTTTGGTCAGCTGTTTCCCATGGTTGAGGCGCACCTGCAAACCGGCGACCCAATTGCGCTGGAGATGATCGAGCAGTGCATGTGCAACACCGACAAACGTATTCGCGCGGGTAAATCCATTACCCCGGCCTTTATCTACGCCGCCTTGCTTTGGCCCCCACAGCAGGCGCTATTGGGGCAGCTTATGGGCACTATGCCCAAAGGGCAGGCCTTTAACGATGCCTCGCAACAAGTTATCAGCGCGCAACTGTCTCGTATCGCCGTCCCCAAGCGGTTTCTGATCCCCATGCGCGAGATTTGGGACATGCAACACCGCCTAACTCTGCGCGGCGGCCAGCGCGCTTACACGATGCTTGAGCACCCACGGTTTCGTGCCGCTTACGATTTTGTCCTGCTGCGCGAGCAGGCGGGTGAGAAGCTCGACGGCCTCGGCAACTGGTGGACACAATTTCAAGCTGCGGACGATGAAGGCCGTGCCAAGCTGGTCAGCAGTGTAAAATCCGGCGGCCCACGCAAATCTCGGCGGCGGCGCAATAACAATCGTAAAAGCTCCCCCTCGAAACAGCAGGATTAATGCTGTGGCTGATATGGCAAATCACTGCTGCTACATCGGCTTGGGCAGTAACCTGTGTGAGCCTATCGAACAAATCCAGCAAGCCTTAGATGAGCTGGCGGGGCTGGCGCAGACGCAAGTTACTCGTGTTTCATCTCTGTATCGCTCGCGCGCTGTTGGCCCAGGCGAGCAGCCCGACTACATTAATGCTGTTGCCCAACTAACCACCCAGCTGGCCCCAGAGCCGCTGCTTGACGCTTTACAAGCGCTGGAACAGGTTCACGAACGCAAACGGCTGGTGCGCTGGGGACCGCGCACACTGGATCTGGATATTTTGCTGTACGATGACACCAGCATTAATACCGAGCGCCTGAGCGTGCCCCACCCTTATTTAACCGAGCGTAACTTTGTCTTGTTACCGCTGCTGGAAATAGCACCCAATCTACAGCTCGCCGACGGCACCAGCATCGCCACCCTGGCGCAGCAGTGCGGCGACGAGGGTTTGATAAAACTCCCGGCGCAGCGCTAAACTGCGCTAAGTATTCACTGAGGACTCCAACGTGGTAGACGCTATGTTTGAAAAGCTGACATTGGATTTATCCGCTGTCGAGCTACCCAACTACATTGCCATCGAAGGCCCCATCGGAGTGGGCAAAACTACCTTAGCTCGCAATCTAGCGCAGCTATTTCATTACGATCTATTGCTTGAGCAGCCCGAGCAAAACCCTTTTCTTGCACGCTTTTATCAAGAGCCAAAGTCAGTGGCACTGCAAACCCAGCTGTTTTTTTTATTTCAGCGGGCCGGCCAGATTCAACAGCTGCGCCAAGACGACATGTTCAGTCCCCATCGCATCGCCGATTTTATGCTCGAAAAAGATCAGCTGTTTGCCCAAGTCACTCTGGATGATGACGAGCTGGCCATTTATCAGCAGGTCTATGAAAAACTAACACTGGACGCCCCTCGCCCCGACTTAGTGATTTACCTGCAGGCGCCCCTAGACGTTTTACAAACGCGGGTTAAACAACGCGGTAACGACTTTGAGCAACACATCAGCGACGATTATTTAAAAGTGCTTAACGAAGCCTATACAAGCTTTTTTCACTATTACGACAGCGCGCCGCTATTGATCGTGAACGCCCAAGATTTAAATCTTGCGCAAAATCGCGACCATTTTCAGCACTTGGTGGAATACATTACCACCATAAAAAGTGGCCGCCACTACTACAACCCTACGCCCGTTTTATAGAGTCATTCCCATGCCCTACTCACAAGCGCACGATTCCGCACTGGACAAAAAAGTCACCATTAACACACTGCACAAATTACGTGGCCAAGAAAAATTTGTCATGGTCTCGCTGTACGATGCACCGATGGCAGCAATGGCACAACAGTGTGGCATTGAGGCGGTTTTAATTGGCGATTCATTGGGCATGACTGTACTTGGCTACGATAGCGTCATCCCCGTCACCATGGAGCAGATGATCTACCATATCGAGGCGGTTGCCCGTGGCAACCAAAAATCGCTCATTATTGGTGACTTGCCTTTTATGACTTATGCCACCCCCGAGCAAGCGCTTACCAACGCCACCCGCGTTATGCAGGCCGGGGCGCACATGATAAAAATCGAAGGCGGCCACTGGCTGGTGGATACGGTAAAAATGCTTACCGACCGCGGCATTCCGGTATGCGCACACCTGGGCTTAACACCACAGTCAGTGCATAAATTTGGCGGGTTTAGAGTACAGGGACGCGACAGTGAAAAGGCCGAGCAAATGGTGGCAGATGCTAAAGCGCTGGCCGCCGCTGGTGCCGCACTGCTGGTACTTGAGTGTGTTCCCGCAGCACTGGGAAAAATCATTACCGAGGCGGTGGATATTCCCACAATTGGGATAGGCGCAGGCACCGATACCGATGCTCAAGTGTTGGTCATTAACGACATTTTGGGCTTAACACCGCAGCCACCTAAGTTTTCAAAAAACTTTTTGCTTGAGACCGGCGACATTGCCGGCGCCTTAAAAAAATACCGCGATGACGTAAAAGCCGGTACCTTTCCGGCACCTGAACACATGTTTGGTTAACCGCTTGGGTACTCGCGCTGGATAAACGCCTTTATTTGTTGCGCTTTATCGGGCTGCTCCAGCGGCCCGTTCAACAGCTCGGCCAAACGTTTATAAGCGGCCGGGATACCTTTATCGCCGCGATAATGCTTGTGGGCATTGACCAATAATCCCGCCAACTGGCGCGGCGTTAAGCATTTGCGCAAGTGCGACTCTAGCGTCAATGTGGTGGCCAGCTTTGCCGGGCGGTAATTAGGCACCTTGCTCAGCGTTTCAGACACTAGCTTCGCTGCCTCGCGCTTAGCATTGTCTGCCAATAATAAGCCAAGTAAATAATCCGTATGGGCGCACAAGGCTTTAGCGCCATCGGCTGTATCAATCGTTAGTAACAGCTCATGATATTGACGGTGCAACTCCAAATCGTCCCGATACAAGTTAAGCAACTCGCGCAACTGATCGCGAGCGCGCTCTAAATCACCGTGGCGCTGCAATACAAACACCGCCCCTAGGCCTTGTGCGCGTATAAAATCGGTTTCATCCAGCTTGGGCTGATGAAGCTCAATCTCAACGCCGACCTCATCGCGAAACTGATACAAGGCATAACCGAGCAACGCATAACATACCAACGAGCTGTAAGTCGCGGCTCCTAAAACCCACGATAGTTGCCACGCTTGCGGCACCATCGGTTGCACAAACTGCACCGCCGTATTTACCGCTGCGGCAAGTATCAGGAGTAACACCCACAACAACCAATAATAAACACCGATACCAGACATCACGCCCACAATAGCGAATGGGCTTATAGCGCGCAGCAGAGATTTCTCCTGAGCGAGAATCATGGTAACGGCGGGAAACGCAAACAGCAGAAAGGCAATTAGCGGGTAGACCACAAAAGGAAGATACCTAACCGGCAAGTAACCGGCTGCAAAGCCATAATACACGGCCACCACCAATGCCACTTGCACCACGTAAACTGCAATGGCTTTTAATAATAAATAATGCGAATCACTTTTTATCAGACACAGCAGTCCCGGCGGCCAACGCTTACCTTCGGCCCTTTCCGCAAGCACCGCAAAAAAATATTTAACGCACATCAACTGAAAGATAAATGCAAAGAGTAACGCGGCAAGGCCACCACCGAGCATAGCAGCACCCACCACACCAACTAACATCACTAGCAACCCATTGATATGCAATGGGTACAGTAGCAAGTAAGGTAAAACGTGCCAAAAGGGTTTGGCAAACGCAGGGTCGTCGGTCGCCGCTAATTCACTAAAGCACAACAAACACCGTGGGCCACTGCGCCCCCACAAAGGGTTGTGACCATCGGGGATACAGCGTTCACTAAAATGCGCCTCGCAGTGGTGGCAGCACCATGCTGCACGAGCACCTTTATCAAAATCACACCGTGCTCGAATATCCATTACGTTCATCCACTGAAACCGGGGAAGGTAGAAAATTGTCAGATTGATGGTCGGAGCGAGAGGATTCGAACCTCCGACCCCCTCGTCCCGAACGAGGTGCGCTACCAGACTGCGCTACGCTCCGCCGCCGAGAGCTTCGCGACACCGGAAGCTTCAACCAAGGCGGTTTAAATTATAGCGCACCGAAAAAATCAATGTAAATGCCTCGAGACAGAGGCGCTGGTAACATCGCAGAGAACACTGCGCATCTAAAAAACGATTCACGGCAACAAAAAAACCGACGCCTTGGGGGAAGCGTCGGTAAAAAGACCATTCTAGGAGTAACATAAAGGAAAGATCCTGTCGGCCTGAGCCGAGCCGCTGGCCGAATGCGGGTATGATTCAGCCTTTGGTACTGTAAGTATTGACCAGCATTGAAAAAATTCCAGTTTCCAGGACGCATTACTTAAACCAATTGGAGATAGCGAACATCCGAGGCAGATGATATAGCTATATTCGCTCGCAACCAGTGACACCTGAACGCGCGCAGCCCTCCAGTGCATAAAATGCCTACAACAAAATAATTCAGCCCCCCTTAATAAGTTCAAGTAGCGTTTGATTACGTTATGCCCTCACACATTGCCGTAGCACCCGCTTTCCAACCTGACAGACCAACTGCCAGACCAATTATTGTCACATTTACCATTTGGCCAATAAAGTTTTTTACAGCACTGTTCCGGTCACAACAAAAGAGACTTCTTGCGCCAAAAAGCTCAAAAACAGTCGTTTATTGCCAATTCGTGACCGAATTGGCTTTACACAAGCTGATACAGCTACTACATTGCCTTACCAATCAGGCATTACCAATGCCGGATTGATTGTCCGACCATTGATGGATCATTGGCGACAGATGACTCACTCCTCAGATATACAGGTACGTCAACAATATAAAAAGCACCAGAAGTCAGTCAGGTTGCGCCACAGCGGACTGTTGCAAAACAGAGGATGTGCCAGCCCTGTCGAGAGTGCTTTTACCAGTCCGCCCATAACAATGGCAATGTAGCGATTGGTCGGTAGAGGTAATGCCCTAATTGCGACGCATCCATAAATTTAATAATAGGATTGTCCAATGAAAAATGTACTGCAAAAAACACTTGTCCCCTGTACGTTGGCACTCGCCGTCGCGGGTGTCTGCGCCAATGCCCAAGCAGCCGACGGGTACGCCACGTTAAACGGTGGTACCACCGGTGGCGCCGGCGGTAGCGTAGTTTACGCAACGACCGGCACCGAAATTCACGCCGCTTTGTGTAATCGCGCCGCAAGCGATACCCCCATCATTATTCACGTCGAAGGCACCATCAATCACGGCAACACCAGTAAAGTATCTGGCGATAGCTGTAACACCGCCGACGATAAAATTGAAATCAAAGAAGTCAGCAACGTCTCTATTATCGGTGTGGGTAACGGGGCATTGTTCGACGAGCTCGGCATTCACTTGCGCAGCTCAGAAAATATCATTCTGCAAAACTTGCATGTGCGCAACGTAAAAAAATCCGGCTCGCCTACCTCTAACGGCGGTGACGCCATTGGTATGGAAAGCGATGTATACAACGTCTGGGCCGATCACCTGACGCTCGAAGCATCAGGCGGCGAAGACGGCGGCTACGACGCGCTGTTTGATATGAAAGCCGACACTAAATACGTCACCCTGTCTTACAGTACATTGCGCAACTCAGGACGCGGCGGTTTGGTGGGCTCCAGCGATGGCGACACCAACAACGGTCCGGTGACGTTTCACCACAACCTGTACGAGAATATCGACTCGCGTACCCCTTTGCTGCGCGGGGCAACAGCTCACGCTTACAACAACTACTACATCGGCTTGCAAAAATCGGGGATGAACCCACGGGTTGGCGGTCAAATCAAAGCCGACCACAACTACTTCTTAGACTCGAAAGATCCGCTTGGTACCTTCTACACCAACGATATGGGCTCATGGGATGTGAGCGGCAATATCTGGGACAATATCACTTGGTCCTCTGACGGTGACGACAACCACCCTGCCGGCTCTGCTGGCAGCGATCCGGTATCGACCACCAGTATCAGCATCCCTTATAGCTACAGCTTGGATGACGCGACCTGTGTACCACAAATCGTACTGGCAACCGCGGGCGCCAATACTGGTCTTGCGGTATCCAATGGCAGCTGTGAAGTGACCAGCAGCTCCAGCTCATCCAGCGTGCCATCGTCCAGTAGCTCAAGCTCCTCTGAGGATAACTCGTCAAGCTCCAGCACTTCTTCAAATCCGGGCGAGCCAGGCACCAACCTATCGATTGGCGCCGGCTCTGACGGCTCCAGCAAAGACTCAAGCAGCTACGGCAATGTCCGCGACGGCGACACCTCCAGCTACTGGCAACCTAACGGCACCTCGGGCGAGCGCATTTCTATTAAATGGGACAGCGCCACGACCTTTAACAGCGTGATTATTCGCGAGCTAAACAACGCCACCAGCGCTTGGCAGCTGGTGAACGATGATACCGGTGCAGTACTCGCCTCTGGCAATAGCTTGGGCAATGAGGCGGTCATTAATTTTAATGACACAACCGCCACCAAAGTAAACCTACTGATAGACAGCGCCAGCAGTGCTCCGCAGATTGCTGAGTTTGAAGTGTATAACGGCTCGGGACCGATCAGTAGTTCATCGTCATCCTCTTCTGCCGCCGGCAGCGTTGACTTAGGCGTAACAACTTCAGGCTCGGACGCTTATTTAAATTGGAATGTCAGTAATATCAACAACTACAACCAAGAGGTGTACCGCGATACTGACCCAGACCCCGCAGGCCGTTTGCGCATTGCCAGTGGTGTTGCCGGCAACAGCTACACCGACAGCAATCTAGCCGATGGGACTTACTATTATTGGATTAAAGTGACCGACAACAACAATGTCGTTACTAACTCCAATGGCGACGATGCGGTTATTAGCACCGCATCTTCTACCTTAATGCTGGAAGAGTCCGACGGCTTTTGTAACGTCGAAGGTACTATTGATAACAACCACTCGGGCTATGAAGGTAGCGGTTTTGCCAACACCGAAAACACCCAAGGCAGCGGCATTAACTGGTCGGTTAACGTGCCAACATCAGGCACCTACCAACTAAATTGGCGCTACGCTAACGGCGGCAACAATCGCCCGGGCAATGTGTTGGTGAATGGCTCCAACCAAGCTTATGTGGATTTAAACCCCACCAGCGCTTGGGATGACTTCACCGGTTCAGGCACGGTCTCTGTCTCCCTCGATGCGGGATACAATGAGTTGCGCTTAGAAGCCACTACCAGCTCTGGCTTGGCAAACATTGATAGCTTAAGCATCACCGGCGCTGCACCTTCCGCCGGCGACTGTAACGGCGGCTCAACCTCCAGCTCCAGCAGCGAGCAAAGCTCTTCCGTCTCAAGCAGCTCATCGAGCGAGCCGGTTGAACTGGGCAATAACTTAGGCTCTGACGCCGACGGCAGTAGCAAAGGCAGTGGCACCAGCTATGGCAATGTCGTTGATGGCAACACCAGCTCTTACTGGCAGCCTGGCTCAGCCAGCAATGAGACAATCTCGGTTAAAGGTTTGTCCGGCTCGTTTAATACCGTTATTGTTCGCGAGCTAAACAATGCAACCACCAGCTGGTCGTTGCTGAACCACGATACCGGCGACGTCCTCGCTACCGGCGGCGGCCTCGGCAGCTATGCGGTCATCACCGGCTTCGGCGATGTATCGGCCAGCAAAGTCAGCCTAGAGTTACACTCGGCAACCACGGCGCCACAAATCGCCGAGATTGAAGTTTATAACGCCTCGGGCACAGTCAGCAGCTCAAGCAGTTCGGTGGTCAGTTCAAGCTCGTCTAGCGAGGCAAACTCTAGCAATTCATCAGAGAGTTCGAGCTCTTCTGTGACACCGCCCCCCAACACTAACCTCTCACAGGACTGTGTTGCCATCGCCACTGATCCAAACGTCAACTGGCGCGCCACATCACTGCAAACCGATCAAGAGATTGTCGAGTGTCTGTCAAACTCTCTCGGCCGCGCGGTGGGTTACGGGGAAAACGCGCTGGGCGGTTACGACCCTAACGGCAACAGCCAGCTAACCATCATCACCAAAAACAGCAACACCTCTGTTGAACAACAGATTGTCGATGCGGTAACCGGCGATGATTACAACTGGATTGTGTTTGACAAGTTTGACTTTGCCAACACCACCGAGATCAGCATGCACCGCGTGCAGTGTAGTAACCCTGATGTTCTGTCGCAGCTAAACACGACGGAACAAAAGTGTATTAACTACACCGAGTGGTGCGATGATAACGGCGTATCGGGTGAAGAGGCTTGTTTGGCTGAGTTTTACAACGAGGCTCTGAACGAAAGCTCTCTGCCGATTCGCAACATCGTGGTTGGCTCTAACACCACCCTTGATGGTCGCATGAGCGAAGGCTTCTTCCGCTTTAACGGCTTTGCAATCGGTAAAGACAGCTCAGGTCAGCCAACGCAAACGGCCAACAGCGTTATTCTGACGCACCTGTCGTTTATCGGTGCCGGTCACACGGAAGATCACGACCTTGACCCGGACATGATTCGCAACACCGGTGCATCACACGATATCTGGATTCACAAAAACACGTTCGACACCACCGGCGACGCCGCCTTTGATGTCAAAGTGGGCGCTTATGACATCACCATGTCATTCAATAAGCTGCTAAATGTGAAGCGGGCATCGTTGCACGGCTCCAGTGACAGTCGTGAAATCAACTCGCAGATTACCACTACCATGCACGACAACTTGTTTGTCACCGATGATGCGCACTACGACAGTTTAGGCAACACCGGTCGTCGTGTTCCGTTAATCCGTCGCGGCACCTCGCACATGTTTAACAACGCCTTTGTCAACTACCGCAAAGACGTCTTTAGCGTACGCGTCGGTGCTCAGCTGTTTTGGCAAGACAACATGTTTGTGAATAACAGCATTCACCAAGAGAAAGATGATGTGCAAGACGCGATTGACGAGATCGCCGAAAACTTGCTGCGTGATACTCGCGACGGTGACTTCCAGAACGAAGGTAGCTACTTATGGTTCTCGGATGGCGCCTGTAACTTAGACTTCAGCACTGAGACGGCACTAACGCACAACGCCGGCAGCACTGGTGACTTAAGCCAAAACTACAACAGCGCCTCACAGAGCATGATGAATGAGCATCAACTGCCAGCAGGACAAGAGTTGGTCGACTACCTCAGCGCTACCGCCGGTAAGCACGGACAGGTTCCGTTTAACTCGCCACTTGGGTATGACGCTGACTATGTACTGGGCTTAGGTAAAGTTTCCTGCCAGTAACATTCGCTCAATGAAATATCGATGAAGCATTAAACCCATCCGCGGCCAGCGGGTGGGTTTTTTTTCTTCCAAAAATCAATCGGCAATAAGAGAAATAACAATGAATACACACAAAAAGCCCACTCTTTTCGGGATGGGGCTGGTACTGGCTCTATCCGGGGCCACCAGCCTGCATGCTCAAACAGACACTAATCTCTCGCTCGGTGCCGGCGCTGATGGCTCCTCGAAACAAAGCGGTAGCAGTTACGGCAACGTCACCGATGGCAACACCGCCAGTTACTGGGCGCCCGATAGCGCCACCGGCCGTATTTCCGTCAAATGGTCAGAGGCCACCAGCGTTGCCCGCGCAGTCATCGTTGAAGCTTCGGGACATGAAGGCAACATTGCTTCTTGGCAGCTGGTAAATCACCAAAACGGCGATGTTTTGGCACAGGGCTCAGGCGCCGGCAGCATTAATTTTGCTCCGGTCAGTTTGACGAAAATCAACTTTGAAATTCTCAGCAGCAGTGGCGCACCCGCCGTCGCCGAGTTTGAAACCTATGCCAGTGGCGCCGAAGAAGACACCGCCAGCGTCAACCTCGCGGCCAGTGTTAACGGCGACGACGTCACCCTGAACTGGGATGTGAGCAATATCGATATCGCCAGTCAATCGGTCTACCGGGATACAGATTCCAATCCCCAGGGGCGCACTCGTATCGCCGCCGGTGTCAGTGGCACTGGCTATACCGATTATGACCTTAACGATGGCACCTACTATTACTGGATAAAAATCAACAGTAGCGATGGCAATATTTATAACTCCAACGGCGACGACGCCGAGATCGCAACCACCAGCACGACCTTAATTGTGCAAGAAGACAACGGCTTTTGCTCGGTTGAGGGAAGCATCGATAGTAACCACAGTGGTTTTGGCGGCAGTGGTTTTGCCAACAGCGACAATAAATCGGGTGCCGGCATCACCTATAGCATCAACGCCGATTATGCCCACAACGCCCTACTGGATATTCGCTACGCCGCCACCAGCAATCGTCCAGCGGATATCGAGGTCAATGGCACCGTTGTTGGCACCGCCTACCTGCCCGCGACCGGAGCTTGGGACAGCTGGAACAGTGAGAGCCTCACAGTGCCGCTAGAGGCCGGCGAAAACCGCATCCGCCTAATCGCCCAAACCGCGAACGGCTTGCCCAATATCGATTCGATGACGGCCGTGGGCGACAACCTTAGCGCGGGCTCGTGTGGCGCTGTGGTGGTGATGGACTGCAACGATGTCACCGACCAACCGGTGATTACCGTCGCTCAGGATGGCAGCGCTCAGTACAGCAGTGTGCAGGCCGCCGTAAACAGCGTATCGCGCTCCAACTCTCAGCCCACCCAGATTCGTATCAAACCCGGCACCTACTACGAGAAACTGCTCATCGACCGGCCCAACCTAAGTCTGTGCGGCGAAACCGGCAAGACCGAGTCTACGGTATTAACCTACGACGACACTGCCGACACCTCCGATGGTAACGGCGGCACCTTAGGCACGTCGGGCAGCACCAGTATCTCCATCACTGCCGACGACGTCTCGGTCGAAAACCTCACTATGGAAAACAGCCACGGCGCGGGTATCCAGGCGGTTGCGGTACGTATTGCGGCAGACCGGGTGCAATTTCGCAACACTCGTTTTCTGGGCAACCAAGACACCCTCTATGTCCACAGTGGCTCACAGTACTTCAAAGATTGTTATGTCGAAGGCACCGTGGACTACATTTTTGGCGGCGCCACAGCGGTGTTTGATCACTGCCAGATTCACAGCGTGGGCGGCGGCACCGCCATCACCGCCCCCAGTACCGATGCAGATCGCCCCTACGGCATTGTCTTTCTCGGCGGTGAGGTAACGGCGGCGTCTTCGGTCAGCGCAAACAGCGTCGCGCTGGGCAGAAACTGGCGGCCCTATGGCGCCAGCACTTACTTAAACGTCGCACTGGGTGCACATATTTTGCCGCAAGGCTGGCGCGCCATGGGTAGCAACAACCTTACTACCGCGCGCTTTGCCGAATATCAAAACACCGGCGCCGGTGCCGACACCTCGCAGCGTGTGTCCGAGTCCCGCCAGCTGTCGTACGCCGAGGCGGAAAACTACACCGTGGACAATATGTTTGAGTCTTGGGTCCCGAGCTTTAGCGGCCACGTCGCCAGCGCACCAGTGTTGTCTCAGGAAAATAACCCTGTGCACGAGCGCTTTAACCGCTACCTAAGTGAGTGGAGCCTAAGTTCCAATCAGGCCAACATTATTCTCTCACATCAGTACGACAATGGCGGCTGGCCCAAAAACCAAGAGTACGATAGCAACGGTAACGGCGGCAATGGTTCCGCGACTATCGACAATGGCGCCACCACGCTAGAAATGAGCTATATGGCAGAGATGTACAAGCGCACCGGCAACACGGCCTACCGCGACTCGGCCAGAGCGGCGATGGACTTCTTGTTGCAAATGCAATATCCCTCCGGTGGCTGGCCGCAGTTTTATCCCCTCAGGGGCGGCTACTCAGATCACGTGACTTTTAACGATGATGCCATGACTCGCGTGCTAACCGTTCTCTACCACGCCGAAAAAGGCGCTGCGCCTTTTGATAGCGATATTTTTAACAGCGGTGATCGCGCACAATTCAAAACCGCGCTCGATAAAGGGGTGGAATACATCCTCAAGGCGCAGTGGGAGCAAAATGGCGTTTTGACTGTGTGGTGTGCGCAGCACGGTGCCACGGATTATCAGCCAAAAGCCGCCCGCGCCTACGAGTTAAAATCGCTCAGCGGCAGTGAGTCGGTAGAAATTATCGCTTTTTTGATGACACAACCACAGACGCCTCAAATCAAATCTGCCATTGACGCCGCACTGGCCTGGTACCGCAGCCCCAATACCATTCATCAAGATTACCAATACGATAAATCCAGCGAGGAAAAAATTATTTACTCCCCGGGCGATCGAATGTGGTATCGCTTTTACAACCTGTACGACAATCAGGGCTTTTTTAGTGATCGCGACGGCGGCACCTACTACGACATTATGGACATCTCCGAGGAACGTCGCGAAGGCTACAGCTGGGGTGGCAGTTATGGCGAGAAAATCATTTCTTATGCCGAGAGCGTAGGTTATTAAATAGGCCGGCCCCGAGCGATAGTCGGGGCCAACAAATTCAATGCCCAACGTTTTCTTACGGGTTGCTGGATAGGATGCCAGCAACCCGGTTTTATTTATCGAAACCGCTATCGCGCATTATTAGTCAAACGAAATATCCACCCACACCAACCGGTGATCTGAACTACTTTTACGATCCTCCACCAAATACTGCAGCGGCTCATCTTTTGCGGGCCAAAACACCCCGCTACCGCCCACCTTAAGCGAGCTTGACGGCAATACATAATCGGCCCGCATCCCCCAACCAGCGGTATGATTCGCACTAAATTTGTTATCCGGCCGGGCTTCTCGCGCGCCAGTACTGGTGGGCATAGGGTCTTGTACGCGCGCAAGGGCCAACAGCCTCGCGATCGCGTCACGGCGGCCATCACCCTCCACCGCCGAGGCATTTAAATCGCCCAATAAAACAAAATCACGGGACATATCGAGCGCGCCCCGCCCGCCTTGGTCATCGTAAAGATACTCGCCGGCGCCACTGAGGTAATCGATCCACAACCTCAGTTCATCATGATTGCGCGCACCGTTGCGATCCTCCGGCCCATCAAACACTGGGGGCGTTGGGTGGCTCGCCAAAATATGCAGCGTTTGGCCGCCTATCTGTACTGGCACATCCCAGTGTGACTTGGACGACAAGCGCAAAAGCCGCCACACTGCATCGGTATAATAAGGCGTGCCATCGGGGTTTTTCGGTCGAGCTGCATCTGGCATATCGGTCCACAAAAACTGCCGGAAGCTTCTCACTGAATCTTCATCAATAGGATAACGGCTCAACAACACCATGCCATAATGGCCGGGATAAAAACCAAATCCGTAGGTATCAGCCGGGGTCGTAATTTTTCCATCACCATCTATATCTTGCGGCAATAATACACCCGTATTGACCTGACCACGATAATGATACGGGTAAGTAATAGGCTCAGCATCTTGATGCGCCACAGCCAAGTAATGCTTTTGCAACAACGCCAGTGAATCTTCCGCCTCACCGGCTTGCGCGGTGTTATCAAACTCATTTAACAACACAATATCCGGCCGCACGCGCTGAATAATCTCGGCTATGTGATGGATTTGAGTGTTGCTAGTCGATTGCAGCTCACGAACTAAAATTGAGTCTTTGAAGTTTTCCGACTCAGATTCGTAATTGCGCGCCTCCATGCTGACATTAAAAGTCGCCACACGGAGTGTGGTGGGGTTGGTGACCACTTTTTCTTTACTTTTAGCGCACCCGGTGATCGCGACACTCATACCAATCAATACTCCTAACATTGCCATTTTTATTCCGTGCACTCTCACTCGACGCCCCTTATGACCGACTTAAAAGCATAAATTTCGCCGAGCCTATCATAACCTTTATGACCAACCTGTGACCTGTCACGCCCATGTCTTGATTTTGTCACAGCGCCGTCACAGAAGTTTCGCATATTTTCGCTAGAGTCCTCGGGCCAATGTAACAACAACTCTAATAACCTCCCCGTGCAATAACACGACAAAGACTCGTGTGGCG
The DNA here is from genome assembly GCF_042847215.1 of Gilvimarinus japonicus. Lineage (GTDB taxonomy): Bacteria > Pseudomonadota > Gammaproteobacteria > Pseudomonadales > Cellvibrionaceae > Gilvimarinus > Gilvimarinus japonicus. The sequence continues at coordinate 2,763,716 of NZ_AP031500.1, forward strand.
CTAGTCAGCCATCGCGCGGGAGGCACGTGCACAACAAATACGGCGCGTGAATGCATTGCTCAATCGACCATGGAGTAACCTAACGGGAATAAAAGCCATGAACAACCAGTTAACACGAAATACCTTAGTACTTGCGATTGCCGCGGTTATGGGGACCGCGCTACCGGCTATTGCACAAGAAACCAGCTCCGCCATCCAAGGCCAAGTTGTCGATGCCAGCGGGCAACCGCTGAATAATGCCAACATCACCATCACCCACACGCCGTCCAATAGCCAAAGCGACCTAACCACTACCGACTCCGGTCGTTTTAACGCGCGCGGCTTGCGCGTCGGCGGCCCCTATACCGTAAAGGTAGCCTCAGACGAAGGTACTCAAACGGTACAGGATGTGTACTTATCGCTGGGGGACGCCTATCAACTAGAAATTGTGGTCGGTGATGCCGCCACAGAAGAAATTTTAGTGGTCGGCAACCTGCAAGAGCAAAACTTTGCTGCGGTTGGCCCTAACACCACGTTTAGCTTGCACGATCTAGAAACGGCGCCGGCCATCAACCGCGACTTAAAAGATGTCGTACGCCTCGATCCGCGTATTTATATCGACGAAGCCTTCAAAGACTCCATTCAGTGTGCCGGTGCCAACCCGCGGTTTAACAGCTTAACCGTAGACGGCGTGCGCATGAACGATAATTTCGGTTTAAACAGCAACGGCTACCCCACCGAGCGGATGCCTTTCTCCTACGATGCCATCGAGCAAGTGGCGGTAGAGCTTGCGCCGTTTGATGTACAGTACGGCGGCTTTAGCGCCTGTAACATCAATGCTGTGACTAAATCTGGCGACAACGAATTTCACGGTTCGGTCTTTTACGATTACACCGACGACTCAATGGCGGGCGACTCGCTTGAAGGCGACAGCATCGATATCGCGCCTTTCGATGAACAGCGCTATGGTTTAAGCGTAGGCGGCCCCATTATTCAAGACAAATTATTCTTTTTTGCCGCTTACGAAAAACTAGAAGGTGTTGACACCTTTGATCGCGGCACCGCCGATGCCAACGTGGCCACCCCCGTTAACGGTGTATCCGCCGCGCAAATCGCCGAAATCGAACGTATCGCCAACGATGTGTACGGCTATAACCCGGGCAGTTTCCCGTCAAGTTTGCCGGTCGATGACGAAAAGCTATTGGTTAAAGTCGACTGGAACATCACCAACTCGCAGCGCGCTTCATTAACTTACAACTACAACGACGGCTATTCCATCGCGCAATCCGACGGCGATTCTGACGAGCTGGAGTTTTCTAATCACTATTACGAGCGCGGCGCCGAGCTCACCTCGTATGTTGGCCAACTGTTCTCCGACTGGAGTGATGCTTTCTCTACCGAAGTAAAAATTGGCTACCAAGAGTTGGACAACCGCCAGTTATCCCTAGGCGGCACCGATTTTGGTGAAGTACAAATCACCACAGAGAACGATCACGACAATGATGGCAATTTATCCCGAGCCACTGTTTACATGGGCTCTGACGATTCCCGTCACGCCAATAAACTTAAATACGATTCACTCAACCTAAAGTTTGCCGGTAGCTATCGTCTGGACCTGCAAACCTTTACCTTCGGCTATGAGCGCGAATCGTTTGATGTGTTCAACATGTTTATTCAGGAGTCGGAAGGCGAATACCGCTTTAGCTCTATCGCCGATTTTGAAGCAGGAACCCCCAGCCTGATCACTTACGAGAACGCAGCAGGCAGCAATATTAAGGGCGATGCCGCAGCGCAATTTGAATACGCGGTGAATACCTTGTATTTACAAGACGAGATTTTCCTTGATGGTGGTGATCTTAAAATTGTTGCCGGCCTGCGTTATGACTACTACGAGAGCGACGATAAACCAACGCAAAACTTAGACATATTAGCAAGCTACCTGATCGACAATCGCCAAAACCTAGACGAAGCCGACTTACTGCAACCGCGCTTGGGCTTTAACTGGAACCTAACCGATTACTTTGAAGTTCACGGTGGCGTAGGTCTGTACTCTGGCGGCAATCCCAACGTATGGATCTCCAACAGCTACTCCAACGACGGCGTTACCCAAATTGAAGTGCAAGACGACTCCGGCGAGTCGATTCTGGACATGCCGTATACCGGCGAAGGTCGGCCGATCTACGATATCCCGCAAGAGTTGTACGACCAAGTCGCTAACAACCAAGGCGCTAACGGCGGTGTAAATTTATTAGACCCTGATTTCGAAGTGCCGTCAGTCTGGAAATACGCCCTGGGTGCCAGCTACGAGTTTTCCGGCAACCTAGTTTTATCCGGTGACATTCTCTACAGTCAACACCAAGATTCAGCAATTATCTCTGACATCTCACGCGTACAAACCGGCACGGCCATTGATGGTCGCCCCACGTACGGCAGCATCGATGGTCGCAGCCAAGACTTTATGCTGACCAATGTCGACGGCGATGCAGGCGACGCTTTGACTATCTCGGTTGGCGCCAGTAAGTACTTTGATTTTGGTTTAGAGTTAGCCGCCGGCTACGCTTACAGCGACGCGGAAGACGTTAACCCCATGACCAGTTCAGTGGCGTTTTCGAACTACACCAGTGTAGCCACCGCCGACCCGGAAAATCCAGGCCCGGCCACCTCTAACTACAATATCCCCCACCGCTTTACCACCAAAATCGCCTATGAGCATGCCTTTTTTGGTGACTTCGATACCCGCGTCACGCTGTTTGGCTCGGCCAACGAAGGTCGTCCTTACAGCTACACTTTTGATCAGGGCTTTATGTTTGGCGACTCTACCGGGTTTATCTCGCGGCACCTTTTGTATGTGCCCACCGAAAACGACGCCAGCGTCGTCTATGGCGATAACTTTGATGTAGAAAGTTTCAACCAGTGGATTGCTGACGAGGGGCTAGACCGCGGAGAGATTATGGAGCGGAATGAACTGAACAGCGATTGGTGGGTTAAATTTGATTTAAAAGTCGAACAAGAACTACCGGGCATTATGGATGGCCACCGCTCGTCTATCTACATGGTGGTTGAGAATCTCGGCAACCTCCTCAACGATGACTGGGGCGTGCAGTACGAGGCAAGCTTCCCACGGGCACAAACCGCTGTGGATGCCACCATGGATGACCAAGGCCGTTACGTCTACGAAGAGTTTCGTGACCCGGCTGGCCCCACTCGTGTCGGTAGCCCCTCATTGTGGGAACTGCGCGTTGGCTTTCGTTACGATTTTTAATAACCAATAGCAACCGGACTAAAAAACCAAAAGGGCCGGATCATTGATCCGGCCCTTCTTCTTGCTTAACTCACTTACAAATTATCGAGATACTGGCGATGCTCAGTGGAAAACTCAAAGTTATTGAATTTATCCCAGTTGATCGACCACGTCATCACGCCGCGTAAATCACTCCACCCAGTGGTGGTGTGCGGTTGATAGGTGCCGCAGCCTTGTAGCTTGATTAGACAATCGAGCGCCGATTGCACCTCACTGACGGTGGTAAAACCGCCACCGGCATTGCTATTGGCCGGCAAACCCAGCAGCACTTGATCTTCACGCAACGGCGGAAAGAAGTCATTAGTCCCGGCAATGGTAAAGCCCGTTAATAACATATCCACCATCGCCACATGGAAGTCAGCCACGCCCATACTGTGATACTGATCATCCAAGCCGGTAATGGGGCCCGAGTTATAATTTTGTACTTGTAGCCAGTTTAGCTCATCACGCATGGCGTAAATCACCGGCAAATAAGCCCCGGCGCGGGTATCACAACCCGAGCATGTACCACCGTAAAAGCTGTAACCCAGCTGCACAAAGAATGTCTCTGGCGCCATGGTCAGCATAAAGTCACTACCATAATGCGATGTCAAATCTTGCAAGGCACCAATCAGGTTAGTAATTACCGGCGTGGTTGGGTTGCGGAAATCGTCATCGCCACTTTCTAAATACAAAGAGTGACCTTCAAAATCCACATCCAAACCGTCAAACCCGTATTCATCAATAATACTGATCATCGAGTTAACAAAGTTAGTCCGCGCGCTTGCGGTTTCTAACTGCACCTGGCCGTTGGCACCACCAATACTGATAATGACTTTTTTACCGGCGGCTTGTTTCGCCGCAATGCCATCTCGAAACGCCTGTTCGTCAAACGCGGGGTCGAGCACAAAACCAATGTCGCCCGGCGCGTTACCGGTAGGCTCGGCAAACGAGACATTAATGGCATCAAACGCGTCAGACACATTAGCAATGGGAATCACCCCCGAGCCATTGTCAAAGTTGTGCCAGTAGCCAGAGATAATCCGATCACTGTTGCCCACCGAGCTATTTGAGGAGCTACTGGAAGAGCTGGTTGACGACGAGCTACTGGATGAACTCGAACTAGACGATGAACTGGTAGCGCAGCTACCCGTCAACTGCCAAGCATCCTGCCAATGGGCACCGGTGCCCGGAGCGTAGGCCCACGCGGCATTTGAAGAGCACCAACCGGCAATATTACAGCGGTACTCGTTACCCACATTTTGCACCAGCTGATTGGCACTGTAAGCCGTGCCCGACACGTAGGCAGGCGAGCTGCAAACACCTCCGACCGAGCTGGACGAGCTGCTGACACTGGATGAACTGCTAGAGCTAATGGAACTGCTTGAGCTACTAACACTGCTCGACGAGCTGCTCGAACTACTCGAGCCAACATCGCAAGCGCCTAGGGACGCCCACACGTCCCATTGCGCGGAGTGCGTTAAGGGGTCGTCGCCTTGCGTCCACCATTTGGCTTTAAACAAAGTGGCATCGCGCACCGCGGTGACGTCAGCGGTATAAACATCGCCACTGTTCCAGTTTGCGACGTTGCTGCAATCGGCCGCGTGGGTATTGGCCACAAAAAGTGCAGCGCCAATGACACCACTGACATTTATCCAGCGGCGAACCTGTGCTTTAGGCTGTTTATTGATGGCGTGGCTATCTATTGTTTTAGGTCTTGATAATTGCATAAGTCATGCTCCAAAAAATGAATGGATGCATGTAAGCAATCACTATCTGGCCGCAGGGTGGACCTGCTAATGCCGTCCGTGGATCGTTATTAATATCTAAGTATGGGCGATCATTGCCACATACATCTTACGGACATCCAGGCGGATCTATAAATATGTTTACGGAGTGCTTAACACACTTTTATATGCGCATTAATTATAAGCGTTACCGTTGGGGTTTTTAGACGAACGGTCGAGCCAACAACCGCCAATGAACAACAAAAAACCCCGAACCATAAATGATCCGGGGTTTAAAGAACGCTCGTTAGGCGGGGCAATCCTTTGCCTCAAGTAATGCAGCTTACCATCAGCCGCCGATATTACAGTGAGCGCAAGAAGGCTAGCACATCGTCTTTTTGCGATTGCGATAGGCCTTCATAGCCTTGACGTGAGGCTTCACCCTCACCGCCGTGCCAGCGGATCGCTTCATCGATGCTACGTGCGCGGCCATCGTGCAAATAGCTGTGCACTGGCGTACACACTTGCTGACCTTGTGGTGCGTTAGTCGTGCCACCGGTAACACAAGCCGCCAAACCTAAGCCCCACAAGGGTGTGGTGCGCCACTCGCTGCCGGTGGCATCGCCTTCACCAAGGTTATCGGCCAGACCTGGGCCCATGTCATGCAGCAACAAGTCGGTGTATGGCTGAATCGCCTGGCTGCGTAACTCGGCCAACGGATGGAATTGGCTCGTTTGATAAGACGGCGTGTGACAATCAGCACAACCAATCGATTCAAACAAGTTTTCACCGTTTATAACCGCAGCATCGTTGTAGTTGCGCTGTGCACGCACCCCCAGTAGCGAGACGTACTTAACCACATTATCAACGTGCGAATCGGCAAGCTCCGAGCCCGACGAACCACAGTTAGCCTGCGCGCTGCCACAATCCGGATTGGGGAACAGTGACGTCATTACGCCCATATCGGTATTAAAGGCACCGGCGACTTGGTCTTTCACGCTTACTTTAGCGGCTTTCCAACCAAAGCGGCCCAAACGCGTCGCGCCCGTTGCCGGGTCGGCAACGCGGTTAGCGCGACCAGAGATACCATCGCCATTGGCGTCGTTAGGATCTTCCTGTGCCAGTACATCGGACTCAGAAATCGCCTCAAGCAAGCCCATCCCCACCAACTGTGGAGCAATGCGCGCCGAGAAAGTCTCGGGCGTTACTCCGGTAAACTGGAAGTTAGGCGAACGCAAACCGTTTTGCTCAGTCCACGAAGAAATAGCCACCTGACCTTCACTACCGGCACCGCCGTTTGCCTCTGGCTGCAATACACGGCCTAACTGCGGATGCGGATTACCATTGGCATCACCCACTTTGAACACCCACTTGTCTAAGTGCTCGCCTACTGGATTAGCGGCAGCGCGACCATTGCGTACGTGACAGCCAGTGCAGCTTGAGTTAACAAACAGCGGACCAGCACGGCCAATAGCGGGGTTAAAGGCGGGGTTGTCTATCGGGTTTTCATCGTGCAAGCCATCAACAAACGAGCTGTGCAGTACACGACGACCCAACATAAACGGTTGCGCGTTATCGTAACCAATGTTGGTTGCCATCTGTAAAAACAGATTATCAGGCTCGTTAGAACTCATGGCGTGCACGGTGGTGTGACCGCCCAACCACGCTTTCTCGGGGATTTTCACAGAGTCTTTAACCCCACCGGCCGGTGTCGCACCGCCCACTTCCCAGGGCACAAGACCTTCACCCACAATGTACAGGTAGGTAGAGCCATAATAAGCCGAGCGACCATTGGGCACGCTGTGATCCAAAAACTGACTCAGCTCAAACTCCATTTTGTCGCCGATCTGAATCGCACGCCCCTCGCGGCAGTTAAAGCTGCGCTCTTTGTAGTAGTGCGTATCGTCGATCACCTCCATGGTGCCGTTATCGCAAAACTCTGCCACTGTGCCGACCCCGCGGTAGAACCAGCGGTTTTCAGCCTCAGTATCATTCAGTTTAAATTGCGTCACCACATTCATTCGAATGGTATCACCGCCTTTGGCCACGTAATCAACGATCTCAATGGCGGCGGTGCGGTCTTCCCAATAATGGGTGAGATAATGCTCGTACGCCTGAAAGTGATCTTCTTTCGCGTGACGATCACGGCCGCGATCGGAAAAACGCGTTACCAAAGCATCGCCACGGTCAAACTGAATCACAGGTTCCAGCGGCGTACCACTGTTGTAAAGGGGCGTAACCGGCCCACCCGCTGGCGTGCTAGAGCTGCTCGATGAATTGTTAGTGCTGCTGGAGCTGCTAGAACTGGATGAACTACTGGTGCTGCTTGATGAGTTGTTAGAGCCACCCACTGTATAGTCGCGCCATGGCAGACTCTGACCCGCGCCATTGGTGATTACGGTGAAGCTTACACTCACCACATCACCACTGTTTAAGCCCGGGATATCATAGCTCCACTGCCCTGCGGCTTCGTTCATGCGCACATTATTCTGCGCGCTGCCGTTAATGCTGTAGTGAATATCCACCGTATCACCTTGGCTCACGGTAGCTCGCAAGGTTTGGCCGTTGATCATGCTTAAGCAGCCATCATCACAATTACCGCTGGCACTTGATGAACTGGATGCAACCGAACTTGAGCTGGAGCTTACCGCGGGCTCGAGGTGAAGCCAATCGAGGTTCATACCGGCCGAGGTAACATCCAAACGCACCGTATAGTTACCCGGTTGGGCGACCGAAATCGACCCGGCATCTTGCTCTTGCCACGCTTGCCATCCGCCCGTCGCCGGTACATTGCCACTTACCGAGCCGCCAGCGACGGAAATGCTGTATGCCCCGCCGCCGGTGTCAGAGGCTACCCGAGCGCCAATGTCGTAGGTGCCGGCACCGAGCGCAACGTTGTACTCCAGCCACTCTCCGGCCTCCATCCAGCCAACGTTGTAACCTCCACCATTAGCTTCGATGTCGACATCGTCCGAACGGTAGGCCGTGCCGTTATTACCCGCCGAGGTATCGTAAAAAGCGTCATAATCTTCTGCTTCAATACGTACAGGTACCGCACTGGTGCTGCCGCTTGCCGAGACACCAAACAATTCAAACTCAGACAACTGTAATATGTTGCCCGAGTTATTGCTCATGTCTAAGCGGTAATAGCGGTAGGCGGTCGTGTTGTTAAAAGCAAACTCACGAGTTTGGTGGCGATTGGCAAAGTCTTCGTTAATGCGCGCATCAATCGCCGTCCAGTTATTGCCATCGTTCGAGCCCTGCAGGGTCCAGCTGGCGGGATCACGCTCTGGGCTATCGTTAGCCGAGCTGATTGAGTAGCGCGTCACCACGTAGGGTTCCGCCATTTCATATTGCAGCCAACTGGCATTATGAAAGGTCAAGTACTTAGTGTTGACGTTATTATCCACGGCATCGCCATGGCCTTCGCCCGCTGGCGAGTCGGCGTACTGCGAGCTGATCATACCACCAAGATTGGTCAGTTCGACCTCACTGCCCTGGCTAACTGGCGCGCCGTACACTTCCATCTCCCAAATGGAGTAGCCCCAATTGTTACCCGCACTGCGGCTTACGCCATGCATACGTACGTAACGGTAATTGCCCGAGACGGGCACGGTGTCGGTTCTGTCGCCAAAAGCGCCGCCCGAGCGGGTGGCGATCGTTGACCAGGTATTGCCGTCGTTAGAGCCCTGAATTTCGTACTCGTTGGCGTTGGCAGCCTCCCAGTAAATAATAACTTCAGACAGCGCAAAGCTGTCGCCTAAATCGAGCGTAAGCGACGATGGATCGACTTGAGCGGTAGAGGCCCAGCGAGTGTTGCCGTCGCCATCAATAGCGGCGCTAGCCGGCAGGTCTTGGGTACTAGCGCTAGCCGTTGCCGAGCCCGATAGGTTGCTTATCTGAGCGTAGGCGCCGGTGCTGGCGGCCATAATCAGTGCCGCAAGGGCACCTCGAGAAAACGTTTTGGCTATCATGTAGCACTCCTCATTATTAGCGTTTTGTGAGGTTGAGTAAGTGTGTCGCTGCACGGCTTCCGTTATCGATAATACCGCTGACCTCCTATCAGACACTTGATCGATCTGGCGCAGTGCTGGAGCTCGGCGACTATCCAAGCGCAATACTCAGAGTGATGCTTAGTTCCAGTGCTTGCACTCTATGCCTGCACCGTCAAGGTGTCTTCCCACTAACCACCGAGCGCTAATGTGAGAAGTCACTCTTTCCCACATTCCGTCACAGTAAGCTGACACACTTAACCGCAGCCCAGTAGTGGCGCCGCCTTGAAGAGCGAACCCAGAAAATAAAAAGAGCAGAAAAATTTGTAGCTTCTTTTAAAAACGATAAACGGATCACTTAAACAAAAATTAAATTAATGCGCCAAACTCCGTAAAAAAGACGTCTTTTAGGCAAAATTTTGCACCATATTGGCATCAGAATTATTAAAGCTACTGCCTTTACTTTTACCTCTATCGCCCTTGCACGCACCTAAATAACACACCAGCAAATCATCAGATACCGCTCCCTGCCCGAGCCCAAAATAGCGATTCGACACTCACAACAGGTTAGCGCTCACACGTAAAAGCCAAGCTCTCTGGCAACGCTAATTACCCCCCACACGACTCCCCCGCATCGGGTAATGCCGCAGTAACACGCTGATAAACGCAGTCGGTCAATGCCCCGATGGGCTTGTCTCACACCAACGTGCCAGCGTCTTATCAACCGCCTAACGGCTGTCACTGTTTGTATAACTTCAAGTGATACAGGTCATGTTCGCAACGCCGGCAAAGTGGGACGACACCCTCTTAACGTCCGCGGCACCATGGCAATGTCGCAACATCTACGATGTAACAACTGAATAACAATTAAAGACGAAGGCAGCCCTCCCGTTAGAGCTTGCCCAGCTAAAAACCATAACAATTAAACAACCTAGCAGCACCAGTATCGCCTAACACAGTCTCAGCGCACGCACCCCATCACCGGGTCATGCAGCGTTGAATTAACACTAATAAAAAGTGACGTAAAAACGAGGCCATCATGATAAAAAACCTAGTTCTATTGCCAACCGTGAGCGTTATGGCGCTCACCCTAAGCGCCTGTGGCGGCTCCGATGGAGGCGGCGATAACAGCTCCTCCAGTGTTGCCAGTTCGGTCAGCTCATCGGTATCGTCCAGTTCCTCTGTCAATCCAGCACCGCCAAGCTCCTCTAGCTCGGCCGACAGCTCAAGCGAGTCGAGCTCATCGGTAAGCTCTAGCGAAAGCAGTTCAAGCGAATCGTCGGATAGCAGCATTTCATCCAGCAGCTCCAGCGTCAGCAGCGTCAGCAGCGTCAGCAGCGTCAGCAGTTCATCGTCCACCGCTAACTCATCAAGCTCAAGCTCGTCCTCTGTTGCAAGCTCAAGCTCGTCTTCTGTTGCCAGCTCCAGCTCGTCCGCAGCCGCACAGTGGAATATGGTGTGGAGCGATGAGTTTGAAGGCAGCAGTATCGATAGCAGCAAGTGGGCCCACGAGGTTAACTGCTGGGGCGGCGGCAACAACGAGCAGCAGTGCTACACCGACCGCGCCGACAACAGCTACGTCCAAGACGGCAAGCTGTTCATAGTCGCGCGCCAAGAAAGCTTTAGCGGACCGGCGGTTAACAACGAAGACCCCAGCTACGATCCCGCCGACACCTCGGCCACCATGCCCTACACCTCGGCGCGCTTACGCACCCGCGATAAAGCCGACTGGACCTATGGCCGCATGGAAATTAACGCCAAGCTGCCGCAAGGTGACGGCTTATGGCCCGCCATTTGGATGCTGCCAACAGACTCGAAATATGGCGGCTGGCCGCTCAGCGGCGAGATCGACATTATGGAAGCCGTTAACCCCAATGCCGGCGGAGCCAATGAAGTGTATGGCACCCTGCACTATGGCCGCGTGTGGCCCAACAACTTAAACACTGGCAGCGATTACAGCCCTCCAGCCAACGTCTGGGACGAGTTTCACACTTACGCGGTTGAGTGGGAGCAAGGGGAAATCCGCTGGTACGTGGACGATGTGCACTTTGCCACTCACACCCAAGACGATTGGTTTACCTATTACTGGGGTGGCCAGGAGCAAGGCTTCCAGCTGGGCACTGACGATGCACCGTTTGACCAGAACTTTCATATGTTGCTTAACGTAGCGGTTGGCGGTAACTGGCCCGGCGCGCCGGACGGCAGTGCCAGCTTCCCGCAAACTATGGAAGTCGATTATGTTCGCGTTTACGAGTGTTCGGCCAACCCAACCACTGGCAAAGGTTGCGCCACTATCGACCCAAGCGCCAAAGATGTCGCGGGCGTTGCGCCACCGACAGCAGAAAGCTACGACCTTTATAACGGTGGCGCCACCAGCTTTACCTTTAGCACCGTCGACGGTGAAGTTACCAACACTTTGGTACCGGGCTTTTACGACAACAACACCGGCAATGTCATCAGCGATCCGCAGGGAATGGACGCCAACGGTAATACCGTATGGGATATTGAGTTTAATGGCCCTGGTAATGCTTTTTTAACAACTGGGGACATGAGCGCCTATCCCGAGGTCAATGACGGCCTAAAATTTACCAATGTGGCCGAATACGGTGAGCTGCGCTTTAAAATGCTGGTGGAGGCAATCGACCCGGCCACCGAACTGCACATTAAGCTCGACAGTGGTTGGCCCAATGTTAGCTTCCACACCATCGACACCCCTGCGGTGGGCGAATGGACCGAGGTGGCGGTTGCCATCAACGAGCTGTCACCCAACAATATCGAAACCGGCGAGGCAAATTTAGGCCAGCTAATCAACGCGTTTGTGATTGAGGCCTCGGGCGGTACCGCCCATGTGCAATTGGCCGACATTCAACTCGGTTGCTTAAGCCCGTGCGGTGTTGATCCGGTGCTGGCGGCGGTTAGCGACACATTAACCGATCAGTTCACCATCTTTAAAAACGGCGTACCCGGTGCCAATTGGGACTTTGGTGTCGGCAGTTGGGACAACAACTCAGGCCACGTGACCGCGCAAACAGCGACTGACCCAGATCGCGGTGATGTACTGGATATTCTCTTTGATACCAGCGGCAACAATGGTTTAGCGTTTATTCAATCCACCACGCCCAAAAATGGTCGTGCTTTTGCTACCAACGGCAAACTGCGCTTTGACATTAACGTACTGGACTATGGCACCAACACTAACGGCATTGTGGTAAAAGCCGAAAGTGGCCCAGGCGTAGGCACCGGTGATTATGTTATCGACCGGGTCCCCGCGGGCACCTGGACGACGCTGACAATTGATATCGCTGACTTACTGTCCGCACCGGGCAACAGCGGCTTCAACATCGATGCGTTTAACACACCGTTTGTGATTTTGCCCGCATGGGATGATCAGGCCGGCGTACACATCCAAATCGATAATGTCGAATGGATCGACGGCGACGGCTCAAGCGAAACCACTGTGGATGCCATCACCGATAGCTTTGACATCTATGCCAATGGCGCACCGAGTTCGGCTCAAGGCCTAAACATTGGCATTTGGGATAACGACACAGGCCATATCACCGTCAACACCGTAGCCGATGTCGACCGAGGCGATGTACTGCAGTTGGATTATAGTGACAGCGCCAATAATGGTGTGGCTTTTCTGCACTTCACTGACCTAAAAAACCTGAGCGCTTTTGCCAGTGAAGGCCAGCTTGTTTTTGACCTCAAAGTGCTCGATTTTGGCAGCAACACCAGCGGGTTGATTGTCAAAGCCGAGAGCGGCGCCAACATGGGCTCAGGCGACTATCAAATCTCCACACCCCTGGTAAATGTCTGGACTACCTACACCATTGATATCGCCGACTTAGTAGCGGCCGGACCGCAAGCGGGCTTCACGCTCGACTCCATCAATACCCCTTTTGTCTTTTTACCTGCCTGGGGCGATCAAGCGGGCGTCAGTGTGCAGCTAGACAACATTCGCTGGCTACTTAATGGCGGCTCTTCCAGCAGCGCTAGCAGCTCTTCGAGTTCGTCAAGCTCAGTCAGCTCTAGCTCAGTTAGCTCAAGCTCTGAATCCAGCGCCAGCAGCTCATCGAGCGTCGGTGGTGGTACTGGCGGCGGCACGGGCGCTGGCATTGACACCAGTGGCAGCGCACCTACGAGCTTGGCCACTGGCTGGGAGCTGGTATGGAACGACGAGTTTAACGGCGCCAGCATTGACAGCGATCGCTGGGAGCACGAAGTTAACTGTTGGGGCGGCGGTAACAACGAAGCCCAGTGCTACACCGACAGCGCCGACAACAGCTACGTGGCTGACAGCTTGCTACACATATCGGCCATCTACGAAGGTGCGGGTATGGTCTGTGGCCCCTCGCTCAACCAAGAGGACCCCGGCTACCCCGGTGCCAACGCCTGTAAAGACTACTCATCGGCCCGCCTGCGCACCCGCGGCAAAGCCGACTGGACCTACGGTCGGATGGAGATTCGTGCCCGGGTACCACAAGGCGTGGGCGTCTGGCCCGCGATCTGGATGCTGCCGAGCGATACCAGCACTTACGGCGGTTGGCCGCACAGTGGCGAGCTGGATATTTTTGAAGCCTTCCAACCCGGCGTAGCGGGACCGGCCCCCACTGGCGCCGAGAACGAAATGCACGGCACCTTGCACTATGGCTATTCATGGCCCTGGAACCAGTACAGTGGTGCAGCCTACGAGCCACCAACCAATATCTGGGATGACTTCTACACCTACACCGTAGAATGGGAAGAAGGCGAAATTCGCTGGTACGTAAACGACGTACTGTTTGCCCGCAACAGCGGCAACTGGTTTATCTATTACTGGGGCGGCCAAGAGATCGGCTATCAAGTGGGCACCGAAGCTCAGCCGTTTGATAACCCATTCCATATGATTTTGAATGTCGCACTGGGCAACGGTCAGTATATTGACTTGCCGGAGTTTACCGACACCAGAACCATGGAAGTCGATTATGTGCGGGTTTACGAGTGCTCATTAGACCCTGTGAGCGGCAAAGGCTGTGAAACGCCAACCGCTAACGCTGGTGTTACCCCAACTAATATTGCGGGCCACGTACCGCCGCCAGACACCCGTGAAGAGCTTTACTTGTTCCAGGACGGCCTGAAAACATTAACCCTAGCGGGCAACGAGGGTGATGTGCAAGCGAGCTTTACGCCGCAACTTTACCCAGACGCCGCAACGGTAATCTCTAACCCTGACGCGGCTGGCCCCAACAGCGAAACCGTATGGGATATTGAGTTTACCGGCGCTCCCGCTTCGGCCTTTTTAACCTCCGACGGCGGCTTAAATTTTGGCGACAACCTACACAGCCGCGCCAAAAACTTAGGCGAGCTGCGCTTTGACTTGCGGGTGCTGGATATCGAGCCGGGTACGTCGCTGTTGATTAAAATCGATAGCGTATACCCAAAAGTCAGTTATCACGAGATCGAAATTCCGGCCGATGTTGGCGCCGGGGCACAATGGTCCGAGGTAGCCGTGCGCTTGTGGTCGCTACAGCCCAACACTAACGAAGGCTACGCCTCACCGGTTGACTACACCAGCATCAACAATGCGTTTGTCATTGAAGCCTCTGGCGGCACCGCCCACGTACAGCTCAACAACATTCGTCTTACTTGTTTAGACGACGCTGTCGCCAACTGTGATATTACGCCCATCGAACCGGCCGAAGAGATCACCGAGGATATGGACATCTTTGTTGACAACCTAGCAGCGGACTGGAGCAACCCAGGCTTCGAGGTTTATCAACAAGGCGGGCAGGTAATCACCATTGATGCCACAGCGACAGACCCTGACAAGGGCACTGTGATTGAAGTGGAGTTTACCGACACCGGATTTGGTACCTTCTATATCCGGGACAGCTCTGCCAAAGACCTTAGCGCTTTCACCAGTGGTAATTTGGTGTTTGATCTTAAGGTGGTGAGCAACACCGGTAACACCAATGGCTTCGTCGTCAAAGCAGACTGCGGTTACCCCTGCGTTGGCACAGAAGTGTCCGTCCCACTGCCGGCGGACAACGAGTGGCACCCTATTTCCGTGCCCATCTCCGACATCAACCAAGGCGGCTTTGACATAACAAAGGTCGACGTGCCTTTCTCACTGTGGCCCATAGCAGGCGAGCAGAACGTTACCTTCCAGGTGGACAACATCCGCTGGGAACTGGCTGACTAACGTTTATACTTGCCGCGTAAAAGGCCGCTAGAGCTTCCTCTAGCGGCCTTTTTTATTACCCACCACACGAGCCTTTACGCCGATTGGCCACGCAGGCCAGCCGTACCTGAGTCTTTGCCCAAGCCGCCTGCTCTAGGTTTCTTTCAAACGAGGGTATCGTCGTCATCTCAGGCAAGCGCGCCACTCTCACTTATAAAAAAACACCCGATTGCTTGTTTCCGCCGCGCACAACAACCCGCGGATTAGCTTTATTTGCGCCACAAAGCCTGCCATTGCGAGCCCCCTATAAAACCGGCGGTATGACCACTTAACTCGCAGCGGGCTGATCTTTTTAAAGGTGGCTCACGCTAAAAACCAGACGATTAATCAGCACTAGCGAGTATATTCGGCCAATAAAAAATGACAGCGGTGTCATTTCTGTAAGGCCAAAAATACCACAAAAACCAAACAAAAGCCTTACCAATTAACCTTGCCCGGTATGACCAATAAATGATTTAATACAACTTTACGGTTAAAGGAGCTAAAAACAATGGCGAATGCATTCTATGGCCAATCTGGCGGCGTTACTGCGGTTATCAACGCAACGGCCGCCGGAATCATCGAGACCGCGCGCCAACACCCCACCGTATTTGACAAGGTGTATGCCGGCCGCGACGGTATTCTCGGCGCACTGCACGAAAACTTAGTTGATATCAGTGAAGAATCGGTCGATACCCTAGAGCAGTTACTGCATACGCCGGGCGGCGCCTTCGGCTCCTGTCGCCACAAACTGCAAAACCCCAATGTTAATCACGATGAATACCAGCGCATTATCGAGGTGTTTCGCGCCCACGATATTCGCTACTTCTTTTATAACGGCGGCGGCGACTCACAAGACACCACTCGCAAGCTGGCGCACGTTGCCGAGCTAATGGGCTACGACCTAACGTGTATTGGGGTGCCCAAAACCATCGATAACGACCTGCCGGCCACGGACAACAGCCCAGGCTTTGGCTCGGTCGCCAAGTATGTGGCGGTATCAGCACTAGAGGCCTCTTTCGATATCGCCTCGATGCATAAAACCTCCACTAAAGTGTTTGTGATGGAGGTAATGGGACGCCGTTCGGGCTGGATTGCCGCCGCGGCGGGCCTTGCCTGCGACGAGCGCGAGCTGGGGCCAGACGTTATCTTGGTGCCCGAAATCAGCTTCGACAAAGAGGCTTTTTTAGAGCGCGTGAAACAGACTGTGGCCAAAAAAGGGTTTTGCGTTGTAATCACCGCCGAGGGTATTCGCCAAGCCACCGGCGAGCTGCTGGCCTCGGCCGACAACGAAGATCCGTTTGGTCACACCCAGTTTGGCGGCGTCGCGCCGCTTCTGGTGGATTTTATTAAAGAGCGCTTTAACTACAAATGCCACTGGAGTGTGTGCGACTACCTGCAGCGCGCCGCGCGTCACCTGGCATCGCAAACCGATGTCGAGCAATCCTACGCCGTGGGCAAAGCGGCCGTCGAGTACGCCGTTGCCGGGCTGCAATCGGTGATGCCCGCCATTGTCCGCACGCAATCGGTGCCTTATCAGTGGGACATCAAACCGGTGCATATCTCTGAGGTCGCCAGTGGCGAAAAAAACATGCCCCGCCACTTTATGAGCAAAGACGGTTTTAGTGTCACCCAGGCGGGGCTCGATTATTTTGCCCCGCTCATTTTTGGCGAGGCCTACCCGCCCTATCGCAACGGTTTGCCCGAATATCGCAAGTGCCGCAATCGTTTAATACCGCGCAAGCTACCCGAATATTTTGGCCGCAAAGACGGCGCAAAAGAAACAGAGCCAGCCTAACAATAGAGCAATAGCATAGTGAACTTACGACTTTTCAAGGACCCCTTTAAGGAACACCACCATGACTGATATCGCGCGCCTACTCGGCGATCAAGCCGATTACCTGCTGGGCCACCAGTGCCAAACGATACCTGCCGACACCCTGATTACCCCCAAGCCCGACTACGTCGGTGCTACTTTTAGCGCCACCGACCGGCCACCGCAGGTACTGCGCAATTTTCAAAGTATCTTAAACGCCGGGCGACTGGGCGGTACGGGCTATATGTCTATTCTGCCGGTAGACCAAGGTATTGAGCACTCGGCCGCCGCCAGCTTCGCGCCAAACCCGGCTTACTTTGATCCCAAAAACATCGTCGAGTTGGCCCTAGAGGGCGGCTGTAACGCGGTGGCATCGACCCTCGGTGTGCTCGGGGCGGTATCGCGCCACTACGCCCACCGAATTCCGTTTGTGGTGAAACTCAACCACAACGATGCCTTAATTCACCCCACCTCTTACGATCAACGCATGTTTGGCAGTGTGCGCCAAGCCTATGACATGGGCGCTGCCGCCGTGGGCGCTACCGTATATTTTGGCTCCGAGAGCTCGCGCCGCCAGCTAGAAGAGATCTCGGCCGCATTCGCCGAAGCGCACAAGCTAGGTATGGTGACGATCTTGTGGTGCTACTTGCGCAACAGCGCCTTCAAAACAGACAGCGACGACCACCATGTATCAGCCGATCTGTCAGGTCAGGCCAACTATCTGGGCGTGACCATCGAAGCGGACATCATCAAACAAAAAATGCCCGAAACCAACGGCGGCTTTAACGCGGTTAACGTGGGCAAAACCCACGAGCGGGTGTACAACAACCTCACCTCGGATCACCCAATCGACTTAACCCGCTACCAGGTTGCCAACTGCTATATGGGCCGGATTGGTCTGATCAACTCCGGCGGCGCATCCGGGGCTAACGATTTATCCCAAGCGGTACGCACCGCCGTCATCAACAAGCGCGCCGGCGGCATGGGCTTAATCAGTGGCCGCAAAGCATTCCAAAAACCCTTCGCCGAGGGCGTTCAGCTGCTACATTCCATTCAGGACGTCTATTTAGATCAAACGGTCGATCTCGCGTAAAACCAAGCTCGTCCGCACAACCGGATGTAGCGCTCTCTACATCCACACAAAACGCCCACAAGGCGCACACACGCGGGGCGCGGCCGTCATACCATGGCGGCAGCGCCCCGCGCCATTAACATTTTTAACGCCCACAACATGCCTGAGCCAGGCGGCCAAAAGCACCCGCCGCGCCAAAGGTAAGACCAAAAATTAAAATGGTAAAACCAAATATTGAACTTTGATGATTTATATGCAAACATTAGCTATAAATTGGTAATACCATAAATTTCTAATAATCTATAAAAACGGAGTACACTCATGCCGAAGTACCGACTACTCTCAGTGTTGATCGCCATGGCATCAGCCGGCCAGCTGCACGCGCAGGACGCCGACCAGCCCGAAAACACCAGCGACAGTAGCGCCATGGAGGAGATCGTCGTTCAGGGTGTTCGCCAAGCCGAACTTAACGCCCGCGAGCGCGAGCGCGACAAAGACGCTTTTAGCTCGATCATCGCCACCGACGATGTCGGTAACTTCGCCGACCAAAACGTCGCCGAATCGCTGCAACGCCTGCCCGGCATTACCCTGCAAAAATCAGAAGGCGAAGGTAAGTTCGTCAACGTGCGCGGCCTCGGCCCCGGCTTTGTCAGCGTTAGCATGAACGGCAACGAGCTGGCCTCCGCTGGCGCAGACAGCCGCGCTTTTGCGTTGGATGCCCTGCCCGCCGATATGCTCGGCTCAATTGAGGTAATTAAAGCCTTAACCCCGGACATGGATCTAAACTCCATCGGCGGTACCGTCAACGTGAATACCGTTTCGGCCTTTGACCGCAAAGGCGACAGCGTTAAAGTCAAAGCGCAAGGTAACTATCAATCTTACAAAGAAGACTTCAACCCGAAAATCGCCATCAACGGCACCCACTTATTTGCCGATGACACCATTGGCGTAGGCTACTCGGTCTCGTACGAAGATCGCTCCAGTGTGGTCTACCAAGTACAACACCATTCGGATTCATTGCCGCGCTATATCACACCCGACGTTGAAAGCTTGCCCGCTGAATACGAAGGCGATCCGATGCTGATCCCTTTCCGTTACGAGGCGCGCCAAGAAGACGCCGAGCGCACCCGCACCTCGGGCTCGCTTGATCTTGGCTGGCGTCCAACCGAAAACTCCGAGTACTACGCCAAAGCCAGCTACACCAAGTACGACGATCTCGACTTGGCCATGCGCGAGTACTACCGTTTTGGTCAAGCCGGCTCTGGCGATATTGTCTACATCGATAATGACAGCGGCTTATTTGGTTTAGTCGACACCGACTTACAGCAACAGTTTTTTATTCAAGACGGCACCTCGGAAACCACCGCTCTTTCTATTGGCGGTGAAAACCGTTTTGCTAACGACTGGACCTTAGATTACGACTACGCCCACTCTATCGGCGAGTGGACAAAGCCTGATGGTCGTCGCGTGCAGTTTCGTACCCGCGACTTGCCCATGTTAGGCGTTGCCGGCCCGGGTTACATTCAAGGTCAAGTGGTTTCCCCCGACGTCTTAGAAGCGCTTAGCGGCTCGGGCAGTTTGCCACAATCGGGCGGTTACGGCGGCCTTAACGGCTTTCAAGAAGGCGAGCGCCGACAAACCAACTTGCTGTACGACAACATCTTTATTGAAGACAGCTTCCGTGAAGACACCATCGATCAGATCAGCTTAAACCTGCAAAAAGATTTCGCCGACAGCGACGTTCTAAATTACATCAAAACCGGCTTTACCGTTAAGCAACGGGATCGCTACCGCAACAAAGACCGCTGGAGTGTTATTCCCGGCGATTACACCAACGGTTGTGATGGCGACGCCGAGTGCTTGCAGCTGGCCGGCGCACGTTTAGGTGATTTTGCTACCTTTACCCCGGCACACCCAGACATTCAGCAAGACTTTATTACCTATGATGAAGCCGAGCGTTTGCTGGATATCACCACACCAATTGCCAAGTACACCGATCCGCTGCGCTCGGGGCAAGACAGCGTGAAAGACGATTACACCCTGACCGAAGACACCGCTGCCGCGTACGTGATGGCCGAGTTCCAACTCAGTGAAAAATCATCGTTAATTGCCGGTGTCCGCTGGTCAAAAACCGACTTCACCTCAACCGGTAACTTATCAATCCGTAACGACCGCTTTGAAGTCGCCAACGAGGCCGCCGTACTGGATATCGCGGTACCAATGCAAGGCGCCGACAGCGCTTACGATGACTTCTTTCCCAGCTTGCATTACCGCTACGAACCACGGGAAGACGTTTTAGTGCGCGCCTCGGTATGGACCAGTTTTACTCGTCCTTCGTTTAACGAAGCTCGCGCTTTCGCGGACTTCTCGGGCCGGATTGAAGTCTGTAATGACATCGAAGGTAGCGCCAACTACGGCGAGTGTAGCGACAGCCCAACTGACATCGGCGCCCAGTCACTGGAAGATTTATCGTCCGAGTCGAAAAACTTTTACGTTAGCCCCGACAACGTGATTAACCTAGGTAACCCAACGCTCACCGCCATGAAGTCGGTCAACTTGGACACCTCGATCACTTGGTACGCCAGCGAAGATTTGTATTTACAAGCCGCTCTCTTTTACAAAGACATCTCCGATTTTATTGTCGATGTTAGCGGTGTATCCAGCTCGTTTGAAGACATGCCGGTACAAATTCCCGTTGACCAAATCAGCGAGTTCTACTTTCGGCCCGGCCAAGTTTACAACGACGTCAACCTAACCACCAATGGCGAACAAGCCCAAGTGTACGGTGTTGAACTGTCTTACTCGCAGTACTTTGAGTCGGGCCTGTTTGTGCAAAGCAACATGACCCTGATCGACAGTACCGCCGATGTTGGCGACACCATCCGTGCCGACGAAATCCAGCTCCCCAACCAAGCTGACACCACGGTTAACTTAACCGTCGGCTGGGAGAACGATGACCTATCACTGCGGGTTATTAATAACTACCGCAGTAAAGTCCTGGAACGTATTGGCTCCTGTTCACAAGCGGACATCGACGCCGATGCTGCCCTTGGGCTGCCGCAAAACTGCGCCTCTTGGGCCGATGTTTACGACGATGACACTTACAGCTTAGATTTTAAAGCCACCTATCAGTTTAACGATGATCTGCAATTTTACTTCGATGCAATCAACCTGACCGAAGACAAAAGCTTTAAGTACTTTCAAGGCAATGAATACTCGCGCGGCAACATGCTATTTGAATCAGAGGATTACGGAACCTCTTTCCAAGTGGGTGTGAACTACCGCTTTATGTAATCCAGTTAAGCAATAGTCACGGCGCCACAAGCTGGCGCCCACCAACGAATCTACAATAACGAAGGTATCTAACTATGAACACTAAGCTTATCAATACTAAGCTAACGCTTCTGAGCTCCCTGATCATCGCCAGCAGCTTTATGACCGGTTGCGGCAGCGAGCCCGACTCCAGCGCACCAGACATTATCATTAATATCGAAAACCCCGACGGCGGTGGTGACGGCGGCAGCGATGGTGGCGGCAGTGATCTCCACGAAATCGCCAATACCGATTTACCCCTTATTGAAACGTTTGGTGCAAATGACACCACCGGCTTTTTTTCCGCTGATTACAAAGCCCTTGCGAGCGAAGCCGAAGAAGGCGAAGGCGGCTTTTATTACTCAATGGCCGGCGTGTATATGGCAGACGGCAGCCTTGACACCGAAGGCAGCAACTGGATCACCGCCGATGCCGACCAAAAAATGCGCTTGGGTGATGCGCGCTTTACCATTGCCCAAACGGTATCACCGCTGGCAGGTGACGTGGCTGACCCACGCAAAGACTCTACCCCAGGCGATGGCGTTGATGATGGTTTAAGCTGGGGCGAACTGGATCTGAGCCAAGATTATAAAATTTCCTTCTGTGTGGTCGCCGCACCCGACACCGCCAGCTCTAGCGATTTTCAAATTTATGTCGACAACAACACCACCAGCGAAGCCAGCTCTATTCACGGCGGCGGTAATGTCGGCTCGCGTATCTTTAACGTACCGGTTAACACTTTGGTGCCAGGCAAGCGCGTAGAAATTAATATTCCAGGCGATACCACCTTGGAAGATGGCGGCACACTGGTCGCATCTAAGCCCGATTTAGTCGGCACGGAAAACTCCTTTATCGCCATGCGTGTTTCCAGTGGTGGCTGGGCAGTGTTCGACGATCTGTTAATCGAATACCAAAGCGACGTGGGCAATAACCCACAACCCGACTGCGCCAGCAAAGATTCCAACTACAAGTTAGTCAACCCTGCCACTGGCGGCGATGATGAGAATGCGCCAGAGCCTGAAGTGGAAGGTACGCCTTTCGGTGGTTTGCCATTCACCGTCGATCTAACAAGCGATGCCGACACTCTGTTTGGCGAAGCTGACGGTGCCGACTTCTTGTCGATCTCAAACGATCGCGCCGACCCATTCTATAAAGTGACCAGTGGCAGCAGCCGTATTACCGTCGAGAACAACGCGTTAAGCATGAACAACGCGCGCTTTACGATCGGTGACACAGGCGTACCGAGTGCCGAGGCCACCAACCCCTCGGGCGATATTGACCTATCGGCCCCGTATCGCATCAGCATGACCATTACTGACTTTAGCAGCGCCGATGCCGCGGACCCAGGTAAATTCCAGGTTTATATTGACAACAACACCACCAGCTCTGGCAACTCCATTCACGGTGGTGACTCGAAAGTGATCGAACTAACCCCCGACGATGTTAGCTCGCTGCCTTACGAGTTAACCCTAGAGCCAGAGTTTGGCACCGCCAACTCGTTCTTGCAGTTGCGCGCCGATAGCCGCGTGGGCAATATCACCATCGAGAACATCAAAATTGAGTACACCGATGGTGCACCGGGCGCTGACGCCGAGTGGATGCCCAATGACTTAAACCTGGCGGGCGAATCCGACATTGCGCCAGCGGGCAGCTTAAGCGAAAACGAAGCTTTCTCGGTAACGCTAGAGGCCACCGGCGGTAATATGTCGTCGTCTAATCACAACATGTTTTTTGCCAGCCAAAAAATTGAGATGAGCGACTTTATGTTTACCGCGCAAATCAGCTCAGTCACAGGCGCAGACATTGCTACCGGCAACGCCTACCGCTTTGGCATTATGGCAATGGAGAACATGGACCCAGTGGCCGACTTTGCCGACCTTCCTGGCTGGGCCGATGCCGGTTTCTACGTCGATGGTGATCCGGCGGCGTTGATTGGCTCACGGGCGCAAATGAAGCCTAGCGGCAGCCGCTCGCGCTCGGATATCCCCGAACTAGAAGTGGGCGACTACGTGCGCATCGAGATCTATGACGACGGTGCAGAAAAGCGCGTTAAACGCTACTACTCAAAAGACGGTATCGATTTTGTTCAGGCAAACAGCACCAGCGACTTTGCCGCAACCACCGATAGCGATACTTGGTACGTAGGCCTTTATGCGGCGCCTGGCGAAAACAACATCACCGTTGAATTCGACAACATCAGCATCGATCCGCTGGCTCCTTAAGGCTAATCGCGGCGGTGTAACGCACCGCCGCGCCTCTCCTTAAGTAAAATAGAACACGATGTATTGAAGTAACGCAGAGAGACATCCCATGAAAACAGTCACTTTTTCTAGTATTCTGGCATTAACGGCCACCCTCAGCGCCTGCGGCGGCTCGGGCGGCCCTACTGGCAGTGATCCTACTTACCCAGAAAGTTCTTCATCGAGCAGCGAAGCCAGCTCGAGTGTCTCGAGCGAAAGTTCGTCCACCGAAAGCTCCTCCAGCAGCTCAGTCGCCAACCAATGCGACACCATGAATACCGTGGTCGGCTTTGCCAGTTTAGGTGCGGGCACTACCGGTGGCGCTGGCGGCGACACCACTACGGTAACCACCGGTTCCGAGTTAGCAGCCGCACTGGCCAGTAAAGGCAGCAACCCATTAACCATTTTTGTCGATGGCACCATTACCCCGGACAACTCCAACGTCGATAAATTTGATGTTAAAGAAATGTCCGATGTCTCGATTATCGGGGTCGGCGACAGCGCCATGCTCGATGGTATTGGCATTAAAGTGTACAAATCGGACAACATTATTATCCGCAACCTGACCATTCGCTACGTCGATATCGGCGAGAAAGACGGCATTAGCTTGGAAGGCCCGGCCAGCAATATTTGGATCGACCACAACGAGATTTACAACGACTTAAACAGCGACAAAGACTATTACGACGAGCTCGTCAGTGGTAAACGCGATGTCGATAATGTCACTATCTCGTACAACTATTTGCACGACAGCTGGAAGACCTCACTGTGGGGCAGCAGCGATGATGACAACAACCATCGCCGCATTACCTTCTACGCCAACTACTGGGAAAACGCCAGCTCGCGCATGCCGCTGTTCCGCTTTGGCGAGGCACACATTCTAAACAACGTCTACAAAGATGTTACCTCTACCGCCGTTAACTCCCGCATGGGCGCCAACATTCGTGTTGAAGGCACTGTATTTGAAAATGTGCAAAACCCCATCGTCAGCTTCTACTCTGAAGAGGTGGGCTACTGGGATTTAGCCGACAACGTCTACGACAACATCACCTGGAGCAATCCCGCCGGCGGTGACTTAATCGCAGGCCCCGGCACCGACTTAACCTCTACCGTGAGCTATACACCAGAGTACGAGTACACCGCCATGGCGGGCGCGGACACCAAAGCCCACGTTATCGCTAATGCCGGCAGCGGCAAAATTACCAGCTGCTTGCCAACGCCCTAACCGCGCTATTCATGAGCCTCCTCAAGGCAACAGCTAAGTCTTAGCTGACTCCCTTTCGGGCCCGCTGGGCCCGTTTTTTTTGCGTTTAAACATTTTTCTGTAAGAGTTACAAAGACCACACCCAAAACCTACACTCACCAGCGCGCCCCACCCCCTACATACATTAAAAATCAGCACCGAAAATTCGTAACATTTTGTTTTTAAACAACTTTTTAAAACTGGCACAGTTCGCGCTATATACCTAGTAACAGTAAACGAAGGCAGCGAGAGAGAGCACAGCATGAACGTCAAGCAACAGCGACCAATAGGCAACCGCTCGAATCGCATCCGTTTCACCGAACCCTCGTTGGGCCGCCCTTAGGCCCCTTTTTATTCCCTTCGATGAGAGCCACGTCCGTGGCTTACATCAACCCTCCCCCATTGGGCCGCATTGCGGCCCCTTTTTTTGTCTGCTATTTAAGGCTCAGCTGTTACTACAACATTCAAAATGTTTCAGTTTCATCCGCCAACATTAATGTTTTGCAGGCCTTTCGATAGACAGCTTTTATAAATCGGGCTATTGTCATTCGGCGTAAAATTATTAGCATAGGAGGCTAACGCAATGAAAAAACTACTCTGTACTCTTCTCGCAACCGGCGCATTAAGCGCTACTGGTTTTACTTACGCTGGCACCGAAAGCGGCCTTTATTTGGGTGGCTCGGTGGGTAACGCCGAGATCGATTACGACGAAAGCTTTCCGGAGTTTGACGGGATCGATTACAAATTCAAAGACGACGATACCGCCTACAAAATTTTTGGTGGCTACAACTTTGGGGTACTTCCCCTGCTCGATTTGGCCGTAGAAGGTGGCTATATCGACTTTGGCTCACAGGAGCAATTTCTCAACGATGCCCTGGGCAGCCAAAAGGTTGAAGTCACCGGCTGGACTGCGGCGGGCTTAGTAGGCGTGGATTTAGGGCCCGTTGGCTTGTTCGGCAAAGCTGGGGTTATCACCTGGGATGGCGACATTTCCAACTTTGAATTTGACACCTCAGACTCGGGCACCGATGCCGCCTACGGGGTAGGTGCCAAAGTTCAGTTAGGCTCGTTTGCTATTCGCGCCGAGTATGAGATTTTTGAAATCGACGACGCCGACATGACGTTCTACTCGGTCGGTGGTGTGGTGACATTCTAAGCAGCACGCGTGCGCCACAATAACTAATAATTGCGCCAAAAGGCCCGAAGCTTTCTTCGGGCCTTTTTGTTATTACACGACGCAAAATCACTCACTTTACGCGCGATACAGCTTTATCATGGTTCGGCAGTTAACGGTAATTAAGGTTGCCTCCAATAACGTGCCTCCCAATGACCCCACGTAAATATTATTGGCCAACCAAAAGCACGCCCCCAGCAAAAAGGCTAAGCGCATACGGATTCCCTGCAAACAAAACAGCGCGTAGGTGCCAATACACGAGCCGATAACGGGCAACATATCTTGCCATACATCCGTTAAATACAGCCCCAGCGAAAAACTTACCGCAATAAACAACCACGCTACTAAGGGTGATTTGGTCCGCAATGATAACCCCGTCCGAACCACCGAGAATATCGAGCTAAGCAACGCCGTCGTCGCCCCCAGTAACGCAAAATGAATGCAGTTGTTGGTTTGCATAATAAACATGACGATTTTAAGACGGCGATCGTCGCGCTGATAAAAGCAATAAATGCCCAAACAATAACTGAGTAGCCCAAAAAACTGAGCGAGAGGGTTATCGAACATGAAAGGTATTGAACATGGAAATTCCGAGAGGGTAAAAACGCGCTAAGGGCGCATTTTACCATACTCTCGTTCTGGGCGTTCTGGGCGATCGCACTGGGCGTTGCGAATTACGTTGCTTTAATCCAGCGCTCGCCCTGCTTCGTCACCCGGAACTTGGCCCAGCGGCGAAACTCCTCTACCCGGCACAGCCCCGTTTGCTCTTCGCGGGCCCCGGCGACCGCGCGATAAATTAACCGCGCCCGAGGATTACCGGCGTCCTCTTCGGCCAAATCAAACACTTGGCGCACACACCACTGATCACCCACCTCCCCATTGCTGTAGTAGTGGCCACGGGTCAACTTTAATACATGTTGATCCGCAGCGCGGGCGTGCTCCCAGGCGCGATCAAACAGCTGGGCCAACTCTTCAGAGCTAACATCTACGTAGGTGTCCAATGCGTGCATGGCCGCCGCAAAATCCTCGTGCGACAGCGCCAAATGGGGCCGGTCGGGCTCGCTCTGGCGCGGTTTCATAAGCGCCACAGGATAGCGGCGCCAGTGAAACATATTGTTAAACAGCAACGCCACGGCAAGAATAGCGACCAAATTAAGCGCCACCGGTGTGAGTAAATAGCCGTAGCCTAAAGCGTGCAGCGCAGGCCCACCGATCACGGCGGCCAGCGCCGTAGCACCGCCCGGCGGGTGAATACAGCGTAAGTAGGCCATCGCGCCTACGGCCAAACCTACCGCCACCGATGCCGACAACAGAGAATTACCCAGCGCGAGGTAACAACTCACGCCGATAAACCCCGACACAAGGTGTCCGCCAATCACCGCCCAAGGTTGCGATAAGGTGCCGTGGGGCACCGCAAACAGCAATACCGCCGAGGCCCCCATAGAGGCCACCATTAAACCCGCCGCCATGCCATCCAGCGCCCAGTGGGACAAGCCATACACTGCCGCGATACCTAAACCGCCCCCCAGCGCCGAGATCCACTTTTCGTGATGACTGGTAGTGTTGGCCTCTACGCCCAATAACCCCAAGCACGCTTGCAACCAACTCTTCACTCTCGCTATCCTCGTTCCCATCTATTACTGGCGGTTTATTTGGCGCCACATTTGCACTTGGCGTTATCTTTGCTAATCCAATAGCCGCGGCACTAAGATCGCACGGCCCTAAAGGCCCTGCACAAAAAGGGTGCAATCATAGTGATCACCGATAACAGGAGCAAGTGTTATCCACCACAGCACACAAAAGCCTGTGATACCGTGCGCCCCATACGAACCGAGTGGCGCCGCGTTAGTCAAAGCCCCGAAGCCGCATCAACACATACTTTAATTAGGAAGCTCAACCCAATGTCTGTAACCCCTCTAGGCCACACGGCGCATTTTATCCGCGCTTTTATCGCGGTAGTTTTTACAATATGTATGGCACAAACGGCCTACGCAAACAGCGAAGACACCTACGATCTAACCTATCAAGTAGACCTAAGCGACTCCCATAAGTATGCCTTGGTGCGGATTGAGTTAGGCGACGACAGCGGCGTAACCGAATTCGACTTTAACCTTAACGACGCTTTTCACAGCGACCTTAAAGCCAGCGGCGAGCTGGAAATAGACGATGGCCGCGCCCGCTGGCTGCCCCCCAGTAAAGACGCTTGGCTAAGTTTGCAGGTTAAAATGACTCACAAGCGCGACAGCGGTGGTTACGATGCTTTGCGAGAAAACGATTTTGCCATTTTTCGTGGCGACGATTTAATCCCTCCCGCCACCGTGCGCGGGCGTAAGGGCATAGAGAGTCGCGCCACCTTACATTTTACCCTGCCGGAGGGCTGGACCAGCGTCAACAGCGGCTGGCAAAAACAAGCGGACGAGCGCAGCTTTAAGATCGACAACCCCGAGCGCCGCTTTGACCGGCCAACCGGTTGGTTTATCGCTGGTGCATTGGGTACCCGGCGCGAACACTTACCCGATACCCATATTGTGGTCAGCGGCCCCACCGGTGATGACCTTCGCCGCATGGATGTACTGAGCTTTGTCATGCTCAACTGGCCAACACTGCAAGAGATTGTCGGCACCATGCCACCCAAAATACTCATGGTTATGGCTGGCGACCCCATGTGGCGCGGTGGCTTATCGGGCCCTAACTCGCTGTTTGTGCACTCCGCTCGCCCCATGGTGAGCGAAAACGGCACCAGCACCCTCTTGCACGAGCTAATGCACACCCTAACCCGCATTAGCGGCGCCCAAGGCGACGATTGGATCGCCGAAGGCCTAGCCGAATACTACTCGTACACCGTTTTACATCGCGCCGGCGGCCTGACCGACAATCGCTTAAAAATTGTAAAAGACTGGCTGGCTGATTGGAGTAAAGATATCGACCACCTACGTGGTGGCGCCTCCAGCGGCGAGCGCACCGCTCGCGCCGCCCTGCTGTTTGGCGAGCTAGACGCCGAGATACAAGCGCGCACCGATGGCAACAAAAGCCTAGATAACGCCACCCGCGCCATGATGCAACTGGGCGAAGTCAGCCTAGAGCAGTTGCGTGAAATTGTAGAAGAGCTCACCGGTGAGCCATCTAAGGTATTAGCAAACAAGTTGCTTGAGGATTGAGCCGCCGTGGCATCGTGCGCAGTGGCGGGCTTGATACCACCACTGCCGCACAATAAAGTCACTCGAACGCAACAGCCACAAACCACCACCCTGCCCAAAACCCCCTGTTTCTGTTAGATTATCATCAAAGCTACTCTGAGTGCCGCGTACATCGGCGGTGCTCACCAGTAGTCCCGGTCAACTCAAACAGGGAGCGCCATTATGAAAGTTAACAATATCCTCGAAACCATCGGCAACACCCCTCACGTCAAAATCAACAACCTATTTCGCTCCGACATCGAAGTGTGGATGAA
Source organism: Gilvimarinus japonicus (assembly GCF_042847215.1). GTDB lineage: Bacteria > Pseudomonadota > Gammaproteobacteria > Pseudomonadales > Cellvibrionaceae > Gilvimarinus > Gilvimarinus japonicus. The sequence goes on from NZ_AP031500.1 coordinate 2,793,204, forward strand.
GGTCGAACGGTTTAACCCCGGCAGCAGCATTAAAGACCGTATCGCACTGGCGATGATCGAAGAGGCCGAGCAAAAAGGCCTGTTAAAACCCGACACCGTGATTATTGAACCCACCAGCGGCAACACCGGTATTGGCCTCGCCATGGTCGCGGCGGCGCGTGGTTATCGTTTGATTTTAGCGATGCCCGAATCTATGTCCATTGAGCGGCGCAAAGTCATGAAGGCACTCGGCGCCGAGCTGGAGCTAACCCCCAAAGAGCTAGGTATGGGCGGCGCCATCGCCAAGGCTAACGAGCTGCACGACGATTTTCCCAATAGCTGGATTCCACAGCAATTTACCAACAAGGCCAACGTCGAGGCGCACCGCAACACCACCGCCAAAGAGATTTTGGCAGACTTTCCCGAAGGCCTCGATTATTTAATTACGGGCGTGGGCACTGGCGGCCACATTACCGCTTGCTCGGAGGAGCTCAAAGCTGCCTTTCCTAAACTGCAAACCTTTGCGGTTGAGCCCGAAAACTCACAGGTCATTGCCGGTAAGGATAAAGGCCCGCACCGCTTGCAAGGCATAGGGGCGGGGTTTGTGCCGGATATTCTCAACACCGACAACCTTGATGGCACCATTGCCGTGAGTGAGGAAGACAGCTTTGCAATGGCCCGCGAATGCGCCCGCAAAGAGGCCATTTTTGTCGGTATCTCGTCCGGTGCCAGTCTTGCTGCAATCAAACAGCGCGAGGCAGACTTTGCTCCCGGCAGCCGTATTCTAACGTTTAGCTACGATACCGGTGAGCGCTACTTATCTGTCGACGATTTGTTCGGCGCCTAAAGAACCCCACAAACTTCGTTAAGAATCGTCATGGCCGGCCGCTTGCGGTCGGCTTTTGCGTAGAATACCACCACTGGCACACATCCATAATAAGCCAGAAAACCTAACACTGAGACTGCCACTAAGAGAGCACACAATGATTACCCACGAGCCAAACCCGCGCTACGTTGCGGCCCCCGATCGTTATCAATCCATGAGCTACCCACGCTGCGGCAAAAGCGGTCTGCGCTTACCGCAATTGTCACTGGGCCTTTGGCAAAATTTTGGCGCAGTCGACTCACTTGCTAACGCCCGCAACATGATCTATCGCGCATTTGATTTAGGCATCAATCATTTTGATCTGGCCAACAATTACGGCCCTAATTACGGCTCGGCGGAATCGACCTTTGGCCAGGTAATGGCCGAGGGTTTATCCCACTACCGCGACGAGCTGATCATCTCCAGCAAAGCTGGTTATGACATGTGGCCCGGCCCCTACGGCATTGGCGGATCGCGCAAATACTTGGTCGCCAGTTGTGACCAGAGCTTAAAGCGCTGCGGCGTCGATTACTTTGATATTTTTTACTCGCACTGCTTTGATCCGGAAACACCGTTAGAAGAAACCATGCAGGCACTGGATTATATTGTCCGCTCGGGCCGCGCCCTATACGTGGGTATCTCAAGCTACAATCCAGAGCAAACCCGCGAAGCCGCCGCCATCTTAAAAAGCTTAGGCACACCGCTGCTGATTCATCAGCCACGCTACAACATGCTAGACCGCTGGATCGAAGACGGTTTAACCGATGCACTAGATGACGAAGGCGTGGGTGCAATTGTCTTCTCGCCACTATCTCAGGGCAGGCTCACCAATAAATACTTAGGCGGAATCCCCAAAGATTCGCGCGCCGCCCGCGGCGAGCAAATCTACCTCAGCGAAAACGATCTCGACGAGGCTACCCTGAGTAAAATTAATGCGCTGAATCAAATCGCTGAAACACGCGGTCAATCACTCGCACAAATGGCCTTGGCATGGGTGTTAAACAATAAAACCGTGACCAGTGCGATTATTGGCGCGAGCCGCGTGGCACAAATTGAAGACTCAGTCGCGGCGCTCAACAACTTAGACTTTAGCGCGGCCGAGTTAAAAAGCATCGACCAAATTCTCGCATAATTTTAGGCTGCACACACAAAAAAGGCGCTGAAGTTTCAGCGCCTTTTTTGTGTGTTTTATAAGTTGGGCTAATACAAATACACTGCACCACTGCCATCGGCGTTGCCGTTATCGGCCGTCACCGCGGTGTCAACGCCAACTGCAGGGCCGTCTTCTTCCGGCGCGCCTATCGCAATAATTTTACCGTCGCCGCTAATGCTCACAGCCTCGCCAAACCGATCGCCCGCGTCGGTATTTTTAGCCTTAATATAAATCTCTTCTTGCCACGCGCCATCGGCGTAGTTATACAAGTACGCAGCCCCGGCTAACCCCGCGGCATTATTACCGTCGTTAGCAAAAAAACCATTGCCGTTACCATCTTCGGTGGGGTCTCCAATCAGCACCCGAGTGCCATCGCGACTCATAGAGAACACGCTACCGTAGCGCGACCGGCCATTATCGTCGCTATCAATCGCGCCTTGCTGATCAAGCTGAGCAAAAGTGTGCGCCAAACTCCACTCACCGGAGTCACGTTGATACATATAAACTTCTGGCTTTTCAAGCTGCCCGGCATCGACCAACGTGCTATCGTAGTTCACCCCCACCAGTAGTTTGGTGCCATCATTGCTCAGCAATACACGATGACCAAAATGCTGCCCCGTAAAAACCTCAGGCGCATTCAGCTCGGTTGCAAGCTCCCACTGCTCTTCCTCATCAGCCTCGGCGTTGTAGTGGTATACTTGGGTAACACCTACCTCCGTTTCTTCGCCATCCAGCTCGGTCCCATTGCGCAACCCCAATGCCAGGTAGTTGCCGGTGTTATCTAAACTCACTGCGCTGGCCGTATCAAAGCGCTGTTTTAGTTCCCACACGTTTTCGTTGTTGTCATCCGTATTTAAACGATATAACAACGCCTGACCATCTTCAGTGATTAATTCTTGCGCCACTAATGCCAAGGTGTCGCCATCGCCGCTTAACGCGATGTCGGCGCCAAAGCCCAGCAAACGTGAGCCATCTTCGCCTTGCTCATCCCCCGTTAGCGCTTGCGCCTGAGTCCAGCTACCGTTGTCAAACTCATAAGTGTAAACAGCGCCTACACGAGTATCATTGGTATCACTAAACGAGGCAGGTACAAAAGGCGCACTAATGGCCACTTTATTTCCGTCTCGGCTCAAGCTGACTCGCTCGCCAAAGCGCGAGTCAGCACGAATATCGTCTAACTCTAACGCTGCCTCAAATTGCCAGCGCGTTTCACCTAAACGATAAACGTAGACGACACCGCTACACAGGCCTTGGTTAGCAGCGCTGCAGTTTTCCGGCGCGCTAGCCACCAGCGTTTTACCGTCACCACTAAAGGCCAACGCATTTCCAAGATGCAGACTGCCATCCCCCTCCGGGCGTTTAATGTAACCAATGGCTTGGTTAATACCGCTGTCGGTTAATAGCAGCTCTGAATCCATGCAGCTTTCGTCGTTGCAAGCCTCGAGTTTATATTCAGCTTCAAGGTTATCGTACAACGTCTCGACACTTTGGTAACTCAGCACGTCACCGGCAAACTCAGGGCCTATTTGGGTAAAGCCAGATTCACCGTCGATGTTTTTATAAAGCGTGTAGCGTAGCGCGTACGTCACCTCATCCCACTTAAAGCCAATGCTTCGGGCAATCGCGGTATTGCTAAACTGCAGGTCAGCCTGCTCTTCAACGGGGCCGGTCTCGAAGGTCGCCTGAATATGACAAGGCGCTTCAATATCAGCGGTTTTGTAATGGTTCTCGTCGATGACGGTACCATTACAACCTGTCATATTGAGCAGTCGAAAACCTAAATCGGGGTGCGCCGTGATATGGAGTGTGGCGCCGCGAGGAACATCAGACTCAAGTGGCGTAACTGTGCCTCCCTCGCCGCTGCTGGCTGTAACATGGATGGTTTCCAATTCCGCGGAATTATCGTCACTGCCACACCCCGCCACTACGGCAACGCTCAAACACAGCAGTGTCCAGCGCACAGGCGCTGTTAATACACGATACGTCATACAATCTCCCTAATTAACTTTATTACCATCGTTTGCCAGCCTTTGGTGACAATCGTCGCGAGTATATCGAAATTGCCGGCATCGCGCAGGCAACCTCGCGCATTTGTACACAATTTAACAGGTTTAAATATCGCCCCCAAAAGCGGTAGTATGTTTCGCACTCGCCTTTAACAACCATAAAACGCTATGAATAAATTTTTAAAGCTCGTATTAGCCTCTGCCGTATTGTCGCTACTCAGCTGTAGCCAGACACCATCGATCACGGCGCAACAGGTGCAAAGTCACGCCGATCGCCTCGCCCGTTGGCAGCTTGAGCATATGGGTGACTTTGAGTACGTCCGCACCTTTCGCGACCATACCGCGCAACCCGACGGCTGGGTGCAAGCGGCCTTTTATATAGGCCTAAACCGCTGGAATGACACCGGAGGAGAAGGCCGCTACCTTAGCGCGCTACAACAAAAGGCCGAGGCCAACCACTGGCAGCTAGGGCCGCTTTACTGGCACGCGGATGATCAGGCCATCGCGCAACTGTATTTAGCCCTAATCGATTCCGCCGATAGCCAAGCACTCGCCCCAACCCAGACCAAATTTGATGACATTCTAGCCTATGGCGCCGATAATTCTTTGGAGTTTATCCGCGACGACACCGGGCAATCAGAGGGCACCTGCCAACGGCGCTGGTGTTGGTCAGATGCGCTGTTTATGGCGCCACCGGCTTGGGCTGCCATGAGCCGTATCAGCGGCGACGAACAATACCTCAATTACGCTTTAACCGAGTTTTGGGCCACGACCAACTACTTATTTGACCCGACCTACCACCTGTATTATCGCGACAGTCGTTTTTTTGATCGTGCCAGTGAGCACGATAACAAGGTATTTTGGAGCCGGGGCAATGGTTGGGTGTTTGCCGGGTTACCGCTATTGCTTGAGCAGCTGCCCGACAATCACCCCGAGCGGCCCAAGCTTATCACCCACTACCGTAGAATGGCCTACGCCTTTGGTGCGCTGCAAACCGCCGAGGGGCTGTGGGCGCCATCGTTACTGGATAACGACTACGACCCGCTACCCGAAACCAGCGGCAGTAGCTTTGTGGTATTTGGCTTAGCGTGGGGTGTTAATCGCGGTTTATTACCGGCGGCTGATTTCAACGATGTAATTGTCAGCGGCTGGCAGGCGATTGATAAACGCTTAACCCCAGAGGGTTGGCTCGGCTGGGTACAGCAAGTGGGCTATGAGCCCGATAAAGTTCACGCCGACGACACCCAGCTGTACGGCAGTGGTGCCTACTTATTAGCGGCATCGGAGATGCTAGATTACGACGCTGGCAAGGCGTCAGCTAAATAAAAATACCAATAGCCCGGCATACAGCCGGGCTATTGCTCGTGTTAGTCGCGATCTTGCTGTTCGCGACGAGCGCGAGCGCGCGCTCGGCTTTTATGTGCCAGCGCAAAGTACACAGCCAACACCGCGCCTACTACCGCTAAGCTTATAACCGAGAAGTGCACATGCTCAGATGCCCCGCCAGCGCCGTGGCCCGGGTGCGCCAACGTCAACGGCGCGATAAGTAGCGCACTCAAACAAACGGTAATTTTTTTTAATAGCTTCATCGTATTCTCCACACTTATTAAGCAATCATTTTAGCTGTGATGTTTAGCGTTCATAGCGGCCTACGCGCGACGAGTTAACATACCGGCGCTTTCGATAAAGGCAATCACCTCGGCCACACCCGATTCATCTTTTAAATTGGTAAACAAAAAGGGCTTATCGCCGCGCATTTTTTTCGCATCGCGATCCATCACCCCAAGATCGGCGCCCACCAATGGCGCCAAATCGGTTTTGTTGATAATTAATAAATCCGATTTCGTAATACCTGGCCCGCCTTTGCGGGGAATCTTATCCCCGGCCGAAACATCAATCACGTAAAGGGTTAAATCCGACAGCTCGGGGCTAAAAGTCGCGGCTAAGTTATCGCCACCGCTTTCAATTAAAATCACATCCAACCCCGCGTGGCGATCTTGCAGTTCGGCCACAGCGGATAGATTCATCGAGGCGTCCTCACGAATCGCGGTGTGCGGGCAACCGCCTGTCTCAACGCCGATAATACGGTCGTCGGCCAGCGCCTCATGGCGCTGCAAAAACTCGGCGTCTTCGCGGGTGTAAATATCGTTGGTGATCACCGCGATGTTGTAGACATCCTTTAAGTGGGCACATAGGGTTTTGACTAAGGCGGTTTTACCCGAGCCAACGGGGCCGCCAATACCTAAACGTAGTGCTGGTTTGTTCATACGGTTTAACTTCCTCTTATGATCGAAACAGACGAGTGTATTGCCGCTCGTGTAAACACGAGGCCATGGCAAGGCCCGGTAAACTCAGGCCCAACTCGTCGTCGGTTAATGTTTTAGCCCGCTCACACACCTCATCCACCGCCGGCATTAATGCCACCAGTAATTGCTGCGCGCGGGTTTGGCCTAGCGGCACAATTTTAGTGGCGGCGGCCACTTGGTTCTCGAGCCAGCTCCAGACAAAACCCCGAGCTAGCTCATCCACACTCACCTGCCACTTAACACCGGCCAGGGCAAACAAGGTTACGTAGCTGGGTGAGCTGTTAAAGTTTGAGCGCGCCGCCTGCGAGATATCGAGTGATTCAAGCAAACGCCCGAGCGCCAAACCCAATTGTTCATCCTCAAGCAGTAACTCTTGGGTCTCACGACAGGCCAGGACAAAGTCGTTCCAATCATTGACCTGTGCTAAATCATCGGCTTGCCACGCGTTATACACCCGACGCAAAACCGGTACATCAAGCTGCCCCAGGCTGTGGGTCATCACTTGCTCGATCCAGTCTTGCAGCGCCGGCTCGCTGCCGGCCCAGCCGCTATCGATGGCGTACTCCAGCCCTTGCGAATACGCATAAGCGCCTACCGGTAGCGCCGGGCTCACCAAGTGCATTAAGTGCAGCAGCGAGCCGGACATCAGTGACTGTGCTCCACGTGATGATCGTGGCTATTAGAATGGGCGTGGGAATGACTGTGACCATGAGCGTGAGAATGTGCATGACCGTGGCTTTTGCCGTGATAGGCGCCGTTTTCGGGTTGAAAGGGCTGCTTCTCAAAGTTAACCGCGAGGCCCAAACCCTCGACCATTAAATCTAAGACATGATCGTGCTGATAACGTAAAAAACCGGCGCCAATTTGTAGCGGCATATGGCGATTGCCCAAATGGTATGCCGCCCGTGTCAGCGCTAAGGCATCATCGCTGGTTACTTGGCTGACCGGCTCCAGTGCGGCAATCACGCGAACCTGTTGGCCATCGCTACACTCCAGCACCTCGCCATCGAGCAACACATGGCCGCGCTCGATAAACCACCCCAGCGGCTTGCCGCAACGGGTGGTCGTGCGATAGCGGCTTTTTTGCCGCTGCTCGAAAGTGGCTTCTACTTCCAACACAGCCCCGGGGGCTGCCTCGGGTTTAACGCTAAAGGCTTCTAACATAACAACTCACTTAAAACAGGCTATAGCGCTGCGCCAACGGCAGCTCGGTGGCGGGCTCGCAGGTCAGTAACTGGCCATCGGCACGCACTTCGTAGGTTTGTGGGTCGACTTCCATATGGGGCTGGTAGTCGTTTAGGCGCATATCGGCTTTGGTTACCGAGCGACAATTTTTAACGGCCACCAGGCGCCTCTCTAATTCAAACGAGCCGGCAATACCGGCCTCTAACGCCGCCTGGCTGACAAAGCTAACGCTGGTGCCGGTGCAGGCGCGGCCGTAAGCACCAAACATGGGCCGGTAATGCACGGGTTGCGGTGTCGGGATAGACGCGTTCGGGTCGCCCATCGGAGCCGCAGCAATAGCGCCGCCTTTGATAATCAACGCGGGCTTAATGCCAAAAAACGCCGGCTTCCACATGACTAAGTCGGCCAGTTTACCCACCTCGACCGAGCCCACCTCGTGCGAGATACCGTGCGCCACCGCGGGGTTAATGGTGTATTTTGCAATGTAGCGCTTAGCTCGCAAGTTATCGGCGCTGCTGGTTTCGCCCGGCAATGCGCCGCGTTGCACGCGCATTTTGTGCGCCGTCTGCCACGTGCGGCTTACCACCTCGCCCACCCGGCCCATGGCTTGCGAGTCGGAGCTGATCATCGAAAACGCGCCTAAGTCGTGCAAAATATCTTCGGCGGCAATGGTCTCTTTACGAATACGCGAGTCGGCAAAGGCCACGTCCTCGGGAATGTTCGGGTCAAGGTGGTGGCACACCATCAACATGTCCAAATGCTCGTCGATGGTATTCACCGTGTAGGGCCGGGTCGGGTTAGTGGACGACGGTAAGACGTTATCCAATCCGCAGGCTTTAATAATGTCGGGGGCGTGCCCCCCGCCGGCGCCCTCGGTGTGATACGTGTGAATCGTGCGACCGGCAAACGCGGCAATGGTGTCCTCAACAAAACCGGATTCATTCAGCGTGTCGGTGTGAATCGCCACTTGCACGTCGTATTTTTCGGCCACGCTCAGGCAATTATCAATGCTCGCGGGCGTGGTGCCCCAATCTTCGTGGAGCTTTAAACCCAACGCGCCGGCCTGTAACTGTTCTTCCAGGGCGATCGGTAAACTGGCGTTACCCTTACCGAGTAAACCAATGTTCATCGGAAAGCTTTCCACCGCTTGCAGCATTTTACCGATGTGCCAGGGGCCAGGGGTACAAGTAGTCGCTTTAGTACCCGTCGCCGGGCCGGTGCCGCCGCCAATCATGGTGGTAACACCACTCATCAGCGCTTCTTCGATTTGCTGCGGGCAAATAAAATGGATATGAGCATCAATACCGCCTGCGGTTAAAATCTGGCCTTCGCCGGCAATAATTTCTGTGCCGGGGCCAATGACGATATCCACCTCGGACTGCACATCCGGGTTACCGGCTTTACCAATAGCGCTAATACGGCCATCGTTAATCGCGACATCGGCTTTTACCACGCCCCAATAGTCCAGAATTAAGGCGTTGGTAATGACGGTGTCGGGGGTGTCAAAGCAGCTGGCTTGCGATTGGCCCATGCCATCGCGAATCACTTTACCGCCGCCAAACTTTACCTCTTCGCCGTAGCGGGTGTAGTCGCGCTCGACCTCGAGCCACAACTCGGTATCCCCTAAGCGAACTTTATCCCCAGTGGTGGGGCCGAACATATCGGCGTACGCGCGCCTGTCTATTGTCGCCATCTTATAGCTCCCCCATTACATCGCCACGAAACCCGTATACTGTGCGAGCACCCTCTAGTGCGACTAACTCCACCTCGCGAGTTTGGCCTGGCTCAAAACGCACAGCCGTGCCAGCGGCAATGTTTAAGCGAAACCCGCGGGCTTTATCTCGCTCAAAGTTAAGTGCGGCGTTAGTCTCGTAAAAATGATAATGCGAGCCCACTTGTATGGGGCGATCGCCGCTGTTGGAAATACTTAAGGTCACCGTCTCGCGGCCTGGGTTTAGCTCGATTTCACCAGGCAAAATGTCGTACTCTCCGGGAATCATAGCGCCTCCTAAACGATCGGGTTGTGAACGGTGACAAGCTTAGTACCGTCGGGGAAGGTCGCCTCGACTTGCACCTCATGCACCATCTCGGGGATACCATCCATGACATCTTCGCGGCGCAAAATCTGGCGCCCGTAATCCATCAGCTCGGCGACGGTTTTGCCGTCGCGCGCGCCCTCCATTATTTCGGCGCTGATAAACGCAACCGACTCTGGGTAGTTGAGTTTAACGCCGCGATTTTTGCGCCGCTCGGCAAGTAGCGCCGCGGTAAACAGCAACAGTTTATCTTTGTCTCTGGGCGATAGTTCCACAGCTCTCTCCTATCGATATATTGATTACCGGGCGCAGCAACGTCACCCATTAAACGCTTATACTTAGGTATTCCAGATACGCGGCTCTAACGCTTCACAACCCAACATAATCGGGCGCAGCGATTGCCAAATGGCAATAAAACCAAACCGGCATTCTGCGGCACTTGCGCCTAAGTAGCGGGCGATGAATAACTGTTTCTTTTGCGTTAAGCCCCATTTAGCATCGGGCCAGCGCTCATGTAACGTTTCGAGTAACAGATCAACCTGATCGCGATTGAGGGTTACGCTGGCCACGAGCGTGCCAAAACTTCCCGCCCCCTTTAGCCCCCAAGGTGCCTGCATAATCGGGTCGCGGCCATCAATGCGGTTGCGCTCAATCAAGACCGGCCGGTGATCAACGCTAACCTGTAATATCTGCTCCACGCGCCCTTCGGTAAAACGCTCCTGACTCGCGGGCCGGCCCAGACAGACGATGTCCCACAGACAAAACTTGGCATCCGCTGTCGCATCAACGCGAGTGTTCAGCCTCGCATTCGCACCGTTAAAAACAATTGTTTCCTGTGGCAACCACTCGCACACAGAGCCTGCGTCGAGCATCAAACGGACACTTTGGGTTTGTGTGGTCGCGGCATCGCTGTGGCGTAAACCATTGACTGTATAAATTTTGCCGGCCGACGGGGTGGTTAATAAGCCGTGCGCACCAGCTGCCGCACGCAGCGAGATCGTCAGCTCATCGCCCACCACCAAGCCACCCGGCGGGTGCAGCAAGTAAACATGAGCGCAGCCATTGGCTTCGGGGTAAAACAGCCGCTGAATGCGCAACGGACCTTTGTGCCGCGCACGCATCAATGCGGTGCGCCCGGCCCGTTGGGCCAGCTCAATATCGATAGACGCACACCATTGGCGCGCCACTTGGGGCAAAGGACTCGGCGCTATCGCGTCATCCGCGGCTAACTCTAGCTCGGATAACCCAGCAGCACTGGTTGAATGGGGCACAGGTTGTCGCTCTCTTTGGTGGCCGCGCTTAAGGGCCTTTATCGTCTCGTTAGCCGGATCTACAGATCAAGATCTATGCCAATCAAAATAGCCGCGCAGGCCCTAAGGTGCGGCGCCCGCCCCAACGGAGCGCACCAAAACAGACCACATAAAATATCAACGCCCAATGTCGCACCATATCTGTGCGTTCGAGTGATTCGTGGACGGCTTACCACGCAGTTGAGGAGTTACTGGCATAGGTTAAGTGACCGATAAGCCGGTAAAAAAACACCGCGGTTAGCGGCTAGAGGCAACAGGACGCCCCTTCACAGCCCTGTGGGTACTCACACCCAAGCCCGCAAAACTGCGTTACACTTAAACTTAAGAGAAAGGGCCCGAAAGCCCGATGTTTTAGCTACCGCCCCCATTGGCGACAGGAAGGATAGAGACTCAATGCCCCACAATCAGCCGTACCAACACGCCCACCACGAGGCGGGCCACTACGACACCACCGACGCCATTATCTCCCCCCACGAGCAACTCAACATTCTCTCTAAAACCGAGGCCGCCAAGTTGCTGGACGTTAGCCAAAGCGGGCTCTACAAGCTGTTTCGCAGCTGCTCGCTGGCGGTACTCAACTGCGGTAACTCGCTGGACGACGGTAAAGAACTACTGGAGCGCTACCCCGACTTTGATATTAAAGTCATTCAGGAAGAGCGCGGTATTAAGTTGGATGTAAAAGGTGCCCCATCCAGCGCGTTTGTCGATGGCAAAATGATTCGCGGCATTAGTGAACACTTATTTGTCGTGCTACGCGATGTGATTTTTGCCAGTGGTGACAGCCGCTTGGCCGACACGCAACAGTCGATCAACGAAGGCGATGCGCTGTCCCCCGAGGCCACCACCGATGCGGTTTTTCATATGCTGCGCAATGCGGACATTATTCGCCCCAATGTCGACCCCAATATCGTAGTTTGCTGGGGCGGACACTCCATTAGTATGGGTGAGTACGATTACACCAAAAAAGTTGGCTACCAGATGGGCCTACGCGGTTTGGATATTTGCACCGGCTGCGGCCCGGGCGCCATGAAAGGCCCTATGAAAGGAGCGACTATTGGCCACGCCAAACAACGCTTGGGCCTGCGCCGCTACATCGGCATTACCGAGCCCGGTATTATTGCCGCCGAAGCCCCCAACCCTATCGTTAACGAACTGGCGATTATGCCCGATATCGAAAAACGGCTTGAGGCATTTGTCCGCGCCGGCCACGGTATTGTCGTGTTCCCCGGGGGCGCTGGCACCGCCGAAGAAATTCTCTACCTGTTGGGTATATTGTTACACCCCGATAACGCCACACTACCCTTCCCGCTGGTATTTACCGGACCGAGCTCAAGCGCGGCTTACTTTCATCAAATCGACGAATTTATTGCCACCACGCTGGGCGCCGAGGCGCAGTCACGCTATAAAATCATCATCGACGATCCCGAAGCCGTCGCCCGCACTATGGTCGATGGCATTGCCGAGGTACGGGCCTTTCGTAAAAGCACCGACGACGCCTACTACTTTAACTGGCAGTTAAAAATCGCCCCGCTGTTTCAGCAACCATTTGCACCCACCCACGCCAATATGAGTGCTCTGGCACTGCACCAGAACCAAGAGCCTCACACCTTGGCCGCTAATTTGCGACGGGCGTTTTCCGGTATTGTCGCGGGCAACGTTAAAGACGAGGGCATACGCGCCATCGAGAAGCACGGTTTATTTGAAATTTGCGGTGAATCCGCCATCATGCAGCCGGTTGATGATCTGCTGCAGGCTTTTCAAGAGCAAGGCCGTATGAAACTGCCCGGTAGCACCTATAAACCCTGCTACCGCATCACCCGGTAACAAAATTGTCATCCAATTAACACCCGTTTGTAACGAAGGCATCACACACGCTGTACGACATGTCTCACAAAAACTCGTGCTAATGGCGACTATCTCCACATAGCGGTTTTAGGGATACTACGCTTACAGGGACGTTACATGGATGACTAAGGGGCCAGGACGGTTCACAGGATGTACCCAACCACAGGATGTGGTTGCGCCAAAAAGGACGCGCGCAGGATGCAAGCGCAAAGGACACTCGCAGGACGCTCACTCTTAGGACGAGAGATTAGCAGGACGCTAAACAAGGAGATAAGCATAACCGCCAAGGAGTGGCCACGGAAGAATCAAACAACAACAGGTAAGACGACAAGGAGAAGTCGCTCGGCACAAGGGAGCCGAATACTAAGAATTCCACGACAGGGGTTTGAAGGACGAACCGGCAGGACGCCACCGGGGACAAACATTACGCAAAGGAAGTACCCAGTCTACACGGATGAGCACAGACATTAATCGCACAAGGGGTCCACGCCAAGTGGGCCTTTTTTTTATTTCTAGACTCATAAAAGCCACCGCGCAGCCACACCAAGAGAGTAACTTCTGGGCCTGAGGCCTCTCACCCAACATCCACACTAACGTCCGCTGGTGCCAAAGCCGACCCGCGAGCCAAGCTCAAAATCACCGCAAGGTTCGTTAGAGTGCGAAACGAGGCAACCTACTAAATCGATAAAATTGCCAACAACCCTAAAAGTGGTCACCCGACGAGTACCCGATGGCTTTATTGCAACGCCTGCTATAGCGAGTACTCTAAGGAGCGTTTCGTTCAGACGGGTCTTTTTTAAAGTCCCGAACTAGCTCATGGGGGTCCGCCTTAGCCCGGTGCGCTGTTGTAGCCTGCCCCCACCAGATTAGCTGGTGGAATGTTCGGCCAAAGTAATCAAACCAAGAGGCCTCGCTCTCTGCGTTTTGCGGCAACCCATTATCAGCGAAGACTTCTTGCGCTTTGGGCACATGAATCATTGCCGATACGGGCAGGCAGCCTAACTCCGAAAGAAAGGTCCGCATCGCAACAGCCGCGCGCATACCACCCCACTGACCAGCCGAGTAAGTAACAATGGCACTGGGCTTGTAAGAGAACAACGAGCTGCCAAAATGGTTTAGCAAGTTAGCTAACGCCGGGCTCATTAAATGATTGTATTCCGGGCTGATCATAATAAACCCGTCAGCGGAGGCTATTTTATCGGCCAGTTCATTAAGCGCACCGGGGGCTCTACCGGCGGCGTAGGCAAAGTGAGGTTTAAACACCGGCTCTAGCGGGTAATCCAACGCGTCAATCAGTTCCACCTCATGCTCGCCATAACGGTCCGCCAAACATTTTAAGCAGGCCTTGGCCACCCGCTCGCCCAAGCGGGCGGGCCTTGGCGGTGTACTATCGCGAACCGTACCCAAAAATACTAAAAACTTCATCTAGCAAACTCCATCCATACAACGCCTAGTGTTACTCAATATCAGGTGCGTCGCCAACTTTAAGCTCATCAAACTTAGCCGCCATAGTGGGGTTGCGTTTGGTGAGCTTTTTGACCGTCAGATCATCGGCTTTGTTGTTGGCTAAGCGCAGGTTATTCTCAGAGCCCAGCAGCGCGTCTTTGGTTTTTTGCAGGTGATTGATCGTTTTGTCAATCTCATCAATAGCCGTTTTAAACTTCTTAGAGGCCAACTCGTAATTGCGTGCAAAGCCTGTTTTAAAAGCGTCCAGATCGCTCTCAAAGTTGGTGATATCAATATTTTGTGATTTAACCAGCGCCAACTCGGCTTTATACTCTAGTGAGTTCTGGGCCGCATTGCGCAACAGCGTAATAATCGGAATAAAAAATTGTGGCCGAATGACATACATTTTAGGGTAACGGTGTGACACATCGACGATACCCGAGTTATACAGCTCGCTGTCGGGCTCTAACAGAGAGACCAGCACGGCGTACTCACAGCCTTTCTCGTTGCGATCTTTGTCGAGCTCTTTTAAAAAGTCTTCATTTTTCTTTTTTGTGGCGGTTTCATCACTCTCGTTTTTCATCTCGAACATAATCGACACAGTTTCGGTGCCAGCATCGTCCGCGCTGCCTTCAACAATGCCGTAGTCGCGGAATATATAATCACCTTTACTGCCGCTACGCGCGTCGTTATCCTTCTCAAAATAAGCTTTGGGAAACGCCGTGGCGCGAATTCGGTTAAACTCCGTCTCGCAGTGTTGCTCTAAGGTTTCGCCCACCATTTTGGTCGACAACCGAGCTTTCATATCCCGCAGGCGCTCGATCTCGCCCTCGCGATCTTTAATCTGGGCTTCGTAGCGCTCTCTCAGTGTGCTCGCCTCAAGCTGCTTTTCCCACTTCGCTCGCTCTAGCTCGCTTTGTAGGCTTTGTAACTGCGTCTCCTTGGCGGCTGTGGCCTGCTGTAGTTCGTGTAACCGTTTTGCCTCTGCCAATTCAGCGGCAGCTTTTTTATCTTGCGCCGCCTGTTTAAGCTCGTTTGCCAAACTATCACGCTCTTTCTCTAGGGCTGTTAACGCCTCCATTACGGCGAGCTTCTGGGCATCCTCACCCGCGGCCAGCTTAGCGTTCAGCTCTTTAATTTCGGCATCTTTTGCAGCAGAGGCTTTATCCAACTCTCGGCTAATTTTGCTGGTGGCCAGCTCTACCGCGTTTTGCTTATCTTGCTCGGCCAGTTCCAACCGCTCATGTAATTGCTTTTCAAACTCGTGATCACGAACCTGCTTAAGGATATCGGCGTAGCCGGCCTCGTCGACCTTAAACGCCTTTTTGCAGTGGGGACAGTTAATTTCATGCATAAAGCTTTACCCGTATAGTCAACTCAGTCAAATTAGCTAGTTGCCTCAATTCGACCAGCAAACTCAATTAAGTGTTCTCTGAGGTTAATTAGAAACGATAAAATAGACCCGCAGCATATAGCGGCGACTGCTTTTGAGCTAGCCTCACAACAACGTAAAAAGCAATTTTAAGGCACTCAACCGACAACGGTTGGCGGCAAATAAATGGTAAATTCATTTAACGGTTCAACTAAAATGCTGTAGGGGTGGTTTTGCTCTGCTTCATAAACGATCCCAAGATCTGACAAAAGCTTAAATCTAGCCGACACTAAGCTCGCCGGTGTAACGGCTAGCTCTTTATGCCAAACCCTGTAAGTCCCAAGCTTACCGTCTCTGCGAAAGTAAAACCCTGCGAGCGGATGAGTAAGGTAAACCAGTGCCGATTCAGTATCCGGAAACCCTGGAAAATCAAAAACCTCCTCACTCGATTGGTGTAACACCACAGACGCATCTGCCCAGCTAGAGCAAGTCTCCATTGCGTATTGTTCGTACAAACCGCTCGCCTGGTTCACGCGACAATCAAATTTTACGTTACCAGCATGCCATGGGAGATTCCATAGATACCGCGGAACGGCTAACGTCCATGAATCCAGTACTGTGCCTAAAAACCAGACACAACGCTCATTGGTTAGTTGATCAACGATGTAAATCCGATAGTTTGTTTGTCCCATAGTAAACTTGGGAAACGGAAAAACCGCTGATGTAAAATCAACATCGATAAACGGCACCACCGAGATAAGCCCCATTTGCTGGCCGTCAATATCAACAACGTCTAGTCGAAACCTGTCTGGAAAAAGGCCTTCAAACCTATCAGCTGGAACCGCGTACGTAATAATAGCGAAATGCTGCAAGCCACAGCGAACATCGATACCCTTTGGCTTAGGTCTCTCTATGAGATAATCCGCCATCTTTCGCAACGTTTGCATCGCAACTCCTTGATCACTGTGGCGAATAATTTAGCCGCAACGGGCTTAAGGCTGTTTATCGTATACCGCGACGCCGTCGGGAATCACATACCAATCTTGTTTTTCGCTTACCCACACATGGGCGGTCGGTTTGATAATGCGGGTATCCGATAAGTTAGCGGGTTTAAGTTTAATCTTATCGGGCTCTTGCGGGTTAAAGTGATAGATTCTGTTACCGCAGGTAGGACAAAACTTTGCCCCATTCGTGTTGCCACTATCGGCGATTCTGCGCCACTCGGCCATCTCTCCTTGAAACTCAACAGCATCAACATTCACCACAGCGGTAATACTAAACGCACTGGTCGAGAGCTTTTGACACGCTTTGCAGTGACATGCCACCACCATCAAAGGCTCTGCTAACAACTGATAGGTTACGCCGCCACATTGGCAGGCTCCGTCAATAGGGTATTGCATACTTGCGCGAAAGCTCCTTTATCTGTCTTGAATGTCACCGAAAATGTCGCTTAAACGCAACCGGTACATTGGCGGCGAGTGGCTGGCTGGATCGCAACCACAAGGCTTAGTTTACCTCGGCCAACGCCCCTCAATATTACCTTAAGAAGGGTCAGCTCGGGAGTCGGCAGCAATGTTCGCTGGCGGCTACAGCACTAACTCGCGGATTTTGTTATCTGCTCCGCAAAGTAAAAGGACTCTGGTACTAGGCGTTAGCATTAATTACTGCTACGCTATTTGTAGGACTATACTACAAATAGCGTTAGGGACAACAAAACCTCCAATAATGATAAAAGGGTTAGCTTATGTTCCATTCCATACGTGATATTGCGCGTAACACCCTACGCGCCGGCATTTTTAGCTTAATGGCTGTCTCAGGTCTAGCCAGCGCACTCAATTTGTCTGGCATCACCAACTCCCACGACCCCTCCACCCTCACCAGAGACGGCAACACCTATTTTCAGTTCACCACCGGCGATGGTATTTGGTTCTCGCGATCAACCGATATGGTGAGCTGGGGTAACCCAGGTACAGTATTTGGCGCTGGCTGGCCTAGCTGGATTAACGACGCCGTACCGGGCTTTGCAGGCCACTTTTGGGCGCCGGATATTATTCAAATGGGCGATTACTATTACCTTTATTACTCAGCATCTACTTTTGGCAGCTCGCGCTCAGCCATTGGCGTGGTGCGCACAGAATCGTTAACCAACCCCAACTGGCAAGACTTGGGAGTAGTCGTGCAATCTTACGGTGGCGGCGGTGAAATTAACGCCATCGACCCCGCGCTAATGCGCGATCACGATGGTCGCGTGTATATGTCTTACGGCTCTTGGTTTGGAGGCCTAGGGGTTGCCGAAATTAACCAAAACACCGGTAAATTATCGTCATCTGTGCAGCATATTTTCGGCGGCGGCCATCAGTCGATTGAAGCACCCTACATTACCCGCAACGGCGACTTCTATTACCTGTTTTTCACTCGCGGCAACTGCTGCCAAGGCGTTAACAGTACCTATCGGGTTCAAGTAGCTCGCTCTAGCAGCATTTTTGGTCCCTATACTGGTGAGCGCAATTTAATGCCCAATGTTAACGGCAACCGCAAAGGGCCCGGTCATATTGGCATTATTAAGCAAGATGGTTGTAACTACACCAGTACTCACTACTACGACCTAAACGATAACGGCGCCGCTAAACTCGACATTCAGCGCATGGACTTCGTTGGCGGGTGGCCCACTATGACCAGCAACTTCAGCTCTATCCATAGCTGCGGCGGCTACAGTGAAGGCTTGTATCAACTGCAGTCCCGTCACAGTGGCAAAGCACTAGAGGTGGAAAATGCCTCAATCGACAATGGTGGCAATGTGGTGCAATACGACTTTAACGACTGGCTGCACCAAAAATGGTACTTAGTAGATCACGGTACAGGCACCTATAGCCTAATTAACGCCTTAAGCCAAAAAAGCTTAGATATCTGGGAGCAAAGCAGTGCCAACGGCGCAAACATTGCCCAGTGGGACTACTGGGGCGGCGCTGGCCAAAAGTGGCGCTTAAACTCGGTCGCGGGAAACAGCGTTGAAATTGAGTCGGACCTCAGCAATAAGCTGCTTGATGTCAGCGCCAACAGTACAGCCAATGGCGCCAATATCCTGCAGTGGAGCCGCACCGGAGGCTATAACCAACACTGGCTAATGTTGCGTCAATAACTTTGATCTGTGTGGGCAGCCTCGATAAATCGGGCACTTACCGGTTTATCGAGGCGCTAGTGACACCGCCCATGCTTTGGGACAAACTCAATCAATGTCGTCGCCCCAGACAATAAAACCACGCGGCCACTGTTAATTGCTCTTTGTTTTTAGCCTTTACTAAATCAGGCTCTACTCTCTATCGCTACGCTGGAGCGCATAATGGCCGCGTCTTTACCCGGTGGCGCGCCGAACAGTTTGCGGTAATCACGGCTAAACTGCGACGGGCTTTCGTAACCGACTTTGTAACCCACACCGGCGACTTCATGCTCGCTTAACAGTAATCGTCTGGCTTCTTGCAGGCGCACCTGCTTTTGAAATTGGACCGGTGTCATTTGTGTTATGGCTTTAAAGTGGCGATAAAACGACGCCGGGCTCATCGAGGCCATATCGGCTAAATTCGCCACTTTAAACGCTTTGGCGTAATGGGCCCGCATCCAAGCGGTAACTTGGCCGATACGGGCCGTTTCACTATCCTGCAACCCCGCTTGCAGCAATGCAGCGCCCATAGGTGAGCACAGCAAACGCCAGCAGATTTCACGGCGAATCAAAGGCTCAAGTACCGCTTGATCTGCCGGCTGCTGACAAAGCGCCAGCAAGCGCGTGAGAGGATCGAGCACCTCAGGCGGCGCTGCGCCTTTTACCAATGCTGCCCGCTTAACACGACTATGGGCCACACCTGGATGCGCCAGCAACAACTCCGAGACCATCGCCGGATCAATCGCCAAGCTCAGCGCCAAATAGGGCTGCTCGGCACTGGCCTGAGTAATACGCGAATTAACCGGCACATTTACCGAAGCCACTAAACATTGCCCGCTGTGATATTCCAGTGCAGTCTCGCCTATCGCACTGGACTTACTGCCCTGCAGCACGAGGCAGAACGAGGTTTGATACACCGCGCGAATCGTACCGCTGGGCTCCGTTGCGCGGGTCAGGCGCAGCCCGTCAATGGCGCACTCGTGGCCGCCGCTCAACCATTGCTGCTCGACCATTGCCTGCAATGTGGCAAAAGCAGTCCGATCATCGAATACGTGCGGGGGTAAATCACTCACCATTACTATCTCGCCTTTAACGTTGGATGCAATCGCCCAATACACCGAGTCTTAACGATCTACAGCATACGCTGATTGCCATAACCCGAGCAGCCCAGAAACCCGACTTGATAGAATTGTGCATGAATGCGAGAGTTTCTGCCTGCCACTTTTGGCGCAAGCGCCTTAGTATGATCGTAACGCTGCACCAGCGGCCTTCACTAGATTACGAGGTAACCCCAATGACAACACCATCACAAGACTCCCCGCTTGCCATGCACACCTTAGGTCACTCTGGCTTGTTTGTTTCCGAGCTGTGCCTAGGCACCATGACCTTTGGTGGCGGCGATGACATGTGGGGCAAAATTGGCAAGTTGCAACAGCGCGACGCCGACGAGCTAGTCGAATTAGCGCTGGCCAACGGCATTAACTTTATTGACACCGCCAATGTCTATAGTGGCGGCAACAGCGAGGCGATACTCGGCCAAACGCTAAAAAACCTTAATGTTCCGCGCGAGGACATAGTGCTAGCCACCAAAGTACTAGGGCCGATGGGCGAAGGCCCCAATCATCGCGGCGCATCGCGCGGGCACATTCTCACCCAGTGCAAAGCCAGCCTAAAGCGGCTGCAAACAGACTACATCGACCTCTACCAAATTCACGGCTTCGACCCGGCCACACCGATAACCGAAACCCTTGAGGCGCTCAACACCTTGGTGCAGCACGGCCACGTACATCACATCGGGCTCTCCAACTGGGCCGCCTGGCAAGTAATGAAAGCGGTAGGCATCGCCGAGGCGCGCCGCCTTTGCCCTATCGTGTCGCTACAAGCTTATTACACCTTGGTAGGGCGCGATTTGGAGCGCGAAATCATTCCCATGCTGCAATCGGAAGACATTGGCCTGATGGTCTGGAGCCCATTGGCGGGCGGTTATTTATCGGGTAAATACGAAGGGCCAGATGCCTCCGGGCAAAACCGCCGCACCCAGTTTGATTTTCCGCCGGTTAACCACGAGCGCGGCAGCCAAGTGATTGCCACCATGCGCGAGATCGCCGTAGGCAAAGAACTCGACGGCAAACCCGTTAGCGCTGCCCAAATAGCTCTGGCGTGGCTGCTACACCAACGCGCCGTCAGCAGCGTTATTGTCGGAGCCAAACGAGCAGATCAACTGTTGGATAATATTCACGCTGCTCGCATTCGCTTAAGCGAGGGCGAGCTCACCGCGCTGGATAACGTCAGTCGCCTACCCGCCGAATACCCCGGCTGGATGATCGAGAGGCAGGGCGAGTATCGCGCCCATATGAATCAGTAATGGCGTTTTCTGGTAAGGCTGAGTGTTATTGATTTTATAATATTGACTGCCTCAGGGCCTGAGGCAGTCAACGGCACCAAGCTGCTTAGGTTAACACCCCGCGACTTGTCACTCCGCATACCACTGCGTTAATCTGTTTCGTTATTGCTGGTTCGCCCAGCCACCTGCTCCAATACTATCGAGGCGCCCGTGTTCCGCTACTTAAAGATTTTTAGCTGGTTTTTATTTACTTTTGCCATTGTGGGCATCATTGCGCTGCTGGCTGGCATGGAGCCAACAGTCACCACCGCGCGCAAAGCACTCGGTCTTATGGCTATGCAAGTGGGCGTATCCTCGCTAATACTCATCGGGTTTAGACTAAACAAAGCCGAGCAACTACCTACCAAAGCACTGCTGTACGGTGGCTGGGCACTGATTTTTGTGCTCGTGGTCGTGGGGCAGGTTTGGCTTAATGTTTGACGGGTTTATACCCTACTTTAAAATGGGTGAACCTCAATCACGCCCCCAGCCCGCGCGCAGGGCGTATTCGCCACCAGGTCGATAACGGTTTCAAGGCGTTCTGCCTCGATAATGTAAAAACCGGCCAGCGGTAATCCACTCTGATGCGGCCCGTCTTTAACCTCAAAATCATTACCCCAGTGACGTACCGATGTTACCTGAGGGCGAACCGCAACCACAGTCGCACCGCCGTCTCTGATAAACTCGTCTTGCGCTAATACATCGGTTTTTTCATCATCGCTTAGTAAATTCCAACCGTCTTCGTCACCGAATGCCAGACACAGAAACTTCACCTTTTAGCCCTCCTAGTATTGTGTATGATTAACCACAATAAATAGTCGACTAACAAGAGCGACTTTCGACACACCACCTTGTGCCGGCTTTACAATGGAAGCCTCTACGTTTTTTACGTGGCGCGCAAATGTACCAATTAATACCGACGTAATTTGCAGGAGCTCCAGAAAACTTAACGTAGGCACTTTTATTTTAGCCCTGCGTTTAACGTTTACATTACAAAAAAGATCAAGAGGGTCAGCTCGTAAATTCTCGCCGCCCCTATGATCTATACACCGAAGAAGAATATCGCCCGGTGACGGCACACTAATCTTAAGCCAAGATTTGACCCATTCAGTATGACCTAGTCAGTTTATGGCTCGTTGCTCATCGGCCATTTAAACCACAGCCAACGCGGCTGCACGTGGCAGACATCTTCCGATACGACAATGCCCGTCTGGGTCTGGGTGGTAAAACCATCAAGCGTGGCGGTAACAGAATAGCTACCGGCCCGCTCGGGGGCGCCGTAAAAATAACAGCCGCCCGGCCCGTAGTGACCTGTTTTTGGTTGCAGTACCTCCGAGTATTCACCATCAGTGGCGACCACCTGGGCAGCGCAGGCGTCGATGCTTTCATCATCCACCCAGAGGTCAATGTTTAAGCCGTAGCGGATCTCCTCGGTACAGGCGATAGGCTCGCCACCGATGGGGCCCTGAGGGGCATCGGCAGCCCCCCAACCGCTAGACCAAACCTGATTGTCGTGGGCGTAGTAAACCGCCTCATCATGCAACAATCCGCGCCTGACACCGCCACTGTAATCGTACTGGTTATTACCCGCCGTCTCGGCGATCAGTGTGCCCTTATCAATCATGGCACCGTCCGGCCCATCCAGCCCCGTCAACGACAACATCTGCAGGCCGCTGTACTGCCATACGTTGGGTTCGCTGTTCACACTCACCGGAAACGACACGCGCATATCACCATCACCCACGGGCAAAAAATTAAGCGCGCGTAAGTCGTGTAAGGCATCGCTGTGACTGCCCCGCTCACCAATTAACATCTCGCCCACCAACTCAGGTGTACCCGCGTCCACTTTCACCAGCTGGGCCTTAATACCTTTTGTCCACCCGGTCTGGTTATCGGCATCCTGCCCCAGGGTAAACAGGTAGTTATCGTTAAGCGGATGAATGTAAGTCGCAAAACCCGGCACCTCTAACTCACCGCTGATTTTAGGGTCGGCGCTGTCGGACAAATCCAGTACATAGAGCGGATCAACCCGCTCAAAAGTCACCACATAAGCGGTGGCCCCCGCAAAACGCACCGCATAAATATCTTCACCCGGCTTACCAATGGGGTCGGGACGTGCGCTGTTGGGCAACTCAGCCACTGTGTCAAAACCCGAGCCCGACTGGCGCAAAATACTAAGGTGGTGCGAGGGCTGATTCCAGTCGCCCCGAGTCGTCACCACCCTTAAGTCGCCGTTGTATTCGTTTACCCGGTACGGGGCATCGCCGTTAATATGGCCCAGCACACTGGTGGTAGCACGGTAACTGGCGCCGCTATCGGTGAGATCAAACTTGTGAATAACAGTGCGCGATTCGCTCTCGCGCCAGTCATTAGAGGTTAGGTAGAGTGCGTTGGGGCTCATGGTCATGGAGTTAACGCCGGTACTCAAGCACTCACTGGACACCACTTGTCGGGCGGTTAAATCAATGGCGGTGATATTCACCATGGAATAATAACCGTGCTCGGGCAGGGTATCGCTCGGGGCGTAACAATCGTCGCTTAACGGAGCCGCCATATCGCCCTGCCGATATTGCGGTAACAGTTCGGCAAGCTCGATACCGCTTAACGCGGCCTCGTTGTCGCTGCGAGCTTGCCCATCAAGCTCCTCAAACTGCAAAGATGCCAACCAGGGGTCATAGCGGGTAATCACGTAAAGGGTATCGCCCACCCGGCGGCTATCAATTAACGTGCCGTCTAAAGAAATAGATGTGGCAAGTGCGGGCGTGGCAGGCTGATTGACATCGATAAACTCAACTTTAAGTTCGCTGTTCCCGGGCCCTGGCCAAATACTCATGTCCGCCGCCGAAAACTCGATGCCCCAGCCTGGGAGCACCGGCTCCATCGCCCCCCTATGGCTACGCATAGCGATCAGGTGCGAAGCGACATTATTGTCCTTTTGCAAATACAGCGAATAAGCAGGCCCCCAGGAGCTATCATCAAAACTATAGGTGCCGGCGATTGTGGCGTCAGGAATATCTGGATCGGTCGCAATGATCTGTACCCCCGGCAACTCACCATCATGGTGTTGTGGTTGATAGGCAACAAACCAGTGGCGGCCATCGTACTTGGTGACATCAGACTCACCAACGCCCTCGACGTGGACATTGGTATCCGAATAGTGGTTACTATCACCGCCATTAGCGCCACCGGGCGAAGCGGAAAAATCGATATCGTCCGACTCGGCGCCACCGGCATAATCATAACGGCTGGCTAACTGCAGGCGCAGACCATTTTTAACCAGACGCTCAAAGTCGTCACCGGATAACAGCGCCAAAGGCGCCTCACTGGGTTCGCTGGGTTTAAGCTGGGTATAATCAACTGAATCGTCAGGCACTTTAGGCTGGGGAGCACTGCCACTCGATGACGAGCCCCCACACCCACCAAGCCCTACCGCCAAAATTGCCACTAACCACTGCGCTCTCATACGTCACCTTTCCTGGTAATGTTATTGATGCTAGCAGCTTAACGCTTTTTAACGGAGATTCTGTGCTATTTTGTTAAAGGCAGGCACGCTTACGCTACCCTTGAGTTCCGGGCAGCGGTTAAATATTAAAGCTCTGCCCCCAAGATTTTTGTAAACCCTATATCGCTACAACAACTCAGCCTTATCGACCAAGACGCCGCAATACATACACATTAAATGCCTGGCCGCCAACGGACGATGGCAGGAGCGACAAGTGTGCTGCTTAACATACTTACCATCGAGTTTACCGTCGCGAAGATCAATCTCCTGAATCTTGGCAAGCATCATTTTCTTGCTGATACCAATTTCATCAAGCAGCTCACAGGTAGCTTGACACACCAAAGATAAATGATCGATTTGGTCGCGAAGCTTATTGATTTCACCTACGTTATCCGTAGACCTTAAGGAAGCCCGGTCGGCATCGTCTTTCGCCTCAAAAATTTTGAAATTTTGAAATAAGTCGTATAGCGTCATAGATACTCCTTGTTGATCGCCTGATCGATTACAAAAACCTCTGATATTCCGAGAGCTGAAACCAACGATTACCGCTCTACTTACCCGCCCTTACCAAGGCTTCTCGAACCATCCGTAAAGCGTCTGCGAAAACAGCGTGCCACTGCACACTTGGTTCTTGGCTCAATGAGTGCCAAAAAAACTGAAACACATGGCCACCATCATCTTCACAAAAATGCTCCCACTGATTAGGCAAATCGTTGACCGTCTCCATTAGATAAATTCCCCATACAGGCTCCCCCTGACGCCGCTGCCACTCAAGCAACAATCGGTCCGCCTTTAAACGCACACCCGCTTCCTCCCAAAGCTCTCGCTCGGCTGCCGACAATCCCGTTTCGCCCGGCTCTACAGTACCCTTTGCCAATTGCACTCCAGCCAAAGGGTGCCGAAACACGAGAATCTCGGTTCGGCCATCCCGGTTACGAAGTACCACTGGGCATGCTTTATCCATATTTAGCCTTAATGCGTATAATATTATATCTGCTAACGACGACTTAATTGGTTACCCTTGAACCAACCCGCATGCTTTAGAATCTGCATGAACTTCTTTAATGCTCGATAGATAAAATGGTGTATCTAAGGCTGCCACGGCCACCGATACCCAGTCGGGGTGACTTGCACTACCAGCCCATTCGATGTTCGCCCCACATACGCCGCAAAACTTACGAACAATGTTGCCTGACGAATTGTAGGAAACTAGCTGCTCCTGACCAGACAGGTACCGAAAGTCGGATTGTGGCAAGCTTGAATATGTTGCGAAGGCAGCACCATGCTGTTTCTGGCACATCTTGCAGTGACAGCTGGAGGTCGCTTTAGGCTCCGATAAAAGCTCAAACGTTACCGCGCCACATAAGCAGCTTCGTTTGTACATAGTGCCTCCTGCCAGCTCTAAAAATTAATGACATCACGAATTAGCGTTTAGAAATACCACTACCCCAGACAACCCAGCGGAACATATTTACAATCAAAGCTAGGTGGGCATACGACTGGCTGCAGTACACTTTTCAAATTGCTTGCCCTCAGTCGCCGGGCGGGCGAGTGACTTTTCTGTTTAGCCAGAAAAGTCACCAAAATAGGCCACCCCGGCATCTCAGCCCTAACGGGTCCCCTCGATCCGGCCGATTTTAGCGGGCCGTCTCGACAGGGCTTCCCTGCCCTGACGAGACTTGCGCGAACGTCCTGTTTGCTTACCCGCTAAAATAGGACTAAGCTCGGCTGGCTGCAGGGGATCTAAAAGCGGCACTTCGTAGCTGGGCTATCCGAAACCCTAAAGTTAAAGCTGTAATCAAACACCTGATCCTCGCCACTTGCTTGTC
The DNA here is from genome assembly GCF_042847215.1 of Gilvimarinus japonicus. Lineage (GTDB taxonomy): Bacteria > Pseudomonadota > Gammaproteobacteria > Pseudomonadales > Cellvibrionaceae > Gilvimarinus > Gilvimarinus japonicus. The sequence continues at coordinate 2,819,578 of NZ_AP031500.1, forward strand.
GCGTGAATGGCCTTGTTAACTTAATTCATGGCACACCAGAACCGGTTTTCTTTTCTGATACCCATGCCATCGTATATTGTGTCCAATGATTGACGAAATTCTTCCAGGTCATACCCAAAGTAGTTCGCCTGCCTCCAAGCAATAGCAGAAAACGCATCTGCTGCGGTCACCAGCAGCCAGCAAGCTGAACCAACTGACAGATTCTTTGATAATAGCAACGGCTTCGATTCGTCCGTGGCTTTAAACGCCACGGAAATCATCGCCGATGGATGCGAATGTGCAACGGAAGATAGGATACGGTAACCGGATTCATTAAAGAGGTTATCTCGAATGCACTCGGTTGACGAGGGTAGCGTCGTTGCAACACCTAAAATTCTCCCTTTCTTATCGGTTTTTTCTTCGAATCCAAGTCTCCGCGCGTCCGCCGTTACCTTCTGAATCCGTTCTTTAGCATGTCGGACTCCATTTTCATCGCCCATAGAGCCAGCCGCCTTTTTTTGATGTAACAATCCACCGTATCGAAAGGCCAGGCTTCGAGCGATTCTATCTCGGCCCCCTATATCAGGATCCATAAGCCAGCAACCATATGCGGCTGGTTCTAGAGCACCTCGGACCGAGGTCCAAGGAGAAACTGTTAGGAGAGGGGGCTCAAGGAGTCGAGAGACGGCGAAGGCGTGATCACCTGCTGACTCTGCTAATAAGCTCGCCTGTGAGCAAACGGTCTGTACCTCTTCAGCATACTCATCAACCTGCATTTCATTACTAGCGACAGACCCTTCTTGCGGATAGTTACCGCTTGCATTTACAAGATGGCCCACTCCCTCAAGCAGCGACTTGATGCCGAATTGAAGCTTATCAAAATGCTCTGTAGTGATTTCCACTGTTTCACCTTGGAAACTTAACGCCTAAAACAGCGGTTTATCCGCTGATTTTACTTGTTAAAACCCCAATCTACCCGCTGATTATGTAAACACGGAGAAAATACTACGTTACCATTTCCGTCCGCTACGGCCTTATTGACGTATGTGACGCTTGCGTAGCTATTTTTCAGGAAAGGTAAAGTTCCCACAACAATATAAACCCCACGGCTCGGATACTCGTCAAAGTCAGTAAACTTATGCATTACTGTCATGGACTCCCCAACAAATAACTCAGCTGAATTTAATTCAAAACCCTCAAATTCTAGTGGTGCAACAATTAGCATTTCGACTCGTTTATCATCTGTGGGAATCTTGTCATAGCTGTTAACGACACTAATGGGAATTTTATCGTCCCCACACCCAAAGACTGAAGAACAGAAAAAACAAAAGGTCAATAATAGGCAATATTTAATCATGCTTCCTTCCGGCTATAACGCCGCGGTCAGACGAACCCGTTGCGGAGCGCTGACCTGTGGTAAAGTGAGCAACGCGAACCCACAGGTTGGCGCGTAGCAATGGGTTTCGGCTGCACCGCTTTGTTAAATGTTTACCGGTTAGAACCAAATAATAGTGCTAACGGCACTAAATACGTAAAACGACAGCAAAGTAGAAAGTATTGCAATGCTATACATTGAAAACCCCAAAACCCTCTTATAAAGCCTTACAACCAGTATGAAACTAATAGCAACGTACATTAAAGTTGCTAAGACTGCACCGAGATCATAGCCTTCCGCATCGCCAACCAACGGCGCATGATAGCCTGTTAATACCTCTACGCCATGAAATAGATATATCAATGCTGTCCAAGATATAATCGGGAATATAGCGCTAAGACAAATAAACGGTAACACTATAAATACTAGCTGCTGTGTCCAATGGCGTATATTCATACTTTCATTTAACGCCCGGCTCTGCGGCAGGCAAAAGTGGAGGCCGCTTTTTGGCCGGAGCTTTTGACTGTCCGGCAGCAGCCGCTTGTTAACTCATATAATTGTATTACGGAAAAATCTCGGAGGCTGCCCCCGGTACTGCTTTTCCTTGTGCTCAATGGAAACAACGCCGCATATTACTGCAATAATTGCGGAGATTATCAAGGCGTAAATGCCAAGCCCAAACCCGATAGGCAACGCCCAGTCAAATTGAGCGTTTAATATTTGTGGCAATAATACGAAGAAAAGCAAACTGCCTCCGCCACCAACAAATAACCCTGTACTCCATGCTTCACCACGCTCTTTCCGGGTTGCCGTATAAGCTACCTCTGCATGACACGCAGCGCAAACTGGTTGCATGTGTTCGACGAATGACCTGCACCAATAACAAATCCACCCCTCTTTTTGTGGGTATTCTATTGGGGGCTTACCTTCTAGCTCTCGACGACAATTTTCTTCTGAGACCTGCTTCCACTCTAGAAGCATATTTGTTGTGTAAATCTTCTCATCATTATCAATGAGCTTTGCACAATTTTGACAAAGCCATATACCATTTGAGATCGATTTTCTCTTCTCGTTACTTAATGATGAATTAAAGCGGGGTCCACCTTCTGCTGCTGCAGTAATATGTGCTGCAACTCCGATTCTAGTAGCTTTTTCTGGCTCATAGTTAGGACCTGAAGTTAAACATCTACACTCTGGATTAGTGCAGCGATTCCCCACCCTCTCTTGGAGAATTCGCTTTGTTTCCTTAGTAAAATCATCCCGAATTTTATTCATATGGCTTACGAAGCTCGCATATGTTTAAAGAGTTAACGAGACCGTAGAAATACATTTTTCACAAACATACCCACAGCCGTCTTCTTTGATTTTTGTTTGATCATCATTCAACCACATTCGCTTAACATAATCACCTATTCTGCGCGGTGCAGCCTAGGTGGTTGTGGATAAGGCTGTGGTTAAGCAATCGCGCCGTAATTCGCTAATTTCTCAATGTTATGCACTAAACAGAATAACCGCCATTGCCCCTGAACTTTCGTTTTTCCACGCAACGAGAACCGGTTAAGCCTCTTTTGCGTACCCATGTTCGCAAAAACCGGCTCGACGGTAGACATACGATGGCCGTATATCGCCTTTCCGTATCGGCTGTCCACTCGTCGCTTCATCCAGTCGGTCGCAGTGCGACCATTGGTGTAGGTAATAGAAACCTGCCGACCGTGCCCCTCTCGCGTATCCGCCGAACTTGGGTTGCGCATACACTGGTGTTTGAGTTCGCAGTGGCGACAGTCAGTCAGCTTTCCTTCAAAGAACAATTTACGTTTTTCATCCGAGATAATGACTTCATTTTTCAACCACATCTCTTTGCCGGCTGGACAGCGACACGTTTTCTTCTTTCTATTAAAGATAAATTCTCTAGCAGGAATTACAGCCTTCACGCCTTTTACCGTGTCTCGGTGGCGCTTGCCGTATTTGTCTTTCTGTTGGGCGAAGATCTTGTCTCGTGAGCGGAACTGATTGTCGGGAATATACGCATTAACACCTTCACGGCGAAGGTATTCATTGTTCTCATCGTTCGAGAAGCCGGTGTCGGCGGTAATAATCGCTTGATCTTTGAGAATGTCCGGGCTGATGCCGGTGCGGGCGTAGCGTTGTTTAATGCCGCTGAGCATGGGCTCTAGTGTGTGGTGCTCCTGGCCTTCGCCAAACGCTTGCGCTTCAATAATGATTTGATGTTTCTTATCCACTGCAGCGACACCGTTATAGCCTTGGATAGTGCCCTTACTGGTGGTCATCTTAGCCGATTCATTATCGGTGATATTGCTTTTGACTTCTTTTGGTTTTTTACCCTGCCCCATCCGTGGGGTTGCCGTCTTTAGGAACTTGTCGATCCTTTCGAACTCCTGTCCGAGCGTCACTGATGCGCTTTCCAGCTGCTTTTTTCTTTCTCGCTCGGCGGGCTTTCGGCCATCCAGCTTTTTATGCTCTTTCAGGCACGCTCGAATTTTTCGTTGTATTTTGTCACGCTTGGCCTCCAGCTCAGGCAAGGTGCCGGAGTGCTCCTTCGCGTCATTGGAAGACATGTTACAACCATCAATGGCAAACAACTCATTGCCCAGAAGCCCCTGCTCGTCACACACCAAAAGAACCTGTTCAAAGACAGACTCGATCGCCTCCGGGTAGCGACTCACAAAGCTCGCAATGCCGGTAAAATGAGGGACTGAGTCGCAGGAAAGGGCTTTGAAAATAATATTATGCTCGCACTGCCACTGAATCTCTCGGCTCGACGTAATGCCTTTGGCATAGGCGAACAAAATAATCTTTAGAAGAATGGCGGGGTCATACGCCGAGCGACCACCGGCATCGTTATTATAATGTTCGTGGAAAGCTGAGAGGTCGATATGTTGATCGATCAGGTGGTGTAACGTAAATTCAAACGTATTTGGCTGAATTTGCTCTTCGAAATTAATCACAACCATGGCATCTTGGCTGTAGTTATACTTTTTGAAGTTTGGCATGGCAATGATCCCTTATGCGATGGCCAATTTTAACAAAAAACACCTATTTTTTGGAGTTTTTCTACAGTCTCAACGCCTTTAGCAACGGCCAATTTCGGAGCCGAAGGCGGAGTAATTTGTCCGATTGCCTAAACTTGTTAGAAGCTTACTCTCCCAATCTAAACCAATCACGTAAACTAAGCTCCAATCTTAACTTTTCATCCTCTGCCAACATACTGCAATGTGCAATAGGATTACGTAAAGAGTTTAAGTTGAACATCACCTTCTCTACAGCCTTAATGTTATTAAATATACTGGCAAATATGCTCCAGTTTTTCTTAATGATTTCACCTAGTTCACCAAAGTTTGTGTAATCAAGTGGTTCCAATGAGCGGGGAGTAATCCCAGCTTCACGCTCCCTTAGCATTCTTTTTTTAACTTCACCAACAATATGCTGAGGAACAATCGTATCGTTCCACCAGCCTTCGCCATTTGTAGCCTCAAGAAGGTCTGAAATTTGAGTCCTAATTGTTTTTTCCAGGCAGTAGAACAGCTCGTAGTTTCTAGCCATGTAAGCAGCCTCATCTCTGAGACTTTCCTCAAACTGCGGAAAATAAGTTTCTTCTATCTCTTTCGTTTCGCTTGTTGAGAAATCATTTTCTCGCAAGCTAACATTGAATTTTTTTTCAATGCTTTCAAGGTCCGTTTCAATTAGCATATTTGTCATGCCAAATGACTTAACTTTTTCATCAAATGACATATTCAATCCTCTAATAGATGCTCCTTTAAACTCTTGAATATTGCATTGAAAACCTCAATATCCTTAGTGGCCGGAAGGTTCAAATTTATAGTATATGAGAGATTTATACCTTTACCTTGACTTGGCTGATGAGGAAGATTTACTTGAACTGGATTTTGTTGGTTAAATCCATTCTCCTCACGTTGAACCTCTACAATGTCTTCTTCCTCTTGCTCATTATCGAAGTCAGCATGCTTTCTAAGCATATTGAATGTAGATAGAGTATATTTCGTTGCTGCATTGTCGTGTTCATTGCCAGTGCATTCAACAATTAGGCCTAGAACATTTTGATCATTTTCATCGTGCACATATTCGTTCATTTCGTATAGACGCGAATAAAGCTTTCTGAAAGCAGTGCCTACAGCCACTCTTGATTTTGCTGGATTACGAAATTCTCTATATAAGTCAGTTGGTGAACCATCCCCAGCAACAAACCCCATTTTTTTTAGAAACGGTATACATGAGTTCGCTGTCCCCCCTTTCATTGAAAGCTTGGTTCCGACAAAGTCTTGTGTGAATCTTTCGGGGGCGGGTGCTGCTTTGATTTTCTCCAGCATCTTTTCCAAAGTACCTACTGAAGTGCTATACGGTAGATTTTCAGCCAAAATTATCTCCTTTTTCGGATGTGTTTGATATTCGTGTACTTCTAACGCCCACAACAGTGGACGTGTTTTAAGTTGATGTGGCGAAGCGAAAGCAGCTTAAAACCGTTCCGCTGGTTGTGTTTGTTAGGCATTTGGTGCTTCATAGGCTTCCGTTACTTGTTGCCAACACCGTTTAATTTCTTTGACTATTGAGGGCTCACCGTGAATAGCACTTGGGCGAACCGGTGCTGGTAGATTTTGAAGTAACCATGAATCTGGCCACCCCTCCCATACTCCAGCAACACTTCTAAGGTTCCCCTCTAATACAGGATAAACCTCGTACCAAAGTATCTCTTCTGTCTCCGATAAGGAAAGCTCACATTCAGAAATAGTACGAGCAATATACTTAAACACATAGTCTTCGATTTCTGTATCTAGAAACAGATCCGATAGCGCTCGCCAAATTTTAAGTCGATCGTCGGTGCTCATACTGATGATGCCTAACAGCTAATTCATGCGACTCAGTCGCACTTTCACCTGTCACCCTATCCCCAGTAGAAACTGGATGAAGTTGGAGATGGAGTCTGTTGAAAGCACAGGGGAAATAGACATATTCTGACAGCTCCTTGTCTGGGGAAAGTGCGACTAATGTTAATTGAGGGTTTAATTTAATCTTTTTTATTCCACCGTGCAAGCTCTACTAACCTATTGAATTATTTAGAAAATATTATTCTTACACCGCAACTTTATAACTGGCGTTCAAGGGTTTCCCTTGAATACTGGGTGCCGCGTTAATCATCCCATACCAACACGCAGATTCACAGCCAGCGACGAAGTGCCCCTCCAGCGCCCGGCGACACGGGCATATAAAAAAGCCCGCTTTAGTGGCAGCCCAGCCAAATAACACGATACAACCAGATCAAGCAAGCCACCATAGCACTTCGCTCGCTGGATACCGGCTCAAGGCCGGTATGACGATGTAAGTAAACATGCAACTAGCGCGGTTGCCAACTACGAAGCACCGCTTTTGGGGCCCCTGCAGCCAGCCGAGCGCAGGCCTATTTTAGTGGGTAAGCAAACAGGACGTTTGCGCAAGTATCGCCACGCCATGGAAGGCGTGTCGATGCGGCCCGCTAAAATTGGCCGGAGCGAGGGAACCCGAAGGGCTGAGATGCCGGGGTGGGCTTTTCTTTTCGTTAGGTTTCTTTTGCCCAACACAAAAGAAAAGTAACTCGCCACGCCCGGCGACACGGGCATATAAAAAAGCCCGCTTTAGCGGCAGCCCAACCAAATACCACCGTATAACCAGATCTAGTAAGCCACCATAGCACTTCGCTCGCTGGATACCGGCTCAAGGCCGGTATGACGATGTAGCTTAGCCGGCGACTGAGGGCACACAAAGTGGATAAGCCACCAATGCTATCGTTTGGCACCCACACTGCTCCGTAGGCACAAAAGCCACTGGGTTCCGGGTCAAACCCGGAATGACGATAACAAGGTGCGGCCCCAGCCCGAGGCCTGCCCGTGCACCCCAGCCATAAAGACAACCCCAAAAACCAAAAAGCCCCGCACTGATTTCTCAGCACAGGGCCCTTTAAAAGACACACGATTTAAAACGTGTGCCTTAGCAAAAATTTTAAGCGTCTTACGCTTTAAATTCCGCACGGCCTTTATAAGGCGCGCTGCCATTCAACTCGGCTTCGATGCGCAGCAGACGGTTGTACTTAGATACGCGGTCTGAGCGGCACAGTGAACCGGTTTTAATTTGGCCGGCTGAGGTGGCAACCGCCAAATCGGCAATGGTGGTGTCTTCGGTTTCACCTGAACGGTGCGAGATAACGGCGGTGTAGCCGGCGTCTTGCGCCATTTTGATCGCGTCCAAGGTCTCAGACAGTGAGCCGATTTGGTTGAACTTGATCAGGATCGAGTTGGCGATTTTCTTATCGATGCCTTCTTTTAGGATCTTGGTGTTGGTTACGAACAAGTCATCGCCCACCAGCTGGATTTTATCGCCCAGGATTTTGGTTTGGTACGCCCAACCTTCCCAATCACTCTCGTCCAGGCCATCTTCGATAGAGATGATGGGATACTTGTTGGTCAGCTCAGCCAGGTAGTCACTGAAACCTTCGGCGTTAAAGGTTTTGCCTTCGCCAGACAGGTTGTACTCGCCATCTTTGTAAAACTCAGAGGCGGCGCAGTCGAGTGCCAGAGTCACGTCTTCACCCAACTTGTAACCGGCATTGGCAACGGCGGTGCCGATAACAGCCAAGGCTTCTTCGTTAGATGGCAGGTTAGGAGCAAAGCCACCCTCGTCACCAACGGCGGTGTTCAGGCCTTTTTCGTTCAGTACTTTCTTCAGTGCGTGGAAAATTTCAGCACCTACTTGCAGCGCTTCGGCGAAGGTTTTTGCGCCTACAGGCTGAACCATAAACTCCTGAATGTCTACGTTGTTATCGGCGTGCTCACCACCGTTAACGATGTTCATCATCGGTACTGGCATGGTGTATTTGCCAGAGGTGCCGTTAATGTCGGCAATGTGCGCGTACAAAGGCACACCTTTAGCAATGGCAGCAGCTTTAGCAGCGGCCAAAGATACGGCCAAAATGGCGTTGGCGCCCAGCTTAGATTTGTTTTCGGTGCCGTCGGCTTCGAGCATGGCGTTATCCAGCGCGCGCTGATCGGTCGCATCCATTCCCACCAGCAAAGGCTTGATGGTGTCGTTGATGTTGGCAACGGCTTTTAATACGCCTTTACCCAAGTAGCGAGACTTGTCGCCATCGCGCAGTTCCAGTGCTTCACGCGAGCCAGTTGAGGCACCCGATGGTGCACAGGCCGCGCCTACGGCGCCAGACTCAAGAATCACTTCAGCGCTAACGGTTGGGTTACCGCGGCTGTCCAGCACTTCAAAGGCTTTAATGTCTACTATCTTGCTCATTGGGGATTGGCTCCAATTGTCGTTTCAGTAATGTCGGTTAACTATACAAATTAGGTTAACGGGTTAACGTGGTGCTGATGTTACAAAATCGGGTTTTGCTGCCGCTATTTAATTTCCAGCGGCGCCATGGCTTTTACCAGCGCATCGATGCTTTGCATCTGCGCTAAAAATGGCTCTAGCTTATCCAGTGGTAAGGCACTGGGGCCATCGCACTTGGCGTTGTCCGGGTCGGGGTGAGCCTCTAAAAACAAACCGGCTAAACCCAGCGCCATGCCAGCGCGGCCCAACTCGGCCACTTGCTGACGGCGACCACCCGACGCGGCGCCAAACGGGTCGCGGCACTGCAGTGAGTGGGTCACATCAAAAATCACCGGCGCACCGCCCGAGGCCTCTTTCATGGTGCTAAAGCCAAGCATATCGACCACGAGGTTATCGTAGCCGAAGTTGCTGCCGCGATCACACAGAATCAGGTTGTCGTTGCCACACTCGCGAAACTTCTCGCAGATGTTTTTCATCTGGCCTGGGCTTAAAAACTGCGGCTTTTTAATATTGATGACGCTGCCGGTTTCAGCCATGGCTTGCACTAAATCCGTTTGGCGCGCTAAAAACGCAGGCAACTGAATAACATCGGCCACTTCACTCACGGGCTGACACTGATAAATCTCGTGCACGTCGGTAATCACCGGCACGTTAAAGGTGCTTTTGATTTCCTGGAAGATTTTTAAACCCTCATCCATACCCGGCCCACGAAATGAGTGGATGGATGAGCGGTTGGCCTTATCGAACGAGGCTTTAAAGACGTAGGGAATACCAAGCTTTTGTGTCGCTTCAACATAGGCCTCGGCGGTGCGCAGCGCTAAATCGCGCGATTCGAGCACATTCATGCCGCCAAACAACACAAACGGTAAGTTGTTGCCGACACTGACACTTCCGGCATCAGTACCGCCAATACGAACAGTTTTATCAGTCACAGAGATTCCTTAAAGTAAAATCCCGCAACGCGCTAGGCGTGCGGGATGATCGTGTTTTAGCCTTTGGCTTTAAGCGTAGCCGCAACAAAGCTGGTAAACAGCGGGTGGCCGTCCCGTGGGGTCGAGGTAAACTCGGGGTGGAACTGACAGGCGACAAACCACGGGTGATCGGCAATTTCGACCACCTCGACCAAGGTGTCATCCGACGACCAGCCGCCAATGCGCAAGCCCGCTTGCTGCAGCATATCAACGTAGTTGTTGTTGACTTCATAGCGGTGACGGTGGCGCTCGACAATCACATCGTGGCCGTAAATTTCGCGGGCTTTAGAGTCTTTCACCAAACGACACTCTTGTGCGCCCAGGCGCATGGTGCCGCCTAAGTCCGATTGCTCGTCGCGTTTTTCTACGCGGCCGCTCTCGTCGGTCCACTCGGTAATCAAGCCGATCACCGGGTCTTTACAGTTGCGGTCAAACTCCGTGCTGTTGGCGTCTTTAAGGCCCACCACGTTACGCGCAAACTCGATGACTACCGACTGCATACCCAGGCAAATGCCCAAATACGGCACTTTGTTTTCACGGGCGTAACGCACAGCGGCCAACTTGCCTTCGACGCCACGGTTGCCAAAGCCGCCGGGCACCAAAATAGCATCGGCACTTTTTAAGATCTCGACGCCTTCCTGCTCAATGCGCTCGGCATCGATGTAATCAATTTTTACGCGGGTGCGGGTGTGAATGCCGGCGTGACTCAAGGCTTCGTTAAGCGACTTATAGGCGTCCAGCAGCTCCATGTACTTACCCACCATAGCCACGGTAATTTCGTGCTCGGGGTTAAGCTTGCCATCGACGACCGCATCCCACTCGGACAAATCGGCCGGGCCGCAGCTTAAGCCGAATTGATCGACGACGATTTGATCCAGGCCAAACTCATTCAGCAAACGCGGAATAGAGTAGATGGTGTTGGCATCGGGCACCGGTACCACGGCCTTTTCGGCGACGTTGGTAAACAGGGCAATTTTGCGGCGCGAGTCGTCGTCGATAGACACCTCAGAGCGACACAACAATACCTCGGGCTGCAAGCCAATGGAGCGCAACTCTTTAACCGAGTGCTGGGTAGGCTTGGTTTTGGTTTCGCCAGCGGTGGCAATGTAAGGCACCAGCGTTAGGTGTACCAGCATGGAGTGCTGCGGGCCCAGCTCGACTTTAAGCTGACGCACGGCCTCCAAAAACGGTTGTGACTCGATGTCACCCACGGTGCCGCCGATCTCGACCAGCGCGACGTCCACATCGCGGCCGCCCTCTAAGATACGGCGCTTGATTTCGTCGGTAATGTGCGGAATCACCTGCACGGTGCCACCCAAGTAATCGCCACGGCGCTCTTTGCGCAGCACCGTCTCGTACACGCGGCCGGTGGTAAAGTTATTGCGGCGGGTCATGCGGTTGCGAATAAACCGCTCGTAGTGGCCTAAATCCAGATCCGTCTCGGCGCCATCTTCGGTGACAAACACCTCGCCGTGCTGGAATGGGCTCATGGTGCCCGGGTCCACGTTGATGTAGGGGTCGAGCTTCATGATGGTGACCGCCAGCCCGCGCGATTCCAAAATAGCCGCCAAAGAGGCCGAGGCAATGCCTTTGCCCAGCGAGGAAACAACACCACCGGTAACGAATATATATCGCGTCATGTAAAGCCTTGTAGAGGTTGATCAGTATGCGGTTAACCAGCACAAAGCCGGCAAGCGGGACCAAAACTGTACGAAACCGGCTGCGAGGAGCCAGGTAAAACCGTATAGAACCGCCCTAGAGATGGGGCGCCAGAGTACCAGAAAGCGCGCTTAAGCTCAATTACTAAGCGTTAAAATAGACGCTTAAAGCGCTTTACAAAAATGCGCCTTAAAGAGCGGCACCAACCGGCTACGAAGTGCCGCTTGGAAATCCCCTGCAACCAGCCGAACGGAGGCTTGTTTTAGGAGCTAAGCAAATAGGACAAGGTGAATGCCGCGAAGCGGCAGAGAGGGCAACCCGAGCTTGGTGTGCGCAAGCGTCGCCAATATGTGTGACACATGACATTTTGTGCCGCCAAAGGCGGGCTTATTTTATATGCCCGTGTCGCCGAGCGTGGCGAGACACTTTTCTGTGTTTGGCCAAATCAAAGTACCCCAAAGGCAGCTCGCGCGCGTCCTGCGCTCGCTGCATTAGTGAATCCATTCACGTCAAAGGCCACCCCGGCATCTCAGCCCTACGTCGCTAAGCGTCCGGCCAGTAAGCACCGCTTACTGTCGTTCGATTACGCACAAAGCAGTGCTTTGTAAGCGCTAGATCTCACCCCTCGCTCAGGTCTACTTAGGGGGTAAGTGAGCAGGACGCTCACGCAAGTATCGTCAGGCAAAGGACTGCCTGTCGATACGGCCCTCTAAAATAGACCTGCACTCGGCTGGCTGCAGGGGATTTCAAAGCGGCACTTCGTCGCTAAACTCGGCATAAGCTAGAGGGCTGTAAAAGCAGAAGACTTTATAGCTTCTCGGCTGGCCACTGCCAACAACACTCCCGTCCCGGCTCTCCATCTGTGGCAGCAAAGCGCTGGCAAACCCAGTAATCGGCGACGGCTGCCAGCTCACCATTGATGTACAACAGCGGCACACGGGGGCGCAGCCACGTGGGTATTTGGTACTCTTGCAGTAGTTTTTTAAGCGATTGCGAGTGTACCCTGCCCGCTGGCTGGCAGCGCTCGCCCCCTACGCGCCACTGTACTTGCAAGCCGGCGCTTAGCCATTTCGGGGCGATACCCGCACCCGTTACTGGCGTTAAAGTCAGGGCATCGCCGCCGGGCAGCATGAGTAGCTGAGCCGTATCGCCCCACTCAATGGCCGGTTGGCTTTGCTCCGGCTGCCACTGCAATGGCAGGTGTAAGGCGTACAACTTTTGATTAAAGCGTTGCAGGCTTACCGGCCCCGCAATCACCTCGGCGCCATGACCTTCGCTTTGCACTAGCTGGCTGTCGATCTCGGCCAGTGCTTTACGAGTCGGCAGCTGGTTAAACCGTAGCTCCAGCCAATAGCGCAGTAAGTTATGGCGGCGCGGCGCAGACATAGCCCCAAGCGCGGCCACCGGCAGGCAAAATCCCATAGCGACAGTTTGCTCGGCCAGAGCCTGTAAATCGGCAGCGGCGTACTCGCTTAACAAGGTATCGTTGCTGCGGTTTAGCTCGGCAGAGTCAGCCAGTGAGCGTGCCGCGGCGGGCCAGCGCTCACGCAAAGCAGGCATGACGCGGTGGCGTAAATAGTTGCGATCAAACCGTACGTCGGTATTCGATTCATCGTCTACCCAACTTAACGCGTGCTCTTTAGCGTAGGCCTCAAGCTCCGCCCGGCTCACCTCTAACAAGGGGCGATACAAGCGTGCTGCGCCTAGCGGTCGCTCGGTTGCCATTGCCGCCAAGCCCCGCGCGCCCGCGCCGCGCAACAAACGGTAAAGCACGGTCTCGGCTTGGTCATCCTGGTGCTGAGCCAGCAACAACACATCTCCCGCGCCAAGAACTTGGGTAAACGCTTCGTAACGGGCCTCGCGTGCTAAAGCCTCCAAGTTGCCTGCCGCCGTATCCAGCGCCACCTTAACCACGTGCAGCTCGACACCTAGCTCACGACAAAATTGCTCGCATTGTTGCTGCCACTGGTCTGCATTGGGCGACAAACCGTGATTAACGTGCACCGCTTTTAAGGGCCAAACGGGGCGCGCTTGTCGTAGCCAGTGCAGCAAAACAGTCGAGTCGAGCCCACCACTAAATCCCACCCAGCCGCACGCGTCTGCATCTGGCCGCAGGTTATCGAGTATGGCTGTGTTAATAGTTTGGGTCATAGCGGGTCCTCGTTGGCTGCCCATTAAAACGCAAAAGCGACCGTAACAAAACGTCTCTTGCACCTAGGCGCCACAATCGCTAGTGTTTGAGCCCCAAAAGACAATCACACAAATGAGCGTTATGAGTAAAACCAAGGTCAGCACCACCGCCCAGTACGGCAGCTGGGATTCACCCATTGATGCCAGCGCCCTCACCGCCAACGCCGTGCGTTTAGCGGAGCCGCAACTGCACGAGGACATTGCCTACTGGCTAGAGTCGCGCCCCGACGAGGGCGGTCGCAATGTGTTGATGCGCCAACAACTGGGGCGCGAGCCGCGCGAACTATTAGATGCCAGCATCAGCGTGCGCACCCGCGCCAATGAATACGGCGGCGGTGCGTATTTGGCAACCGCCGAGGCAATATACGCCGTATTTGATCACGACCAACGGGTTTACCAGATACCACTCAAACAGGGGCACTCTCTTACCCCCGCCCCCCTAACGCCCAAGGGCGATTTTTGCTATGCCGACTTTTGTTTAGATGTCAGCCGCAAGCGCCTTATCGCCGTGCGCGAAGATCACACAGGCGCGGGCGAGCCGGCCAACGAGATAGTCGCCATCGACTTAAGCGGTAACCTAGCCGTTGAGGTATTGGTCACAGGCGCCGATTTTTACAGCAACCCACGCCTTAATAACCGCGCCGACAAACTCTGCTGGTTAAGCTGGGACCACCCCAACATGCCTTGGGATGGCACTGTGCTAACGCTCGCCGAGGTAAGCGATAGCGGGGAGTTTAAAAACCAGCGCAAGGTTGCAGGTGGCGATAACGAGTCGGTATTTCAGCCCAGCTGGAGTCCGTCAGACGAGTTGTTTTTTGTCAGCGACCGCAGCAACTGGTGGAACTTGTACCGCCATAGTGATCGCGGCGCGGTTTGTGTACTGGAGATGGATGCCGAGTTTGCCACGCCGCAATGGGTGTTTGGCATGTCCACGTACGGTTTTTGCGGCGACGATAAAATCCTATGCACCTTCAGCCAAAACGGCCAGTGGCAACTGGGGCTGATTACTCCCAAGAAAACCCAAAAGGGTTATCGTTTTAGTGCCCTTAAAAGCCCCATGACGCATATCAGCGACATCGCCACCAGCGCCGACCACCTAATGTTTATCGGCGCTAACTCGACCCGTGCGCCGGCATTGCATCACTTATTAGCCCAGTCGATCGGCCACTGTGCCGCGCCGCCATTAGCCATTGTGCGCCGCTCGCAAGCGGATATCGTCGAGCCAAAAGATTTAGCCACCCCGCAGCCGGTTAGCTACCCCACCGGCAACGGCGACACCTGCCACGGCTTTTACTACCCGCCGTGCAATACCACCCATCAAGCCCCCGCTGGAGATTTGCCGCCGTTAATTGTAATGTGCCATGGCGGGCCAACGGGCGCCACCAGCAGCGCGTTAAATTACAAACTGCAGTTTTGGACATCTCGTGGGTTTGCCGTGCTGGATGTTAATTATCGCGGCAGCACCGGCTACGGCCGCGAGTATCGCGATAGCCTAAAAAACAACTGGGGCGTAAGCGACGTGCAAGATGTAGTCGCCGGCGCCGAATATTTAGTCAAACAACAACTGGCACACCCCGAGCAGTTGATTATTCGCGGCTCCAGCGCTGGGGGTTACACGGTGCTCGCCGCGCTTACCTTTAGCGATACTTTTAGTGCAGGCGCAAGCCTATACGGCATTGGCGATTTAACCGCTCTGGCCGAAGACACGCACAAGTTTGAATCGCGCTACCTTGATACCCTGGTGGGCCCCTACCCCGAAGCCAAACAAACCTACCTGGACCGATCGCCCCTTGAGCATATTGCGCAGTTAAATTGTCCGGTGATTTTTTTACAGGGTTTACAAGACAAAGTCGTGCCGCCAGCGCAAGCCGAGGCTATGGTTGCCGCACTTAACAGCAAAGGCATCGCCAACGAGTACGTCACCTTTACCAACGAAGGTCATGGGTTTCGCGCCGCCGACAGCATTCAAACAGCCATTAACAAAGAGCTGGCGTTTTACCGCCGTGTGCTCGGCCTAGAGGCTTAAAGGTGGGACGCTGGCGACCACCGCGCCCCAAGAGCTCGGCGTATATTACCGCAGCAGGTGCCCGTGCCTTAAAAGACGAGCTTCGCGAGCTGTGGAAAGTTGAGCGCCCTAAGGTGACCGAAGTTGTCCATGAGGCGGCTAAAAACGGCGACCGCTCGGAGAATGGCGATTACATCTACGGCAAAAAACGCCTGCGGGAGATCGACTCGCGGGTGCGCTTTTTAACCAAGCGGTTAGAGTCACTCACCATTGTCGACCGCTTGCCCGACGACCAGAGCCGTGTGCTGTTTGGCGCCTGGGTGACACTCGAAGACGACAACGGCAATGAACGCTGCTACCAGATAGTCGGACCCGATGAATTTGATGTGAGCGCCGGTAAAATTAGTATGGACTCACCACTGGCGCAGGCCATGTTAAAAAAACAAGTGGACGATGAAATTATGGTACACGGCGCCGAAACCGAGCAGGTGTATTACATCAGCGCCATTGAGTATAAACCTTACGCTTGATCGGCCAAAAGCGAGAGGCGGGCTAGCTCTTCCGTAAGCGTGTTATCGGGGAACGACTCTCCGGCGCGCCGATACCAATAACCGGCATTGCCCAAATCGCCCTCATCGCGATGCAGATAAGCGTGCAACAGGCACGATATTTTATCGTTGTCATCTTGCACAAGATTGTGGGCGCCATCCCAATCACCCGCGTTAATCAGTGCGACGGCACGTTTAGCGTTGTTCATTGTAACCTCTGCTATAATCGAAAAAACCTGAGAGCCATTGTAAGCGAATGTCCATTCCCCTTGTCACCCACCCCGCCTACTCATTTCCGTTTCCGGGGCGGCACCGGTTTCCGATGGAAAAGTTTGGTTTACTTAATGAGTGCTTAACCGAGCAAGGTATACTCACGGCCAACAATACCTTTAGGCCGGGCAGCGCAAGGGCGGCGGTACTGCACAACGCCCACTGCCCGGATTATATCGAGCGTTTTAGCCAGAATAGTCAGTCGAAGCAAGAAGTTCGCCGCATGGGTTTACCCTGGAGCGAGGGGTTAAAAAAACGCACTCTTATTTCGCCCAACGGCACACTGCTAACCGCACACTTGGCATTAAGCAACGGCATTGCCTGCCACTTAGCCGGTGGTACTCATCACGCCCACTACGACTTTGCCTCGGGCTTTTGCATTATTAACGATTTGGCGGTTACTGCAAACACGCTGTTAGCGCAGGGAAAAGTTAACAAACTGTTAATTTTTGATTGTGATGTGCATCAAGGCGATGGTACGGCCGCAATACTTGCCCACGAGCCGCGGGCTGTGACCTGCTCGATTCACTGCGAGAAAAACTTTCCGGCGCGCAAAGCACGCAGCGATTACGATATTGGCCTTGCGCCTAACACCACCGACGACGAGTACCTTGAGGTAGTCTCCAACACCCTGGCTCAGCTAGTAAAAAGCGAACAGCCAGACTTAGTTATATACGATGCCGGCGTGGATATTTTTAGCCAAGACCCTTTGGGGTTATTACAGGTGAGCGAGTCAGGTATTCGCGAGCGCGAGCGATTGGTGTTAACCATGTGCAGAGCAAATAATATTCCGGTGGCCACAGTAATCGGTGGCGGCTACGATGACGACCGCAAAGCGCTGGCCAAGCGGCACGCTTTGGTGGTGGAGCAGGCGCACCATTTATGGTGCGCTTAAAACAAGATCAAACAATAAAGTATTACCAGGTTTTATAAGGCAAGAACTTACCATTTAATGTGAGTAAAACCCGGTCGCCTTTAGGGTCTTCGATTTTATCAACCTCCATTGAGAAATCGATCGCACTCATAATTCCATCGCCGAACTTCTCTTGAATAACCTCTTTGAGCGTATCGCCGTAAACTCCCACCACTTCATACAAACGGTAAATCAGTGGGTCGGTGGGTACGGCTTGGTCCCAGACTTTTGTCGGAAACGCCACAAGCGCAGCGGTCACGTCGTCATCCAGCGATAGGTGATCGGTAACCTTTTTGGCGATAGCGGCCGGCGCGCTATTCATACCCAAGCAGGCGGATGCCAACCACACGGGTGAAACGTCTATATCTTTTGCTATTGCCTCCCAGGTGAGGCCGCGTGCAGCTTTGGCGCTTACAATAGTGTCGGTCATGCTTTGTTTGTTCATCTCAGGCTCCTATTGGGTTATGGATAACGAAGAGATGAGCAAGTTACAGGCCAGCGCGCGTTTGCACGACAATCACGCAACATCTACGACTTCGGTGCCCTGCTGGTGGTGCAATGGGACGTGCGTGCGCACCAACATAAACCAGCCAACAGGCAGTCGCCCAAGACACAATCTAAAGGCAAAAAAATGCCGGGCCCTAAGGCCCGGCATATTAGTGTAACGACACTGGTTTAACTGATCGCCAGCTTAGTTATCACCCCACAGCTCATCCAGCAAGTTCCATTTGCGCTGATTAAAGCCGTCCCATGTGCCCCATGCGGCAGTATTGGATACGGGATCGTAGACGTGGTTATACAAGCCGCCAGTGTCGCCCGACTCTGGGTTGGTGGACCAATAACACGCCTGAATGTTGTTCTCAGCCATGTAATCTACCACAGCGCCTTGCCACTGCTCATCCACACCCGGTTGGATATGACCCCAGCGGTTTTGATCGCGAATTGGCGCACCTTCGGGCCAATCCAGATGGCCACCGAACTCACCCACGATCATCGCGTAACCTTGCTCACGCAAATAACCAAAGTGCTCGTCCCAACCTGGCTCCAGACGCGCCGGATCGATCACGATATTACAATCGGCATCACCTGCCTCATCGCCTTCCATACCTTCACACTCGGGCTGCGCCGGGTCCATAAATTGTTTCTGGACAAAGACTGACGGGCCATAAGTATGTGGCGACAGAATCAAGCGCTCTTTAGGGATATTAAGCGGATCATTCTGGAACGGATAGAGGTTTTCGCCCCAGTTGGGGTTGGTCTCTTCCGAGCCATGGGGTACTTCGGTACCGTCTTTAGTGGACGATGAGATACCTTCAACCATCACCAACACATCTTGGTTGACTTCATTAATGGCAGAGTAGGCGTTCTCGGCCAAGGTGCTCCACTCATCCCAGGTGTAATCCCACGGTTCGTTAAAGATGTCGATCGCCATAATGTTATCGACACCTAACTGAGCCGACAGACCGGCAATATCGCGCAAATCGTCCAGCCATAGCTGCTCGTTGTATTCGTGCACGACAACGCCGTTGTCGTCCACTACACCACAAGAGTAGCCTTCGCGGGTGAACTCATAGTTTTCACGATCGCGATCGGCGTAAGGAGGAGTGGAATCTAAACGACCTGCACGCCAACCCACATAGTTGGAGCACGAGTGAATATCGATAATAACTTCGATATCGTTCTGGTCAGCTTGCACAATAAAATCTTCTAACGCTTGACGAGCGTTATCTTGACGTACCGATGCAGCATTTTTTAGCACCCCGCCCTGACGGATATCGCCGATACCTTGTGGGTCGGTTGGATCAAGTGTTTGCGGCGCAATTGGCAGGCGAATCGTGTTAATACCCTGGGCGGTAATTTCATCCATGGTTTGCTGAATATCGCGACCAGAATCTACCCACCACATATTGCCAACGTACAATTCCATAGGCGCACCATCTGGGTTGTTCTCAGCATCTGGTGGCTCGTGCTGACCTTCAAGCCCGAACCAAGCGGAACATTTCACCGGAAACACATCGCCGTTTTTAGTAATGTTACCTGTCTCATCGACACGGAAAGTACCGTCGCCCGAGGGCGTGCTGGATGAGGAGCTAGACGATGAGCTTGACGAAGAACTGCTAGACGAGCTGCTTGACTCACTGGAGCTAGACGAGCTGCTGGATGAGCTAGAGGACGAGCTCACCTCACCGCACACATCACCCGTTACCACCGGAGTTTCCGCCGAGCCGCCATTGGTGTTGCCTTGAAAACCAAAAGTGACCGTCTGGCCGGGCTGAATCGTACTGTTCCAGCTTAAGTTAGAGGCGCTGTAGGGGTTGCTGCCACTCATGTTGGCATTCCAGGTATTGGTCAGTGCGTTGTTGTCGTACTGCCAATTAACTTCCCAGCCATTGATCGGGGCATTACCGTTGTTAGTAATGTTAATGGCGCCGGTAAATCCCGACCCCCAATCGTTGCTAACGGTATAGCTGCAGCTGGCGCTTTGGGCAGTAGCACCTTGAGAAATCGCTGCAATCGCTAAACCCAGCATAACTGCCGAGCCACAGCGTTTTTTTGTAGTGATCATTACATTGCTCTCCTTAGTATTAGAAATTTGCCAATTAAACGTTTGCTTTAGTATTAATGGCACTTTCAATGTTGCCCTAGCCATTTACAAGCTGGGGCTTCTACTGCCGCACTCCACTCCGATGAAGTCGCCTATCCAGTACTAAGCGTCAGATAAACCCTTATTGCCGGCAATAATTTGGGCGCTGCCACGCGACATCACAGGTCGCAAAAACAACTGGCAGCGCTGTCAAACAACGATAAAAATAAACACTGAAATCGCTGTTATGACGAATAACATTTTCTATTCGATGTTGTGACCCGTGTTATCGGGCCACAACCTATATCTTGATCAATCGTCCGCCGCGGTAATGGCATCAATCAATGCCGGCTCAAGCTCACTGCCGTTATAGCGATCAAACAGTGCAAAGCCACCGTCACCGGCGTAGCCGTTATCCCAGTAAACCGGAACCATGTCGTGCTCTACCGCAGACTCGGTGATGTACTCGTTCCAGTAATTGCGATACACCTCGTGGCCCTGAACGTTAGGCCGCGAAATAACACCGTACTCACCCAGAATTACACCCACACCCTGATCAACAAAGTTGTTTTTCATACGCTGAAACTGTGCATTCACATAAGACTCGTTCGCCCATGTTTCCGTCACATTCGGGTCGGTGGCGATAGCGCCCCACTGGGTGATATTGCTGTTTTGATTTAAGGTGAAGTTGTAAGGGTCGTAGTAGTGCACCTCCATCAATAACCGATCAGAGACAGTATCAGTGGGGATATCGGCGAAATTAACACCGTGATCAATATTGGTATTAAACGCTTGCACCACTAGGTAACGATCAGCATTACCGCCACCCGTCGCACGCACTGTGTCGACAAAGGTTTGGTTAAAGCTATTTTGAACGGTGTAGTACTCTTCAGTGGGAGTGCCATAATCACCATCAACCATTACCTCGTTAGTTCCGGCAAACAATAGACGATCATCGTAGCTTTCGAAGTGATTGGCGATTTGCGTCCACATCGTGGCTAAACGATCGTTAACATATTCTTGCTCGGCGTAGGTTGGCTGCATCCAGCCTTCGTCCCAATGTATATTCATAATCACATACATATCGGCATCTAACGCGTAGTTAACTACCTCTTCTACGCGGTTCATCCAACTGCTTTCTATGACAAAGTTTTGCGCATCAGAAAATTTACTCCACGCAACAGGCACCCGAATCGTATCGAAACCCGCGGCTTTAACCGCATCAATAAGCGTTTGAGTCGTTAACGGATTACCCCACGCTGTCTCACCGCCGATGGCATCAAGGGTATTACCCAGGTTCCAACCCACGCCCATCTCGTCGGTCAGCTCGACGGCTGTCAAACCACTTGGTACAGAGCTTGAAGAGCTAGAACTGGTAGAAGAAACACTAGAGCTAGACGCAACGCTGGAGCTTGACGAGCTGCTAGAGTTTGCAACGGAAGAGGAGCTAGAGCTACTGACCCCACCGCACACATCACCACTTACTAGCGGCGTCTCGGCGCCACCATCGCTGTCAACCTGCAGCCCAAAGGCCACGGTTTGCCCCGGGGCAATAGCGCCATTCCAACTTAGGTTACTGGCAGAGTATGGGTTCGAGCCTGTGATGTTCGCATTCCAGCTATTACCCAACTGATCACTGTTGTAGCTCCAGGTAACATTCCAACCATTAATAGCGCTAGAGCCGGTATTTGTGATTTCAATTAATGCTGTAGCGCCGCCGCCCCAATCGTTGGTAATAACGTATTCACAATTAGCGGATTGGGCGAGCGCGGTAGCAGAAGACAGTAAGCCCACAGAGAGCGCACAGGCCCACCCGAGCTTTTTTACTCTTAAAAACGACATGGCGTATCCTCATCTATTATCTGTTATTTTCGACGTTTTTTAGCGGCTCTCAAAAACGATGAACAACAGCAATATTAAATTGACAGGGCATTTGCCAAAAAATATTTATCTATCGCGAGTGCGCAACAAAAAACGTAATGTCTGAAATCCGCCAACAAGAAAGATTTCAGACAGAGCAACGAGTATATCGACGTAAAGAAATGATAAAACGAATTAATGCGCCCACCTTCGAGACGAACCTCACAAAAAATAGGCGCTCACGGCACATAAATCATTTAAAAAATAAATAAAAAAACGTTAACGATAACTAAAAAATTAAAATTTATTTTTAATTTTATTTAAGTAGATCTTATTCCCGACCATTAAAAAATTTATTATGTCGTGAAAAACAACGAAGCAAAAAACAGAGAAAAACTCAAATACACATTAATGCCTTGGCCCTCTATATTTTTTATATATCAAACGATGCAGCAATTATCTTTATTTTCTCACGAAGAAAAACCAAAGCCTCTTTCATACCGCAGAAAACAAAATTTCGATTGCTCATTAACCGTTTCCCTCTTATTGCAAAATAGCAATACCACCCTTCATTTTGTGGTCATCAGCAGGAGGCATAATAATGGACACCGAGAACACCAACTACAGGAGTGCCACCGTAATAGCCCGAACGCCAGAATCACGCGACTAGACTCATAGTGCCGATTACGAGCCGTTCCGGTTGAAGATTCGTAATTGCTTGTAATTGCGTGTCATTGCGCGCCATTGGACACTAGGCTATACCCATCATAAACGGGCGACAAAACCCAAAGATTGACTCTGCGTTACGAAAGAGCACAAGGATGACACTATGAGTACATTTGATTCAGACCAACCCAGCGCCAACTCAGTACCCTGCTGGGACTGCCAAACCGACCCCACCGCACGCTTAAAACAGATGTTTGTCGACATGGGGCAAAAACACCGAATCGCCAGCGGTGCCAAGCCTGCTCGCCGTGCCGTGTTTCGCAAACAGCACGGTATTGCCTATGGCGAGTTGGTGATCAACCCAGATATAGACCCGGCGTTTAAACAAGGCATATTCGCCGGCGAGCGCTACGAGTGCGCCGCGCGCTTCTCAAGCGATACTGGCCCAACCGATCCGGACCTGCACACCACCATGGGCGTGGGCTTAAAATTATTTGGTGTGGAGGGCGAAAAGCTGATGGGTGAAGGACCAACGGCCGATTTCATTTTTCAGAATATCGACCGTTTCTTTGCCACCGATGCAAAACAGATGTGCGCTTTCACCACCGCCGGGGTAGTAGATCACAATTACCCGGAATATATAGAAAAACACCCAGAGCTTGCCGACGTACTGCAGGCAATGGAGAAAATTGAAACCAGTTGCCTGACGGCCAGCTATTGGGCGATATTGCCCTTTAAGCTGGGGGACACTCAGATTGTTAAATACCGTTTGGTACCCGACGGCACAGAGCCAGGTGCACCGTTTGACGATACCAACTATTTAGGGCTCGATTTACAATCGCGTTTGCGCAACGGCGCGGCCCGATTTCGCTTTGAAATCCAGCTGCGCACCAGTGATACCATGCCCCTGGATGACGCCCGCGCGGTATGGAGCACCGATGAAAGCCCTTATATCTGCATTGCCACGCTGCAGTTCCCGCAACAAGACATATGCGCCATTGGTCAAGAGGCGTTTGGCGAGAACCTCGCGTTTAACATCTGGCGCACCCTGCCCGAGCACGAGCCTCTTGGCAGTATCGCCGCCGCCCGTAAAGTGGTATATCAAGCCAGCGCTGAAGCGCGTCATCAAGCTAATGGACAGCAACTAGGTGAACCTAACGCTATAAACCCCACCTTTAGCGATACCGAGGGCGATGACAGCGACTGCATTGTTTACGCCGCCATTTACCCGCCCATTGGGGTGATGCGCGTCGGCAATGCCGAAAGCGAGTTCTTTATCGGCCCCGAGGTAAAAGACCCTGCCCCCCAAACCGACCCACACGCCTACCGCGATAGCACCGGCGCCATCAAACGCCAGGCGGCGCGCTTTAGAATCTACGGATTCAACGCTGCAGGCAAAGCCGTTAAAGAACTAACCGCGGAAAACGCCGACATTGAATGGTGCGCCCATTTAGCCAACCAAAAGTCGTCGTGGTATGAGTTTCAGTTAGCACTGGATATCCCAGAGGCGGTCGACGCCCCGCCATCGCTGTTGCGCAACAACAATGTGGCCGATCGTAAGCAACTGCTTATTGACGGTGGCGAGCGACGTATCAGCGGCTGCGATTTAAGCGACTCAAAACGCTACGGATTTCGCGGAGAGTTTTTAGGCAAAGAAGTGTACCTCGGTGAGATGCGCACCGACGCTAAAGGCCGTTTGGTCATGCTCGGTGGTCACGGCAAAGCGGAGAACATTAACGGTGATATCGCGGTTACCTTTGCCAACAACGAAGGCTGGCACGACGACATCGCCGATGGCCCAATTACCGCCACAGTAACCTATCAGAATAATGCGTTACGAGTGCTACCCGCCTGGGCCATCAGCGCCCCACCCGACTTTGCGCCACTGCAAAAATCCGTGCGTACCATGTGGGACTTAATGCGTGATGTTGCCATTAAATGCGGTCAACTGAATCGCCCGGCGCGGCCATCTTTTACGCACGATATTTTACCAATCTTTCAGCGTATGACCGATTTACAGTGGGTCAACGCAGGCTTTGCCGCGGGCTTTGGCTGGGAAGGGCCGTTTAATTACACCGCCCCCGAATGGCTGGCGCGTTTAAGCGATCCTTCATCGGCCAACCACGAGCTGCGTCGCACGCTGTCCAACAACTTTAGACGCTACGATGTATCTGGCAGCCAGGCGCCGCAACTGTGGCCCTGGGTGTATGGCGACGCCATGAGTGTTCCTGCCTCTGGCTCGCCGCGCCAACATGCGACTTTATCCGATTTGCAGCTGGCGTTTTTAGAGCAGTGGGTAGAGGGCGACTTTGACGCTGACTACCGACCAGACACCGACCCCGTGCGCTGCCTTAATCAATTACCCGTAGCGCAGCAACCGGACATGCTCACCCAAGCGGCTATGGAATTTTGTCTCGCGGATGCCTTCCACCCGGGCTGCGAGATGACCTGGCCGATGCGCACACCGCAAATGTACGAAGAAGCTTTTAGGTTAAAGCACGCCGACAATACGATGCCCACCAACGGTCACTATTACGGGCCGCTGATGAACTCAGACGTCATCAACCTACCCAAAGGCCCTTTACAGGGTGGACAAGTCGCCGGTGGTATCACCCGTTGGATGGCAATCCCCTGGCACTGCGATACCGCCAGCTGCCGCGATGGTTACGAGCCGCAGTACGACCCTTACGTACCGACCTTCTGGCCCGCCCGCGTGCCCAACAATATTCTCAATGAATCAATGCACGCAAAAACCATTGACCCGCAACTACCGGCGCAAGAGCGGCAGCAATCGTTTGCGTTTCGCCAAGCCTGGCTGGACGACTTACCCATTGCCGAGCCTGTGACTTACACCAAGCAAATTAACGCCATGATTGATCACTTTGATTCACTGGCCATCGTGCAAGCACGCCCTGGTGCAACCGACACCCCCACCCTACCCGAACATATGCAAGTGGGGCTAGTGTCGCCCAAAGAGCAAAAAGGGCAGCACCAGCCGGCGCTGTTGAGCGGCACCGCCGCCGCTGGCAATGCGAGCGCTAAAGTGTCTCTACACGGCCAACGAGCGCACCGCCAAGTGGATTTAACCAGCATCGAAAAAGCCCATAGGCTAAAGCGGTAAACCCATGAACCAACACACCAGCGATATTGTGGTGCTAGGCGCCGGCATTGCCGGCGCCACCGCAGCACTGGCGCTCGCACCAGTTGCCCGCGTCACCATTATTGATAAGCTCGCCGTAATCCCCGCGCGCGCTGGCGATTGTTTACCCGCACCGGCGGGGCGCATTCTACGCAGACTTGGTTTATGGCAAGAGTTTACCCAACAAGACCACTTACCCTGCTTGGGCATGCAATCCTATTGGGGCGCGGATCAGGCCGTGATCCAAGATAGCTTACGCAACCCGGATGGTCATGGCTGGCATTTACACCGTCCACAATTTGAATCGTTGCTGCAGCGCACCGCACAGACGCGTGGGGTAGATTTTATTCGGCCCGCGACCGTAACAGCGGTAGAGCCTTGTACGGCGGGCTGGCAATTAACGTTAGACAGCGGCGATGTTATCAACACCGGCTGGGTGATTGATGCATCGGGGCGCAAAGCCTCGTTCGCGCGTAAGCTCGGAGCCGAACGCGTTAACGATGATTCACTAATAGCCGCCTGGGGAGTAATTGCGCAAGACGCGGCCCAAGGCATGCAGCGCAATATGGCCAGTATTGCCGCCGCCGAAAACGGTTGGTGGTATTCTGCCCCGCTACCCAATAAGCAGAGACTACTGGCCTACCACAGTGATCAAGCGTTACTTAACACCGCCCAGTGGCGCCACTCAGTGCCGTTTAAAAGCGCCGCGTTGCAGCAAAGGGCGCTTGCCGGGTTGTGCCTTGAGGCGTCACTTGCAACGCTCAACTACCAAGGTATTACCGCTGCCAACTCCACCAAACTCAACCAAGTATGCGGCGAGCGCTGGGCCGCTATTGGCGATGCCGCTCTCAGCTTTGATCCGCTCTCGTCGCAAGGAATGTACAATGGCATGGCCAGCGCCATGCAGCTGGCTGATTTAATTCTGGAAGGATCCGTGCAGAAAAAATACCCACAACAAGTTCACGCTATTTGGCAACACTACCTTAAGCACAAAGCGTTTTTTTACGGGCAAGAGCGACGCTTTGTAAACCAGCCGTTTTGGCAAGATCGGCAACTAGCGACACATTCATTAACTACTTAATCACAGGGCACATCTACGTAGAGGAGCGTCACTTAAGGGGGGGCAGCATAATCAACGTCGGTGCCGGGCAACGACGACACATCAACCTCTCGACGTTTAGCTATGTACGTTTGTGCGCTTTTTGCGTCGGCCACATTGAGATCAAAAATCGCGATATTTTCATGCAGGCCATTTTCAACAGTTTGCTCTACCCCCTTAATATCGAACTGTGATTGATAAACAACTCCGTCATAACCCTGCATTTTAAAATACTCAGACACTATTTGAGTCGGGATATAATTCAAGCGACTATCTTGTGACGTTACTGGCTTAGAAAAACATCCATTTAACTCAGTCCATGCAAATGATTCATCATCTTCATCCGTGTCCGGACTATATTGATTACACCACCAATATCCGTCAGGCCTATCCTGTAATAAGTTGACCAACCTCAAATCCGCTAGCATTTCGAACGTTGCAACTGTGACGCTTTCGTCATCTGCCGGCCTAGATTCGGCGACACAAACTTCTGGCCGATTCGCTAAATATAAAACATTGAGATTGAAAGGGTTAACTCTCCCTTCTGCTTGCAAGTTGGGAATTGGCTTCATTTCGGCTTTATCGTAAGGAGTGTTAACTCCAGCCGGATTTACTCGAGCACGATAATATACACTTCCCTTTGGTATGATTTTCACTCTACTTTTACTGGACTCGTAAAGCGCATCTAAGAACTTTAAGTTTCGTTCAGATAAAAAGTGCCGCTCACTAGATGAGGTACTTTCTAGAAAATGCCAAAAATCTTCGAGCTTTACTTTATTCATTTACAACCCCTGCTCTTTTGCCTTATCCCACAAGGCGTCCATCTCGTCCAGAGTCATATCGTCCATGGGTTTAGGGGCATTGTCCTCGATAAAGCGAAAACGCCGTTCAAATTTATGATTGGCGCGGCGCAGTGAGCCCTCCGGGTCTTGCTTTAAAGTGCGGCTAATATTGGTAACGGCGAACAGCAAATCGCCTACTTCACCTTCAACGGCGTCCATATCGCCGCTTTCTAACGCCTCTTCTACCTCGGCTAACTCTTCACGTACTTTAGCGATAGGGCCACGGACGTCTTTCCAATCAAAACCGGTACGCGCGGCGCGCTTTTGCAGCTTGGCCGCGCGGGTCAGCGCTGGTAAATTAAGCGGCACATCATCCAGGGTACCGCGTGCGCCTTTGGCCTCGCGCTCTTCTTGTTTGATGTCTTCCCAGCGCTGTTTAATGGCGGCCTCATCGGTAGGCTGATCACCAAAGCGTTGTAATAAATCGTTTTTGGGAAATACATGCGGGTGCCGACGCACCAGCTTAGCCACCAAGGTATCAACGACGGAATAAAAATCAAAGCGTTGTTCTTCGGCGCCAAACTGACTGTAAAAAATAACTTGGAATAATAAATCACCCAGCTCTTCTTGCAGGTGATCGAGATCGCCGCGCTCGATGGCATCGGCCACTTCGTACGCCTCTTCAATAGTGGAAGGCACAATCGTGGCGTAAGTTTGTTTTTGATCCCAGGGGCAACCGTCCACCGGATCGCGTAGACGCTGCATTAAGTAAACAAGATCGTCAAGCGTATAATGCGTATCTGCCATGGTGTGTCCTTGTGTGCCGTACAGCGTTGGGCAATTCATGCGCACTGCCACATAAGTAGCAGTGCTTGTAATTAGCTTGAGTGTTTGCGTCGCGCCGAGGCGATATTAGGCAACTGGTTTAGGCGCGTAAGCACTCGGCTAAGTTCATCAAAGCCGCGAATCTCTACAGTGATTTGCATATCAACCGTATTTTTACGTTTGTCCGATAAGGTTTGCATAGCACTAATATTGATCCGCTCGTGATCGAGCAAGGAGGTAATATCCATTAACAAACCGTGACGATCGTAAGCCTCGACAATTAAATCCACCGAGTAGCTGCTTTGCGGCGTCGCGCCCCAATCAACTTTAATAATGCGCTCGGGCTCATCCGATTGCAGCTGCAGCACATTGCTACAGTCGGCGCGGTGAATCGAAACGCCGCGCCCCAACGTGATGTAACCGGTGATGGCATCGCCCGGCACTGGCGTACAACAACTGGCAATTTGGGTGAGTAAATTACCCACCCCCTCAATAAATACATCGGAGTCTTTTTTGCGTTTGGACGATTTTGCCTTAAACGGAATCACCGGCTCTTTAGGGTGTTTGCTATCAATCAGCCGCTGCGCAGCGCTAATAACTTGACCCACCCCGACGTCACTGGCACCAACCGCCGCGTACAAATCGTCCAGCGATTGCATATTGAGCTTTTGCGCCAAAGTCTCAAACTCTAAATCGAGCAGCGCTAAACGCTTAAACTCGCGATCGAGCAGCGCTTGACCCTCGGCTATATTGTCGTCGCGCGCCTGCACTTTAAACCAGTGTTGTACTTTGGCGCGGGCGCGAGCGGTATTGACGTAACCAAGCGCGGGCGAAAGCCAATCGCGACTCGGCGCCTCGCGCTTGCCGGTTAAGATCTCGACTTGATCGGCGGTGTTTAAATGGTAGTTTAACGGCACGATACGGTCGTTAACCTTGGCGCCGCGACAACGATGGCCTACATCCGTATGGATACGGTAGGCAAAATCTAGCGGCGTGGCAGTTTTAGGCAAATCCACCACGTGGCCCTCGGGGGTAAAGACGTAAATGCGATCTTGATCGAAAGCTTTTAAATCATCCTGCAACTGCTGGCTGCTACTGCCCAGTTCATCGTGCCATTCAAGCACTTGGCGCAACCAGGCAATTTTTTGCTCGTAGCCGTCTTGGCCGGCTTCGGTATCGGTGCCTTTGTAGCGCCAGTGGGCACATACGCCCAGCTCCGCCTCTTCGTGCATAGCGAAGGTGCGGATCTGGATCTCGAGTACTTTATTTTCGGGGCCGATCACCGCGGTATGTAACGAGCGATAGCCGTTCTCTTTGGGTGAGGCGATATAATCATCAAACTCGTGAGGGATGTTGCGCCACAAGCTGTGCACAATACCCAGTACGGTGTAGCAATCACGCACGCTAGGCACCAAGATACGCACGGCGCGAATATCGTATACCTGAGAAAAACCAATACCCTTGCGCTGCATTTTTCGCCAGATACTGTAAATATGCTTCGCCCTGCCGGTTACCTCGCCATCTATAGCGGCACTTTGCAGCTCGCCGCGCAGGCGCGAGAGCAAGTCGTCGATAAACTCTTGGCGAGCAATACGCCGCTCATCCAGTAAAGACGCAATACGCTTGTAATCGCTGGGCTCTAGGTAACGGAAAGATAAATCTTCTAGCTCCCACTTAATGTGGCCGATCCCCAAGCGGTGCGCCAAGGGCGCGTACACATCGGATACCTCGCGGGCCACCTGCCGGCGCCGGGCTGGAGAAGCTGTTTTAACTGCCCGAATGGCACAGGTGCGCTCGGCCAGCTTAACCAGCGCGACCCGTACGTCGTCCACCATGGCTACCAGCATTTTGCGAATATTATCGGCTTGCTCGTCAGACTGTTTGCCAAACACGCGCTCTTCGCGCTCGTTGCGCTGATAGCTTATGGCCGCCATGCGCAACACGCCTTTAATCAGCTTGGCAACCGTCTCACCAAACTGCGCCTCGACATCGGCGAGCGCGAGCTTTTCTTCGCGCACTGCACGGTAGAGCACGGCCGCCACCAAGGTGTCGTGATCGAGCTGCAAGTCAGCGAGAATTTCGGCCATCTCCATGCCAATACGCAAGCAGCTGGTGCCCTCGCCCCAGCTGTGGGGGGCCTCACAGGTAACCGCGGCATCGGCTTGCTGGCACAGCTCGCAAGCGCGCTTGATTTCATTCAGGGTGGGAGAGGTTTGCTGCTCAATACCGGCAAAGCGTTGCAACCAGGCATCGATATCAACACTGCCGTCAGGGGCAATGGGGTGGTCTTGGCGGACTTTTACCATAGTAACTTCACTGTACACTGCTGGCTGTTATTAATGGGTAAGCCACGCTCCGTGTGGTTCCGTGCGGAGAGTACCTGAAACAGCCATTGGACTCGTAAGGCGCTATAAAGTTGCACACGTTGTGTGCCAGCGCTCGGGCGGGGCCTATGGTAGTCGAAAAGCCTGCGCGAGCAAAATGCAAAAAGCCCGCAAGCGGTCATTAGCCACCTTGCGGGCCTTACTGCACGCCGACTGCGCGCTAAGTTAAATCACCTCAATGCCCGCCAGCCCAGCAGCGGCGCCCTTCTCCAATGCAACGCGGGAAAAGCTCAAATCCAGCTCGCCCAGCGTAACCAATGTAAAAGGCTCTAAGATGCGGTGGAAAAACTCTTCGGGCGGCAGCACTAGGCCAAAATCGGAGCCAACATCTGGAAACAGTCTAAGTGGCACACGCACCTGTGCCCAGCCGTTACCGGCCAGCGCCTGCACCGTGTCGGTTATATCCAAGTCAGAGTTACTGTCCGGGCCGCAGCCTAAACGCAGAGTAACGCTCTGGCTGGGCGCGGCATCGACTTTAACGTCAAAGATTAATGCGCCGTCACTGTCGAGGTAATCGACCAACACCTGTCGATCGCGTGTGGTAAGCGCCACCAACCCCACGCCGGAGCCGTTCCATTGGGCGCGGCGGGCATCTTCTTGCACCTCGCGATCTATTGCCGTTACACAAATGCTCGACACCTCAACGCGGTTGCCCTGCATTAACTGTTTATCGTTTTGCCGGCCGCGCACCATAATCTGGTAGGGCTCGATAGGACGGCGGTTAAACACCAGCAGCTCATCCAAGGTGTCGGCGCCGGCATCGTACTCTTCGGGTAAATCATCGCCCAGGGTATCGGCCTCGCCATAGGCCAGACCATAACCATAGGCAAACAACGGGTTGTAGTCGTCATCGCCCCGATTAAGCGGCACTTGGTCGGGGGTGCGGGGCCAGGAGAAAGTCAGCTTGCCTTTCATGGGGTGGTTCAGCTCGCCATCGGCGCGGGTAAAAATCACATCCGCCACGCCGGCCCCTTCGGTACCTGGCTGCCAAATGGCCACAAACGCATCAGAGGCGTTGATCTCGCGATTGACCCACATGGGTCGACCGGTGATAAACAGCGACACCACCGGAATACCCTCGGCTTTGAATTTTTTTAACAGTGCCCAATCGCGACCGCCGCCCTCTTTAAACAGCAGGTTTTGCACATCGCCTTGCATCTCGGCATAGGCCGACTCGCCCCACACCATAATCGCCACGTCAGGTTTAACGCTGTAGTCACCGGTTTCGCTCAGTTCAATCTCGCCACCGGCGGCTTGCACACTGGCCGCTAAGCCGTCATACACTGAGGTAGCGCCGGGAAAGTCGCGCTTATCGGTGCCGGTGCCTTGCCAAGTGACCGACCAACCGCCAGCTTGTTTGGATAAATTATCGGCGCCATCACCGGCTACCAATACCCGTTGCTTAGGCGACAAAGGTAATAAGTTGTTTTTGTTTTTTAGCATCACTAGCGATTCACGCACCGCGCGGCGGGCCACGTCACGGTGCGCGGCGGCGCCAATTAGCTCGTCGCGCCCAGCTAATGGGCGGCTGGATGGCTTGCCGCGTTCAAACAAACCGGCGCGCAGCTTAACCCGCAAAATACGGCGTACGGCATCGTCGGCGCGCGCGGCGTCGATCACGCCCGATTTAATTTGCTCGACGGTGTTGTTAAACAACACTTTCCAATCTGGGTCGGGCACCATAAAAATATCCAACCCGGCATTGATCGCCTGGGGGCAATTTAAAACTTCGGCGCCTTCAATAAAACCGTGGCCGTTCCAATCGCCCACCACTAAGCCGTCAAAACCAAGCTTGTCTTTTAATACGGTGGTTAACAGATATTGATGACCGTGGAGTTTTTCATCGTGCCAGCTATTAAACGAGGCCATAACGCTCTGTACGCCTGACTCTATGGCGC
This sequence comes from Gilvimarinus japonicus, assembly GCF_042847215.1. Lineage (GTDB taxonomy): Bacteria > Pseudomonadota > Gammaproteobacteria > Pseudomonadales > Cellvibrionaceae > Gilvimarinus > Gilvimarinus japonicus. Next base: position 2,852,072 of record NZ_AP031500.1, read on the forward strand.
TGAAGTATCCAGCGCCGTGAATATCACACAGGGCTTGCTCATCGTCTACGCAATCGCCACGGTCAATGCCATTTAGCGTGCCGCCATCGCCAATAAAATGTTTTGCGGTGGCAATCACGTGCTGCTCGCTTAAGAACTCACCCGAGTCAACGGCGCCCTGTAAACCTTCAACCATTTGGCCGGCATAGGCGCGCACTATCTCTGGGTCTTCGGAGTAGGATTCGTAGGTGCGGCCCCAGCGATCATCGCGGGCCACGGCCACTGTGGGTGAGAAGTCCCAATCGATGCCAATGGCGGCAATCTCGCGGGCGGTAACCTCGCCAATGTCGCGAATCAGCTCGGGGTTGTGGGTCGCACCAAGCGCGATGTTATGCGGAAACAAAGTCGCTCCCACCACATTGCCGACACCGTGAACGGCATCGGTGCCCCACATGATAGGCACATAAACTTTGCCATCGCTGCAGTCGGCGGCGGCGTCAAAAAAGCTGTCGGCCAGTGCCACCCAATCAGAGGCTTTGGCGTAGCGATCGTTATTGGGCACAGAGCCGCCACCGTTAAGCACTGAGCCCAAATGGTAGTCTTTAATATCTTGCGCGGTTACCTGCTTGATTTCGGGCTGAATCATTTGCCCAACTCTTTCCTCGACGCTCATCTGCGCCAAGATTTTATCTATTTTTGCTTCAAGGGTAGCGTCAACGGCAAGCGCCGGGGTCAATCGGGGCCAAGGCACGGGGTAACCTCCAAGGGTGTCAGGTATGTCGCTTCATTTTTAGTGTGGCGCTGTGCGCTCTTTTAGTCTTCTTGCGGCTCGGTGCGGGCAACACAAAGCCGTAAAAGCTCTTTAGCTTAACGGAACGAGGGCAAAACTACACCACTATTGACAGCGCTGTCAATGAAACCTACACTTCTCAACCTTCTTTATCGATAACATGGGCGCTTTTTACGCTAGGCACCTTCGGCGTAAGCCATTAAGCTTGGTAATATCAAAGAGCGGCAGCAAGGCAGAACAGCGAGGAGCACAACCATATGAGCAAAATTCTAGTCGCCGATATTGGTGGGACCAACGGCCGCTTTGGCTTGGTCGATGCCTGCGAGCACGATACCGGCTACAACGCCGTACAGCAGCTCAGCCTACCCAGCGCCGATCACGATTCGCTGGCCGATATGATTCGCGCCTATTGCGACCAAACCGGCATCAACATGCCCAAGTTTGCCTGTCTGGCGATTGCCGGGCCTATTCAGGACGGCCATGTAAAAGTCACCAATCTTAACTGGGAGTTCTCGATTGGCCGACTGCGCGACGAGCTGAATATGCAAGCGCTAGATGTGCTCAACGACTTTTCGGCGCTAGCCTACGCGGCACCACACTTACAAGCCAGCGATAAAAAAACACTCTACAACGTGAAGGGCAACTCTCACGCACCGATCGGTGTAATGGGCCCCGGCACCGGCTTTGGCGCCGCAATGCTGGCGCCAGTGCGCAGCGGCTGGAAGATTATCCCCACCGAGGGTGGCCACTGCAGCTTTGCTCCCACCACCGGCAAAGAGATCGCGATTTTGCAGCATATGCGGCGCGAATTTGACCATGTCTCTATTGAACATTTGCTTTCGGGTATTGGACTGGTGCGTATTTATAAAGCGCTGGCGGCCATCGACGGTAAAGAGTGTGAAGATTTACAACCGTCGGATGTCAGCCAACGAGCCCTCGCCCACCAAGACCCTCTTTGCGAGGAGGCGCTGGAAACTTTTTGCAATATTCTGGGCAGCGTGGCAGGCGATAAAGCCCTTAGCTGGGGCGCACTAGGAGGCATTTACCTGGGCGGCGGTATTGTGCCTAAAATCGCTAATTACTTACCGCAAACCGACTTTGTGAAACGCTATGTCCACAAAGGCATTATGCGCGGTTACGTTGAGGATATTCCGGTCCACATGGTCACCAACGACAAAGCCGCTTTGGTGGGCGCCGCCGCGTGGCTGGTGGATAACACGCAAGCGCTACAGTACTAAAGCCTTACCCTCTTGCAGGGTGCCACGCCCTGCAAGAGCCCACGAATACCACACCCATTGAGACCTTTTTACGCCGTATTTGTGTCGCGCTCCGATATTACTCGTCGACCAACACATCGCACTTATAAAAACCTTCATTTTCTGCTAGCGCACTACTCAGCTGCGGTAACAGTTGCTGCATAGTGTCAAACAGCGTCCAGGGCGGGTTAATGACAAACAACCCCGAAGACGTCATACCGTGACCTTTCGTTTCGGCGTCAGGCTCAAGCGCTAACTCATAGCGTTGAATATTCTTTATGCCACTGCGCACGAGTCTCTTTTCCATAAAATCGATCTGCTCCCGATCAACCACTGGGTACCAAATGGCGTACACGCCTGAAGCGAATTTTTTATGGGCTTTAACGACGGCATCGATGATTTGAGCATATTCAGCCTTAACCTCGTAGGACGGATCAATTAACACCAGTGCCCGGCGCGATTTAGGCGGGACACGCGCCAGCAAACCGCGCAAACCATCGGCGCATTCCACCTGCACATTGTTAAACGTTTTGGTGTTGTCCTCCAGTTTTTTACAATCACTGGAGTGCAGTTCATACAGCCAGGCGCGATCCTGCGGCCGTAAAAAGCGCTGAGCAATAAGCGGTGAGCCCGGATAGTAATAAAGTTTGTCGGTACGATTGGCCAGCCGCACCTGCTCTAGGTACGGTGCCAACAAAGGCCAAGGCTTGGCCATCAACTTGCCAATGCCACCGCGATATTCACCCAGTTTAACGGCGTGCTCCGAGCGCAAGTTATACAGGCCAGCCCCCGAGTGGGTATCGATATACTCAAAAGGCGCAGGCTTTTTGGTGAGGTACGCTAAAATTTCAACCAAGACGATGTGCTTGATAACATCGGCGTAGTTGCCGGCATGATACGAGTGGCGATAACTTAGCAAAAGAGGCTCTCATGTGACGGTTTGACGGCGCCGGGCCAGAGCCCGACGATCTTAAGCCCCTATTATCAACCTGGGCCTACTAAATTGCACCGATTTTTACCGCTAAACGCGACTGCCAGGTGACTGCGGACTCAAGCGCCCCCTGCGACAACATTGATCACATCGCCACAGCGACACTGATCAACCCGGTACTCGGCCACCGCATAAAGGCCGCGCAAAAGAGAAACTAAAAAAACAGAGCGACAAAGTTTGAGTAAACTCATCGGTTGGGATTTAAAACAAAGGAGAAAAGCCTCGGGCGAGCATTCCGTCACCCGAGGGGAGATCAATTACATAGTTTTATTAACAGGCTAAATGGCCCGCCATAAATTTATGCACGGTCTCGGCATCGTGGGGCAACACCTCGTAGCGCTCTTCGCGCTCAAACAAATCGGCCATATGATGGGGCAATGCAGGATCTTCTGTTTGTCCGGCTTTTTGCACCGCCTCGGGGAATTTAGCCGGATGGGCAGTGGCGAGACAGACCATTGGTACGTCTTGCCTGCGACGAGTTACACGGGCAGCCTCGACACCGATGGCAGTGTGCGGATCAAGCAGATACTCGGTGTTTTCGAACACATCGCGAATCACTTCGAGCATGCGCTCGTCGTCCACCCGGTGGCTGGCAAAAAGTTCTCGCGCGCGCTCCAGGGCTTTAGGGTCTAAATGCATGGCGCCGGTTTTAAAGTCTTCCATCATTTGTGCGATCTTAGCGCCATCACGGTCGTACAAATCAAACAGCATGCGCTCAAAGTTGCTCGATACCATAATGTCCATGCTCGGCGACAAAGTGTGCTCTAACTGCTGCTTACTTAAATCGTTGGCGCTAATAGCGCGGTGCAAAATATCGTTGCTGTTAGTGGCAATCACCAACTGGTCGATAGGCAAGCCCATGCGCTTAGCCAAATAACCGGCAAAGATATCGCCAAAGTTACCCGTAGGCACCGAGAATGACACCGGGCGTGCCGGACCACCGAGAGCCAGAGACGCGTAAAAGTAATAGACGATCTGAGCCATAATGCGCGCCCAGTTAATGGAGTTTACCGCCACCAACTGACGCCCTTCTGGCAAAAAGGACTGATCGGCAAAACTGGCTTTTACCATATTCTGGCAATCGTCAAAGTTACCATCCAGCGCGACATTGTGCACATTGTCTTCCAGTACGGTCGTCATCTGACGGCGCTGTACGTTAGAGACGCGGTTGTGCGGGTGCAAAATAAAAATATCGATGTTATCGCAGTGACGGCATCCTTCAATGGCGGCCGATCCGGTATCACCCGAGGTCGCGCCCATCACCACCACTTTTTGGTCGCGCTTTTTTAAAATGTAGTCGAGCAAGTTGCCCAAAAACTGCAGGGCAAAATCTTTAAACGCTAACGTTGGGCCCTGAAACAACTCTAAAATAAATTCGTTGTGACCAGTTTGCACTAAGGGGGCGATGGCCTTGTGGCGAAAGGTCGAGTAAGAGTCGGCGATAATTTTTTTCAGGTCGGCATCGGGCACCGCGCCATCAACAAAGGGCGACACCACTTTAAACGCCAGCTCTTCATAAGATAAACCCGCCCAACTGGCGATCTCGTCGCGGCTGAATTCGGGCAAGCTTTCGGGCACATACAGGCCACCATCGGGCGCTAAGCCCGTGAGAACCACTTCTTCAAAAGACAATGCGGGCGCTTGGCCGCGAGTGCTAATGTATTTCACGCTAGTAACCTGATCGTAATTTCCAGTAAAGGCGGACTACCCGCCCGTTTATTTTAACGGCTCAAGACGGATACGGGTGATCGCACCAGTGATTGAGCTGAGCGCTTCAATTTTGCTGATCGCGGTGGCCAAGTCTTTCTCAACCGCGCGGTTGGTCAACAGAATCAGCGGCACAATCTCTTCATCATCCGGCGCTTCTTTTTGAATCAGTGCTTCAATACTGATACCTGAATCGCTCAGAATAGTCGCCACCTGAGACAGAACACCGGGCTTATCCAGCGCGGACATCCGCAAGTAGTACGCGGTTTCTACGTCTTCGATGGGCAGAATATCGTCTTCACCCAAGCTACTTTGATGAAAGCCTAAGTGCGGGACCCGGTGTTCAGGATCAGCCGTTAAGGTGCGCGCCACGTCGACGATATCGGCAATAACCGATGAGGCCGTAGGCTCGGCGCCAGCGCCCGCCCCGTAATACATCGTCGGGCCAACGGCGTCGCCCTTCACCATAATGGCGTTCATCACACCATCCACATTGGCCAGTTGACGCTTCTCTGGGATGAGGGTCGGGTGCACCCGCAGCTCGATACCATCTGGCGTGCGACGGGCAATACCCAGGTGCTTAATGCGATAGCCCAACTCGTCGGCGTAGGCTACATCCACCGGCTCGATTTTGCTGATACCTTCGGTAAATACTTTTTCAAACTGCAGCGGAATGCCAAACGACATAGAAGCCAGGATCACCAACTTGTGAGCGGCATCGATACCTTCCACATCAAAGGTTGGGTCGGCCTCGGCGTAGCCCAGCTCTTGTGCTTCGGTCAGTACTTCAGCAAAATCACGGCCCTTATCGCGCATCTCGGTCAGAATAAAATTGCCCGTACCGTTAATAATCCCGGCTAACCATTCAATACGGTTGGCGGCCAGCCCCTCACGAATAGATTTAATGATGGGGATACCACCGGCCACCGCAGCTTCAAACGCAACGGTTACGCCTTTTTTGTCGGCTGCAGCAAAAATTTCGTTGCCATGCTCGGCGATTAACGCTTTGTTGGCGGTAACCACGTGCTTGCCATTATCAATCGCCGTCAGGATCAAATCCCGCGCAACGGTTACCCCCCCCATTAGCTCAACCACTACATCGACGTTGGGGTTGGTCGCCACATCAAACACATCGCGGGTAACATTCAGAGCAGTCATATCACAGTGAGGGTTATCGCGTCGCGCGCCCACCTGCTCGACAATAATGTCACTACCGGCGCGGGCATTAATGACACGCTGATTACGCGCCAGTACGTTAACGGTGCCACTGCCTACGGTTCCCAGACCGCAGATACCTAATCTGACCGGTTTCAACATCGATTCCTCTTTATGATGGAGTTCTGCACAAATAAAAGACGGCAACCTTACTCAGAGCGAAGGTTGCTGTCAATTGCCTGGCAAAGGGGACTAGCCGGGCACGTGCCCGGCCAGCAAGAAGGGTATTATTTTTGCTCAATCGTCTTTAATAATTGCTCTGGGGGCTGGTAGCCCACCAACAAGCGGCCATCAGGCAACAAAATAGCCGGAGTGCCTGTCACGCCCATCTCGCCACCTTTTAAAAACTGTTTTTCAACCGGGCTCGCATCGCATGTGGCCGGCTTGACTGACTCAAGGTTTTTCAACTTATCCAGGGCCGCTTGCTGATCGTCCGCGCACCAAGCGCTTTCGAGTTTAGCCGCAGAGGGGCTATTGAGGCCGGCGCGGGGGTACGCCAAATAGCGAATTTCAATACCCAAGTCGTTATAACCGGGCTTTTTGGCGCCCATTTCATTGTAACTGTGCAGCTGACTGTGCAAGCGACGACAGTAACCACAATCGACATCGGTAAATACGTAAGCGACGTGCTTAGTCTCGCCATCCGGCGCAAACTTAATGCTCTCTTTTTCGCCTAAACTGCTGACGAACTCTTTACGGCTATCCACCAGGTATGGGTCTTGAATGGGCGATAGCCCCTCAGGCGTGACATCAAACATGTCCCCCATAATGACGTGCTTACCATCGGCCGAGATAATAACCGCCGGCCCGCCAACAATTTGGACATTGTACAAACCGTCAATCACGGACGGGCGAATCGCACCCAGCTGGGCACCACCGGTGAGCGTTTCGAGGCTTTCTTTAATAAGCGCCTCAGGCGAATCGGCCTCTTCAGCATAAGCGCCCAGCGCCAACATCGCTGATAAGCCCAGCGCCAAACCGTATTTAACTGTTCGTAAAACCATAAACTCTACTCGCTAGGATGTTTGCCCAGTTACTTCTTGCGGGCTAGTTTACCATACAAACACCGCCGTAGGCCTCAGCCACGCGGGTGGTGCTCCTGATGTAGCCCCTGCATACGCGCCTGGGCCACATGGGTATAAATTTGCGTTGTAGACAGGTCGCTATGCCCCAGTAACAACTGCACAACACGTAAATCGGCGCCGTGGTTTAACAAGTGCGTAGCAAACGCGTGGCGCAACGTATGGGGCGACAAGGGCTTATCAATACCAGCGACCAACGCCCAATGCTTAATTCGGTGCCAAAATGTCTGCCGGGTCATCATTTGCCTCCGAGTGCTCGGAAACAACACCTCGATCGGCCTCTCCCCGACTAATAGCGGTCGAGCCTCGCGGATATAACGCTCAAGCCAGTAATTTGCCTCTTCGCCCAGCGGCACCAACCGCTCTTTACTGCCTTTACCCATGACTTTGACCACGCCTTGGCGCAAATTCAATAGCGTCACAGTTAACCCCGTTAACTCAGACACCCGCAAACCGCAGGCATAGAGAACCTCTAACATAGCGCGATCACGCAACCCCACCGGCTCACTCACATCGGGGGCCTTGAGCAAGGCTTCGACATCGCGCTCGGTTAAAAGTTTGGGCAGCGACTTGGGCAGCTTAGGACTCTCGATCCCCACCAGCGGGTCGCACTCCTGCAGCCCCTCGCGCACCTGATCGCGATAAAACCCTCGCAAACAAGACAATAACCGCGCGGTAGAGCGGCTGGTATAACCCTTAGCGTGCCGCCAGGCCAAATACGCCAGCACCCTCTGACTACCGAGCGATGCAGCGAGAGAACTATCCTGACTCGCCAGGTATCGCGCAAACCCCTGCAAGTCACGTCGGTAACTGGCCAGCGAATTCTCTGACAAGCCTTTCTCTAGCCATACGCGATCGAGATAAGCATCAATCACTGCCGTATCGGCAGCCGACAAGGGCTTAGATGCCATAACTACTCAACTTCCGCTAGCAAAGGGCCGATATAAAAAAAGCCGATGTAGTTTCCCACATCGGCTTTTTTTATACAAAACGCACTTAACAAAAAGTGCGCTCCGTGATGTTAGACGCTTACGAGCCCAACTTTTCTTTAATACGTGCGGCACGACCGGTAAGGTCACGCAAGTAATAAAGCTTAGCCTGACGCACATCACCGCGACGCTTAACAGCAATGCTGTCAACCTGACGGCTGTGAGTTTGGAAGGTACGCTCAACACCAACGCCGTGGGAGATTTTGCGCACCGTAAAGGCAGAGTGCAAACCACGGTTACGCTTAGCAATCACAACACCTTCATAAGCCTGCAGACGCTCGCGGCTGCCTTCAGTTACTTTTACCTGAACGACAACGGTGTCGCCCGGTGAAAAGCTAGGGACTTCTTGTTTGAGCTGTTCGTTTTCGAGCTCTTGAATGATTTTGTTGGTCATTTCAATTCTCCTAAAGAGTTTGTAGCTTCACAGCTAGAATCAATCGTTATCAAGGTCTCGACGAAAGTCCGTCAGCAGCGCCCGCTGCTCCTCAGTTAAGTTTTTGCTTTGCAACAAATCTGGCCGTCTGAGCCAGGTTCGCCCCAGCGCTTGCTGTAAGCGCCAACGCCGAATTTTTTCATGGTCACCGGACAATAAAATAGCCGGTACCGTTACACCATCGAGCACTTCGGGGCGCGTGTAGTGGGGATGATCCAACAGCCCTTCGCTGAATGAATCTTCCACTGCCGACTGAGCATCACCCAGTGCGCCCGGCAGCAACCGGGTAACCGCATCGATCAACACCATCGCTGGCAGCTCACCGCCAGACAAGACGTAATCGCCGATCGACCACTCTTCATCAACCACCGTCTGAATCAAACGCTCGTCAATGCCTTCGTAGCGCCCGGCAAGCAATATCAAGTTACCGCTTTGCGCCATAGAGCCTGCCGCGGCCTGATCAAACACTTGCCCCTGGGGCGAGAGGTAGATCACGCGGGCATCGCCCGTCCACTGCTTTGCGGCCGCAACCGCGTCGCGCAGTGGCTGTACCTTCATCAACATCCCGGGGCCGCCACCGTAGGGACGATCGTCCACCGTTTTATGTCGATCGGCGGTAAAGTCCCGCGGATTCCAGCACTGTATTTCCACCTGGCCCCGCGTTACTGCGCGGCCGGTAATGCCATTGTCGCGCACGGCGGCCAGCATCTCGGGAAATAACGTCACTACCGCTATCTTCACGACTTTACCAACTTTTTGTCTGGTTCTGGCGCCACTCAAACACTTGGGCTGCTGCGATCAGCGACTTAAAAAGCCGGATCCCAGTCCACCTCAATGGTGCTTGTCGCCCGATCGATATGAGTCACAAACTGATCCGGCACATAGGGGATCAAGCGCTCGCGCTCATCAATACTGTCGGCATCAGGGGCCACAACCAGAACATCATTAGCGCCAGTTTCAATCAGTTTTTTAACCGTTCCCAAGCGGCTTTCGCCCCCCTCAAAACGGCTAACAACTGTCATATCCTGCAACTGATGCCAGTAAAACTCGCCCTCTTCCAAAGGCGGTAGCTGTTCGCGCTCAACCGCAATCACACAGTTGGTGTACTGGGCGGCGAGGTCGCGATCATCCACATCTTTGATGTGGGCCACAAACCCCTTGCCGTGGGCGCGATGCTCATCAATCTCAAAGGCTTTAACGCCGTGGGCTGTTTTCAGCCACCAGGGCGAGTAATCAAAGAGATTGGCGGCGGGCTCAGTGTGAGAGCGGATCTTAATCCACCCCTTAACACCAAACACGCCGGTTACTTGCCCGACGTTAACCAGATTAGAAGTACCTGCTGACACCGGGCGAGTAATCAGGCTGCGTCTTTAACCAGCTTGGCAACGCGGTCGCTCAACTGAGCGCCTTGGCCAACCCAGTAGTTAACACGCTCCTGATCAACGCGCAGACGCTCTTCTTGGCCGCGGGCGATAGGGTTAAAGAAACCTACACGCTCGATAAAACGACCATTACGGGCACTGCGGCTGTTGGTTACAGTCAGGTGGTAAAAAGGACGCTTCTTAGAGCCACCACGTGACAGACGAATAGTTACCATTCTAGCTTTCCTGTAGTTTCATTGGCGCAGGCTTGCCCACGCTCGGTTTAAAATTAGGTTCATCAGCGGATCAAGTCCACCGCGAAAGGCGCCGTATTCTAAGGGAAACAACCGCCGTTGTATAGCGCTATTGTGCAAGTTTTACGCAGGCTGCTCGAATCGTCTTTGGCTGGCCGCTAGACCATATCCGTAAAGCGATTGGCGATATCCAGTATTATCGGCTTTTCAAAGCCCGGCAAATGGACGCCTTCGGCATCAAAGACCACTTTCGACTCGTCAATCATTCCTTCGCCAAAGCGATAGATTGTCGCAAAATCACCGCGTAACGCGCCGTTATCATAGGCCTCAGCATTAGCCCGCACTGACTGGCGGCGCTCGCAGTAGGCCTCAAAAGCTTCAGCGCCATAGCGTTTGGCCAACATTTTCTCCACCACGCGGGGCGCCAAAACGCTGGCGGTAGCATTATTGCCACCAAACCCTTTGGAGTTTAAAAAGGCAACATCGATACCCTGCTCGGGGGTGAAATCGCGCAAAGGAATATGCAAACGATCGCCATAAACATCGTCCGCCACGGCATCAATGGTTTTGACACCCGGAATCACCCCATACTTAAACGTACCGAGAGCTGCGATCATCTGGTCAGCGCTGGCGGGCGACAATGAGTGCCCCACATAGGCCTTAACCGCCGCCACCGGCCAGTTTTGAATGCCAAAATACTCCGCCACTTGATCGAAGATCTGTGATTCGGTAACGCGGTTTTGCGGCGTGCTTGAGCCGTGCGCATGCACCATAGAGCGCTCGCGTACTGCCTCGTCACCGACAATCGCACGGGCCGCGGCAACGGCTTTGGCAAACGTGATATGGTTGCCCGGCCCCGGCGCCGTGATAGATTTTTTGTAGCCATCGGCATTAATAAAAACATCACTCACCGCACCGTGGATATCAGCGCCCAGCGTTAAGGCCAACTCATCATCCATCAAAACGATATACTGCCCAGACTCAGCGATGGTAAAGCCGCAGTTCTCACCAAATGGACGACTTGAACGGCGCGGATCGGTGGCGCTATCACCATCCAGTTTTTGCAATTTATCTTCACTGGCGAGCGCACCCATGGTCGCGTAACCATCAATCACCTCGGGCAATATCGGCGCCTCGGCGTTACCCACCACAGCTACCCGACAGCGGCCGCTGGCGATATCCTCCACCGCTGAGCGCAGGTTGTATAAAAAAGAGGCGCAGGCACCCGCATTGGCACTGGTATGACCAACACTCCCAAGAATATAGGCGTTCACAAAGTCAGCGACCATGCTGTTAAGGCCCAGTGGGCACTGTTTGGTACTGACGCGGCCGCCACGCAAACGCGACTGCAGCAAACCACCAAAGCCGTCGTCATCCAACTGACTCATCACATTGCTGGCGTAAACCCCCACTTGATCAGGGTTAATCTGCGCGACAATATCCGCCCAATCAATACCAATAGAACGCACGGCATCGGAGGCCGAAATAACGGCCAACTGCAACGCGCGGGGGTGGAATCGGGCATTGTATAAATCAGTAGGGTTAAAGCCCTGCGGTAGCTGTCCGGCCGACTTCACCGGGCAGTCGCGATAACTGTCAATTTTAACGTCAAGCGCACCGGTCACCTCAACCGTAACTCGCCGGGCGTCCAATTCAGTGACCTGCCAGTTAGCGGGCAGCGGCTCGGGAAGCTCGCGCGCCTTCATAACAAAACGCTGGTTGTCGTTTTCGGGATTAAGAGTGGCAGATTTTTGCCAGTGAACGCTATCGACATCAAAAAATGCCGGATCGATACGGCGAATCAGGCTGCCCGCTACGATATCGGCGCCAAACCGCGACTCAATGTCTGCCAGCGTCAACACACCGCCGTCGAGATCTTGCCACTGCCCGGCAACAAAACGGACAAACCCCATCATCACCGCCAAGCCCGCCAAAGTCTCGCGCCGCGCGTTATCGTCTAAACTCTCAATAATCATCCGCCGAAAAGCGTGATGACCCGAGCTGCGGCCGGCGGCATTAAACCCACCAAACCCCACAATAACCGGCAAGCGCGACATAGCGTTCTCCAAAATATGACAAGGAAGATACTGAGAAGCGCAGAGTGTAGAAGCAAAGCCTAGCAACGGTCACGGCCATACCAGCCAAATACTATGGTATTCTGGCCAAATAGAGAAGCCTTGGCCGATACCATGACAGACAACACAACACAGACGATACAAATTACTTTTGTGTTATCCGAGCACATGCTCACCACTGGCACCACGCTACCGCTGGAGATGCTGCAAACCGCCCAGCTGGCAAGGCACCAATCGGCGCAGGCCTCACCGGTTAACCTCGCCATGCGCACGGCGGTAGCCCTCGGCACCCAACTGCCCACGCCAACCGGTATGCGCTGGGCGCCCGATGCGACCCTAGCCGAAGCCGGCAATAACGACATCATTTATCTGCCCGCTCTCTGGCGCAACCCTCGCCCTGTGCTGCGCCGCGCCGGCGCACTTATCGAATGGCTAAAAGAGCAACACCACAACGGCGCCACTATTTGCGGTGTCGGTACCGGTTGTTGTTTTCTCGCCGAGGCAGGCTTGCTGGACGACAAGGTGGCAACCACCCACTGGCACTACTTTGATCAGTTTCAAAAAAATTACCCTAATGTGCAGCTCAAGCGGCAACACTTTATTACCCAAGCTGGCAACTTATACTGCGCCGCCAGCGTCAACTCTCTCGCCGACTTAACGGTTTATTTTATTCAGCGGCTAATGGGAAAAACCGTTGCTAGCCATGTAGAACGTCACTTTTCTCACGAGATTCGCCGCTCTTATGAAAGCTCAGCATTTTACGAGGACACAAGCCACCCACACCCGGATGAAACCATCATTCAAATTCAGCTGTGGATTCGGGATAATTACTCACGGCCCATTACGGTGGCCGATCTGGCGCGACGCTTTGGCATGAGCACCCGCACACTAAACCGACGTTTTAAAAATGCAACCGATACAACGCCGCTGGCCTACCTGCGAGAGATCAGAATAAAAATTGCGCGAGAGCTGCTTAAAACCAGCAACCTGAGCATTGTTGAGGTGGCGGAAAAATCCGGTTATCAGGACAGCGCTTATTTTGCCGAGTTGTTCAAGCAACAATTGGGCACTACCCCCAGCGCCTACCGAGAGATGGTCCGCGCCAAACTATTTCGCACCGATTAAGTATTACGACCGTTTGGTTAAAAACACAACATCGTCAGCCATAAATTCAAGCCTGGCATTCAAAGTGTCAGCTAAAAACTCAAAGGTTTGACGGGAAAAAAAGCAGATATGGGTGGGGTCATTTTTGTAGTGCCAACCGGCAAAGGCCGTCGCATCTAAAGCCAACTTTGTCATAATCGCGAGCACCCCATTTTTTTCCAAACAGCCCCACAAGGTTTGCAGCTCTCCATATGGATTATGCAAATGCTCCACCACCTCAGTGACGGTGATAAAATCGTACTTTGTCGCAAGCACGGATCGATCCGGCGCATAAAAAATATCGTACAGCGCAACGGTAAAGCCAACCTCTCGCAACATGGCGGCCAATGCCGGGCCCGGGCCACAACCAAAATCAAGACCGCGAGCAACAGAGCTCAACCTGGCGACTAACGGAGCGTACAATCGATTTAAAAAACGTCGATACCCCGGATCATACACTTGGTTGTCATGCAGGTCATACTCAGACTTTTCTCGAGCAGGGGAAAGATAAAACCGTGACGGGACAAAAATAAGATAACAGTGGTGACAGCGAAGGTAAAATCGCCTCCGGTCGCAATAAAACCACGACGCCTCATCGCTCGGACAATCGGTATGGCAAAGCGGACACCGCAGTAGCTGAGACATAACAAGCCGTTGGTAAAATTTTAGTGGAGTAAAGTAACGACAAAACAAAAGCGCCGGCACGGCCGGCGCTTTTAGCTAGAAAACCTGACTGGGAAATCTAACGTATTTAACGGCTACATTACGCAGCTTCGGATGCATCACCCGTTTTGTGATCGACGCCTTGCTCTGCAGGGGCGCGTGCGACACCATCGGCAATGTCAATGGTCCGGGGTTTTACAGCCTCTGGCAACTCACGCACAAGATCAACATGCAGCAAGCCGTTTTCTACAGCGGCCGACTCAACCCGAACGTGATCGGCCAGCTGAAAGCGGCGCTCGAAATTGCGCGCGGCAATTCCTTGGTGCAAGTAAGTGCGAGATTTATCCTCGGCGCCTTTATTGCCCGATACAGTCAGGTTGTTTTGGTTTACTTCAATGTTTAGCTCGGCGCGGTCAAAGCCGGCCACAGCCATAGAGATTCGGTAATGATCCTCACCTGTCAATTCAATATTGTAAGGCGGGTACCCCGGCTGACTTTGCTCGTTGCGGGACAAGCTGTCGAGCAACCCGGCGACGCGATCAAAACCAATAGAAGAACGATATAAAGGAGTTAAGTCAAAGTTACGCATAATGATATCCTCAAATTTGAGCAATATTTTAAAAGTGCCTATCCATCGGATCAGGCGATTTTGCACCTCTCTTTTGAGCAGGTACAACTGATATATAAGGCCTGCTTTTTACATTACAAGGCATAAATCTAATTTTATTTTTTAACGCTACACACTCGCCTTTAGCGCCTCTTTTAACTCCGGGTAACGATAAATAAACCCACCCTCAACGGCCACTTTCGGCGCCACTTTATTATTACTTAACAACAACTCTTGAGCGGCCTGACCCAGCAGAACTTTTAGCACCCATTTGGGCACTTTGAAAAATGCCGGACGGTGTAACACCTCGGCCAACTGCTGACTAAACTCCCGATTACGCACAGGTTTAGGCGCCACAGCATTAACCGGACCGGCAAGATCATCGCGGGTCAACAACCAGATAATCATCGACACCAAATCTTGTCGATGAATCCAGCTCATCCACTGCGCCCCACTGGCAACTGGTCCGCCCAGCCCCACTTTAAAGGCCGGCAGCATTGAACTCAGGGCACCGCCGCCCTGATCCAGTACGACACCGGTTCGCAACAAACAAACTCTGGTGCCCCGCTCCGAAAAAAGCCGCGCCTGCTTCTCCCAATCCCGGCACAGGTCGGCCGCAAAGCCTTCGCCAGCGCAACAGCTCTCATCGGCCACCACATCACCCGTATCACCGTAATAGCCTATCGCGCTACCGCTAACAAGCACTTGGGGCGGACGTTGCACCGCAAGCTGGGCCATGAGCCTTTGCGTAAATGCGACACGACTGTCCCGCAGAGTTTGGCGTCGGCGCTTACTCCAGCGACTTAGCACAGTCGCGCCAGCCAAATTAATCACCGCGTCAAAGCCTTCATAGCGGGATAAACCCGCAAAATCCGTAGCCGACGCTCCAAGCCGTTCAAGGCTGCGCCTAGCCTTTTCTGGAGAGCGTGTCAGCACCGTAACCTTTGCTCCCGTTTGGCACAGCTGCTGGCACAACAGCTGACCGATAAATCCTGTGCCGCCGGTTAGCAAGATACTACTTTGCGATACGTTGATGGACCCCATAGACGCCTCCCTTTAAGACACTAAACCGTAACCACCGCTGTTAAATACGCAGACCATCGACTATGGTTCACTCAGCGCTAAAATGCGCGCGCTAAATGGCCATGTCACAAGGCGCGAACTAAGCTGTAAGATAGAGATTATTAACGTCATAGAGAGGAGCCCACATGGCAGGCTATCAGCACATATTGATTGCAGTCGACCTTGAAGAAGGCGCCACACAGCTGCTTAGTAAGGCGCAAACCATAGCAAACGCCGCACAGCTTCACTTAGTACACGTAGAAGAGCACCCGGTAACCGGATACGGCGACGTCACCGGCCACAACCACAGCGTCAATGAAATGCAGATACGCCAAACCGTGTACCCACAGCTTTCAGCACTGGCTGATAGCTACGGCATACCGCACGCCAACCTCCATATTACATTTGGTGACCCAGCCTATGAAGTGCACCAACTCGCCAACACTTTAAATGCGGATCTCATCGTAACTGGTAGCCACGGCAAGCACGGCTTAAAGCGTTTTTTAGGTTCGACCTCCAGCAGCATCCACGACGGTGCCAAGCGAGATGTGCTGTCCATCTACACAGGCTAATCAGAAACAAGCACCCACAAAAAAGCCGACGCTTGCGTCGGCTTTTTACAACCCTAAAACACTGGCCGATTAACTGGCCAACTTAGCGTTTTTAAATTCAACCAAACGGTTAAGGTTGCTCAACGACTGCAAGTGAGCATAGATCAGCTCCATGCCATCCTTCTTAAATAAATCCAGCAGTTGCTCATCGCTCAACGCCTTAAGCTTTTCACGCTTAACGGTGTAAAAGCCTTTAATGCTCATATTGTTATCAGCATTGCCGTTAAATTCGATATTAGCCTGCATTGGCTCTAACAAATCCAACTCTTTTAGCGTTTTACAGAACGTTCTTGTCATCTCAGCGCGGTATTGGTAATCCTGCAGGAACTTCAACACTTCTTTCAAGTGATCAGTTTGCTCGCCATTGTCATCAAACAAACGCTGCCCTTTACTGCCATCGGCAACCAGCGCTTTACTGTCTTCGTCAATGCACAGAGTCAGGTTTTCTGAATCTTTGCCACCGGCAAACACAAAGGGATAACGGCGGATAAATGCTGGGATGTAGCGCGCATTAATACGGCCATCGTCGGTCAGCATTAGGTTTTCACCCTGCTTGACGCCCATCACTGCCAAAGGGGTGTGCTCGCCCTGCTCGTTAGGCGCCGAAAAAATAACAGCGTATTCAGCGGCAGCAAAAGGTATCTCGGTGGCCAACAAAGGCGCCGAGGTCATCTCCGAGATAAAGTCGTAAGAGTCGATACTTACCGACAGAGTGCGGTGCTTATCGCTGGTTAAAGGCTGGATATTGTTGTAAATCATTAACTGCTTAGTCACGTGAATACTCCGTTGTTATTGTCGCGCCCTATCAGGTTCGCAAAATCAAAAAAATAGGCGCACATAGTAGCATTTTGGTCACTCACTGCCACCCTATAACGGCCATTGCTAATTTTTGGGGGCGTTTGCCGAGAATACAAGGGTAATTTTTAACAGGACGAGAAATAGATCCCCCGTGAAAGGGACTGATAGTTACTAGGCAGGGCGTTGCAAGTAAAGCGCGACACGGCAAGAGAGCTGACGGGAAAAGAAAAATGGTCGGAACGGCGGGATTCGAACCCACGACCACTACACCCCCAGTGTAGTGCGCTACCAGGCTGCGCTACGTTCCGACGGTCAAAACAAGCCGATAGGCTTACTTCGAGAGCTGGGCATAATACCGGATTTTTTTAAGAATGCAACAGACAATACCATTGCCGTACCGGTGACCCACAACCGCACGTATGTTTCGGCGGCTGTAAGTAATTGTTTGATTTACTTGGTGTTTAAGACGTCTAGCAGTTGCTCAAGCTCGGAGATCATCTGATTGACCAACTGGCTAAAGTGGCTGGCATCTTGCTGCGCGGTCTCGCCACTCATTTGCTGGCGGGCACCGCCAATGGTAAACCCCTGATCGTACAGTAAAGCGCGAATCTGGCGGATGGTGAGCACATCGGTCCGCTGATAATAGCGGCGATTACCACGGCGTTTAACCGGCTTAAGCTGTGGGAATTCCTGCTCCCAGTAGCGCAGCACGTGTGGCTTTACGGCACACAGCTCGCTGACTTCACCAATAGTGAAGTAACGCTTACCGGGTATAACCGGCAACTCGTCGTTATGGCTTGGTTCCAGCATAGGTCTCTACTCGTGCCTTCAGTTTCTGTCCCGGCCTGAAGGTAACCACCCGGCGAGCACTGATGGGAATCTCCTCGCCGGTTTTGGGGTTGCGCCCTGGACGCTGACTTTTATCGCGCAAATCGAAGTTGCCAAACCCCGACAATTTAACCTGCTCATTGGCCTCAAGTGAGCCGCGTATTTCTTCAAAAAACAGCTCAACCAGCTCCTTGGCCTCACGCTTATTGAGACCAAGTTCTTCGTAGAGTTTTTCTGCCAAATCCGCTTTTGTCAGCGCGCCGTTGGGCATAGGTTGTTGCCTATCTCAGGGTTGCACCATGTTGGTTTTGCAGATGATCAACCACCTGCCCGATAAATCCATTGATTTCATCATCGGTAAGAGTGCGTGAAGGATGCTGAAAGGTCAAGCCCAAAGCGACACTTTTTCTATGCGGATCAATGCCTTTGCCCACATACAAGTCAAAGACCTTTAAGTCTGAGAGGTACTCGCCCGCCGTTTCGCGGACGCCGTTTAGCAAGTGATCAACCGGCAACTCCCGGTCTACCAGCAACGCTAAATCACGCCGGTTGGCCGGGAAGCGCGACAGCGGCGTAAAGCTTGGCACCTGAGCATTAAGCAGAGGTTTTAGCACCAACTCAAACACAAACACGCCCGCGGGGATGTCTAGCTCTTGCTGTAGCGCTGGGTGGATAGCGCCCACATAGCCAACAACCTCTCTAGCACAAACGACTTCGGCGCACTGCCCAGGGTGTAAAGCCGGATGACGGCCAGCGCGAAAACTAAAACGTGCGGCATCGCCCGTTTGCGCCAGCAAAGATTCAACGTCACCCTTAGCATCAAAGAAATCAACATTGCGTGTTTCATTGTTCCAGTTTTCGGCCGCCAGTGGCCCATACACCAAACCGGCAAGGGTCGGCTGCTGATCGACGCCATTAGCACCCGGAATAAAGCGCTGACCGCTTTCGAATAAACGCAAGCGGCTCTGCTGGCGATTCAGGTTATGGCGCAAAGTCGCCACCAAGCCCGGCAGCAAGGTGGTTCGCATCACCGCCATGTCGGCACTGATGGGGTTTTTCAAGGCAATGGGGGTAACGTCAGGATCAAAGCGGGCGTTATCGCTTGGGTCGACAAAACTGTAGGTAACTACCTCTTGGTAGTCACGACTAATCAAGTGGCGGCGTAATTGCGCCAGCGGTAAGCGCGACTCGGTGTGCGCCTTAATCGCCATTGGCGAATCGGGAACGCGGGTGGGCAAGCGGTTATAACCGTAAATCCGCGCCAGCTCTTCGAGCAAGTCGGCCTCGATGTCGATATCAAAGCGCCAGCTGGGCACTCGCACCTGCCAACCAGCATCGGTGCGCTCGGCAATCTCTAACCCTAAGCGAGACAGAATATCTTCGACGGTCTCCGCATCCATATCAATATGCAAGCCACTGGCAATACGCTCTTGGCGCAAAGTGACCACTTGCTCGCTAGGCAGCTCTGCAGCCACCTCTTCGACTATTGGGCCGGCATCGCCACCGACAATAGCCAACAACAGTTCAGTGGCCCGCTCAATTGCGTCGCGCTGTAACTGGTAGTCTACGCCGCGTTCAAAACGGTGAGAAGAGTCTGTATGCAAGCCATAATTACGCGCCCGACCGGCAATGGCCAGCGGATTAAAGAATGCGCTCTCAAGCAGAATATCTTGGGTGGCGGCGGTAACTGAGCTGTCAAGCCCACCCATAATGCCTGCCATTGCCAGCGGCGCCCGGTCGTCAGCGATCACCAACGTGTCGGACTGAAGGGTTATTGCTTGTTCATCGAGCAGTGTGAGCGTTTCACCGTCGTGAGCGTGACGCACGGTAATACCACCGTTGATTTTTGCCAAATCAAACGCGTGCATGGGCTGCCCCAACTCAAGCAATACGTAATTGGTAACATCCACCACAGCATCAATCGAGCGCACACCCGAGCGGCGCAGCTTTTCTTGCAGCCATGCAGGGCTGGGCGCACCAACATTTACACGACGAATCACTCGGCCCAGATAACGGCTACAAGACTCAGGTGCCTGCAAGGTAACCGACCGAGTATCGGCAATAGCCTCTGCCACCGGTTTTACCGCCACAGCGCTAACCGCTTGCCGGTTAATCACACCTAGTTCGCGCGCCAGCCCGCGAACACTCAAGCAGTCGCCACGGTTAGGGGTAATGTCCACCTCAATCAACGTGTCGTTAAGGTTTAAGTAATCGCGCAGATCTTGCCCGACCGGCGCGTCGGAGGCCAACTCCCACAGGCCGGAGTCGTCATCGCCCGCTTCAAGTTCAGTCTGGCCGCACAACATGCCAAAGGATTCGACACCGCGCAGCTTGGCTTTTTTGATTTTAAAATCACCCGGTAATTGCGCACCCACAGTGGCAAAAGGCGCTTTTAAACCGACGCGCGCATTGGGCGCACCGCACACTACCTGAATGTCACCGCCGTCTGGGTGGCCTGCAACCTGACAAACTCTCAGTTTATCGGCATCGGGGTGTTGCTCTATGGCGACAATCTCACCCACAACAACACCGCTAAACGCACCGGCTACCGGTTCGGTAGCATCTACCTCGATGCCGGCCATGGTGAGTTGCTCGACGAGTGTTTCGACACTCACCTCGGGGTTAATCCACTCGCGCAACCAGGATTCACTTACTTTCATAGTTCAATCTCTTTCGGCCTGTGGGGCCTGTCTATTTTATTTCGGGCATGACTTAAGCGGCGTATCGATGGATTAAAACTGCTGCAAAAACTTTACGTCGTTTTCAAAAAACAGACGCAAATCGTTTACGCCGTAGCGCAACATCGCCATTCGTTCGACGCCGATACCAAACGCAAAGCCCGAGTACACCTCTGGATCAATTCCCGAGGCTTTAAAGACATTGGGGTGCACCATGCCGCAGCCCATAATCTCAATCCAACCGGTGTGCTTGCACACCCGGCAGCCATCGCCGTGACACTGAGTACAACCTATGTCCACCTCGGCCGAAGGTTCGGTAAACGGGAAGTAGGACGGGCGAAAACGCACGGGGGCATCCACCTCAAAAAAGGCTTTTAAAAACTGATCCACCGTACCTTTTAGGTCGGCAAAGCTGATATTTTTGTCCACCACCAAACCTTCCACCTGGTGGAACATGGGTGTGTGGGTTAAATCCGAGTCGCAGCGATATACCCGACCCGGGCAAATAATCCGAATCGGCGGCTCGTCGGTTTCCATCACCCGCACTTGCACAGGAGAAGTATGAGTGCGCAGCACATAGCTACCACCGCTGGTGGCAAAAGGCTTTTCATCGACGTAAAAAGTGTCGTGCATGGCGCGCGCGGGGTGATGTGCGGGGATATTCAGCGCCTCAAAATTGTGGTGATCGTCTTCGATCTCGGGCCCTTCGGCCACCTCGTAGCCCACTTGGGCAAAGATCTCGGCAATACGATCGAGGGTGCGGGTCACTGGGTGCAAACCACCAAGGCCGTTAGCCCGGCCGGGCAGCGTGACATCAATGGTCTCATCAGCGAGCTTGGCTTCAATCGCCGCCCGCTCAAACTGAGCTTTAACCGCATTAATACGATCTTGTACCTGCTGCTTGGCCTCGTTGATCAAGGCGCCGGCTTTGGGGCGCTCATCAGCAGAGAGCTTGCCCAACATTTTAGCCTGAGCACTGATGCTGCCTTTTTTGCCCAGATACTCGACGCGGACTTTGTCCAGCGCCGCCAGATCTTCAGCGTTATCGACTAATTTGAGCGCTTGTTCAGTCAGCGCAGCGAGATTTTCCATCGCAAATTCCAGTATTTAGCGTGTGAACCGCCGTGTGCAGGCACAGCGAACATCAAATAGCGCAGATAAAAAAGGGGAGGCCCATAACAGCCCTCCCCTTTAGCACTTGGCAGCTCAGGCTATAACGGCCCGAGCCTGCAAGCGGTACTTAAGCAGCCAGAGCTGATTTAGCCTGAGCCACTACCGCAGCAAAAGCTGCTTTGTCGTAAACCGCCAGATCAGCCAGTACACGACGGTCCAGAGCGATGCTGGCTTTCTTCAAACCGGCAATTAGCTGGCTGTAAGTCATGCCTTCAGCGCGAGACTGAGCGTTGATACGAGTGATCCACAAAGCGCGGAAGTTACGCTTATTAACGCGACGGTCGCGATAAGCGTACTGACCTGCTTTGATAACGGCTTGCTTGGCAACACGGAAAACTCGTGAACGAGCACCGTAGTAGCCTTTTGCTGCTTTTAAAACTTTCTTGTGACGACGACGCGCCTCTACACCACGTTTAACACGGGCCATAATAAACTCCTAATTATCCGAAATTAAACCAATTACTTGGCGCGAAGCATACGATCAATTGCTGGGGCATCTACCGCATTGATAATGCTGGTGCCACGCAGTTGACGCTTGCGCTTAGTGGTCATTTTGGTAAGGATGTGGCTCTTGTTTGCGTGTTTGTGCTTGTAACCGGCCGCAGTCTTTTTAAAGCGCTTGGCGGCGCCACTGTGTACTTTAGCTTTTGTTGCCATGAGATAAACTCCGCATTTGCAATAACATTAATATTTAGTCACTAAGGCAGCTAAAAGCCCAGCCACTATCTCTTTCTCGGGGCCATGACCATAATCAGTTGGCGACCTTCCATTTTAGGCCGTTGTTCCACTGTTGCCAGTTCCTCAAGGTCTTTCTCGATGCGTAGCATCACGTCCATCCCGAGTTCCTGGTGAGCCATTTCACGACCGCGGTACCGAAGCGATACCTTGGCCTTGTCCCCGTTTTCAAGGAAACGTATCAGGTTGCGTAGTTTGACCTGATAATCTCCATCTTCCGTCCCTGGACGAAACTTCATTTCTTTAATCTGCTGCTGCTTTTGTTTCTTCTTGGCAGCTGCTTTGGTCTTTTTAATCTCAAACAGGTGCTTGCCATAGTCCATGATTTTACAAACTATTGGCGTACTATCAGCCGCTATCTCGACCAGATCCAATGACGCATCTTGGGCGATTTTTAAGGCCTCATCCAGTGGGACAATCCCCACTTGCTCTCCGTCGGCACCAATTAAGCGAACCTCGCTCGCCTCAATTTGGTCGTTAATACGGGCTTTCTTGGATTTGCCTTTAGCGTTATCTCGTTTGATAGTGTCTTTCTCCTATTTGATTAATCTTGCGAGTCGGATGCTGCCACGCGACTACGATTCGCGATATCGGCGCTCAGGTGTTCACTGAAGGCTTCCAGACTCATTGCGCCCAAATCTTGACCGTCACGGGTACGGACGGCGACTTGGTTGGATTCGACCTCTTTGTCACCGATGACCAAGAGATACGGAACCCGCTGTATTGTGTGCTCGCGGATTTTAAAGCCGATTTTCTCGTTTCTCAAGTCCGAAAGTGCCCTAAAGCCATTATTTGCGAGGGTTTTTTCGACTTTTTGCACATAATCGGCCTGATTGTCCGTAATATTGGCAATCATCACCTGGACCGGCGCCAACCAAGTGGGAAACGCGCCCTCGTAGTTTTCGATCAAAATACCGATAAAACGCTCGAACGAACCGAGAATAGCACGGTGCAACATAACCGGCACCTGACGCGAACCATCTTCGGCCACATATTGGGCATCAAGCCGGCCCGGCATCGAGAAATCCACCTGAATCGTGCCGCACTGCCACACCCGGTCGAGGCAGTCTTTTAATGAAAATTCGATCTTGGGACCATAAAAGGCGCCCTCGCCCGGCAGCAGCTTGTACTCCAGCCCTTTGGCGTCCAGTGCATCGGCCAGCGCTTGCTCGGCACGATCCCAATCTTCATCACTGCCCACACGCTGCTCTGGGCGAGTCGAGAGGCGAATAATCACCTCATTAAAACCAAAGTCGGCGTAAACTTGATACAACAAGTCAGTAAAGGCTGCCACTTCGTCCTGAATCGCCGCTTCGGTACAAAAAATATGCGCGTCGTCCTGAGTAAAACCACGCACCCGCATAATACCGTGTAGCGAGCCGGAGGCCTCGTTGCGGTGGCACGAGCCAAACTCGGCAAGGCGCAGCGGCAAATCGCGGTAACTGCGCAACCCCTGATTAAACACCTGCACATGACAGGGGCAGTTCATGGGCTTAACCGCAAATTCACGATCTTCCGACTTGAGCATAAACATGTCGTCGCCAAATTTATCGGCGTGACCGGATTTTTTCCACAGGCTCAGATCCACCACCTGGGGGGTTTTGATTTCCTGGTAACCATTATCGCGCTGCACCTTGCGCATGTACTCTTCGATCGCGGTGTACACCGACCAGCCTTTAGGGTGCCAAAACACCATACCCGGTGCTTCTTCTTGCATATGGAACAAATCAAACTTTTTCGCCAACTTGCGGTGGTCGCGCTTTTCCGCCTCTTCTAGGCGGTGCAAATAAGCTTTTAGCTCTTTTTTGTCGTTCCAGGCGGTGCCGTACACACGCTGTAGCTGAGTGTTGCTGGCATCACCGCGCCAGTAAGCGCCCGACACGCGCATCAATTTAAAATGACGCATCACACGGGTGTTGGGCACGTGAGGACCGCGGCACATATCCACATATTCCTCGTGGTGGTACAAGCCCACCGCCTGCTCGCCGGCCGCAATCAGGCCGTCAATCAACTCGACTTTGTAGCTCTCGTTGCGCTCGTCAAACACTTTTCGGGCATCGGCAATCGGCGTCATTTTCTTAATGACGTCGTAATCGGTTTTAATCAGATCTTTAATACGTTTCTCAATCGCCGTCAGATCCTCTGGCGTCAAGGTGCGCTCGTACTCGATATCGTAATAAAAGCCGTTGTCGATCACCGGCCCAATGGCCATTTTGGCCTCGGGGTACAGCTGCTTAATCGCATGCCCCACCAAGTGAGCAAATGAGTGACGAATGACCTCAAGGCCCTCGTCATCGCGTCCGGTGATTAAGCTAATAGCGGCGTCGTGATCAATGACTTCACAGGCATCGACCAGCTCGCCATCAATACGGCCGCACACGGTGGCTTTGGCCAAGCCGGGGCCAATATCTTCAGCAACCTGCAACAGGGTAACGGGCTGGTCGAATTCGCGAGTAGAACCATCGGGAAGCGTGATAACTGGCATGTTATATCCTTTCTCAGTGGTGACCCCTACCAAAGGCCACTTGTTGCTATTGCGGGGCTCGGCAAAGCCCATCTAAATTCGGGCCGGCAGTATATAAAACCCGCCGCCAATACGCCACCGCCGCTGTAACATTCGCTCGGCTCACGCGTCATTAACCGTAACGCATGCATTGTTAATCAGAGACAGGACGGACACATGGCCGCACGTGAACTATTTTTGCACACCACAAACTCGTTTAACGGTGCCCTTGCGCGCACGGACGTAATCGCAGGGCTTGCCCTGCGGCTGTATTTAGCACCTGTATTTTGGATGGCAGGCACCAGCAAATTAAACCATTTTGGCGATACAGTCGCATGGTTTGGCAATGACGATTGGGGACTGGGCTTGCCTGCGCCGGCCGCTTTGGCCGCGCTGGCCACGGCCGCCGAGCTGATCGGCGCTCTATTACTTACGTTAGGTCTCGCCACTCGCGCTATCGCTATTCCTTTAATTGTGACCATGCTAGTGGCCATTTTTGCAGTGCATATCGATCACGGCTGGCAGGCCATTGCCGATCAGAGCGCTCCTTTTGCCAACGCCCGGGTCGATGAGGCCGCCGCCAAACTGGCGCGCGCCACCAGCATTTTACAAGAGCACGGCAAATACGACTGGCTCACCTCCAGCGGTAAATTTGTGGTGCTCAACAATGGTATCGAGTTTGCCGCCACCTACTTGGTCATGCTTTTGGCGCTCGTCGCTTACGGCCCCGGCCGCTACCTAAGCATCGACTACTGGATTAAGCGCCGGCTATCGCCTGCGAGCGCTCCAGAGCACACCACACCACAGCGCTAGATTCCGAGGCACATTGCCGTGTTATATTACGCAATCACCGACCTAAATGGCGCCCTACAGCAGCACTGGGGCTGGGCCATCACCGCGCGCGACACCCCAGCTCGCAGCGCAGTGACCCTCGATAAAAAGGAAAAATTGCGTCTTTTGAGTGCCATAAATACAGCTACCATCAATCCCTCCACCCCGGATGAGCAACTGGTCACGGCCGCCCAGCAGGGCAGTGAGGCGGCGCTAGTCGAGCTAATCAACCGCTACCAGACACTGCTGCTAGCGGTGGCACGAGCCCTTGTGGGTCATGCCCACGCCGAGGACACCGTCCAAGAGGCCTGGATCTCCATACACCGTTCACTGACTACCTTTGAAGGTCGCTCAAGCTTTAAAACCTGGGCCGCGCGTATCGTTAGCAACGAGGCCAAAACGCGGCTGCGGCGTGAATCGCGGCTGGTAGCGCTGGATGACTCGGAGCTTGAGCGCCCCACCCTTGACGACAACTGCTTCAAAGCCAATGGCCACTGGGCCAGTAAACCCTCGCGCTGGCACAGCGAAACGCCCGATTCGCTGCTGGAGGAGCAGCAGCTAAAGCGCTGTATTGATAAAACCTTAACGCTACTGCCCGATCGACAAAAAGCGGCTTTTTTATTGCGCGATTTAGAGCAGCGCCCATTGGACGAGATCGCCGACTTGCTCGCCATCAGCAATGCCAATGTCCGGGTATTGCTGCACCGCGCACGCCTAACACTGCTGCAGGTGGTTGATCACTATCAGGAGACTGGCCAATGTTAAGCTGCCGTGACGTCGCCAAACGAGCCAGTGATTACCTCGATGAACGAGATTCCCCCAAGGGCCAGCCAAGCTTACAAATTCGGCTGCACTTGATGCTCTGTAGCAATTGCCGCCGATTCGTGCGCCACATGCACAGCGCCCGTCAACTGGCGGCCCTTGTGCAGAGGGGCCGAGAGCGCTCCGAGCAAGGCGATGAGGTTTTATCGCATATAAAACGTCAAGATGCCGCTCCGCCGCCACCTTAGCCGCCGCCTCAGCCCAGTGACTGGGCTGAGAGAACAAATGATGCTATGTTGCTGTCTATATTTATGTTTCTGCCCCTCTCACTGCATCTGAGCGGTGAGTTATCGGTCAGTTTTTATCCGTTATAGAGAATACCGAGAGCGTTATATGCTGGAAATGTTGTGTAAGTCTCACCGCTTGAAAGCTGGTGCACTGTGTCTAGGCCTTGGCATCAGCCTGTTAACGGCCCTGCCCCTTGCGGCGGCCGACCTCGAACCGCTCAAAATTACCGATCAGCAACGTAAAACCACGGCCGAGATCGTCAGCTCCCTGCATAAACATCACTATCGAGATCAAAATATCGATGATGCACTGTCTGAGAAGTTCTTAAAGAACTACCTCGACACGCTCGACCCGAGTCGCAGCTACTTCTTAAAAGCGGACATCGAAGAGTTTTACAAGCATCAAGACAAGTTCGACGACGACTTTCAAAAAGGCGAGCTTAAAACCAGCTTTGTGATTTTTGACCGCTACCGCGAGCGCATTAGCGCCCGCCTGGAAAAAACACTCAAGCAGCTTGAAGACGATGAACTCAAGTACGACTTTACCGAAAACGACACCCTGAATGTCGACCGCGAAAAGGCACCCTGGCCCGCCACCGCCGCCGAGGCCGATGAGTTGTGGCGTAAACGCACCAAAGCTGACTTACTTAACTTAGTGTTAGCCGACAAAACCATTGATGAAGCCCGCGAGGTGCTGACCAAGCGCTACAAAAATCAACTGCGCCGGATGAGCCAGCAAACTGGTGAGGACGCGTTTAGCGCAGTCATCAATGCATTCACCATGCTCTACGATCCGCACACCAACTACTTATCGCCGCGCACACTGGAGAATTTCAACATCAATATGTCCCTTTCTCTAGAGGGCATTGGTGCCATGCTGCAAAGCGAAGATGAGTACACCAAAGTGGTACGACTGATTCCCGCTGGCCCCGCCGACAAACAAGGGCAGCTAAAACCCGCCGACCGCATCGTTGCCGTAGGACAAGACAAAGAGGGCGAGCTGGTTGACGTAGTCGGCTGGCGCCTAGATGAAGTGGTCGATCTCATTCGCGGCAAAAAAGACAGCGTGGTACGGCTTGAAGTTCTGCCCAGCAAAGCCGCTGCCGGGGCCGCCACCCACGTGATCAACATTAAGCGCGACAAAGTTAAACTCGAAGAGCAGGCGGCGCAAAAAGCTGTATTCGAACTCTCTGACGCAGAGGAAAACAGCTACAAGCTAGGTGTTATCGACATCCCGACTTTTTACATGGATTTTGAGGCGTACCGCAAACGCGACCCCAATTACAAAAGTACCACCCGTGATGTATTTAACCTACTCAGTGAATTAGCGGCCGAGAACGTAGACGGTATTATTATCGATTTACGCAACAACGGCGGCGGCTCACTGCACGAGGCCACATCCTTAACGGATCTTTTTATCGACCAAGGGCCCGTGGTGCAAATCCGCCAGACCAATCAGCTGATTTCACGCAACTACCGCTCGCACTCGAAGGCGGTGTTTCGTGGTCCCATCGTGATTTTAATTAACCGCTTGAGTGCATCGGCCTCAGAGATTTTTGCCGGTGCTATTCAGGACTACGGCCGCGGCATTATTGTCGGCAGCCAAAGCTTTGGCAAAGGCTCTGTGCAATCGCTACAACCGCTGCAATCGGGCCAGTTAAAAATCACCGAATCAAAATTTTATCGAGTCTCCGGTGGCAGCACGCAACACAAAGGGGTCGTCCCTGACATCACCCTGCCAGATATGATTGACCCTGAAGATGTAGGCGAAAGCAGCTACGACTACGCCCTGCCGTGGGATCAAATTCACGAGGTGAAACACGACCATTACTTTGACCTTGCGGCCCTGCTGCCAGCGATACAAAAAAGTCACGACGAGCGCATAAAAACCGACCCTGACTTTATCTTTTTGAGCAAACAGCAAGCGCTGATTGATAAGAACAGTGACCGCACTGAGATCTCGCTCAACGAGAAAACTCGGCGGACAGAAAAAACAGACTACGAGCAACAACTGCTAAGCATCGAGAATGAGCGGCGCAAGACCCGCGGCTTAGAGCCGTACAAAACCTACGCCGACATCAGCGAAGACGACATAAAAGAAGGTGATGACCCGGACAAAGAAGCCGAGGCAGAAGCCGCAGCGGCAGAGCCGAAAAAAATTGACCCGGCAAAAGACCCACTGCTTACTGAAGCCGGCTATATTTTGTTGGATTTTATTCGCGGCACCAACAATGCCGACGACGTGAAAGACGACACCAAAGTCGCTAACTTTTAAGCACCTTACCAACCAGCAACCTGTGGCGGCTCTATGCCGCCGCAGTGCTTTTTAACCCCTACCAATACAGTTAATCGTTATGAAAGCTATCTCGTTTAATATCAACAGTATTCGCTCGCGCCCGCATCAACTTCAGGCGATCATCGACGTTTACAACCCTGACTTTATCGGGCTGCAAGAAACCAAAGTCCACGACGAACAGTTCCCCCAAGAAATGATCGAGGACATGGGCTATCACGTCGCTTTTCACGGCCAAAAGTCACATTACGGTGTCGCTCTAATGTCTCGCCATCCGTTTATCGACACCGTTAAGGGGTTTCCCGGCGACACCGACGAGTCACAGCGACGCTTTATCGGCGGGCGCTTCGAGGTGCCAGGCATTGGCCAGGTACAGGTATATAACGGGTATTTCCCCCAAGGAGAAAGCCGCGACCACCCGCTAAAATTTCCGGCCAAAGAAAAATATTACGCTGATTTAACCAAACTCATGCAAGATCACCACAGCCCCAGCGATGCCATTATTGTGATGGGGGACGTGAATGTGTCGTATCAGGATATAGACATTGGAATCGGTGAGGATAACCGCAAGCGCTGGTTGCGCACCGGCAAATGCAGCTTTTTACCCGAAGAGCGCGAGTGGCTTAGCACTTTAATGGACTGGGGCTTGCTAGATACCTATCGCCAGCTTCACCCCGAGGCCGACGACTTGTATAGCTGGTTTGATTACCGCTCGCGGGGCTTTGAGCGCGAGCCCAAGCGAGGCCTTAGAATCGATCAGATTCTTGCCACCAAACCGCTTGTCGAGCGCTGCACTGGCGCCGGTATTGATTACCAGCTAAGGGCGATGGAAAAACCCTCGGATCACTGCCCTATTTGGGCCGAGTTTACATAAGCCCATTTACTCCGCTGCCGGCAAGGGTGGCGGAGTAATATCCAGCCAGCGCTGCAGGCGCCCTTCCAGTGCCTCATAACGCAGCGGTTTACCCACCTGATCATCAAACCCCGCGGCCAACAGCTGATTGACCTGCTCGTCGGTCAACTCCGGAATCATCCCAACAATAGGCACACGGCGGCTGTTAGCGGCTTTTTCATGCTCACGGATTTTATGCACGGCGCTGACGGCCGCATTGTCTGGCAGCTCACTATCAAGCAACACCAAATCAAAACGCTCTTTCTCTAAGATCGCCACGGCCTCAGGGCCATTGCCCACTAGCTGAACATAACAGCCAAGCTTTTTTAGCATTCCCGAGGCAACCATTTGATTGACCCGGTGATCCTCCACCACCAAAATACGTCGGGTTCCGGGTACATCCAACACTGGCGCTACCGGCTCAAGTACCGTGTCGCTGGGCACCTCGGCACTGGGCGAGCTTAACAACCGCTGGCAAACCGCGTCATATAGTTGCTTGTACATCACCGGCTTTTCCAAACAACTAACCTGCGGGTAATGCTCTAGGTGTTGTTGTACCTCGTCGGTATCGCGCTGCAAAACACTCATCGCCAGCACCTGCTTAAGCGCAGCGGTCGTCTCAGTGGCGGCCAATTCGCGGGACAACGCCAGTGCGTTAAAGCTGTTTAAACGGTTGTAAATCAACACTAAATCAATGGGCTCGCCGCTTTTGCTCTCTTCGTCGATGAGCGTAACCGCTTGCTCATAACCGTAGACCGTATTGGCGTGCACCCCCCAGTTATTGAGCTCACTCTCAAGGTCCAGCGCCACCCGATCTGGTAAATCCACCAGCAGGAGGCGCTTGCCTCTCAGCTTTTGGTCGGCGCCCAGGGTTTTGCCCTGATGACTGATCGTTTGCAAACGCACATTAATCACCAGCCGGTTGCCGCCCGCCGGGGTTTTAAGCAAGTGCACACTACCACCCATGCACTCGGCCAGGCCTTTACTGATCGCCAGGCCAATGCCCACCCGGCCGGTTTGCTCGGCTTCTTGCAGGCGAGACTCATCAACCTCCGCCTTAGCCTCGTCGGTACGATGGTAATGACTGTCGCTAATAACCGCTTGCAGCTCACCCATGTCATCCTCAGAGCCCGCATAACTCACTTCGATAAAGACGTTGCCGGTAACAGAAAACTTAATAGCGTGTCCCAACAACGTTGCCGTTACTTGCCGCAGGCGCGCCGCATCGCCACGCACCCGGCTGGGTAACTCCGGATCAAGCAGATAATTTAGCTCCACCCCTTGTTGGTGTGCCTCTAACGAGAAATCCCGCACCAATTTAGCCACCAAGCGGCGCAAATCGAACACCGACTCATCAAGCTCAAGGCTTTTAGTGGTGATCTTAGAGAAGTCCACCACGTTATTCACCAAATCTAACTGCCGCTCACCCGCCTTAGATGCCATACCCAGCAAGTCTCGCTGCCGATCTGACAGCTCCGCGTCATCCACCAGAGCCAAGGTGCCAAGAATATCGTTAAGTGACGTGCGGAACTCATGCCCAAGATTGACCAAAAATTCATTTTTAAGCTCAATCGCCGCACGAGAGCTTTTTTGTTCGTTCTCGAGGCCGCGGGCGCGCTCGTGTAACACAAAGTTAGCTTCTAAGCGCTGCCAATAACCACTGCCAGTTACCCGCGCCTGATGTATCAACATCATATAAAACAGCACCATAATGGCGGCATACAAATAGCCATCGACCGTCGCCAGTGCCATCGCCGTTACTGCGGCCGGAATCATCCCAATAAATAAATAGATTTTTAGAAAACGAATATAAGGCGCAAACACATTGGCAACGGAGGAGTAAAACACCACGGTATAAAGCCACATGATGAGCGTTTCTTCTCGCATCCCCAACACCCAGGTCAAGCTGACGAGAATAACACTCCACCAAATCGCCCCCAGGAAAGAGGCGATAAAATACTGGGTGCGCCAACGCTTTGGCGCCCGGGAGTAAAGGACTTCAAAGCGAAACAAGTAGTAGCTACGCAGCAAGGTTACCAACAGTAAGCCGGTAATAAGCACAATAGCGAGATTGTTTTCACGATAAAAAAAGTCGCCAAACACTAAGCTTAACGCAAACACTAAAAAGTTGAGCAGCAAACCCCGGCGGCTGTATTTTGCCACTCGCGCATCGGTATCGTGGATTACTTGGCGGTCCTTCTGGACCTTGGACATCGGCGTAAAAAGCTCGAACATAAAGCGCCTTTATAGAGGTTCACGCTCAGAGCGTGGGTCTTTTAGTGGATCAGTCCGTTGTCGGTCTGTCCCTGATACGCGTGACTACTTGTTAATATAGTACTCAACCAGCACGGTTT
Organism: Gilvimarinus japonicus; assembly: GCF_042847215.1. Taxonomy (GTDB): domain Bacteria; phylum Pseudomonadota; class Gammaproteobacteria; order Pseudomonadales; family Cellvibrionaceae; genus Gilvimarinus; species Gilvimarinus japonicus. The sequence goes on from NZ_AP031500.1 coordinate 2,884,424, forward strand.
TAATCACAAAGCCTAGCAAACCCAAACCGAGCGCCAAGAATAAAATAAAGGTACCAAAACGACCCGCTTTGGATTTTTTAGCCAAGTCCCAGACGATAAACACCATAAAGGCAATTAAGCCACCGACACCCAACACAAGGGACCAGTTTTCAAACTGCTCAAACGACATGGCGAACACCCGTACTTAACTCGATTTACTAGCACCGCGGTCGATGCCGCGGCAAGACAGCCATTGTAACCAAGTTACCTCAGCCGCGCACTACCGACGCCCAGATCAAGCGAACCGGCCAGTACTCAGCGCCTGTGGCTTAGGCTTTCGCGTCACGCAAAAGTCTTTTACACTAATGACGCTGCCTCAACAAACCTATAACAGGCAGCACCACTAGGGAAAACCAATGAAGAATCAAACCCCTAGCCTGTAGTACGCCGTTTTTACCGGAAAGAAACCAACCATCTTGAGGGATTAACAATGAACATCAAAACCGTACTTTGCACCATTCCATTGATTGCCACGCTAGCCGCTTGCAGCCCGAACGACGAAGACAGCAACCTAGAAGAATCGGCGAAAAGCACTATGTCGAGCGCTAAAGAAACCGCCAAATCCGCGACTGACGCCGCCGCCAAAAAAGCGGGAGAACTAAAAGACAAAGCCGCCGAAATGGCGGATGACGCGGGCGACGCCACTGAAGAGGCGTGGGATAAAACCAAAGATGCCACGTCGGATGCTTGGGATGAGACCAAAGAAGCCTCTGAAGAGGGTTGGGAAAAAACCAAAGAGGTAAGCAAAGATGGCTGGGAAGCCACTAAAGAAGCTGGTGAAGACGCCGCTGACGCGATGGACGACGCCGCAGATGATATGAAGGACTAACGCCCAAACCGCCGTTCCCAATACCGGGCCCAGCCCGGTATTTTTTTGCCCTTTACTCGCCTATGCCCTCACGCGTCAGCAGTCTACCCCCAAGCTTAGCGGTTACCTTGGCGCCACTCGGCCACAGCCGCGTCATCTTGCTCGCGTGCCGCGACCCAATAGGCGCCGCTGCGTCGGTGCTCTTTTTTCCAAAAAGGTGCTTGAGTTTTTAAGGTGTCCATTAAAAAGCGGGCACTTAAAAACGCTTCGTCCCGATGACGACTACTCACCGCCACCAGCACAATTTGCTGCCCAACGGCAAGCTTACCGACCCGGTGCACGATGGTAATCGCATCCAGTGACCAGCGAGACCGGGCTTCAACCACCAGCGAGCGCAAGGACTTTTCCGTCATGGCCGGGTAATGCTCCAGCTCCAACGCCAACACCGGGTCCGTCTCCGATTCAGCACGCACTGTGCCGACAAAAAACACCACCGCACCGGTATTACCCGCCGTCTGCTGCAAACGCTGGTAGTGCTCTGTCACAGAAAAGTCATCCCGCTGCACCTGTACCAGATCTTGCAACGCGTCACGCTCCATCATCAGCCCCCCGTAACCGGAGGAAAGAGCGCTACTTCATCACCATCGTTAACGCCCGTTGTAGACTTCGCCATGGTCTGATTAACACTCACCAACCAAGGCTTACTTTGCAGCACCTCGGCCCAGTGGGGCCGCACTGTAACCAGTGCCGGCACTAAATCGCCCGCGACATGTACCGCCTGATCCGGAAGCTCGATCGAGTCGCAATCCAGCAACTCGCGCAACTGAGCAAAAAATAACACCTGAATCACAATGACTCCCGCTGGTAATGCCCGCGCCGACCGCCGCTTTTCTCCAGTAGACAAACGCCTTCAATCACCATTGCCATGTCAATCGCTTTGGCCATATCAATCACCGTTAAAGCGGCCACACTGGCGGCTGTTAGCGCCTCCATCTCAACGCCGGTTTTACCGCTGAGTTTACAATAGGTTTCGATACGCAGTTGGTCGCGGGCGTGATCAAACTGAAAATCGACCGCTACTTTACTGAGCGCCAGCGGGTGGCACAAAGGAATTAAGTCGGAGCACTTTTTGGCTGCCTGAATACCGGCTATCCGGGCGGTACTTAACACGTCGCCTTTTTTTAGGTCGTTGGCCGCAATTGCCGCAAGCGTTGCGGCCTGCATCGAGACTCTCGCCTCGGCGCGAGCCTCGCGCACAGTCACGGGTTTAGCCGAGACATCCACCATAGACGCCGCGCCCTGTTCATCGCAATGTGTCAAATTCATTATTAGCCTCTACACTTAACGGGGCATACCCCATTTGGTAACACTTACCCGGAGGCACCATGCACCTGCAATTGGTTAAAGATCGCTGGCCGGCACAACATCCCGGACGAATTCAGCTTTACTCCATGAATACGCCAAACGGTATAAAGGTCGCACTGGCGCTGGAGGAAATGCATTTGCCCTACGATGCCCACACGGTTGATATTACCGAGGGAGAGCAGTTTTGCGAGGCCTTTCGCATTATCAACCCCAACAGCAAAATCCCCGCACTCATCGATCCAGAGGGGCCCGACGATCACCCTCTTAGTTTAATGGAGTCATGTGCCATTTTGCGCTACTTGGCCGAAAAAACCGGAGAGTTTACACCGCTGGACAAAGCCGGAAAAAGTGCCTGCGAGCAATGGCTGTTTTTTCAAACCGGTCACATTGGCCCCATGTTTGGGCAGTTTGGGCACTTTTTTAAGTTCGCCCAAAACGACTGCCAAGACCCTTACCCACTAGAGCGCTACCGCAAAGAGACGCAGCGCTTACTGCACGTAATCGACAACCACCTACAGCGACACGACTATATGTTAGGCGAGAGCTACAGCATTGTGGATATGGCGATTGCCCCGTGGGTAGACTGCCTGGAACAGTTTTACGATGCGGGCCAAATTCTCGAACTCCAACGGTTTGAGACAACCAACCGCTGGCTGACGCAATGCACTAAACGCCCGGCCTATCAGCGAGCCAAAGAGGTCTGCGCACCGGCTTAGCCCTGTGCGCAGACCCTTTTGAGGCAGCCATCATCTGACTGAGCTGCCGCTATAAAGAATTGCGTTACTAAAAGTTATACACGAGGTTGATGTAGGTGGTGGTATCTGTGCCTTCTTTATCATCGGCGACATCGGTATCGTGATTAACGGTATAACCCACCTTCATTTGCATCCGATCGCTGATTTTGGTGCTAAGCGAGGTATCACTCACGTAACGGGTATTATCTTCCGCCACTTCAGCGCCAAGTTTTTGGTTAAAGGTCGCATTGTCGGTAAAGGCCCACTTTAGCTCAGCGGCCGTGCGCACCATAAAGCCTTCTTCTTTAACGATTATATCGTTATCTTCATCTTCGACTTTATCACCCCAAAAATAACCTGGGCCAATCTCCGCGTCCAGCGTTAAGCTCTCGCGCTTGATGAATCGGGCTCCATAACCGGCCGATACCGTGGTGTATTTACGATACGCACCAAATTCATCGTGCGTGTGCGAGCCATAAACAAAAAGGTTGCTAAATTCATCGGACAGCAAATAAGCACTTTTAGCCGAGGCAAAATACTTCTCAGCGGTAGTTTCCGTCTGCTCAGTACCGTCGTCTTGCTCGACCTGATCATTCTTGTACAAAGCGCTGGCAATGTACTGGTTTTTCCAGTTTTCCATCCGATGAACAACATCGATTTTGCCATTAAACGACTCGGTTTCTGTATTACCGGTGGTTCTGATTGCACCTAACTCTGCCGACACTTCCCACGTTTTTTCTGGCTTTAACTCGCCCTGCGCCAAGCTACTGCTCGCGGCTACGGCCAATAAAACACCTGCGGCGGCGGTTGTGTACATCTTCATAGCATCCCCTTTTGTGGATCAGTCATACAACAAGGCGATTATTATACACACCCTACTACACACTCTGTCAGCCGCTGTGCGGTCACAAAACGTAAAAAAGCATGCCCGTGAGAATCACTGCAAACTCTTTAACCAGCCACAAGCAATAGTGTTAAAAGCATCACTCACAGCGGGCGGGCACAGTTCACAAAGCGATTTCACCTCACCTCGGGCAACCAGCCACGCCACCGACTAACCATACGCCACGTTGGCACCGGCAGCCGCTGGCATCAAAACTGCCCGCAAGTAATCATAGACAAGATTAAACACCAAAGTGTAAACCATAACGAATAGTGTTATCCCAATATCCAGCCACAAAGCCTCAAGCAGTGTCACCTCCATCATCAAGGCAACCAGCGGTGTCGTCAAACTCAACAAACCGCCTTCAAACAGCAGAACATAATACAAGCGCAACATAAGACCGCGCTGCGCTCTGGGAGCTGGATAGTACCGATCAAACACCAGGTTAAAATAGTAGTTATACACCACCGCCAAGACCGACATGGCGACCATTGCACCCAAAATGCCGCCTAACTCATAACCGGTAAATATCAGCAGACCCGCTATGGTTAACAGCAATGCCAACACTTCATACAAAACGGCATGACTCATACGCTCTAAGGTAGACATTACGCTATCGCCTCTTACTGAAAAGCCTAGATCAGTATCGCAAGCGCTCACCCCAAGCGAAAGTTAGCAGCCATCACATTATGTGATAGTCTAGCCTCACCAGATGCCATTCCGCCCTCCTTACCTGAGGCAGATTATGTACAGCCTTGAGCAGCTCACTATCTTTGTCACCGTATGCGAGGCCGGCTCTTTCTCTGGCGCCGCCCGGCAACTAAACAGGGCCCAATCCGGCATCAGCCAAGCCATATCGAACCTAGAGATTGCTTTTAATCGCACTCTATTTGACCGCAGCCGCAACACCCCGCGGCTTACCCCCGACGGCGAAGCGCTGTTACCCATTGTGCAGTCCATTCTCGACCAACGATTACGTCTGGAACAAAAAGTAGCGTCGCTCGACCAGCTGCATGAGCACGAGCTGATTTTAGTGATCGAAGAGAGCTTATTAGACTCACCCTTACTCGCCACGTTAAGCGGGCTGGCCGAGATATACCCCAACACCAACATCAACATATTGTCGGCTTCCACTTTTGACGCCGAGGATATGGTGCGAGAGGGGCAAGCCCATATTGGCGTGGTCTATACCGACGGCCAAATACTCACCGATGTCGATTTTTTTGCCCTGGGTTACAAGCGCTTTATCACCGTGGCCTCACCCAAACACCCACTGGCCAAGCTCGAGCGCGTAAGTCACAGCGATTTGCGCCAACACCGACAAATCGTGCAACGCTCTACTACCGGCAAGGAGCTGTGGTTCAGCTACGGCATCAGCACCCAAGCGTGGTACGCCAGCACCCACCAAATGCTCTGTCAACTCGCCCAGCAAAATGTCGGCTGGGCCATCGTCCCCGAAAGCCTCGCCCAAAGCGCGCTCACCTCCGGGCAACTTACCGCTCTCAATGTCGATTTTGAGCCCAATGGCTGGATCAGCTCGATTGACTGCATCACCTCCCGCAGCCTGCAGGCCGGCCCGGTGTTTCAGGCCGCGCTTACCCGGCTTAAGCAACACCTAAAACCACTCACACAGCCTGCTCTCACCGGCAAAGCCGCCTCTAGCGCACCCTCTAAGCCGTCTTACACCGGGGACTCTGACTAACACAACTTTGGCAACCACACCCATTGCGAGTAAACTAGCGCCCCCAGCAACAGCGTTATATGAGCAAAGTACGGTGAGCAACATTCGAACAAACAATCCAACATCAACCTCTGCGCAACCTGCTTGGTCACGACGGTTCTCGGCGGCGCCTATGATGGATTGGTCGGATAGGCACTGTCGGTACTTTTGGCGCCTACTGAGCAAAAACACCTTGCTCTACACTGAGATGGTAACCACCGGCGCGTTGATTCACGGCGACCGCGCGCGCTTTTTGGCATTCGACCCAGCCGAACTACCGGTGGCGTTGCAAGTGGGCGGTTCGGACACTAGCGCCCTCGCCCAATGCGCTCAACTTGCCCATCAATGGGGCTATAGCGAGATAAACCTAAACTGCGGCTGCCCCAGCGACCGTGTGCAAAGCGGGCGTATTGGCGCCTGCTTAATGGCGGAGCCCGTTTTAGTCCGCGACTGCATTAGCGCCATGATTGACGCCTGCGACATCCCGGTGACGGTTAAGCACCGCATCGGCATCGATGATATGGACGATTACAACGGTCTGCGGGATTTTGTCGCCACGGTAGCCGAAAGCGGCTGCCAAACCTTTATTGTCCACGCCCGCAAAGCGTGGCTTCAGGGGCTAAGCCCGAAAGAAAACCGCAATGTGCCACCCTTGGATTATGGCGCCGTCGCCCGATTAAAAGCCGAGTTTCCCGAGCTAGAAATTATCGTCAACGGCGGCATTACCACCCTCCCGCAGTGTGAAGCCCTGCTACAAGACGTCGATGGGGTGATGCTCGGGCGCGAAATTTACGCCAACCCCTACCTTTTGGCGGAGGTAGACCGGCACTTATTTGATAGCGCAGCCCAGGTACCCAGCCGACTAGAAGTGATGACACAGTTTATGAATTACTGCGAGCTAGAGCTGTCCAAGGGCACACGGTTAAACCAAATGACGCGGCATGTACTGGGGCTCTATCAAGGCTTACCCGGTGCCCGACGCTTTAGGCGGGTTATCAGCGAGCAAGCACACAAGCCTGGCGCTGGCGTTGAGGTGATCCAAGAGGCCCTGGCGCAAGTCGAGCAAGGTAACAGCGCTTTGCCCGTCGCCCAATAGCGTTTACAATAGGCACCCTGAGGTTAACTGGCCCGTCCTTGACGGCGCCAAACACAAGCCGGTCCAGCTCCGCAGAGAGTGACTACAAAACCGGGGGCCGCGCACCACACCCAATGCGCTATATCGAAGAGATCGCCCTACTGCGTCTAATTTCGCATAACGAATCTATTTAGGAGCCAAATGTGAGTACGAAACTCGAACAACTCAAGCAAATGACCGACGTTGTTGCCGATACCGGTGACATTGAAGCAATCAAACTGTACAAGCCGCAAGATGCCACCACTAACCCATCTTTGTTGCTAAAAGCGGCGCAACTGCCACAGTACAAAAACTTATTGGATCAGTGCATTGTTGCTGCCAAAAAAGAAGGCGGCAGTTCAGATCAGCAGCTTAAGTACGCCAGCGATCATTTGGCGGTTGCCATTGGTTGCGAGATCTTGAAAGTCGTGCCCGGCCGTATTTCTACCGAGGTTGACGCACGCTTGAGCTTTGACACCAACGCCAGCATCGATAAAGCGCACCACCTGATTGACCTGTACCAGCAAAATGGTATCGACAAGTCACGGGTTTTGATTAAGCTCGCCTCTACCTGGGAAGGTATTCGCGCGGCCGAAAAGCTGGAAAAAGAAGGCATCAACTGTAACCTAACTCTGTTGTTTGGCTTCAACCAAGCGGCAGCCTGTGCCGATGCCGGTGTATTTTTGATCTCGCCTTTCGTAGGCCGCATTTTGGATTGGTATAAAGCCAGCACCGGCCAGGACTACACCGCCGAGACCGACCCAGGTGTATTGTCTGTACGCCACATCTACAACTACTACAAGCAACACGATTTTAAAACGGTGGTTATGGGCGCAAGCTTCCGTAACACCGGCGAGATCGAAGCATTGGCCGGCTGTGATCGCCTGACCATTAGCCCACAATTGCTGAAAGAGCTGGATGAAGATAGCGGCACGCTGGAACGTAAGCTGTCGGCCGACAACACCGGCGATGCGATTGCCAAACTTAACGATACCGAAAGCAGCTTCCGCTTTGGCATGAACGACGATGCCATGGCCACCGAGAAACTGGCCGAAGGCATCCGTAACTTTGCCAAAGACCAAGTTAAGCTGGAAGATCAGTTAAAAGAGCTGGCCAATGCTTAATCGTATTACCCAATTCTTCGAGCGTCACCTGCAAGCAGATGACGCCGAAGAAGAGCTGTCGTTTTCACAAAAACAGCTGGCTGCCGCGGCACTTCTTATGGAAGTTGCCGCGGTTGACCGCGTGTTCGAAGATGCGGAGTTTGCTGAATTTAAACGTATCGTCGCCACGGTATACGAGATCAGTAACGACGACATCGAAGAGCTCTGCAACCTCGCGCAAGACAAACAAGACCAGGCGACATCATTGTTCCAATTTACTCAGCTGATCAACGATCATTGCAGTAACGCGGAAAAGTTTACTCTGGTTAAGTCCATGTGGCAGATTGCACTGGCCGATGGCGATCTGGATAAATACGAGGAACATCTGATCCGGCGCGTAGCCGAGCTTATCTATTTATCGCACACCGACTTTCTCGTCGCCCGTAACGCGGCCCGAGAACAAGCGGGCATGGGTTAACGCGGGTCGCGCTTATGCTCGACCCAGTATGTCTGTCGCTAGAGTAAGGTTATTTCTTTAGGCTAGTCAGAAAAGGCTATTGGCCATTTTCTAACATATTAACGAGGTTGGTAAAAGTTTGCTCGTTGGCGTCGTTCATCTGGATTAAATAGCGGTGCGCCTCAATCACTTTGTTCTTCACCTGCTCTTCATCATCTACCGCAGCCGCCTCTTCTAACGCCGCCGTCGGTTCAACGGGGGTATGCAAATCATTCACAATAGTGAATATATCTGCAAAACCCATGGTGTCGAGAATTCTATTGATGCTGTCGCTGGTCGAGAGGATCACCGGATAACTGCCTAGCCGCTCCTCGCCCAGCAGTGATATTTTTGCCATTAACCCAAGCGTGGTGCTGTCGATGGCCTCGGCATCTGACAGATCAAACAGTACCGCTTTAAAGTCTGGGTGCGCAAACATATCATCGATAAACTGATCGAACGATATACACAACGTCAGGCGTACATCACCCACCATCTTAATGACGAAAACACCGTCGTGCTCGGCAACCAGAATCTGTCCAGGCTGCATGATCAATAACCTCGAGTAATAGTCAAAATAGCGATGTCGTCTGGCGTTGCACTCACTTCGTCCACACCGACGGCGTCACACACTGCCTCTAGATTCTGCGCCTTTTGCGCCAGCAATTCCAGCAAATACGCTTCTTTTTCTTGCAGTGTCTTAGGCGGTAGGATTTCTAACACCCCATCTGAAAAACACACCAACGAGAATTTCTCTGGCAATATTTGCGAGTGGATCTTCCAGTTTACATCGCGAAAAATTCCCACCGGCTTACCACTGCCGGCGATAAACTCCGCACCTTTGTCAGTTACCAACAGTGGCATAGGCAAGTGCCCGGCCACCACATAACGCATCTCTTGAGTGTGGGTATCAATCACTCCCACAAAAAAAGTCAGGTGGTGGTTCAGGCTCGTTTCATTTAATTCGCGATTAATTGAGCGCAACATATGGTTGGCGCCATCGGCAAAAGATGCCTCGTCACCAAACAGTCCCTCCTCGCGCACCATCCGGCTCACCATATGCTTTAGCCAAATCGTGACAAACGCGGAGGAGGCCCCGTGACCGGACACATCGGCCAAATAAAAAGCCAGGTAGCGACCTTTGATATGAGCATAGTCAACAAAATCGCCGCTCAAGTATAATGAAGGCGCGATATGATGCGCGGCGCTGTAGCCCTCAGAGGTAGTCAGGGCTTTCGGCAGCAGACGCCTTTGCACCTGACGCCCGGCTAACTGGTCGCGCTCAAGGACCCGCAAATTATCGCGCAGATCTTTATTCACTTTTTCGAGTTTTTCGCGGTATTTTTTGTTTTGCGCCAGCAAGTCTCGCCGCTCTAATGCCTTCTCGACCGAGTGCTCTAACACCGCCATATCGACAATCGGCTTAATCAGATAATCGGCAGCCCCAAGGCGCAAGGCGGATACGACATCACTCATGACGCCAGCGCCCGAGATCACAATAACTGGGGTGTCGGTTGATTTCTCATGCAGGCTTTTCAGTACCCCCAGGCCGTCCATTGTGGGCATGCGCAAATCGGTAATCACCAACTCAATATCGCGCGCCTCAAACAACGCCAACCCCGTAGGGCCGTCGGCAGCTTCTAGGACGTTGTAACCACTGTCTTCCAAAAACGCAGCAATACTATGCCTTACCGGTTTATCGTCGTCGATAATCAGTAGTGTTCGGCAGCTTTCATTCATGGTTTGGTACCGCTCGGCCATTTCGGGTGCAGGCACGCTCGGCACCTGTCGTAATGGCGCCTAACAGTACTCCGATCGTGCCACAGGCGCAAGCACCTAGCGCACGCTGGGCCTCTTATGGAGTTAAACCTTAAACGCTGCTACTCTAACTGACGGAGGCCTTAACGCTCAGCCGCACATAACAGCAACAAGGCTGCAATTGCGACACCCTTTGGAGGATCTAGTGATGAGCCATTCAGAGAATTTCTATGCCGAGAAGCGCGACTTTATCCGCATGAAGATCGAACTACCACTGACCGGCACCCTGAGCAGCGATAGCGGTCGTATCGCGGGTCAGTGCCATGAGCTAAGTGGTGGCGGACTGCAGCTTGAGCTACCAGAGCCGGTAGCGGAGGACTCGCAGTGGGAGCTTCTCCTTGCGGCCGAGCACGACCAACGCGCCCAGCTGCGAGCTATGGTGAAGGTGGTTAGATGCATCGCCGAGGGCGATAGCTATAATACCGGACTGCAAATTGTTCAGGTATTGGAATAAGCGCCCTCAGCCGAGGTCACTAAAAGTCGTCAAAGCTATCTAGGTCGTCGACATCACTACCAAAAGAGTCTTCTACCTCACCGTCTTTGACAAGGTAATCGCGTCGCTGCAAGTAGATGTCGCGAAACAGCGTGTACTTGTCGGAGCCAATATCCTGCTCCAAAGAGAGCAGCCGGGCGCGAGTATCGACCAACTCCAGTACCTTGATCTCGTAACTGGTGCGGGCATGGCCAATATAGGTTTTCGGGTCTGTCACCCAGTCTACGGGGGTTGCCGCGGCATCGCGTAAAGTACGCGGCCCAAAGATAGGCAATACCAAATAAGGGCCGTCCGGTACTCCCCAGCGTCCCAGCGTTTGCCCAAAATCTTCGCTATCGGTGCGCGGCATTCCCATGTGGCGCGCCACATCAAATAACCCCGCCACCCCCAGTGTTGAGTTAATCAAAAAGCGGCCGCTGTCTTTTCCCGCCTGAGAAAACTTACCTTGTAACAGGTCGTTAAATACCTTGGGAACCTCTAGAACATTGGCAAAAACATTGTTTACCCCTTGGCGAAACGGGCCCGGGGTGATGGCTTGATAGCCACGCGCAGCGGGGCGCAAAACATAGGTGTCCGCCGCATCGTTGAATGCAAAAATGGCTCGGTTGTACTCCTCCCACGGATCTTGCTCATCGGAGGCGGCGCTAACCAAAGGGGTGAGCCCTGATAACATCAAGGCCAAACAAAGGCGTACGAGTGAATTCACGGTAATTTCCTGTTAGGGCTATGCCCCAGTTCCGTCTGACTTAAAAATTGGCCTACCCTGCCAATGAACGATCGTTCACATTTTACCGAATTACAACACGCGAAACAATGCGCGAGTCCATAGAACTCGCGATTATCGACAATAAAATTTCATATTAAGCCCTTTGCTACCTGGGCTATCGAGTATATAGGACTCTTCACTCAGCACCGCCTCTTCGGCGCAGCGCTCAGCGGCTTGCGCCACTAAGTCGAAACGCGCCTGCAGTAAATCCAGTGCCGTTTTGATACCCGTCTGAGTAAGCGTAAAGGCGCCAGCTGGTGCTAAAGCGCTTGCGTCCGCCGGGCCGTCAGCGCCCGATTCCGGCGGGCTCTCATTTGCAGCGCGTCCGCTTAACCAACCATTGAGCCCTTCATCACTATAATCACAATCCCCCATCCGGTTGACCGCATCATTGCTTTCCATCATATCGACGGCGGGTTCACAGTCCTCTGCAAGCACGGCCGAACTCCACAAACTTAAAGCGAGCAACAGAGCAATAATCCTGGACAACTTTGGCACGGCTAACCTCATAGATAGTTCGTTAAAACTTCATTTCCAAACCGACACCTAAATAATCATCATCGCGGCCAGCGTCGTCTTGGTTGCGTGTATAGTAAGTAAACGCTTTCGCGGTTTTCGAGAAGATATAATCGCCACCAATACTAAAGCTTTGCCGCCCGTCGATTTTAATATCCGACTCACCATACTGGGTCTTAAACACCCATTGATCCGTCACCTTCCACTTAACCGAGGCAAAGTAACCGTTGCCATCCCCAAGATCGCGTTGGTAATTTTCATAGGCGCCGCCCAACTGTACGGCCCCTAGGGTATACGCCGCCACCAACCGGTAGGTATCGGTATTATCGACATTTTCTTCCACATCCTGGTCCATCGCCACGGCCAGATACAGCGCATCCAGTTGATACGCGGCCGATGCCGAAACGCCGTCTATACCATCAGTCTCTTTGGTGATGTAAGCCACCTTCGCCGTTACCGGCCCTAAAGACTTGGGCGTGACATACTGAACGATGTTTTTCGAGCGGTTTTCACCGGCAAAAATATTGCGAATGTCACCCTCTAGATCATTAAACAAATCCACGCCTGACGCGGCGGTTTTTAAGGGAGTGTCAAACACCCCGCCCATTAAAGTACCCGCGAGCGTTTGCACACCAAGGTAGATATTGCGCTGCGTTAACGTCTGGCCGTCTTTATCGCCGTCATCCACGCTGGTTTCGTATTCAAATCGATACAAAAGCGACACACTGTCGGATAAAGACTCCTGCCCCATAAGGCCAATTCGCGACGAATTGCTCTGCAACTCGATTTCGCGGTTGCCCGCCTCATCCGCGTGCTGCAAGGACACATTAGCCTTGCCGTAAACCGTGACGTCAGCAGCCACCTGAGCAGACACTAAAACGGCAGCGGCGGCCAACCATAATTGAATTCGCATGGTATTTCCCCAATCCCTAAGTATGACAATTAGATGTCCACTGGATGAACATTAAGTGACAGTTATATGACAAGCGCGCGTATCATGCGGGGCAATTGTTGCAGTAATATTACATGCGGGCAATTTTTTAGTGTTCTGCGGCCCCCACCGTAAGCTTTATACGCTTTTCGTATCGGGGGGCAAGATAGGCCAGAGCACATCCTTGTCGTATAACTCTAGGAGTATAGACTCTCCCAGCGCGATAAAACGATCCAGATCCGCAAAGGCGATCTCCTCGGCCAACTGGGTAAGAGCGGCCCGCCCGCTAGTCGGTGCCGCCTGAAGTTTTTGCAGTAAACGCACAGTAACGGCATTGGAATGGATAAACTCTACCGAGTCGGCGCGGTTGCGATAGACCAACAAAAAAGTAGGTTCGGAGGGTGGCTCGCTGGGCTGGTAATCCGGCCCCAACCTGTGCACCGGGTATTGGTAATTAAGGCACCACAGTAGCTCGGACACCTCGATAGAGCTATCGAGCAAGCCATTTTCCGCCGTGGGCATAGGGGGCAGCTCACCGTCGGCAACATCCAGCGCCAACTCGACCCACTCGTAGTGCGCCAATTCAAGCATAAACGGCGGATCAGCCGAGTCAGTGGCCCGCTCGTTTTGCAGGTAAAGTAAAAACTCTTGGCTAATGTCTAAAAAATACGGGCTTTGGCTTTGGTGGCGTTCGACAAAATCCCGCACTAAAGCGTGCCAGTGAGCGTCACTTAAAATTTCTCGCAACACCGGAAACCCGCCGGCAATAAACCCTTCAATATTGTTGTAAATCAAGCTGCGATAGATCCCTAAGCGCCGATCTTCGATTCCGGCGGGGCCTGGGTATTTATCGGGGTTGCGCAAATGATGAGTCAGCGTCTGCTGCAGCTGCGCCAGCGGCGTATCACTCACGCGGATGCCTCCGCTTGGCTCGCCCGGCGTTTAAGTGCCGACGCCTCAGCTTGTAGTTGCCGAATTTTATCAACCTCCGTTAACAGCTCGGGCACCGGGGGGATATTAAAATCGCGCTCCAGCAAAGTCGCCACGGGCCCCGCCCGCTGGTAGAACTCACCCAGCAAAGCCCACACCGGGTCTTCTACCGGTGCGCCGTGGGTATCAACGCGTAAATCTTCCGCCTCGTGATAGTGCCCCGCCACATGGGCGTAAGCTACTCGCTCTAAGGGCAAGCCTGCCAAGAAAGCGTCCGGGTCGTAGCCGTGATTAATGCTATTAACGTACAGATTGTTCACATCTAATAGCAAGCTACAATCGGCTTGTTCAACCACGGCATTAATAAAATCGAGCTCCGTCATCTCTTGCCCTGGCGCGCAATAATACGAGGCGTTTTCGATCGCAATGCGCTCGCCCAAAATATCCTGCGCTTGGCGCACTCGCTCAGCCACGTGTGTTACCGCGGCCTCGGTAAACGGAATAGGCAGCAAATCGTACAATTGGCCGTCGTCACTGCAGTAGCTTAGGTGCTCACTGTAGCCGCGAATATTGTGCTCGCGCATAAAAGCCCTAACCGATTTAAGCAACTCAACATTGAGCGGTGCTTGCGAACCTATAGACAATGAAAGGCCATGACAGACAAACGCAAAGCGCTCGGTATAGGCGCGAAACTGCCGCCCCAACCTACCGCCCACGTTTATCCAGTTTTCGGGCGCTACCTCCATAAAATTTATGTCGGTGGTTGCCACTCCCTCAAGGGGTTTAAGCAACGCACGGCGCAGGCCGAGGCCCGCACCGGCGATATTCAAACGGTGATCTGTCATTAGTGACCGCAAGAGCCTTCAGCGTCTGACTTTTTCTCAGCGCCACAAGAGCCCTCGTGCTCGGCTTTTTTCTCGCCACACTTACCCTCGCCGCACTTGCCTTCACCTTCGGCTTTCGTGCGGGCTTTATCTTCACCGCACTTACCTTCGCCGCATTTACCTTCACCCTCAGCTTTTTTCTCGCCACAGGTGCCTTCACGTTCGGCTTTCTTCTCACCGCACTTGCCCTCGCCGCATTTACCTTCGGCGTCTTTGCTAGCAAGTTTATAACCCGACGACAAAGATTCGGCGGCAAAGGGATTTTCAGCGGCTGAGGCAACCGGCGCTACCACAGCAGAAGCCATAAATGCGGCGCCTACAGCGGCGGCCAGGGGGGATGCTAATTTCTTATTCATAGTAAACTCCATTACTCGCTAGTAAAAACAGTGGCTACGCCCATCGCCCAGCCTCCTGAACAGTTACGCAGCTAAACTCCTATGAGATCAACTGTTATCTATGGATGCACAAGCACCGCATTTGTTACAGATCCATTTGCCGAGCCTGTCTTTTAAGCTCAGTACCATCATACTGTATCAAACCGCGTAAAACCTGTTCCGAGTCTCGTTTACGACTCGGTCGCCTCTTGCCACAGTTTATTGAGCCGTTTACCCGATACCGGAAACTTAGTTTTTAGGGTCTGGGCAAACAGCGACACCCTAAACTCCTCTAGAGCCCAGCGGTAGCGCATCAAATCAGGATTTTCGGCCAGTTGGTAATCGCCATGTTTGGCCAAATAATCCGTCAAACGGCCCTCGTGAGGCTCTATCTCGGCCATTTGCACACGATCTTTCTGGGCATTTAGCACCACTTTCTCTAAGCGCAATTCGATTGCCTGTAAGTAACGGGGATACTCAGCAAACCACTCTGGCGGCGTCTCAAACACCAGCGAAGGCTGAAACAATCGATCCAACTGCTGGGCAATATCCCCCGCCGCCAGGGCCACCGCCAGCGCATTTTTTGAGTGTTTTAGCTGTTTTTTAATGCCCACCACTAAGCTCAACGAACGGACTAGCGTTTTCTCTAAGCTTTGCGCCTGCGTGACTAAGTCGGGCTTAACCTTGGCAAGGCACGCGGCAAACTCTGACTCTGTGCGCGGTAACTGACCATCGGGCATCGCTAAATGTCGCGCCGCCGCCATAATTAAATCGTCAACCACCCGGTCGCGATTGCCAATCTGCACTACTGTTAGGCCCAACTCTTTGCCTTTTAATAGCTGCTTTTGTAAGTATTTAACGGTCTCTTTACTTTGCAGCAATAGCAAACGTGCCACCCCGGCCAGCGATGCGTGATGCGCCTCTTGCGGATTGTCGAGTACCTGCATGGCGGCCGAGTCGCGTTTGTCCAGTAGCGCCGGGTACGCCCGAATCGACAGGCCGCGGCGCTTTAGCTCCACTTGCTTAGGTAACTCTAAATCCCACGTGGTAATGTGCTCGCGGGTCATGTCGTCAGAGGCATCGCGGATATTGTCCTGCACCCGCTCGCGGTAGTTGGCTTTTAATTCGGTTAAATTGCGACTGGCCGCTATGGTTTTACCACGATCGTCCACCACTTTAATGTTAAAGCGATAAAAGTCCTCGAGCCGCTCGCTCTGCCAATCATCGGGCTTTACCTCAATCAGTGTCTGCCGCTTTAGCTGCAAACTGAGTGCCTCGGTTAACGGCTGATTGTCAGGCGCCATACTCGCCAGCGCTTTGTCCACCACATCGGGCACCGGCACAAAGTGTTTGCGCAGCGCTTTAGGCAGGCTTTTTACCAACTCAATACACTTATCGCGCAGCAGGCCCGGCACCAGCCACTGCAACCGATACTCGGGCAACTCGTGCAGCAAGCTCACTGGCACATGGACGCTCACACCATCGTCTTTTTGCCCAGGCGCAAAATGATAACTGAGCGGATAGGTCACCCCTTTATACTCAAGGATATCGGGAAACTGCACCTCGCTTACACTGCCGGCACCCTGCAGCACTAACCGCTCGCGGGGGATTTTTAAAATATCGGGCTGCGCCTGCTCGGCCTTTTTGCGCCAAGCATCAAAGCCGGCGCGATTCACCACATCGGCGGGGACACGCTCGTCGTAAAAAGCAAAAATGGCCTCATCATCCACCAAAATATCTCGCCGCCGGGATTTCGCCTCCAGCGCTTCGATCTCATCCACCAGCGCCTTATTGTGGGCAAAAAATGGGGCGGGTTTTTGGCCGCGTTTTACATAGCGGCCCTCAACCAACGCGGCGCGAATAAAGACGTTGCGGCAGGTTTCCGGGTCAATTTTGCTGTAGTTAATACGGCCTTTTTCGACCAGCGCCAAGCCATACAAAGTCACGCGTTCGTAGGCTTTTACTTGCCCCGCTTTAGGGTCGTAGTAGGGCTCAAAATAGTTGCGTTTAACCAGATGCTCGGCCGCCTGAAGCAGCCACTCGGGCTCCACTTTGGCGACATCGTGTGCAAACAGCTGCGAGGTCTCAAGCAACTGCGCCGCTACCAGCCACTTAGGGCGTTTTTTCTGCTGTGACGAGCCGGGAAAAATAGCAAACTTACGGTTGCGCGCGCCCAGGTATTCGCGGCCCTCGTCGTGACAACCAATGTTGCCCAACAGCCCGGTGATCAAGGCGCGATGCACCGCCTCGTAATTGGCCGGCTCGCGATTAAACGTCAGTCCTAGCTTTTTCGCAGCCAACTTTAATTGACGATGGATGTCCCGCCATTCACGCATCCGCATAAACGCCAAAAACTCTTTTTTACAAAGCTTGCGCAACTGGTTTTGGCTAAGCGCTTGGCGCTGCTGTTCAAAGTAGTGCCATAAATTAACGTAGGCGACAAAGTCTGAGTGATCGTCGGCAAAACGTTTGTGTTGCTGATCGGCCGCTTGTTTTTTCTCGGCGGGGCGCTCGCGCGGATCTTGCACCGATAGCGCACTGACGATGATCATGACCTCTTCTACCGAGCCGAGTTTATCGGCGGCAAGCAACATGCGGGCTAACTGCGGATCGACCGACAGCTGCGCCAAGCGCCGACCGTCTTGCGTCAAGCGCTTGCGGCCATCCACCGCGTGCAGCTCCTCCAGCATTTTAAAGCCGTCGTTAATCTGGCGCGAGTCGGGCGGGTCTACAAAAGGGAATTTATGAATATCGCCGATGCGTAGCTGCAGCATTTGCAAAATAACCGCCGCGAGGTTGGTACGCAAAATCTCGGGGTCGGTAAACTCGGGACGGCTTAAAAAGTCATCTTCGCTGTACAGACGAATACAGATACCGTTACTCACCCGACCGCAGCGACCTTTACGCTGGTTCGCGCTGGCTTGCGATATCGCCTCAATCGGTAAACGTTGCACTTTGGTGCGCACGCTGTAACGGCTAATGCGGGCCACACCCGTATCGATCACATAGCGGATACCGGGCACGGTAATGGAGGTCTCGGCAACATTGGTGGCCAGCACAATGCGGCGACCACGATGGTTAGAAAAGACTAAGTTTTGCTCGGCCAGACTTAACCGCGCGTAAAAAGGGAGCACCTCAAAGTGACGTAAATCCGCCTGACGCAAACGCTTGGCCGTCTCGCGGATTTCTCGCTCGCCACTTAAAAAGATAAGAATATCACCACCGCGTTTGCCCGCTGCCCGCTCGTGACGGTCAATTTCATCAACCGCGTCTAAAATTGGCTGGTAGTGATCGCCATCGTCGCTATCGGCCGTCTCAAACGGTGGCCGATACCAAACATCCACCGGATAGGTGCGGCCCGACACCTCGATCACCGGGGCATTGTCAAAGTGACGGGAAAAACGTTCTACATCGATGGTGGCCGAGGTGATAATCAGTTTAAGGTCGGGGCGTTTTTTCAACAGCTGTTTAAGGTAACCCAACAAAAAATCGATGTTTAAGCTGCGCTCGTGGGCCTCGTCAATAATAAGCGTGTCGTAGCGCCCAAGGGTGGGATCTTGTTGGATTTCGGCCAACAAAATACCGTCGGTCATGACTTTAATCAGGGTGTTGTCAGAGGCTTGCTCGGTAAAGCGCACCTGATAACCCACCGTCTCGCCCAGAGGTGAGCCCAACTCCTCGGCGACTCGGGTAGCAACAGTATTGGCGGCAATACGCCGCGGCTGTGTATGGCCAATTAAGCCGCGCACACCGCGACCTAACTCCAGGCAAATTTTGGGTAGCTGAGTGGTTTTACCCGAGCCCGTTTCACCGGCGAGCACCACCACCTGATTGTCGCGAATCAGCGCGGCAATTTCATCGCGCTTGCCACTGACGGGGAGTTGCTCGGGAAACTCAATGTTGCCCGGCACCTGCTCGCGGCGCGTCTGGCACTGCACGCTTGAACGCTCAAGCTCCGCATGCCATTTGCTTAGCGCTTGATCGGACGGTTTACCCTGAGCCAAACGCGCGGCGATGTCCGCCGCCTTGCGGCGCAAACGATTGGCGTCTTTTACCAGGGCACCCTCAAGGGCGCTTTCGATATCGGCGGGCAAACCGGTCATAAGGGCTCCAACGAAAACTTAATGGAGCGCATTCTACCAGTTTCTGAACGGGGGTATCAGGCAGAGGTAGCGCCTTAGCACCAGAAGGCTAAGGCGCCGGTCACAGGGGGCGCTACTCTTCGAGTAGCGAGCGCAGCATCCAAGCAGTTTTTTCATGCAACTGGATACGCTGGGTGAGCAAATCGCCGGTAGCTTCATCATTGGCTTTATCAACCAACGGGTACAGCGAGCGGGCGGTTTTAACCACAGCCTCCTGCCCTTCTACCAACAGCGCGATCATCTCCTTAGCGGTGGGGATGCCCTCTTGCTCTTTAATGGACGACAACTCGGCGTACTGTTTGTAAGTACCCGGCGCCGGATAACCCAGCGAGCGAATACGCTCGGCAATATCGTCTACCGCCACCGCCAGCTCGGTGTACTGGGTTTCAAACATTAAGTGTAGCGTTTGAAACATTGGGCCCTTCACATTCCAGTGAAAATTATGGGTCTTAAGGTACAGGGTGTAAGTGTCGGCCAATACCCGTGACAAGCCTTCGGCCAGTTGACGACGGTCGTCCTGATCAATACCAATATCGATATCCATGCTGTGCTCCTTAGTGATTGCTAAAGCCCGTACACGCTTGCACGGGCGGTAAGCTAAATTGCGTTATGCTACTAATAACATGGGTTCATTATGGGGCTAATTCAAGCTCGCGGATAATCAAGTTGCACAATAGCCACTATTGCGTCTGGCTATTATTGCGCTGAGTATCGCCTGCGCGGTAGGCTATCTCGCCCCGATCAAACACTATAAACTCGCCCGCACTCATCGCGTGCCACGTCTCGTTGGTGGTCAGCGGGTTGGTGGCAATCACAGTGACGATATCGTTAGCGGTGGTATGTTCGCCAAAATCCACTGCCAAATCAGAGTCTGACAAGCGCGCCTCACCAAAGGGCGCACGCCGCGTAATCCAGCTGAGCTTAGTGGCGCAGTAAGCAAATAGGTACCGGCCATCGCTAAACAAAAAGTTGGCCACGCCTCGCGGGCTTAGCGCATTACACCATTGATGCAACTGCTGCCAATAAGCGGGCTCATCGCAATTGAGTGAGTCCCCGCAAGCAAAGCGCTCGCGAATCCGCGCCAGCAGCCAGCAAAAGGCCCACTCACTATCGGTGCTGCCCACCGGGGTAAAATCGCCCAGCGCGAGCTCGTGGGTATCGGCCAGCTGACCGTTGTGGGCAAACGTCCAGTTGCGGCCAAACAGCTCACGCACAAACGGGTGGGTATTCTCTAAGTTCACCGCCCCCACGTTGGCCTCGCGAATATGGCTAATGGCGATACAGCTTTTCATGGGTAAGCGGCTTACCAGCTGGGCGATCTCGGAGCTAACACTGGGCGCCCAGTCGCGAAACGCGCGAATGCCCTGCCCCTCGTACAGCACCACGCCCCATCCATCGCGATGGGGCCCGGTACCACCGCCGCGCTGCAACAAGCCGGTAAAGCTAAAGCATAAATCTGTCGGCACGTTGGCCGACATGCCCAGTAGTTCACACACCTTAAAAGCTCCTCACCTTAGATCGTTTTGCACATGCCCCATCAACACAAAGGTTTTACCGCGCTCGCGGTAGCGCCGGTAAGGCTCGGCAATGGCCATTGGCACTTGCTCGGTACGATACTCGCAAAAATTGAGGCCGAGATAAAACTCGCGCAAATACCCCAGCGCATAACAATAAAGCGCCGGCTCACGCCACTGCCGCGGCTCATGCAAAATATGCTGCATTAACTCCCGCGCTAACCCTTGGCGGCGCAACTCTGGCGCCACCGTTAAGCTACGCAATAAAAACTGCCCCTCGGCCGGCTCTAGTACCCGCGCCGCCGCGAGCAGTTGCTGGGTATCGCGCAACACGTAAACCCGATCTTTTTTGCCGCATTTAACTTTTTGTCCCCATTGCCGAAACTGCCGGCTAACATCCGGGTAATCGGTCACCGACGGAATCCACAGTGTTCGTTCAGATGTTAATGCTAAGTCCATCACGGGCGGTCTTTATCTTGGTTGTCGGAGTCGCTTTCTGCACTGGCAGGCGGATCTTCATCGCTCTCAATATCAGGGGGCTCGGGTACCACATCGGTCAACTCATCCAGCGCCGCCATCGGGTCGTCGTCATCTAGCTGAATCGCATCGGCCTCTACATCTGGCTCGGCGGAACTGGACACATCCGCGCTAGCCGAGGCTGACGTCAGTTCGCCCATATCCGCAAACACGTCATCAAAAGCGCCTTCCGGTGGCTCTTGCTCGCCCGTATCCGCCTCGTCGTTATCAGTTAGCTGCTGCTCCAGCTCATCTAACTCAGACTCCATCGACTTGCCGCTAAAGCGACGATACAACCAGTAAATGAGCGCTAATAAAGCGACGTTAAACAACAGTACCAGCGCCACCAACCACCAGCGCGTGCCTTCATTTTTGGGCGTACTGGGGGGCACATCGGCAACAGATGAAGACGAACTGCTGGCCGCTGGCTCGGGCTCAACGGCAGGTGGTTCGGGGGCAGCGGTGTTTAACTCGCGGGCTAGTGCCGCGCGCTCGTCGGCCAGTGCTTGCTCAAGCGCGCTCAGCGTGTCATCAGCGGGCGGCGGCTGAGGATCGCCTTCGGCCGGGTACGTAAAATACTGCGGCTCGAGCGTTTGTGAAAAACGCCGTCCGGATTGATCGACGCCTTTTGCCTGTAGCTCAATCACATAACGGGCTCGCTGCGTTGGCGTTACCGTTAGCTCCCATACGCCATCGGGCATAAGCTTGAGCGCCTGCAGCGAGTTCGTGCCCGCAGAGTTTTTTATATGGGCCACTATCTCTGTGTGCTCGACATCCATTACCGAAGCCGCAGTAACCGCAACCCGGTAGGCAACTGCCTGGCCCTGCGCAGGCTCGGGGGGCTGTTTTTGCAGCAGCACAGCAAAGGTCGAATCAACCTCAAACCGGCGCTGATATTCGCGAGCAAAAGTAGCGCCATCAATGCGGAGGTTTAACTGATAATCTCCGGGGGTTTCCGGCGCACTGGTACGCAGTAAAAAGTACCCGTCAGTATCGGCCGAGCGCAAGGTTATGTCTTGATCGGTCGGCTCACCGAGCACGCCGTCAGCATTAAAAGCGCCGACACTTACATGAGCCCTCACGTGCTCCAGCAGCTCATGGTCAGTCAGTACTTGCTCGCGCTCACGCAAAACAAAGCGAATGTTCATCGGCTCGCCCGGCAATACCGTTTGCGCCAAGGGTTGTACATGCAGCGTCAAGTCCGTTAGCACCGTGACCCGTGCATCGCGGCCGCCGCCCACCAATTGCCAGCGACCATTTTTGGGGCTGGGGATAGTCACCAGATCGTAGCGCGGGCGAGACAGCCAACGCACCGCATCGTCATGGCGCGCCTCGCTTACGGGAAGTAAGTCCGGGTCCAGTAGATGCGGCCGTTGCGCCTGGGTATCGAGGTGATAAATGAGCACCGTTAACTCATCGACGGTGCTGTCGACCACAAAGCCATCCCCACTCACCGGTAAGCGCTGCGGTGGTACCGCCTGATCGAGAATATCGACAAATATCGATACCAACTCATCGCGGTTAGTGACGACCCGGTGTTCGCCGGCGCTTTCGCTCGCGAGCGACTGCAACAGCTCTGCGTCGGCGTCGTTTGATAAAGCGATGGTATGAATCACAAAACCACGGGCAATTAAGCGGGGAAGTAACTCGGTAAGAATACTGGCGCGCTCGCGCCGGTTGCGTTCTGGGTCGTCGCCAATATCGACTTTACCGTCGGTGAGTAATAACAAATGAGCGCGCTCGGCTTGCACTGGGGCACGCGCCGCGCGAGCCAAAGCGGCACCAATGTCGGTTAGCTGGCCATCAGAGCGCAGCGTTTGTAGCGAGTCGGCAGTGCGTTGGCGCCAACTTTTGGTTACCGCAGCGGCGGGAACCACCTCGCTGACTTGACCGGCAAAACGCCATAAACCGGCGTGGGTATCGGCGGGCAGCATTTTGCTCAAAAGCGCCAGTCCCTCGGCGCGCAAATTCTGCGGATCGGATTGATTCATGCTGCCCGAAACATCCACCAGCAACCGAATATCGGCCGAAGACGCTCCTCCATTTTGGTCTTGCGCGCGCGCTGAGGTTGATAGCGTTAATAGCACCCACCATGCACAGACGAGCGCCGCGCATAAAGTGGTCTGAAACCGAGCTTTAGAGTGAGCTTTTGCCATAATACGGCACTCGCTGGCGGCGCAGCCGCCGGATGAATGTTTTTATTTTTACACGCTAGGTTCGCGCGCCGCCTGGGCGGGCGTACCGCGCTGACGTTTACGGGTGAGCAGCAATAACACTAAGGTTAGCACCAATGCTACCAGCCAGATCAATGCGAGGGTAACGGCCGCATCTAAGCCGGCCTCTATACCTAAAAACACACTGTTTAACACCGCCACAAACAATGCCGGGGCGTAGGCCGCCGGATGATTTTCTAGGTTTAAGCTAAAAGGGGTAAACAACAAGACAGCGATGGACACCGCAAATAACCATTGAGCGTAGCGACTTAACGGTTTGGCAATACGCCAACCAAACAGCACGAGCAACAACGCTCCCACTAAGTAAATACTCCAAGCGATCATCGACTCACTCAAACGCGACTCCTCGTTATGACAGATTAGGTTAGGCTAAATCATCCAACCCAATGAATTATATACTCTTCCAAATCGTCTGGTGCTACTTGCTGCTCTGGCACCACCTTGCCCGACACCGACATACCGGCGCGATGTATTGCATCCGGGTCACCGCTAACCAAAGGGTGCCAAGGCGGGAGCGATTCGCCCTCGGCCAGCAGCCGATAAGCACAGCTACTGGGCAACCACTCGTACTCGTCCAAATCGGCCAGCGTCAGAGTTAAACAATCGGGCACCCGCGCCTTACGATTGGGATAATCACGGCAGCGACAGCTATCGGTATCCAGCAGCTGACACGCCACTGCCGTGTAATACACTTCGCCGTCATCTTCATCCTCAAGCTTATGCAGACAACATTTACCGCAACCGTCGCAGATCGATTCCCACTCGGATGGCGTCATCTCGGCTAAGGTTTTTTCTTGCCAGAAAACTCGCGCCGCCATTAGGACAACTTGCTATTGTGCTGCTGAATAGTGCTTACCTGAGCATCCAAGTCGGGGCGCGGCGGCAACTGTAGGTAATACCCTGGGTCATCCAAACTGGCCATCACTTTATTCACATCGACACGGGCAAGCTTGCGAGTGCCGTCAAGCACCAACACCATGGCGGGCTCAGCAACGCCAAACCGCTTGCGCAAAGGCTCGGGGACTTTGTCTAAACCTTCGTCTTTGCGGCAGTATAAATACATACCCTCTTCGCGCTTACTGCGATACACCTGACAGATAATCTTCATGCATTTTCTCCGGCGCGCACTTGTTGTACGGTTTGCAGTAAACCGGCGCCAATTACATCAAAGCGCCAACCGTTTAAACGCCCCGACAATTGTGGCTCGCCCTCAATGGCGCTGCGCACAATGGCTTCGTATTCTTTTTTACGGATTAACACCTCGGACGGCAACTCGTGCGCCTCGGCCTGGCTCGCCACATAAGCCTTTAGCGCTTTCATCCACGAGCCGTATTCACGGCCGAGCGGCGGGTCGAATTTTTCCGGCCACTGATCGGGCGTTTGCGTTAAAGCCTTGGCAATAATATCCAGTAGCGTCTCACCGTCCTCAGCAATCGTGCGCCGGGGCATACCCTCAATGCGTTTAATCTGGTTAATGTTATCGGGCATTTGCCGCGCCAGCTCATACAGCTGCGGCTCTTTCATTAAACGATTGCGGGGAATATTGCGTGCCCGGGCCTCTGTTTCGCGCCAATAACTTAACGCCCGCAACACCGCCAAGCCTCTGGGCTGTAACTTCCAGCCCAAGCCCACACGGGTGTAATACCCGTCTAAATCGACCGGCTGCCGCGCGGCCTCCACCAGATCGGCGCAATCGGCTTTAACCCACGCTAAACGATCATCGGTTTTTAAGCGCTGCAGTAACTTGCCGTACACAATAAGTAAGTGCGCAACATCCAGTGCGGCGTATTTTAACTGCGCCACACTTAAAGGGCGCTGTAACCAATCCGAGCGCGTCTCACCTTTGGGGATATCCACCCCCAGCAAATCGCGGGCGAGTGCGGCGTAACCTAATGAGAATCCGCAGCCAGCAAAGGCGGCGCCAATTTGCGTATCAAAAATGGGGCCGGGCACCGCGCCCAGCAAGGTATTAAAAACCTCTAAATCCTCCGAGCACGCGTGCAACACTTTAGTGACCTGCTCGTCCAGCATCAGCTCAGTCAGTGGCGTTAACTCATCAAACGCTAACGGGTCGATCAGATAACAACCGTGGCCATCGCCGATTTGAATAAGCCCCGCTATGGGGTAAAACGTATCGCTGCGCATAAACTCGGTATCCACCGCGATCGCCGCCTGAGTGCGCCAGCGCTGGCAGAGCTCGGTTAATGCCTCGAGTGTGTCGACCCAAATAGGGTCTGTAGGAATTGCCATAACAACCTAACTAAAATGTACGCACCGCTATCGCAAGCGCGCTAAATTTAAAGTGAGCGACGGCTGCTAAATGCATGCGCCAATGTACCGCCATCAATGTATTCTAGCTCGCCTCCCAGCGGCACGCCGTGAGCGATGCGAGTGACATTGATACCTGCTTTTTTTGCGCGTTCGCTAATATAAAAAGCGGTGGCCTCACCCTCAACAGTGGGATTAGTAGCCAAAATAATTTCGCTCACAGGCTCTGTCTGCAACAAGGCTAACAACTGGTCGATACCGATGTCTTCTGGACCGACGCCGTCGATGGGCGACAAGTGCCCCAGCAGGACAAAATATTTTCCTTGATAACTGCCCGCCTGCTCAATGGCGAGCACATCGGCGGGCGTTTCGACCACGCAAAGTAAGGTGTTATCCCGCCGCTCGCTGGCGCACACGCCGCACAGAGGTTGCTCCGTCAAGGTGCGGCAACGGCCACAGCGGGCGACGCCCGCAACCGCGCGCTGCAAGCTATCGGCTAAGCGCGAGGCGCCTTCACGGTTGTGCTCCAACAGTTGTAACGCCATGCGCTGCGCGCTTTTGGGGCCAACGCCGGGCAGCACTTTTAACGCGTGCATTAATTCATCAATGAGCGGACTAAACATGCAAGGGGAGCCCCAACCTAAAACGGCATTTTAAAACCGGGGGGCATGCCCATACCGGCGGTCATTTCTGACATTTTATCGCGACTGTTTGCTTCGACCCGACGCACGGCATCGTTAACGGCAGCGGCCAATAGGTCTTCTAGCATCTCCTTGTCTTCTTGCAACAAACTGGCGTCGATGTTGACGTTTTTAACATCGTGGCGCCCCGTCATGGTAACCGACACCAGACCGGCACCAGATTGACCAGTCACCTCAGAGTTGGCCAACTCTTCTTGCATTTTTTGCATGCGCTCTTGCATTTGCTGCGCTTGCTGCATCATGTCTCCCATGCCTTTCATGGTATTACCTCTTGGTTTTACTTAATTCGGGTCGACGGGCTCAACGGTGCCCTCGTCTAGGGTGGCGGCAAAGTGCTCCACCAACTGCTGCACAATGGGGTCTGACTTAACCGATTCAACCGCCTGCTCATAGCGCTCGCTCAGCTTACGCGCGGCAATTTGCGCCGGGGTTTCGGTTTGTATTTGTCCCGGCTGAATCACCACACTAACCGGCTCGCCGTAGTATTCATTAAGAATATCGGCCAAGCGCTGCTGATGGCTTTCATCGTAAAGGCTGCTGTTGTGTTCATCCAAAATAAAATGCAGCTGATTTTCTTGACGCCCCACCAACTCGCAATTTCCTGCCGTATTGCGCATAACCCCCCCGACATTAAGGCCCAGGTAGATCTCAGGCCAACGCATTGGCGTGGTATCACTCAGGCTGACCATAACAATCGGCTCGGGAGCGGAGGTAAGCTCGGGCGCCGAAGCCGCAGCGGGCTCTTGCGCAACGGGTGCGGCAGCCTCTGGCGGGGCGGGCTCGGGTGGCGGCGCGGGCTCGTCGGTCTGCCATGGAACCTCAACCGGCGATGCTGCCGCCGGTTCAGCAGCGGGCTCTGGTGGCGACTGATCATAGGTGGACGCTTGACCGGCCATCTGCTCGTACTCTGCAGCGGCTTGAGGGCCCTCATCGTCAGAAGAATAATCGGGGCTGTACTCATTAGCAGAATTAGCCGCATGAGCCGAAGCGTCTTGAGCGGCCGGCGCCGACTCATCAACCGGTGCGGGATTAGGCTCTGCAGCGGGCGGCTCTGGCACCGGGGCGGGCGTGCTCTCGGCCGCCGGTGGTGGCTCGGTGGCAGGCGCTTGCCCCTGGCTTGTTGCAGTAGGCTCGGGTGTTGCGGTACTAACTGGCTGGGTACCTGCGCCATGCGCTGCGTTAGGCGAGCCGGCAGCCAGAGGCCGGGTAGGTACATCAGCCACGCCCTGAGGACGAAAAGCCAGCATGCGCAACAGCACCATCTCGAGCCCGGCGCGCGGGTCCGGCGCCAAGGGTAAGTCGCGTCGCCCAATCAGGCCGGTTTGATAAAACAGCTGTACGTCTTCGGCGGGTAACTGCTGCGCTAACTGCAGGATTTGCTCGCGATCACCGTGGCTATTATCCACCGCCTCAGGCAGTGCCTGGGCGATAGCCACCCGGTGCAAAATAGACAAAATATCGGCCAGTGCGCTGGCAAAATCTGGCGCGTGCTCGGCCATTTGCGCCACGGCATCGAGCACTTGCTTGCCGTCGCCGGCGGTGAGTGCCACCACCATATCGTAAACGGCGCTGCGGTCGATGGTGCCGAGCATAGCGCGAACATCGGCCTCGACCACTTTACCCGAACCAAAAGCAATAGCCTGATCAGTCAAGCTCAAGGCATCGCGCATACTGCCGTCGGCGGCGCGGCCCAGCTGCCACAGGGCGCTCTCCTCAAACGGCACCATCTCGGTTTCGAGCACGTGCTGCAGGTGACCTGTGACCAGCTCGGGGGTCATGTTTTTAAGGTTAAACTGCAAACAGCGCGACAAGATCGTCACGGGCAAGCGCTGCGGATCGGTGGTCGCCAGCAAAAACTTAACGTGCGGTGGCGGCTCTTCCAGGGTTTTTAGCAACGCATTAAACGAATGCGTCGAGAGCATGTGCACCTCATCGATCAGGTACACTTTGTAGCGGCCACGGGTCGGCGCGTATTGCACGTTCTCGAGCAGCTCGCGGGTATCTTCGACTTTGGTACGGCTGGCGGCATCCACCTCAATCAAGTCAACAAAGCGGTTCTCGGCAATCTCGACGCACGCAGCGCACTGGCCGCAGGGCTCGGAGCTAACGCCCGTTTCGCAGTTTAAGCACTTGGCGAGGATCCGGGCGATGGTGGTTTTACCCACACCGCGAGTACCGGTAAACAAATAGGCGTGGTGCAGCCGATCGTGGTCGAGCGCATTAACCAGCGCTTTAAGCACATGCTCTTGCCCCACCAAATCGCGAAATGTACGGGGGCGCCACTTTCGGGCCAGGACCTGATAACTCATGCCTTCCTCGGTTCGTTAGTCGTAATCTTCGGGATTATAGCTGTCCCGGAATTAAATAAATACGGGCTAGAGCAATGCAAAGCACGACGAGGAAGAGGCAAGCAAGAAGATGGAGGCGACCCCGCCAGCCACACCCCGGCACATGGTATCACCGCTACCGTTGCTCCCTTCCGGGCCTGGCGGAGTTCACGGTTGACCATTGCGAGGGGACCGACAGGGCCACCATTGCAGCGACAGAGCGAGTCTGTCGAGGCCGCGCATTATCCTGAGTTTTAACCCCGAATGCAAGAGCGCTTTTTAATGCTCAGTAGACCTTTATGCCTGAGGCCCGAGCGGCAGCCCAACCAGCAACCACAGCGCGAACATAAGTGACCACACCAGTAAAAAACTCAGAGAGTAAGGCAACATCATCGCCGCCAAGGTGCCCATGCCGCAGCCTTTACGATAGCGCGCCGCAAACGCTACCACCACGGCAAAATACGGCATCAGCGGAGTAATAATATTGGTGCTGCTATCGCCGATGCGGTAGGCCATTTGTGCTTGCTCGGGCGTCACCCCCAACAAATACAGCATGGGCACAAACACCGGAGCGAGCAGCGCCCACTTGGCCGAAGCGCTGCCGACAAACAAGTTAATAAGTGCGCTAACGAGGATAAACGCCAGCAGCAATAACACCGCCTGCCCTTCAAGCGCGCTTAGCCAACTGGCGCCGGTGGCGGCGATTAGCGCCCCCAAGCCCGTCCAGTTAAACCACGCCACGCACTGGGCGGCAAAAAACATAATCACCAAATAACTGGCAAGCGTCATCATGGCCTCCTCCATACCCGCGACCATATCGCCCGTCTTTTGGTAGCGGCCACTCAAACGGCCAAACATCAACCCAGCCATCGCGGCGTAAATCGCGATCAGCGGCACCAGTATGGTTAGCTCAATCTCCCCAGCGTCATCTCGCAGTGGTGCGCCATTTGCCACGCTTGCCCACAACACCAGCGCCGCAAAAAACAGCGTCCATACACCCACGCCCCACAGAGCTTTGGCATCGTTAGGCGATTGTTGCGGGCGGTCTAACCCCGCATTCTCATGCTCATCGGAGTCCGCCAAGAATGGCGCGACCCAGCGCTCGGTGACCCAAGCGCCGACCAATGCCAAGACAAAGGTCGAAGCCACCGTAAAGTAATAGTTGGAAGCCACGCTTACGCGGTAATCGGGAGCCACACCTGCCACGGCCTCTTGGGTGATTCCGGCCAATATCACATCGGCGGGCCCCAGCAACAAATTGGCGCTGTAGCCGGCCGAGACGCCGGCAAACGCCGCCGCGATACCCGCCAACGGGGGCCGTCCGGCCATTTGAAACAAGACACCGGCCAGC
Source organism: Gilvimarinus japonicus (assembly GCF_042847215.1). Taxonomy (GTDB): domain Bacteria; phylum Pseudomonadota; class Gammaproteobacteria; order Pseudomonadales; family Cellvibrionaceae; genus Gilvimarinus; species Gilvimarinus japonicus. The sequence continues at coordinate 2,914,451 of NZ_AP031500.1, forward strand.
GGAATCAGCAACACATACCCCACATCAAACGCTAGGTTCGACAAAATACCGGTCAGCACCACCATCACACTTAGCATCGCTCCGCGAGCGTGGCGCACCAAGCGCAAAAGCACACAGCGCAACAGCCCTGAATGCTCGGCAACACCGAGCCCTAGCATAGTGACCAACACCGCGCCCACGGGCGCAAAACCAACAAAGTTGTCTACCATTGAGCCAAGCAACCAACGCACGCCTTCGGCACTTAACAGGTTGCGCGCTGCCACCGACTCACCACCGGGCAAATTTGCCTGCCAACCTAAAAGGCTTGCCAACCATGATGTGGCGGCGATAAACGCCGCCAGCCAGACAAATAACAGCGCCGGGTTAGGCAGGCGATTGCCGATTCGCTCAACCCTAGTTAACCAGCGGTGCGCGTGAGGAGTTTCAGTAGTTAGTGTCATATCGATGTCAGTTTTACGGGGTTAGTGGCGATACGCAACCGTCGATTGCAGGCTCGCCCATTGAATTTTACAGCTTTGCCACCACAGTAACAGAAGCGATGCACAGAGCCTCTCGCCCCTTTCACCTACACGCGATTACCGCACGGAGTTTTATATGGCTACAGTTACTTTAAAAGGCAATTCCATTAACACCAACGGCGCCCTGCCGGCCAACGGCAGCGCAGCACCGGATTTTACATTGGTTAAATCTGACTTGTCTGAGCTGAGCCTGGCAGACTTAAAGGGCAAAAATGTTGTATTAAACATCTTTCCAAGCGTTGACACCCCAACCTGCGCCCAATCCGTACGCACCTTTAACGAGCAAGCCAGCAAACTGGAGAACACCACGGTTGTCTGTGTATCACAAGATCTGCCCTTCGCTCAGGCACGTTTTTGCGGCGCCGAAGGTCTGGATGACGTGGAAAACGGCTCGGCCTTCCGTTCAAGCTTTGCCGAAGATTACGGTGTAAAATTTGTCGACGGCCCGCTGACTGGCCTAACCGCCCGCGCGGTTGTGGTCATTAATGCCGACGGCAAAGTGGCCTATTCGGAGCTGGTCAGTGAAGTGGCCGACGAGCCAAATTACGACGCGGCGTTAAAAGCTCTGTAAGCGACACATATTACCGACGTAAGCTATCCCGGCGATCGCTGCCGGGATCTGCTATTATGCGAGGCATTCACGACCTCGGACCCATCTCTTATGCTGCTGTTTGTCGACAACCTTACCAATGTGGATTTTAGCTACCTCGACGCTTCTCGTGGGCTACTGGGAGAGACTTGGCTGGCCAATATTCGCCTGCACGGCGACCTGGACGATCAAAGCATGGTGTGCGACTTTGGCGTGGTGAAAAAAATCGTCCGCGATTGGCTCGATACCGAGTTAGACCACCGCTTGGCCGTCCCCACCCAAGCGCCCAATATTGAGATCACCAGTAACGGCGATCAACTGGACATCCGCTGGACCCTCGACAACGGCGAACATATCCACACTACCAGCCCGCGTCAGGCGATTGCGTTAGTCGAGGCCGCAACCCTCACCCCCGAAACCATTGCCCGCTGGTGCGAACAACAGCTAAAAAGTGCGTTTCGCGATGAAATCGAAAAACTCGAACTCAGCTTTAGCACCGAGCAAATAGAGGGTGCTTTTTATCATTACTCCCACGGGCTAAAAAAGCACGGCGGCAACTGCCAACGCATCGCCCACGGCCACCGCTCGCGTATTGATATCTGGGCCGACGGGGTTAAATCGACGAGCTTGGAGTCTCTGTGGGCCGAGCGCTGGCGCGATATTTATATCGGCAGCCGCGAGGACATCAGCGCCGAACCCACCATTAACGGCGCTGATTATTTCGACTTTGCTTACACCTCCGAGCAAGGTGCCTTTACCTTACAGCTGCCTAAGCGCTGCTGCTACATTATCGATACCGACACCACCGTCGAGTGTTTAGCCGAACACATTGCCGCCACGACCGCCGCCGACAACCCCAGCGTCGAGCTGCGTATTCGGGCGTTTGAAGGCATCAATAAAGGCGCCGAAGCCTACCGCGGCCAATGAACCAAGCCCCACCGAACCAACCACAAATTTCCCTGTTGCTGCGCCTGCTCAGGCTGCATCAGTGGCCGGACATCTTAATTATCATGTGGCCCACTAAAATGCGCTGGCGGCGTGCGCGATGGTCTTTGTGTGCGTAGTGGCCTATTTATGGAGCCGGCCCGATGCTTAACCCATCGGTCGAGCTGCTGGACATCTGCCTGCGCGTAGCGGCCATGGGGCAAATCGCCCTGCTGTGCCTGCTCTTTTTGCGTCGTCCCTGGCGACTCGCCCACCTGACCCTTGGCTGGCTGGCCGTGTGCACCGCCGGCTATCTGTCACTCACAGCCCCTATTGCCGATGCCCATTATGGCCCTCTGCGGGGCCTGTTATTAGTTCTCACCGACAGTATTGCCTACGCCCTCTGGCTGGCCGTCATGCTGCACTTTCGCGACGACTTCTCCCCGCGGCGTTGGCCGCTAGCATTAAAGGGCGTGCTAGCGCTCTACGGCCTCGGGTTTATCTACTTTTTTGGCGTTTTACAGGGCATAGGCTGGCTGCACGATGCCAATCACCTACTGTCTATCGCACTGGTTGCACACATTATTATCCACCTGCTTAATGGCATGAATGACGATCTGATCGACGCCAGACGCAGCCTGAGAGTCCAGGCCACGCTGATTGCCAGCGTCTTTTTTCTATACCTCGCCAGTGTAGAGCTGGGGCCGGAGTTCATCCGCCATCACTGGCTGTTCAGCCTTTCAAATGCCGCCTTAGTGCTATTCGGGGTGAGTACTTTATCGGTTGCTCTACTCCTGCGTCCGGCCCAATCAAACGCTGACGAGCTGTCAAACGCAGCTCATCCATCGGGCCGAGAAGCAGCCAGGCAACCCAATCCGCTGCAGGTTAAACTGGACGCGTTTCTTGCGCAGCGCGGCTATACCCAAACCAACCTCACCATTGCCTCGCTGGCACATCAGCTCGGTTGTCAGGAGTATCAGCTGCGCCAACTGATCAATCGCGAGCTCGGCTACCGCAATTTTTCCGACTTTCTCAATCGCCATCGCTTACCTGCAGCCGCCGAACAGTTAAGCAGCCACCGTTCACCCATAACCACAATCGCGCTGGATTTGGGCTACGGCTCAATCGGCCCCTTCAACCGCGCCTTTAAAACACATTTTGGCTGCACACCCAGCGACTACCGCCGCCAATTTCAAAATCGGCCATAGATTTTTTTAAAATCGGCGAGCCAGGCGCCGTGCGCGCCAACCACAATCGTCCTCCCACACAGGAGGACTCTATGCCACACAAACGCCTTATTACCATTACCCTTGCCGTACTTTTACCACTGGGCGCCTGCCTGTGGTTTGCCTGGCCCGTCTATCAGTTTTTCGCCTACAAGGGCGATGCCCCTATGCCAGCCTGGGGTTATGTCACCATACCCGCCGAAGGACCCAGCTCAAGCACACTGGATGACGACACTTATCGCCAAGCCGCCGCCCGGTCACTGAAGGAAATAAGCCGTCATCGTCAGGCGATACAAGCGCCTGCGCTATCCGCCGCCGTGGCCATTCAGGGCAAACGGGTTTGGGCTGGCGCTGTCGGCTGGGCGGACATCAAAAACAAAGTGGCCGTGACACCGCAAACACGCTTTCGCATTGGCAGCGTATCCAAGCCATTGACCATAACGGCGCTGGCCCAGCTTGTGGCCGATGGCACCGTTGAGCTGGACGCGCCGATTACCCGCTACCTGCCCGAGCTACCCAACCGTCAGTGGCACAACATCACGGCGCGGCAACTGGCCTCCCATACCGCCGGGCTGGTGGAGTATAAGCACACCGCTGAGTGGGCCGGCCTCTACCGCATCATGGCGCTGCAAACCCACTACGAGGACGTTGAAAACTCACTGGCCATCTTTGATGACACGCCGCTGGCGTTTGAACCGGGCAGTGATTTTCAGTACACAAGCTACGGCACAGTGCTGCTCAGCGCGGTGATGCAAAGCGCCGCCGGCAAACCTTATCAGCAGTTGATGCAAGAGCGGGTAATGACACCTTTGCAGATGAACGCCACCGGCGCCGACCCGGGCGAGCACCGCGAGCCCATGGCCCGCTTTTACTGGAAGCGGGGTGATCGGGCCAAGCTCTGGCGTCAGGTGGACCTGAGCCACCGCCTCGCCGGCGGCGGCTTTGTCTCAACGCCCTCGGATTTGGTAAAGCTCGGTTCGGCTTGGCTGGATACGGGGTTTATTCCCACTGATGTTCGCGAGCGCTTCTGGCAGCCCCAGCGCCTCGGCAGCGGCGAACTCAACCCGCAAAACTACGCCCTCGGCTGGCGCCTGCATAAAGGCGACGATTACATGGCCACCAACCTCAATCACGGCGGTGTCTCGCGCGGCGCCCAGTGCTGGCTAATGGTCATCCCAGAGTATCAGATGTCGATCGCGATCAGCATGAACAGCAAAGTCGATGAGTTCTGGGAGTTTGGCGAATTGGCGATTTTTATCGCCCGCCACTTTATAGATGCGGCAAAAGAGACGGACCCTGTGAACGAGTAGCGATCAGGCTACTCGTAAAAATCCGACTCGCCCGGCGGACGGGTTTTAAAGCGCGGCTGAGCCCAAAAGTACTGCTCGGGGCATTTGGCGATTTGCTCGGCCATAAAATCCGACACTCGCTGAGTATCGGCGATATCGTCCCCGCTGGGGAAGTTTTCAAACGCCGGGTGGATGGTTAACTTGTAACCCGAGCCATCGTCCATGCGCACCTGTGTAAACGGAATTACTTTTGCTCTGCCGAGCTTAACGATTTTGCTGGTGGCGGTGATGGTCGCGGCTGGCACGCCAAAAAAATCCACAAACACGCTGTTTTTAGCCCCCAAATCGCGATCGGGTGCGTACCACACCGCCCGCCCTTGGCGTAACTTGGCAATCATACCGCGAATGTTATCGCGCGGAATTGCCTCGCCGGTTTTACAATAGGACTCTCGGCCTTTGCGCTGGATATAATCGTACACTTTGTTGCCGTGCGGGCGATAAAGGCCGTCAAACTCAACATTACACCCGAGAAACGCACTGCCAATATCCAACGTGCTAAAATGTGTGGTTAACAACAGTATACCGCTGCCTTGGCGTTGCGCCTCGTGGATATGCTCGACACCCTCAATAGTGTGCAATTTACGTAAACGCCGGGCACTCCAAAACCACCCTATGCCGGTTTCGAAGGCAGCGGTTATCATAGATTCGGTATTTTTCTTTAGCAGCTCTTCACGCTCAGCGTCTGATTTTTCGGGAAAACAGCGCTCGAGGTTCACTCGCGCATAGTTAATACGCTTTTTATTTAAATACAACAAAGGGGCCAGCTGACGCGCCACCCACAACTGCCATTTATAGGGTAACTGAGCCAGCACTATCCATAAGCCTGCCCCCAACCAAGACAGCCAATGACGCGGCTTAAGTAATGCAGCGCTAAAACGGGTACGACTCATAAACCATTACTTCTCATGTGATAACTCGCGCTGCGTTAACGCCTCTAAGCGCTCATCTTTCTCTTGCCACACTTGATTGATCCAATATTGAAAGTGCGTGCGAAACTCGGCATCTTCAGTGTAATTACCCAGTAAATCTTTACCCACCGCCAGTTCGCGAGCGTGGACATTTATGCGCCCTACCCGGCCACAAATATACTCGACAAAACTGGGCCTACCGCCGGGGTAGTGGATGGTGACATCGAGTAACGTTTTAATACGGCCATTCATGGCGGTTAAAGTAAAGGCTAAGCCACCAGCTTTAGGAATAAGCAAGTGCCAGTAAGGCGACCCTTGGGCGCGGTGTTTCGCTGGGGTAAAGCGTGTTCCTTCTAAGTAGCTAATAATTGTCACAGGTTTATTGCTATAGCGCTCACACTGCTTTTGCGTGGTGGCTAAATCTTTGCCCGCTAAGCTTGGATCGCGAGCAATTTGCGCTTTGGTGTGACGACGCATAAACGGAAAGTCCAGCGCCCAGAAAGCCAACCCTAGCACTGGAATCCACATCAGTGACGTCTTTAAAAAGAATTTAAAGTAAGGCACCTCGCGGTTAAACAGCCGCAGTAACACCAAAATATCAACCCAGCTTTGGTGGTTAACCACCAACATAAACCACTGCCGCCGGGTCAAGTGCTCTGGGCCTTGATAGACAATACGGGTAGGCAACAGCCAACGCTGATGAAGATTGTTAGCCGTAATCCAAGCGCTGGCTATTTTATCCAGCCAGCGCGTCAGCAGCGGTCGATAACGACTACGGTAGGCCGCCAACTTAAGCAACGATAAACTAATCAGCGGGGCACTAATGGCCAAAGTCACCAAGACAAACAGTAACAGTGAAAAAATGCCCCGCGCCGCAGAGATAAACGACATCAAACGATCACTTAGAAATTATGTGATACCAAAGGCGAAGTCTCGGCATCGTAATCTACGCCGTCAAAACCAAAACCGAATAACTTCAAAAAGTTTTCGTGATAGGTTTTGTAATCGGTAAGCTCCATTAGGTTCTCTTCGGTCACCTGGGGCCAAATGGCCTCTACCTCGGCCTGAGTGGCGGGCTCCAATTCTTTGTTATCGACCCGAAACCGGCCGCCATCATCTAAACGAGGACTATCGGCGTATAAACATTCGGTAAACAAGCGCTGCAACTGTTCGATACAGCCCTCATGGGTGCCCTGCTCTTTCATCACCTTAAACAAGATAGACATATACAAAGGCATAACGGGAATTGCCGCCGCCGCCTGAGTCACCAGCGCTTTTAGCACCGCCACATTCGCGCTTACACTTTTGTCCGTCAAACGCTCGGCAATCGCTGACGCCGCGCGATCCAGATCCTCTTTAGCTTTACCAATGGTGGCACGGCCGTAGATGGGCCACGTCAGTTTGTCGCCCAAATAAGTATAAGCAACCGTTTTGGCGCCATCGGCCAAAACACCGGCCTCGGCTAAGGCGTCCATCCACATTTCCCAGTCTTCGCCGCCCATCACTTTAACCGTGTTGGCAATTTCTTCATCGCTTGCGGGCTCAACGGTTACATCGCCGATCTTCATGGTATCGGTATTAAGGTTTTTAGCGGTATAGCCTTCGCCGATGGGCTTTAACACTGAATTGTAGGTCTCACCGGTGTTGGGGTCGGTACGGCGCGGCGATGCCAGCGAGTAAACCACCAAATCCACCTTTCCTAAATCTTCTTTAATGGCGGCAATGGCCTCGGCTTTGATCTCATTGCTAAAGGCATCGCCATTGATGGTGCGGGCGTACAGGCCGTCCTTTTCGGCGGCAGCATGAAACGCGGCGGTATTGTAATAACCCGCAGACGCCGTTTTGCGCTCGGTGGGCGGTTTTTCGAAGCACAAACCTAAGGTTTTGGCGCCACTGCCGTAAGCGGCCGTAATGCGCGACGCCAAACCGTAGCCGGTCGAACAGCCGATCACCAGTACATTTTTGGGGCCACCTACCACCTCACCTTGAGCTCGAGTGTAGTCAATTTGCTCTTGCACGTGGGCAGCGCAGCCTTCTGGATGGGCATTAATACAAATAAAACCACGAACTTTTGGCTTGATAATCATAGACTTGCATCCTGTTGTATAAGTATCGAGCGGCCGCCTGCCGCTGCGCAACCCGCTGGTTGCGCCAACTGAAAAGGGGGTATTATAGTGCTCTTAGCGCCGATTAACAGAGCCCAGCGATTCCTGCCAGGTGATGTAGGCGCCTAAACCCGATAGGAGGTTGTATGATCTACCCAATGGCGGCCATGGTACTACTAACATTTTACGTCGCCCTGCGTATGTTTAAAGCACGGGTATCGGCCATCAAAAGCGGCCAGGTACCCATAGAACACTTTAGAACTTACGCTACCCCCACCGACCAACTGCCAGCAATGATGGTCTACACCCAGCGCTGTTACAACAATCTGTTGGAAATGCCGATTTTGTTTTACGCGGCTTGCTTAACCGCCATGGTGACTCAGCTAACCGGCACATTAATGCTGGTACTAGCGTGGCTGTACGTGGCTTGCCGCATTGCCCAAGCAACGCTGCACCTGCGCGGCAAAGTGCGCTGGCGTATGCGCTCGTTTTTTGCCAGTGTGGTTTGCCTACTGGCGATGTGGGGGGTATTGGTAGGCGCGGCACTGGCGCGTTAGCACTTTTACCCACCGGGCTTTATTTGGGGGCTGAAAGGCAACACACCCTGGAAGGCGTCGCTCACTTGATTAAACGATAACAAGACGCGAGCTTGCCAATGCTGAACCTGCGCCAATTATTGTATTGGCGCAGAGGATTTACGGCGAACAACCGAGGCTGATGTTATACCGGTATTGAAGGCGGGCTGATTGATCGCAGCCTTTAATGCCTGGAGACAGGCGCTAAAGGTCTCTGTAAAGATTAGCGTTCATTAAAACACCAGCAGCGTGTAGCTGCCCGTTACCCCCTCGGCCCACCTTAAACCATCACGGCTTCACCTTTCCCGTCGACTCTCGCTCCAATATTCGGCAGCTCATAATCGCCGCCGGCATCTGCACCGACTTGCCCTTAAGCTGTTTTAGCAATAGCTCTACCGCCTTTGCCGCCATCTCGGCGATGGGTTGGCGCACTGTGGTAAGGGACGGGTAAATTTGGTGGGCCACAGGAGTATCATCAAAACCGGCTACCGACAGCTCGGCAGGCATGACGATACCCCGGTGGTGCGCCTCGATGATCACGCCGGCGGCCATATCATCATTACTGGCAAAAATAGCACTGGGGCGTTCGGATAATGACAACAGCTGCCGGGCGCAGTCCCGGCCCGAATCAAACGAGTTATAGCCCTGCACGACCAAGCTTTTATCCAGCGTTAAATCATTTTCTTTAAGCGCTGCCACATAACCGGCGTAGCGCTGGGTAACGGCGCGGTGATCGGGGTGGCCGATAATAAAACCGATGTGCTGATGGCCCAGCTCGATCAGCCGACAGGTCATATCGTACGCGGCCTCTTGGTCGTTGGTCTGTACATAGGGGCAGGCTTCTTTGTGCTCGGTAGGCGATAGACGCACAAAAGGTATATCGGCGTTTACCAGTGCTTGCACCAGCTCGGCCATATCCGACAGTGGCGGCGTGAGTATTAAGCCATCCACCCGCCCCTGGCGCACCAGCCCAAGGACCTCGGCTAAAAGCTCAGCGGCATCGCGTTTACAAGGGTGAATCAGTAAATCGTAACCAGAGCGGCGACAGGTGGTTAACGCACCATCTTGAACATCAATCACGTAACTGGCGCTAGGGTTGTCGTACAAGAGCCCCAACACGTAAGAGCGGTTGGCGGCCAACGAGCGGGCCGACTGACTCGGACGATAATCCAGTTCGTCAATAGCCGCCTGAACCTTGTCGCGCGTGCTGCCACGCACGTTAGGCTCTTTATTAACCACCCGCGAGACAGTCTTCATGGAGACGCCGGCAAGCGCGGCGACATCGTCAATGGTTGCTTTGGCCAAAACTCACTCCCACAGTAAAAGCTGCATTCTACCCTATCGCCCCATTCTGCCCTATGGGGCCCTTTCAGCGCCAATGTCGCGCTCTGTTATCAAACCGGCTGACAGCGCTGTCAGTTTGTTTTATAGTAGGCTCGCCTAATAACGGTAACAGCTCTAAAAATCGAGTACCGCAACTAAAATATAGCGACAATAAAGGCACACCTGACGCACATAATTAGGGCCTGCTCCCCCTAATAACGGTAACTGCGTACGCAAACTTAATAACAATCTTCCTTGAGGTGTATTTATGGCAACTGCCCCCCAGAGTGTCGGCGCCAAGACGGTGAACGGCAATACTAACCAGAGCTATACCGGCCCACTGGTTATCATCACCATTTTGTTCTTTATGTGGGGCTTGCTCACAGCGATGAACGACGTGCTAATCCCACACTTAAAAAATGTTTATACCCTAAGTTACACCCAGGCGATGATGGTGCAATTTTGCTTCTTTTTTGCCTATGCGGTGGTATCGCTCCCAGCCGGCTCACTGATTCGTAAAATTGGCTATCAAAACGGCGCGGTTACCGGTCTTGTAATAGCAGGCTTTGGCTGCTTTTTGTTTTACCCAGCCTCTATGAGCACCTACACGGTGTTTTTGATCGCGTTTTTTATTCTCGCCGCCGGTATTACCGTACTGCAAGTGGCCGCCAACCCCTACGTTACCGTACTTGGGCCGGCGCGCACTGCATCGAGCCGCCTTAACCTTACTCAGGCATTTAACTCTCTGGGCACTACCATTGCCCCAGCGCTGGGCGGCCTGTTGATTTTAGCCGCCGCCGGTGAAGCACTGGACCCTTCGGCCATGTCCGAGATGGAGTCTGCGGCCGCCAAAGCCAAAGAAGCGGCTGCCGTGCAAATGCCTTACTTAGTATTAGCCGGCTCGCTAATCGCGCTGGCCATCTTTTTTAAGCTCGCAAAGCTGCCCAAGATTACCCACGACGACGAAACACCTGAGGTTGCTGACGCCGAGCAAGCGCTGGAACACCCCGCCGCAAAAGAGTCTATTTTTAGCAAAACTCATCTAATGCTCGGTGTTGTTGGTCTATTTATGTATGTGGGTGGCGAAGTTGCCATCGGTAGTTTTTTGGTCAACTTTTTAGGCGAGAGCAATATTGCAGGCTTAAAAGAGCACCAAGCCGCCACCTACGTGAGCTTTTATTGGGGTGGCGCGATGATTGGGCGGTTTATCGGTTTTGTGGTAATGCGCCATGTGCAGCCAGGCAAAGTGCTCGCCTTTAACTGCATCGCCGCCATTACCTTAGTGTTGATTGCCGTATTCTTTGAGGGCAAGATTGCCATGTGGTCGATCTTGGCGGTGGGCCTGTGTAACTCCATTATGTTCCCCACCATTTTTAGTATGGCGCTGTACCGTCTGGGTAAATTCACCAGTCAAGGCTCTGGCCTGCTGTGTGTGGCGATTGTTGGCGGGGCGATTATCCCGCTGTTGCAGGGTGTACTGGCCGACACTATCGGTATTCAACTGTCGTTTTTACTGCCAGCGTTGTGCTATGTCTACATTATGTTTTTTGGTTTTAAATACGCCAATCTCTACAAGGACATGTAAGCACAACAGCCAGTACCTTACCCTACTCAGCTATAAAAAAGCCCGGCGATATTCACCGGGCTTTTTTTATAGGTATCGATCAATAAACTTATAACGTCCGGGCCCGGCCTGCCAAGGTGCGAGCGCGCTTAATTAAGGTGGTACGGTCAGTATTGGGGGCGGCGCGATCGCACACCCACACCACTTGCCAGGCCAACGCTTGCCCCGGCATTAAGGTGGTTAAAAAGCCTTGCTGTTCCAGCTCGATATAAGTGTTTTCACCGTTGGCGTAGACTTCAATCTCACCTTCGCCCGGCGCCATTAACTGTGACGGCACATCATCAAACACTTTAACCAGCAACCAGTCGTTATTGTGATACGCCAACCACCCCTCTTCACCATCGGTCATCAATTTGTGATTATCGGGCCCAATGCCGTTTGCCGGGTAATCAAACCAACTAATGTTGTCTACGGCGGTTAACGGTAAAGATGCAAACTGCCCCTTTACCGGTTCCGTCTCACCGGTGGGAAAAAACACCGCGCCAGCGGCCGGCAAACGAGTAATCTCCCAGGGCGCCAAAGTAACCGCTTGATCGGCGTGATTGGTAATGCGGTAAGTGGCCACCAAGGTATTGGCAATATCCCCTAAGCGGTAGTGTTTGGTAAAAGAAACCTTAAGTTCGGGATCTATCTCACTGCTTAAACGCACACCGGTCTCGGTCACCGACACCTGATAGGGTTTAGAGTCGAGCGTCGCAGGCGGTGGCCAGCCCCACGATTGCTGTGGACTGGGCCAAAGCACGCTGCCCCAATTATTGCCTTTTGCCTCGCGCTGGGTAATAAGCCGCTCTTTTCCGGCAAAACGCAATGAGCTAATACGCCCACCAGCGGCCGGGTTAATATTGAGCGTCAGGTCGCCCCGGCGAAACTTAATGCTGTTAGGGCTAAGCGTTACGTAATCGGGGGGTGTAACGGCCTGCCCCGCGGAGGGCGATGTAGCCGAACTCGGCGCCGGACCACAACCGACAATCATAATTACGACGATGATAAGCGGACACAGGCGCATGGTGCTTCCTTTATCGTTAAGTTCTCAGACGTTAAATCAGTTTTTAACATGGCATGAAGATACTGGCTAATAAACACGAAACACTTCATGCCCAGCCATCTACGCAGTAGCACCCCCTGCACCCGGCCAAGTGCAGGTTTATTTTAAGGGGTTAGCAAATAGGACATTTGCGCAAGTATCGTCAGGGCGAGGCGTCTAGGTGCGTTTTTCGTCGCATTACAAAATGGGACGCGCTCGCCCGGCGGCTGAAGGCAAACAAACAACCGCACAACTGTAAATCGTTTGACCACCGCATTTTGGCAGTAAAATTTTATTCCGATAAAATGCCTTTAATACAACAAGGTAAACAGCTTACGCTGATACTCCACCGCCAGCGGGTCGCCTTTGCCTAAAGTGGCAAGAATATCGGTGATGGCTTTGCGCGCGGCGCCATCGTTAAAGCTGCGATCGCGTTTAAAAATATCGAGTAATAACTCTAACGCTTGGCGGTGTTGACCCTCAGCGTTAAGTTGCACGGCGTAGGCATAGGCGGTGTTTAAATCGTCGGGGTTTTGCTCGTGTTGCTCAGCTAATTTTTCCAGCTCGGGCGAGCCAGCCGATTGTTTTTTCAGCTCAAGCATGGCCGTCGCTTGCTGATAGACATCGTCCTGCTCGGCGAGCTTAACATTTGCTAATAAAGCCTCGGCCTCTTCTAAACGATTTAGCTCGGCGTAACATAGCGCCGTCAGCGAGGCGATTTGCGGCAACTGGTTTGACTCCTCTAACGCTTGACGCAACAGTGGTAGCGCTTCTTTGTAGCTTGCCTCATCGAGGTAAGCGCGCGCTTGGCCCAGGGTGGCCTCCCAAGCTTTAGGCAAATACTTATCCAACATCTCGCGTATCTGGCTTTCGGATTGCGCGCCAGCAAAACCATCGACCGGTTGCCCATCTTTAATCAGCATGACCGTAGGCACGCTGCGCACACCAAACTGCGAGGCGAGCATCTGCTGATCGTCGGCATTGATTTTGGCCAGCACTAGGTCGCCTGGGTACTCGCCGGCAATTTTTTCCAGTAGTGGTACCAGTGTTTTACAGGGCTCGCTCCACTCGGCCCAAAAATCGACCATAACCAGTGTGTTAAACGAGGCATCAATCACCTGTTGCTGAGCGTTTTCTGCGGTAACGTTTACGATATTCATAGTCGGGTTTTTACTTACGTTTAAATAATTAAGACAACTCGCTAAGCGGCGTCACATTAACCGAGTGTTGGTCGCTGCTGATAAAAGCACTGCCCTCAGAAATACACACCGACAGTGTCATATTTTTGGCCGCGAGTGCGCCCAACTCGGTGATTTCGCTCTCGGTTAAGTGTCGCACCGTTAAGTGCTGAAACTTAGCAAACTCGGCGGCATTGGCTTGCCACCACTGATCGCGACCACGGCCACTGGTGAATATTTGCTGCGCGCCCGAGCGCGAGCGGCCTTTTTTAACGCGATCGAGGCTCGGCTGACCCACCTCGATCCACTGGTGAATCACCCCGGCAGGGTCAACTTCCCACAAATCGGGTTCGTCGTCAGTCGAGAGGCCTTTGCCAAACGTTAAATCGTCCGAAGCGTTAAAACAGTAGGCCAACAAGCGGATCATCATGCGTTCTTCAGTCTCGGACGGATGGCGCGCCAGAGTCAATTTAGTATCAAGGTAAACATGTCGGTCGGTATCCGACAGATTTAAATTGACTTTATACACACTGGCGCCTAGTGCCATAACCTACTCCGGACGCATGTGCGGGAACAACAACACATCGCGAATAGTGGAAGCGTTAGCAAACAACATCACAAGGCGATCGATACCAATACCCTGCCCTGCGGTAGGCGGCAAGCCATACTCCAAGGCGCGAATATAATCAGCATCATAGTGCATGGCCTCTATGTCGCCAGCGTCTTTTTCAGCCACTTGCGCCTTGAAGCGCTCCGCTTGGTCTTCGGCATCGTTTAGCTCGCTAAAGCCATTGGCAACTTCGCGGCCACCAATAAAAAATTCAAACCGTTCGGTGACAAACTCGTCATCGTCCAAGCGCCGCGCCAGGGGCGATACCTCGGTGGGGTACTCAGTGATAAACGTTGGCTGATCCAGCAGATGCTCGACGGTTGCTTCAAAGATTTCGATTTGCACTTTGCCCAAACCATAGCTGTCTTTGAGTGGCACCTTGAGTTGTTTAGCCACGGCGCGAGCCGACTCCAAGTCGCTGATATCGGCAGCGGTTAAATCTGGGTTGTACTTCAAGATCGAGTCGAACACGCTCATACGCGCAAAAGGCTTGGCAAAATCGTACTCGCTGTCTTGGTATACAACGGTGGTGCTGCCCATTAAGGTTTGGCACAGCTTACGCAGCATATCTTCCGTCAAGTTCATCAGGTCATGGTAATCGGCGTAGGCCTGATAAAACTCCAGCATGGTGAACTCGGGGTTGTGCCGGGTCGAGACACCTTCGTTGCGGAAGTTGCGGTTGATCTCGTAAACCCGCTCAAAGCCGCCCACCACCAAACGCTTAAGGTACAGCTCGGGGGCGATGCGCAGATACATATCAATATCCAGCGCATTGTGATGAGTAACAAACGGTCGTGCGGTGGCCCCACCGGGGATCACTTGCAGCATCGGCGTTTCGACTTCCATAAAGTCTTTGCCGTCTAAGTAGTTGCGAATAAAGCTAATACACTTAGAGCGCAAACGGAAGGTGTCGCGCACCTCGGGATTCATAATTAAATCCACGTAACGCTGGCGATAGCGCGTCTCTTGGTCAGCCAAGCCGTGGTATTTTTCCGGCAGCGGGCGCAATGATTTCGTCAGTAGCGTCCACTCGGTTAAATTCACGTACAAATCACCTTTACCCGATTTATGTATCGGGCCGGTGCCGCCGACAATATCGCCAACATCCCACTGGCCATCGCTGGCTTTAATAGCTTTTTGTACGTCTTTATGGGCGTAAAACTGAATCGAACCCACGGCGTCTTGAATCAACATAAAGGGGCCGCGCTTAGCCATAATACGGCCGGCAACGGTGACCTGATGGTCCAGCTCTTCTAGCTCTTCTTTGCCCTTGTCGCCAAATGCTGCCTGTAAATCGACACTGTTGTCGGTACGGCGAAACTTATTAGGAAACGGATTGCCGCGCTCGCGAATGGCGGCGAGTTTAGCGCGGCGCTCGGTAATCAGCTTGTTTTCGTCTTGACTGTTTGCTTGGGTGTTTTCGTTGCTCATAGGGGCACCATCAATAAAGGTGTAAATTCGATTAAAGTCCGGCCTTAAGGCTCGCCTCAATAAACTGATCCAGCGATCCGTCCAACACACTTTGACAGTTGCTGGTTTGCACGCTGGTGCGCAAGTCTTTAATGCGCTGATCATCCAACACATAAGAGCGAATCTGACTGCCCCAACCGATATCCGATTTGGTGTCTTCCAGCGCTTGTTTATCGGCGTTGCGTTTTTGCATCTCTAGCTCGTACAACTTAGCACGCAGCATCTTCCAGGCTTTATCGCGGTTGGCGTGTTGCGAGCGCTCGCTTTGGCACTGCACGACCACATTAGTTGGCTCGTGGGTTAAACGCACCGCCGAGTCGGTTTTGTTAATGTGCTGACCACCGGCGCCCGAAGCGCGGTAGGTGTCAGTGCGAACATCGGAGGGGTTAATATCGATTTCGATATCGTCGTCGATCTCGGGCGAGACAAACACCGAACAGAACGACGTGTGGCGACGGTTGCCAGAGTCGAACGGGGATTTGCGCACGAGACGGTGTACACCTGTCTCGGTGCGTAACCAGCCAAAAGCGTATTCGCCCTCAAAGCGGATGGTGGCGCTTTTTATGCCCGCCACATCACCGGCCGAGGCCTCTTCTAAGGTCACTTTAAAGCCCTTGGCCTCGCCCCAACGCAGGTACATGCGCAGCACCATCTCGGCCCAATCTTGCGCCTCAGTGCCGCCCGAGCCAGACTGAATATCCAAGTACGCGCTGTTTTCGTCCATCTCACCCGAGAACATACGGCGAAACTCAAGCTTTTGCAGCTGCTGATCGAGCGCCTCGATCTCCTCGATCACCTCGTTCAGGCTGTCCTCGTCGTCTTCTTCCTTGGCCATGCTCAACAGCTCTTCACCGTCGGCGACACCCGCATCCAAGTCGTCGATGGTTTTTACCACGGCCTCAAGGGATGAGCGCTCTTTACCCAGCGCTTGGGCCCGTTCGGGCTCGTTCCAAACGTCTGGCTCGCCAAGCTCTAGCTCGACTTCGGTTAAGCGCTCTTTTTTGGTGTCGTAGTCAAAGATACCCCCTAAGCACGTCGGTACGCGCTTTAAGGTCTTTTAATGCGGTGAGATGCGGATTAATTTCCATGGATAAATACTGCCTAATATTGCTGTCTAAAAGGCGCGCATTCTACCCTAAAAACCCCGCGCGCACTATCGCCGGGACGAATCTAGGCTCCGCCCCAGAGGTTCATAATCACCGCCACCAGCAACACTTGCGGCAGTACCACCAGGGGTAAAAACAACGCGGTTTTCCACGATTTCATGGTGTCTTTGATCACCATAATTTCGGTGTAGTCGGTAGCCACCCCGGCCATCAAAAACATAAAACTGTTGCCCGGTGCGCGAGCGCGGTTCATTAGATCGGCGGCGATGGGGGTTGAGCCCTCAGAGCACACCTCAATAATCGTGGCCGCTACCATGGTTAGCAGCAGACCAACAATAGATGGGCCAAACCACTGCTGAAACATATCCACCGAGACAAACGCCCTTATGGCCGCGGCCAAAAGCACACCAAACAGCAACCAGCGCACCACCATACGCGAGCCTTTTACGCCCTCAAGCAGTACCCTGCCCCAAGCGCTGGGGTGCCAGTTAATACTGCGCCCTAAATCGCGTAACTGTGACTTAAGCGGCGCGCTGGGCTCGTTGCCCTGAGCTTGCTCTGCCGGGTTTTCATCTAAGCGCCGGCGTTTTACTAAAGCGTCAAACACCAGCCCGGCAATAACGCCAATCACCATAGATACGGCAATAAACAGCAATGTCCAACCGGGGCCGATCAAGGCAAACATAATGATAGTGAGCGATAGCGAGTTCCAGGGGCTGGCGATTAAAAAGGCCATCACCTGCCCAAGACTCGCGCCTTTTTGGTAGAGCTTCATGCCTACCATCAAAATACCGTGACTGCATAAATCGAGCAGTACGCCCGCTGCCGTAGCCCGTACAATACCGGTGACAGTACCGCCACGCCCCAACAGCGAGACAACCAGCTGCTGCGGCACATAGTGCAGCAACCCGACAAATAAAATACCAAACAACACCCCCCACCACATGGTATTTAACAGCTCAAAGACACCGTGGCTAAAGTGCTCAAACCACTGTGGGCCGGCAAAGCCCAGGGCATAGGCGCCATAAAACAGCACGCACAACACCAGCGACCCCCACAGTAAGTAATCGATTTTGCGCTTGGATGCGCCGGCGCAATGATCGCCCGTGTTTTGCTCATCGTTTTTCGGTGTTTCTGGTCCGCAGCAGCTACTCATGGGAATCCTCCAGCAGGGTGAAAGTCATCGGGCGCTCGCTCTCGCTCAAATCACTTAAAATCGCGCATTGCGGTTTTTCATCACCGGTACAGCGGTGGGCCAACTCCTCTAGGGTGTTGCGCATCCGGGTGAGATTATCGAGTTGCCTATCCAGCTGAGCAATTTTGTGCTGTACCGCGCGCTTTACATCTTTACTGTGGCGCTTCTGGTCGTCAAACAACGCTAACAACTCGGCGCACTCTTGCAGTGAAAAGCCAACACTGCGGGCGCGCGACAACAGTGTCAGACGCCGAATACAGGCGCGGTCATAATGGCGGTAACCATTCGCCTGGCGCTGCGCTTGCAACAGCCCCTGGGATTCGTAATAACGAATCGATTTAGCCGAAAGCCCGGTAGCCTCAGCGGCTTGCCCAATATTCATGTAACACCTCCGCGCATGCCATTAAGCGATTAACCACACCTTAAACCTTACCCCAAGGTTAAGGTCAACCAGAATTTTCCTTATCAATTTGCGATTGACTCGTCAGAATTGTCTAAAAAATGTGTATAGACTGCCCAACTTAACGTCAAGGCAGACAAGAACTTAACTTAACCCACAACAATAAAATCATTTATTTTCAGCACGTTAAGAAACACTCTTGACAACAAACGTGAAACATTGACAATGAACGGTGAGATAATGATTGAGAGCTGGGAAGAATCGATGGAATATTTGGATACATCACACCCAGAGTGGGCGAGAATGTGGGACGAGCTGGCGTACTACCCCATGAACGACGGCGACCACCTGTGTATCAACGGCAGCGACTGCTGGGAATACATGGGCTCTAGTGCCGACCACCACCACTTGCGTCACGCCAACCACCCGGCGACTAACAGTGCCGAATATTTCTATATTGAGCGCCCCCGGGCGGCCGTCGGCTGGGCGTAAACCTACTTTGCGAGCGGTGCCGCTTAGCACCGCCCCGCTATTAGCCTTAAACCCCCATATTTTTCAGAGCATTTACAATTTGCCCCAGTACCGCCGAAACTTGCGGATGCTCTTCTTCATACTCACCCAACATAGCCTCTAATGTCTCTATCGGGCGAGGATCTGCCACATCATCGCTACCGCGCGCGTGAGTGTGCCGATCCAGCTCACTCATCAAGCGCTTTTGCGCATCACTTTCACGATCGTCGGCAAATAATTCATGCAATCGGCCAATAAGCTGGTCGAGCTGCTGGCCCGGTTCTGGTTGCGCCATACATCACCTCTTAGCAAAAAATAGTACACCACACCTGCGTCTAACAGCAGGGTATGGTATAAACTGACCCCTAATATAACTGCCACAGACAGAGCGCGTCCAGAAACGCTTTACCAGAATAAGACGCAATAATACAAAAACGTACTGATGGCACAATGAGTCTGACCATAAACCCAAGCATTGCCTGCACAGTTTAGGAGACGTTTAGGTGGAAACACCTATAAACATACAAACCACGCCCCGCAGAATACGACAGTTGCTAAACTCACAGTTTGGGCGCTTTGCAATGGTTGGTGCAGCGGCTACCGGATTCCAGTACCTGTTACTGATCCTGCTAGCCGAGCTGACCCCGCTTAACACCGTTGCCTGCTCAGCACTGGCGTTTACGATATCGGCACTTTTTAACTATCTGGCCAATTATTACCTAACGTTTCAATCCGACAAGTGCCACCTTGAAACATTAAGTCGGTTTACAGTTACCGCAATCATCGGGTTGTGCATTAATACCTTGGTGTTTTATTGCGCCGAACTGATTATGCCGCACTATTTGCTGTCGCAATGCGTGGCGACAGTCATTACGTTAATAAGCAACTTTTTGCTGCACAAATACTGGATTTATAAATAGCCTTATGTCTGACAAAACCCTTGCCATAGTCGCGCCTTGTTATAACGAGCAAGAAATGCTGCCCACCAGTATTCCCGTGCTGCTGCAAACGCTGGATACACTTATTAACGCCGAAAAAGTCAGTCCAGCCTCGCGACTGTACTTTGTCGATGACGGCAGCCGCGACAATACCTGGCAACAATTGGCTGATGCCAGCAAAGCCCACCCAGGGCGAATTGTGGCGATCCGTCTGTCTCGCAACAAAGGCCATCAAAATGCGCTACTGGCTGGGCTTGCCAGCACCTCTGAGGATATGGTGGTCAGTATCGACGCCGACTTGCAAGACGACCCGGTTAACATCGAAAAAATGGTTGACGCCTATCACAACGGCAGCGAAGTTGTTTACGGCGTGCGCGCCGCACGGGACACAGACACAAAATTTAAACGTCTGACCGCCGAAGGTTATTACCACGTCATGAAAAAGCTCGGCGTCGACTTAGTGTTTAACCACGCCGACTTTCGCTTAATGAGCCGCCGCGCACTAAACGCATTGCTGGAATACCCCGAGAGCCAGCTATTTTTGCGGGGCATGGTACGCGAAGTAGGGTTTGCATCCTCTGTGGTTGAGTACGACCGGCAAAGCCGCGCCGCCGGCGAAAGCAAATACCCGCTGCGCAAAATGTTATCGCTGGCTTGGCACGGTATTTCAAGCTTTTCTACCGCACCGCTGCGGGCTATTACTTTACTCGGCATTACCGCCAGCGCGCTGTCGTTGATAACGTTGCTCTGGGTGCTCGCCACCCGCTTATTAACCGATAACGCCATCCCTGGCTGGACGTCTATTCTTTTGCCACTGCTGTTTATCGGCAGCGTACAACTACTGAGCCTTGGGGTCATTGGCGAGTACTTGGCAAAACTTTATACCGAAATAAAAAAACGCCCGCGCTACCATATCAGTGAGCGACTATCGAACCAGGCGGACGAGCACTAAACAGCAGCAGTAACAACGTCATTATGGCAGCCTTTCGGCCATAACGATGCAGCGCAACGTAACAGATATAGTTAGTAACAGCCAACGCGGTGGCCACGCACCTATCAGCGCCCCCGTTGCGCCCACATGGAGTGTTAGTAATGGCAAAACTGGAATGTCAGTTCTTTCCCGAAACCCCTGCCCTATGGCGCTGCCCCCGGTGCAGCACACTATACGGGGAACGCTGCATTCCAGCCGGTCACAGCACACACTGGGGTCGCCATGATCCGGCGTGCATCCGCTGCACCCACTCTCTGACTTACTTAGGCAACGCCACCGATGCCAAACCATTTTGGCAACAACTGCCCCACTTTTTTGCCTACCCGCTACAATCGCAAACCCTGCTGGTGCTTGGGCTGTTGACGCTGCTCAACACTTTTATCAATGACGGTTTAATCGGTTTAGTCGCCGGCTTATTCAGTCTAGCGGTTTTGATAAAATATGGTTTCGCCATCATCAATGAGCGCGGCCAAGGTAAGTGCACAGCCCCCACGCTTGGCCAAGTTCTTACCGGCGATTCTGAGCATTTATTTTTGCGACAAATGGTTTTAATCATTGCCATGGGTGCTGCGATAACCTTTGCCAGCGGTATTGCCCCAAGCTTTGGTTTACTCGTGATGGGGTTTTTAACACTCGCCATGCCGGCCAGTATTATGGTTCTGGCAGTCGAAAAGTCGGTACGTCGCGCACTCAATCCAATGGCGTTGATCTCATTAATGCTGACTATCGGCTGGCCCTATTTACTGCTTTGGCTCTGCTCGCAAGCTATTACCATTGGACCATATATTCTGGCCGACTTTATTGTAGGCAATAACGCCGACCGTGCGCCGCCGGGCATGCCCACCTTAATGTTTATTAATTTTTTAATATCTTATTTCAGCATCATGCTTTACACCATGCTCGGCTATGTATTGTTTGAATACCAACACGAACTGGGCTACCGCACAGATATAGAAGATGACCAAGCGCTAAGCGAAACGGATTTTATCAAAGCCCGCGCCTTGGGCGAGGTAGCGGTACTCATCAGCGATCAAAAATATAATGATGCGCGCCAAAGCTTACGCCGCGCCCTCGACGCAGTGCACGATGACCTTGAGTTACACAATCGCTACCACAAACTGCTTATGTTGCTCGACGATAACACAGCCTTGGCCAATCACGCCGACTATTTAGTGGAGTTACATATGGCTCAGCACCAAACCGCGCGGGCAGTCGGCGTCGTGTTGGACGTGCAGACCCGGCTTGCGAGTTTTAAGCTTGGCAAAAGCAGTACCGCTCTGGCCCTGGCGCAATTAATGGTAGAGCAAGGTTACTACCGCAATGGGATTCGGTTGCTGCACAATTTTCACGCCCAGTACCCCAACGATCGGCATTTACCCGCCGCATACCTATTGGCCGCTACAACATTGATAGAGCACTTGGGCGATGACAAAACCGGCCGCAATATCGCTCGCTACACGCTAAAAAAGCACCCCAACTGCAAAGAGCATATCGCGCTAGAGAAACTGCTTAACATAAGTGTTTAATGGCCTGCCGCGTCATGTATTCAAGCTAGCGTCTGCGTTTTAGTCTGGGCACTATTAACAAGCTCAATCAAGGGTTCGGTTAGCCGCACTTCTTTTTGTTGTGCCCACGCAGCGTAGGTGGTGGCCTGCTTTTTCTGATTGAGCTGCAAAAACCGTTGCGCCAATGCCAGGCAAAGTTTGCCGGTCAATGCTGGCGCTTTAGGCGCTAAGATGCGGTACTGCGTTACCATCTCATCAACCGTTGTTGCCCAGCTCATATCGACACGGGGCAATTGCACAAACTGTTTAAGTGCGGCGAACGTCACCTCGTGAAATACCCGCTCCGAGGGTTGATTTTTGTAGAGGTTAAACTGCAAGTGCCAGGGCCGTGGATCATTACCATAGTGCTCGCACAACACCCGCACCCGCGAGCGCGCTCGGTTAAAATCAAGATTGGCCGCCAGGGCCTGCACTTGCAAAAGCTGCTGCTCCAAACGTGCCCCCTGATCCGCCTGCTGCTCTTTTTTGGCAAACTCGCGCCGACTCACCGGCAGCGCCAACATCACGGCAAAACCCGCCAGCAGGCCACCAATGTGAGCCCAGTAGGCAGTGTTAGAGTCGACAAAAAAGTGGCCGTATAGCTCTTTGGCAATCCACACCGGAAACACCCACAGTGCTGGCGCGACAAACTCGCCAAAATAAAACAGCGCACTGTAAAAAAAACGAATTTTACGCAGCCGATACAGCGCCAAATACATGCCCATTAAACCCGATATCGCCCCCGACGCACCGACCAACGGCACCAGTGAGTCAGGGCTAATCGCAATAAACAAAGCATCTGCGGCAATCCCGCTAAGCAGGTATCCCGCCAGGTAGCGAACGGTCCCAAGAGCACGCTCTAGGGTAAAGCCAAACAAAAATAAAAACACCATATTGCCCAGCAAGTGCCCCCAGCCACCATGCAAAAACATACTGGAAATAAACGTGAATGGTCGTGCTTGAGCGGGAATCAAACCCGCCTGTAGGCTGCTGATGCGGTCGCGCTGCTGCTCAAAGGTGCGGCGCCCATCGCGCCACTGATTAAGGTTTGGAATACGCGAGCTTTGGTCGACCCACACCTCGCGTAGGTAGTGGTCAAATTGCAAATCAAACATGGCGTGAGTTAAAGGCGAGCCATTGCGATGCTGGGCATCCCAGTGAGCTACGTCCTCGGGGTGATAAGCTTGCAGGTAATCGCGGTAATAAGGGCGCTCGATATCATCGAGCTGGTGGCTGTGGTACGTGTCGGCGGCCAACGCTAACTTGGCGTCGTCATTACCTTGATAAAACAAAAAAACAAACACATTGAGCGCGATTAACGCCAAGGTAATAAGCGGTGGACGCGACCAATCGGGCTTGTCCTGAATCGGAATAATTAACATACCAACGTCCCTGTCAGCTTGCCGGCCATCCTGACCGGCAAGTGTATTAGGCTATTACATTAAGGCTCCTCGCAGCGCGTTAAGCGCTGCAGTCGCCGACGTGAGGTCAGCGCCGCGGCCAACAGTAGCAGAATACCCCAAGGGCCGGTTGCACCGCCACCACCGCCGCCATGGCTACCACCGTTGTCTGGTGACGGCGGCGGGTTAGGCGTTTCACCGTCGCCATCACCCTCTCCGTTGCCATCGCCGTTACCCGTGTCGGATACCGGTTTAGCCACACCGCCCGGATCGAGAATCGCGCCATTGGCAACGCCGTCGGCGTCATTCGGGCCACCATCTTCCAGAGTGAGCTGAACACACCAATGGCCTTCGGTTAACCCGCTTTGCCACTCGGTGCTGCCCGGTGGCGGGCAGTAACCCTCTGCGCCAGCGCTGGAGTAAAGCGCGTTGTTGGCATCCTCGATAAAGCTCATCCACTCGCCCGCTTGCCATTTGCGATACACAGCCTCAGCAGGGATCGCCTCAGTCAGCGGTACCACCACTTGGGCCCGAGTACCGTTTTGCAGCAACTCGACCGCCTCAAAGTCAACGTAGCCGCCCACGTTAACGTACTCATCATCGGCGGGAAGCTCGTCTTCGCCTAAGCGCGCGCCATCGGCCCCGGCGAGCGCGGCTTCACCACCAAGCAGACAACGCACACCCGGCTCACACTCCACCAAGTAACGGTTGTTGTGCGCTAAGCTGGTAATCATAATGTTGCTGGCGCGATGAGCGTCGACATAGTCGGGCAAGCCGTCGCCATCGGTATCGGCATAGCCTTCTTGTGCATCACTCACGCCATCACCGTCTTGATCCGTATCGGCAGCAAGTGTGGGCAACGAGTCAACCACAACAAAGGGTAGGCTTTTGTCGGTAACCGCGCCCGAGCCATCGGTAACACTCAGCGCCACTCGGTAGAGCCCAGCGGGTAGCAAATCAGCGCTAAAGCTGAGAGTTTCGCCGGCGCCAGCGAATGCGTCGTCAAGCTCGGCAATACCCGACCAGCTGAGCTGATACGCCTCACCTTCCGGATCATGGATCATGGCGGTGAGTTGCACCTCGCCGCCATCGCGCGCCAACAGCGAGCGGGGCTCGTCAGCTTGGCTGAGCTGCAAACTCACCATAGCCGGAACATTGCTCTCGGTAATAGTAAGCTGATGCTCGGCTTTAACACCGGGGTTAAAGGCGTACAGGCTGTCGGCCGGCTCACCCATACGATGGTCGAGCCGGATAATCAGTGTCTCGTCCGATTCGGTGTCAGCATCGGGGGCAATCATTAGCTCAACCGGGGCTTCAAGTTCACCCTCGTTAAACGTCACTTGGTTACCGGTCAAGCTGTAGTCATCGCTGCTAGCGGTACTGTCGCTGTCGATCACATAAGGTACGCTCAGCGGGTACTCTGGGGCAGGGCCATTTAACAGCACCCGGAAGCTCGCCACACTGCCCTCAGCGACGGTTTGATCACGGCTCATAGACACCAGTGGCGCAATGTCGACTTGTTGCGACTCGCGTACGGTGTTGCCCGCGCGGTCTTCGGCCCACCACTCAACGGTGTGACGTCCCGGCGCGAGGTAGAGCGTGCCGTTCTCCATGTCTTGCACCGAGATACTGCAACACTCAGCGTCGATGCGGTCGTGGGCCAACGCTTTCAGGGCGCTGTCCAGTTCCGCGTCGCTGGCGTTCTCGGCTAGGCCTAACAACTGCCGCAGGCTAATCGGCGTATACAAAGCATTGGCGCTAACGCTAACGGCTGTGGGCGGCGTTAGCATCGGCGGCATTAAGTCAAGATAATCATTGATGTCGCTGGCGTCGGTATCATCGACGCCCTCTTGGTAATCGCTGACACCGTCGCCATCACTGTCCACCGCACGGGTGACCTCAACCGAGAACGGTGCCAAGGCAACACTCTCGCGGCCGTCACTGACGGTGATGACGATATCCTCGTAGCGACCCACTTGGGCGTCACCGGCAATACCACTAAGCACACCGGTGTTGGCGTCCAGCACTAACCAGTCTGGCGCGCCCGAGGTGCTAAAGCTCAGGGGGTCGCCATCGCTGTCGGCCACAGTGGGAGCAAAGCGATACAGCTGGCCCACAGTAATGGTAGCCACTGGGGTGCCACTAATGGTGGGTACTTCGTTGGCATTGGGGTCGATCACCTCAATGCTAAACGCAGGCAGCGAGGCGCTGCTGCTGCCATCGCTGACCGACAGATTAATACCGCTGAAAGTACCCACTTGAGTGGGGGTTCCGCTCAAACGCCCGGTGCTGGTATTGAGGTTGAGCCAAGAGGGTTTACCCGTGATCGAGAAGCTTAAGGTATCGCCATCGACATCATTGACAGTCGGGACAAAACTGTAGTTGCTTCCCAGCTGAGCCGAAGCCGCCGCGCTACCACTGATGCTCGGCGCGTCGTTGACCGGGTTAACGGTGATGCTAACGGTAGCCATACCTGAGGCGTCCCCTGCGTCGTCCATCACGGTGTAACCAAAAGTGTCGGTACCGTTAAAGTCGGCACTGGGCGTGTAGGTGACAGTACCGTCGCCGTGGTTATCCACGCTGCCGTTACTGGCGGCGCTGGCAATCACGACGGTGGTAAGGTCAACCGTACCATCAATGTCGCTGTCGTTATCCAGCAGCGAGATCAACACGGAACTGTCTTCATCGGTTACGGCGCTGTCATCGCCCGCCGCAGGTAGGTCGTTGACGCTATCGATGGTTAGGGTCACTGTAGCGGTATTGGACCACTCACCTAAATCATCCATCACCCGGTAGCTAAAGCTGTCGCTGCCAAAGTAGTTCTCGCTCGGGGTGTAGGTCACCATTCCGGTGCCGGTATTGACGCTGGTGGCACCATTTGTCGGTGCGCTCACCACCTCGACGCTGGCCACATTCAGAGCGCCATCAATGTCACTGTCGTTACCCAACACATTAATATTATGCGGGGTGTCTTCCAGTAACGCGGTAACGGTATCGTTGGCGGCCACGGGCGCGTCGTTGATGCTATTAACGGTGACGCTGACAGTCGCCTCGTTAGAGGTACCGCCAAGGTTGTCATCCACTTGATAAGTAAAACTATCGGAGCCGTTAAAATCGGCGTCGGGGGTGTAGGTGATGACCCCGGTGGTACTGTTAACAACCGCTGTGCCGTTAGCACCATTGTTTACAATCGCCACTGTCGTGACATCGAGAGTGCCATCAATATCGCTGTCGTTTGCCAGCACATCAACCTCGACAGAGTCGTCTTCATCGACACTAGCGGGGTCGGCGACGGCAACGGGCACGTCGTTCACACCAATAACGCTAACCGTTACCGTCGCCGCGTTAGACACCGCGCCGCTGCTGTCTTCGATGGTATAGGTAAAGCTATCCGAGCCCGCGTAATCAGCATCCGGGGTGTAATCGATCAAACCATTATTGACCACCGCCGTACCGTTAGTAGGTGCGGTACCAAGAGCCAAGGTGGTAGTGTCAGGGCTATCGCCCGCGTCCACATCAGTATCGTTGGCCGCCACATTGATGCTAACCAACGTGTCTTCATTGGTGGCAATCACATCATTCGCAGCAACCGGGGCATCGTTAATCGGGTTAACCGTAATGGTTACCGTGGCAAGGTTAGACGCCTCCCCCCACACGTCTTCAACGGTGTAGGTGAAACTGTCTGAGCCTTCAAAGTCAGCATTAGGGGTATAAGTAATCACCCCGGTGCCGGTATTAATACTGGTACTACCGTTGGCCGGTGCTGTTCCGATCATGACACTGGCAAGGTTAAGGCCACTGTCGCTGTCAGTATCGTTACTCAATACCGAGATCGCAACATCAGTATCCTCATTGGTCGAGGTAGTATCGTTGCCGGCCACCGGTGCGCTATTGGCAACGGTAAAGTTCAGCGTGGTTTTATCGCTGATGCCGGCATAGGGGTTGCCACCGGCATCAGTAAAGGCAGCCGCGCCTATTTGTACATAGTAGCTTTTGGTGGGGGCTAAGTTGCTGGGTAGCTCAACCGTCGCGGTAGTGCTTGCCACACTTACGGCAGCGTTATTAGCGGCGAGACTGGCGACGGTGGAATCGTCAGAGGCGTCGAACACCGTAATAGCGTTGGCGCCACTGGTGCCGGCCACAATGGCTTCCGAGAAAGTAAACACCAAGTCGTCATCGTAACCGAAGTTTGTGGAGTCATCGGCCGGCTGGCTGGAAGTTAAAGACGGGGCAGCCGTATCAATCACGATATTTTTATTAGCACCTAACGAGCCCGCGGCCCCAGGCGCGGCCAAGGTTAAAGTGGCGGCGTTGCCGGCGGCGTCATTAACGGTACCGCCGTTTAAGGCAAACGCTGAGGTGCTAACGTAATCTAAATCCGTCGCGGCATCGCCTGCCTGCACGGTGTAATTAAACAACAGGGTGTTGCCGCCCGAGCCACTAACGTAATTCACCACACGATCGGTAGCACCAGTTTCTAGGGTAATGGTCGGTGTGCCGGTAACGATGACCGCTTCAGTAAAGTTTACCGACAAGGTGATGACATTGCCGACTTTATAAGAGCCATCGGCGCTAGTGGCGGTGACGCTCGACACCGTGGGAGCGAGCGTATCGACGGTATGGGCACTGCCACTGGTAAAGGCGGCAACATAACCATTATTGCCATTGCCGTTACCACTGGCGTCTACAATATTGGTGCCACTTTTAAGGTCTAACCGCAGGCTGCCTTCGCCACTGATGGTATTTACGGTAACCGTCACCGAGCTGCCACTTGCGGCCGATACGCTGGCAATGTTGCCGCTCGCGGTGCCAGTAGCAATAAGCGTGAAGTCATCCGTGCTGATATTACTGGCCACCTTATCAAAGCTCACGCTGTAACTAACCGAGCTGGCATTCGTCGCTGGCGAACCACTCGGCGTAATACTGCTGACACTCGGGGGGACATTATCCACGGCGGTTAATTGTGCGCTATTAGTTGCGGTTAACGCACCAGACGTTGCCTGTAGATTAAACGTCTCGGGGCCTACCCCACTTAAGGTGTAATTGATTTGCAGGCTGCTAAACGTAGCCGCCCCTGAAGTCGGCGTTAATGTCACTGTAGAGGCGTTGCCATCTGTATCGCCAGTTCCTATAAGGGTAATATTACCAGCCCCATTTGTCTCTGCCAGAGTAATGCCTGTACTGTAACCGGTATCCAAGTCTCCATTGGCGTCCACCGCACGCACCACAGGCACCGTGGTAAAGTTAGTCGCACTGCCAGCTGGTATAGTCAAAGGGGCAGGCTCCTCAGAAAAAACCAACCGCGTGGCCACAACATCAATGAAAAGGAAGTTAGAATTTACTTGGGATAAACTGAGGCCTCCAGCCGCATCGGTAAATTCAAAAATAATACCTTGGCCGTCATTAGGTGTTGTGGCCGTTAAGTTAGTATAGGTGGCTACGCCGGCCGAAGCGGTAACACCCGCGTCACTGTAAACCGGCCCCGGGTTAATACCGGTATAAACGGCGGTGACAACCTCATTGTAGTCCACATCAATATTGCCAAAGGCGTCTTCTGCATAAATAACCGGCTGGGTGGTAAGGGGAATCCCCGAAATAGGGCTTGAAGGTGGTGTCTGTATACTGAGCTTAGTGGCATCCACATCCCACGTACCACCGGCGCCGTTAGTCACAGGGGTGGTAGTTCCCATTTGTGTACCGGCGCCGCCAACGGTTACGTCGGTATCGCCATCGACGCTAAGCACAAACGTGCGGTCTTCAACCAAACCTGTGTTGTCGTTGTAGTAGGCGTTAATGGTGTAAGTTTCACTGGCGCCATGAGCAACCGATATTGGCAAGCCCGCGAAGGTAATCGTATCGCTACCGGGATTATAAGTACCGGTCACATCGGTGGCGTCGTTACCGTTTAAGCGCCAGGTTACCTTAGCGCGCTCGGCATCGGTTGAGGTGCCACTAACATTCACTCTAATTTCACTCACGGTCATGGCTAAGCCATCACCGCCATTGCCATCGGTTAAGGTAAAGTCAAATACATCAACCGCTTCGCCAACGGTGTCCACGGTAGAATTTAGACCTACTGGCTCAGTTACCCCTGCCGCCGCCGTTAACGTACCATCGCTATTAGCCGCTGCCGTGTCTCCAACGAACGAGTCAAGATTGATGCTGACCATGTCGGTCGATGAGACACGAACTTCATCAACGACGATACCACCAAAGCTAAGAGTTGCTTGAGTGCCAGTAGCTACCGTTTGAGCACTACCGACCAAAGCATTGTCGAGATAACCGCCAACGGTCATAAGCTCTGCAGCTGTATTATTTATAAAGAGACTGGTAAAGGTGAAGTCGGCCGCATCGGTACGAGCGATCGTAAACAGCTCCGTAGTACCTAAGTTAGCACTTCCCGACTGCAAATTAATTGAGGCGCTATTACCCTCCCCGTATTGATTTTGCCATACCATATCCCCGCCATCACCTTGAGCGGTAAAGGTATACGTAAACGAAACACCAGCCAATGAGCGGGAAAAACTTGTAGTGAGGCCAGAATCTGTATCAAAGCTGTCGTTAAAGGCAGCAGCCCAAGTGTTCTGGGTTGACAGGGTCATTATCGCCAAAAAGAGTAATTTTCCGAACAGCCTCCAGATATAAGCTACTAGATTTTTGGAAGAGTTGGTTTTTATAACTTCGATTGGCAACATGATTTTTCCCCGTAACCGTTACGCGTATTTTTGAGTTAATTTAAATAAATTGCGCAGAGCATAAACCCGCGCGCCTGAATCCGGAAAATCCGGATTCAGGCCTCGTTTTTTCTAACTTAAAGGCAAGTAAAGCATCAACTTCTCGACGGAAATATCCCTTCTAGGGCGATAATAAAATTGCTGCCCAAAAAAGGATTACGAATCGGTAAAGGTTGGCCGCCCCCTGCGTTATCAGTTTGGCCTGTAACATGCGCATCAAACGGTCTTAACGTGACATCCGCCGCATCGGTACTGTAAATAGCGCCGGCACGATTGTTCGCGGTAACAGGGCCTAAAATACTGCTAACAGTAGGCGCATCCGAAACATTGGTGCTCGAGGTTACACCGGGAATGGCAACCGCGGCCTTAAGCTGCGATGCGGTATGTGTATGCGTCGCCATATGCACTGAGGTAATCGTTACCTCCTCGACACCTCCAGCTTCACCTTGCCTGATCGCCGACAAGCCCGGGCCGCGCCCTTTACCCACCGGGCTGCGGCTCTGGTAATCGGGAAGGCCAAACGTGGTGCGACCATCGCCGCCGTATGTGGTGCCGAGCAATGAAAATAGTGCAGTATTAGAGGAAACAGGTAGTAATGTACCATCACAAAACGCCCAACCACGCGGCGCGTAATCAAAACCTACCATGCGGATCTCACCTAAAAATGGTTCACTCATATTGTTCTCCCTAACTCACGTTGTTTAGATATCGGTTTAACGGAAAGATATTATTGTTTTTTCAAGTCAGCCTTGCTGATTCTCCGCGCGCGAGTATAGAGTCATTGTTATAAACTATAACCATGGTATCGGCCACAACGAACATTACTTTAGCTTGTTATAGCACAAACAAATAAACGTTAACCCATACTCCACATATGCGCCTATTTGGCGACGATGAGCTCACCACCAGCTCAGCCTCAACAAAACAGCCCCTAAAAACAGCGTTGGCCAAAAGCAATGAGTAGGCAATATAGTATATTGCGGCCTCGTTACCGTAATCCAACACAGCTTGCACTGTGCCCTAAATTGAAAAACAACGGAATTACAGACGATTACGCAGCCAGCCAGTAGGGAAAAGGGGGAGCGGAAGATAAACCGTTATTTACCCATGACATGCCCTGTCATCTTTGACTATAAAAAACCTAACCTGCCCAGCAAGCTAATCGCATTAATTATAATACTTATTGGCGGGTTTCAGCTGAAATTCACTTTAAACCAATTTAAAGGCACTAACATAAGATGAAAAAAGCCTGATCATCTTAAAACTTTAATTGCCCTCAAAGAGCGTAGCACCCAGCTCTAAAGGTTATGATTTTCTAATTAAAGAATAACCCAATAAAAATCCATTGCCAACAATAAATAGGCGCTGCAATCACTAAGACACAAAAGGATTTCGTGCCTTACAAGCATGCAGAGCTACACCCTAGGCCCGACGACCACGCTCGACCGGATTTTCACAATATTCATATAGCTGACTTGATGCCTTGCATTACCAATGCGCTAGCGCGAAGTCGCAGATTAATCATTCTCATAAAACCACTTACGCGCTCTTTTCTTAGGCGCCATAACCTCCATCGCCGTATGCATTCAGTACTGCATTTATACTGCTATTAATAGGCAGTATAAATAGCGCGCAGCATGTAAAAATACTATTTGTATGCCGCACGCCAGACTCAAAAGCGAATTACTGCTCTTTGGTTGGGTTCGCTTTTTGCTTTATTACGTCCACGGTTGCTCTTGGTAATGGGGCCGTAAGCCCTAAAAAGACGTGGCTCACATTCAGTCCATTTGACGCATCCTGGCTGTTATGGCAACCAAAGCACCCTTTAGTTTGTTGAAATGTTTCCATTGTCGTGTTGGCAAGGGTTTTTGAGCCAGTATTGTGGGCGTAGTCATCGCCGGTTGGTATGCCTCCGTTGTTCGTCCATACGGCGCCGCTAATAAAGTAGTTTTGTCGTGGGTCGCTCGACAGCCATTTTCCCACCTGTTTATTAACGTCGCGATTCAGCGCGATAAGCTGGGTATTTTGAGAGATAGCAA
Organism: Gilvimarinus japonicus; assembly: GCF_042847215.1. Taxonomy (GTDB): domain Bacteria; phylum Pseudomonadota; class Gammaproteobacteria; order Pseudomonadales; family Cellvibrionaceae; genus Gilvimarinus; species Gilvimarinus japonicus. The sequence goes on from NZ_AP031500.1 coordinate 2,946,731, forward strand.
AATCATCGCTTTCGCTCTGTTTATTACCCCACGGATGTATACGAGTGACATTGGTCGGCTTAATTTTCGAAGTACTTTCACTACTGACAATATCGCTCGGTTTTTGGCAACCCTTTGGCATTGGTGTATTCGTGCAACCTACAGCTTGCTCTTTAACGTCTGTAACCAATGAACCGTCTGAAAAAGTCCATTTAGCGTTAGGCTGCGGGCTTGACACTTTCTTGACAACAGGTTTTTGATTCTCAGAATCCTTCTTGTTTGTGTAATAATAATACGTTCCGTTAGGCGCATTATGTTTGTGCTCGATAGTCGCCCATATACTTTCGGGATGGCCTTTGACTGTGCCCACGATATGCATCCCTACCAACGCCAACTCTTTAACTTCTGAGGTAGTCTGCGCCCAACGGGTATCGTCCGACCGATCGTAAACCGGTACATTTAGATTCTGACGGATATAGTCCTCTTTAGAGCAAGCTGCGTTCTCATCGTGGCAAACTGTGCTCGCATCTACCCAAGAGGTTTTTACCTCTACGGCCATAGAAAGAAAATCAACAGCGGGCTCCAGCTGAGGAATCGTGAGCGCGCTAGTAGCGGCAACGTTAGAGGGGCCTGCATCTGCGCTTTCTTCTGGCGATTGAGCTAAATCAGCACTACTACAATAAAGATCATAAAGCGTTTTGGGGACGAGGCCGTCGTCCGCGTAACCATTGTGCATCGCATAATTTATGTTTCTACAGGCGTCTGTAGCTGTTGTTGGAAATTGCTTGGCAGGTTTCTTCCCGTCGGCTTTTTCCTCACGATAATCACTGTAAAAGTAGCCATAAAGTCTGTTAACGTGAATACCGTAGTAAGTCAGCGATTTGTCTTGTGAGAGCAACACACCGTTCCCCCCGGCTTGGCCGATGGACTCATCTCCCTTCGCGGTTCTGAGTTTGACTTTTAGGGTATCGCTATTGGAACTTGCTTCTGAGCCCTGTGGTAAAAGCGCCGTTTGGTCCCCTGAGAGGCGATAGAAAAACTCACTATTAAAAACAAAGGGAAGCTCAGCGCTATAGTTAGGAGCCCCGCTCGGTTTTGTGCCATCATTAATCGTAGAGGTTAACCACAAGAACATCTGCGAGCCCCATTTGTAGAAATCACAATCAGTAGGCTGCGCGTGGCTGGCATCGGGACGATCCTTTGGAAAATATGGCCCGGCAGGCGGAAAGATATAGGGCATGCCGCTATCTTTATCGAACACAGGGCCGATAGCCGAGTTAGGCGCGAATGGCGGAAGGGTTAGGGTAACCCAGTTGCTAAATTCACTTGAAGTGAGGCTGCATAGCGACGTATCGACATCACTGGGAAAGTAGGTTTGGGCTTGTAATAAAGAGGAGCTTCCCGCTGTAAGTAAAAAAGTCGCAGAGATACCAATAAAGCGTTGACTGGCTTTTATTATAGTCATGAAGATCTTTTCCTTGTTTAAGAGTAGATTCCTTGCCTCGACGACTTAGGCTCACTCAGACCCGCACGTAAAGCAATTGGCTAACAGTACCCGAAAGCAAAAAACAAATGAATTACACGCCATTACAAAGGAGAGAGACGATTTAAATAAGACCGATGAAGTTCGCGTGCCCTTTAAATTTAACCGAATAAACACAAAAAATCGGGAAATACTGTTCAGCCAATAATTAGGCAGTTGAAACAAAGCCAGAAAGAACAAAACCAACTTAAAGAATTATTGTTATAACGTTAAATAAACCGAATGGAGCTTAATCTACAGCCTTGGCCTAAAACCACCCTCTAAACAGAGGGTAGTCTCGATAAACCGGTATCGCCACAAAAATCAGCGACAAAACATAAAGGAGTCTTACTGAGCTTCGCGCAAAATAATCGCCGGCGGTGTGACCAGCGCCCGTCGGCAACTAAAAGCGCCCAGCGCGCCGACCAAGGCGGCACCGGCTAACGGCGAGATTAACCAATACCCGTAATGCGGCTGCACGGGCACCTCAAACACAAACACTTGCAGCCCCAGCAACAATACCTCGGAGGCGAGCACGGCGATGGTGCCAGCGGCCAAGCCAAGCAAACCAAACTCCACGAGTACCCCACCCAGTATTAAGCGGCGGCTGGCGCCCAAGGTGCGCAGCAAGCCCACCTCTTGTTTGCGCGCCTCAAGGCTGCCGCTTACGGCGGCCATTAGCACCAAACAACCCCCCAGTAAAACCATAATCAACACCATTTGTACGCCGTCACTCACTTGGGCGATGATGGTTTTAATCTGATTAATAATACGGTCTAACTCAATCACCACCACTGTCGGGTAATTTGTGAGTAAGGTATTAATAAAGCGTTTTTTATCGGGCGATAAATACACGCTGGTCATATACATGGGCGAGTAATCGTCCAGTGCGCCCGGCTCAAAGATAAAATAAAAGTTGGGCTGGAGTGACTCCCACTGCAACGAACGCAAGCTTGCCACTTGCGCCTCAGCTACGAGCCCGCCAATAGAAAAGGTTAGCCGGTCGCCCAGTTCGATACCTAAACGCTCGGCCACCTCCACCTCGACCGAGACGCCGGGCAAATCCGCTGACGAGCGCTGCCAGGTGTCCCACCACTGCCCTGCCACCAGCTCGTTGTTCTCGGCCATGTTGGCGCTCCAAGTGAGCTGAGCCTCGCGGTTAAGCGCATCTTGCGATTTGGGCTCGCCGTCAATCTCGCTCAGCCGCCCCCGTACCATAGGGTAGAGCTGCTCGACCGCCAGTTGATTATCGGTAAGCAACTGCTTAAACACATCCACCTCGGACGGAGCGATATTCAGTAAAAAATGATTGGGCGCATTGTCGGGCACTTTTACTTGCCACTCATCAATGAGTGAGGTGCGCACTACCGTTAAAGTTAAAAGCAGCATCATGGCGGTGGCAAACACCACCACTTGCAACACACTAGCGGCACGCCGGCGCTGAATGCTGGCCCACGCCAAACGCCAATAACTACCGGCCTGAGAACCTAATTTACGTCCTCCGATCAGCAATCCGTAAGCCAGCGCCACGGCCAACAAGGCCACCACCGCGAGTGCGGCAATCACCGTTAACGCCAAAATAAGGTTGCGACTAAACACCGCAATTAAAACAACCAACACAGCACTAGCGGCCAACACTTGCCAGACAACCGCGCTGGTTTTTACCTCTAACTCCGAGCGCAATACTTTGACCGGCGGCACCGTGGGCAAAAACCACAAAGCCGGCAAGGCAAAGCCCAACAGCGCTAACGGGCCGCTGGCAAAGCTCAGTAAATAACTAGCAATACCGGCCGGAGCCATCGCCACTTGATACAGGCGCACTACCGCCTCGGCAACCAGCGCTTGCAAAACACCGCCCAACAACAACCCGATTAACGAGGCCACAAGAGACAGCACCACTAGTTGAGCTACATACAAATAACGTATCTGGCCGCTTGACGAGCCTAAGCTTTTTAGCAACGCGACTGGTGCGATGTGCCGCTCGGCAAACTGCCGCGCCGCTAACGCAATAGCGACGCCCGCTAACAACACCCCCATAATAGCCGCCAACACCAAAAAGCGCCGCCCGGTTTGCAGCGTCCCCTGCAGGCGGCGTTGAGCATTTTCGATGTCCATCACCTCTTCGTGCTCGGACAGTTCGGGCTCAAGCCAATCCATAAAACCGCTCAGCTGCGCCGGGGCGGCAGCCAATAACCATTGGTACTCGACCCGGCTGCCGGGCTGAATCACCTGTGTACTGGCAAGATCGGCCCAGTTCATCATGACCCGCGCGCCCATCAAGCTAAACGGCCCACTGCCGTCGGGCTCATCAATAATCACGTGGGTGGCTTGCAACGAGCGCTCGCCCACTTGCAACGTATCGCCTAGCTCAATGCCCAGCAGGGGTAGCAAACGCGAATCGACCCAAACCTCACCGGCGGCGGGCACACCAGTGGCGCGCTCAATATTGCGGCTGACAACAGCAAAGGCGGTGCCGCTGACGTCGATGTAACCGCGCAGGGGGTAGTTCGGCTCGACCGCTTTAATCGAGGCCAAATGCATTTCATCACCAGCAAACACCATGGAGGCAAAATGTGCGACACGGGTTTGCTGTATATCATCCGCTGTTGCCTGTGCCTGCCATGCAGGTTGCGGCAACTGGTTACTGGCGACAATTTTATCGGCCCCCAGCAGTGAATTGCTTTGCTCTAATAAAGTCGACTCCAAGCGATCGGTAAAAATGGCGATGGTACTGACCACCGCCACCGATAACATAATAGCCGTTGCCAATAATTTAATTTCACCGGCGCGCCAATTGCGCCACAACAACCGCAGAGCTAACACGATGCCACCTCTGTATCGGCGGTATTCACCAGCTTGCCACTGGCCATTTGTATATGGCGTTGGCAGCGCTCGGCCAGGCGTTGCTCATGGGTAATTAACACCAAGGTGGTGCCCGCATCAGCGTTTAAACCAAACAGTAAATCGTTGATGGTTTGGCCGGTGGCACTGTCGAGGTTGCCGGTTGGTTCATCGGCAAATAAAATCTCAGGCTCGCAGGCAAAGGCCCGCGCGATCGCTACCCGCTGCTGCTCGCCGCCCGACAGTTGCGGTGGGTAATGCCCCAAGCGCTCCGCCAAACCAACCCGCTTAAGGTATTCACGAGCCGACGCCTCGGCGCCCTTTTGGCCGCGCAACTCTAATGGCAACATGACGTTTTCAAGCGCGGTTAGCCCCGGCAATAGCTGAAACGACTGAAACACAAAACCCACATGGCGCGCGCGCACGGCGGCGCGGCCCTCTTCATCCAGCGCCGGCAAATTATTACCCGCTAAGGTCACCACGCCGGCACTCGGCACATCTAAGCCGGCCAACAACCCCAGCAAAGTAGACTTGCCCGAGCCCGAGGCACCGGTAATGGCCAGCGACTCGCCGGGGGCTACCGCGAGGGAGATATCCTGTAAAATCGTCAACTCGCCGGCCGCCGTAGTCACGGTTTTGCTTAACCCTTGGGCGCTGATAATGTCTCGCATAGATTGTTCTCTTGGTAAGAATGAGTCGACGTTTATTGTCCGGCCTCTGGCAAACGAAAAGCCATAAAAGCACCGGCTACTCCCGCCAACGATAGCCCTAAAATAGCCACACCATAGCCAAACGCACTGGCCAATGCGCCACTGGCGCCCATTAACAACAGCACTAAGCCAATCACGCTGTTACTCACGGCCACGTAGTCGGTACGGCGGTTGCCCTCGGCCAGATCAACCACATAGGTTTTACGCCCCACACGAACGCCTTGATGGGAGATAGTCAGTAAAAAGTAAAGCAGCGGCAGAGTAAACAACTGCGATAACCCGATGTTGCTATAGTCTAACGCAAACACCACCAGCCCCAGCGCCGCGCTCATACTAGCGGCAAACATCATAACCCGGCGGCTCGATACATCGGCAAAACGCCCCCAAAAAGGCGCCGACAACAAACTTGCCAAACCGCTGGCCAGCATAAAAAACCCCAACAAACTGCTTTGGGCCCCGAGGTACTGCTGGGCGAGAGCGACGTAATAAGGCGCCGTTAAGGCCGAACACAACAGCAGTGCGCGAGTGATGACAAAGCGCCGAAACGGCGCATCACGGGTTAAAATCGACAGCCGCTGCCAGGCCTCGGTTAGGGCGTTAGCGCCACCGCTGACTTCACCCGGGTACTCTTTAATCCCCATAAAACACAGCGCCGCTAGCGGCCAAAACACACCGGCCAGCAACAGTAATACCGTAGCCGCGCCCAATACGTTATCGGCTGGCTGATACACAATAACGCCGGTAGCCAGCGCCACAGTAACCAAGCCCGCCGCGCTGGCCGACCAACCGGTCACCCTGCCGCGACGGGTTTTGGGGATGGTTTTACCCAGTACATCTTTAGCTGCGACAGACGATAACCCCCGCGCCAAAGAAAACAGCACCAGCAGCCCAACAATACTAAAACCGGCCAAGGCGCCGCTTAACAGCATGGCCACTGCGGCCATGCCCAGCACACATAAGCCTTGCACTAGCGCGCCTAACGACCAGGCGTATTTACGAATCGGCAAACGCCTAATGTAACTGGCCAAAACCAACTGTGGCAGTAAAGAGCCCGACTCGCGGATCGGCACCAAAAAACCCAACAAATAGGCCGGTGCACTTAGCGACTCAAGCACCCAGGGCAATACAATTTTGGGGTTGGCGCAGGCGTCGCCCAGCTTTGACAAAAAGTGGCTGACAATAAGGCGAAAGAAGTTACCCGGCACTTGTTGGCAGGCCTCGGGGGCAATGGCGGTGCATACCCGAGCGTCCTCTTCATTGACTAACTTGTCGTACAGCACTTGTGTTGTTGATGATTGTTGCAAGCCAACCTCCCGATCATTACCTGGCAGAATACACGGTTCCCGTAATCTGCGACACGGCGGAATAATTGCCAGCGTTTACCCGCTGCGGTAGGCTTAGCGGCTGTACCCGACCCACCGATCAGGCAGTTTATCTATGCGCGCCACCGCTGTATTGCGTTTATTTCGCCAAGTGTTAGCCATCGGCCTGCTGCTATTTAGCGGCGTTTGTGCCCAAGCGCAGACAACACCCACTATTATAATACTGGGCGATAGCTTAAGTGCCGGCTACGGAATAGATTTAAAAGCGGGCTGGGTACAGCTATTGCGCGAGCGGATGGCGGCCGATAAGGCCACCTCGCACTATCAAATCATCAATGCGAGCGTCAGTGGCGAAACCACTCAGGGCGCTTTGGCGCGGCTGGATAAACTGTTGGCGACTCACCAACCGCAGATCGTTATTGTCGAGCTGGGCGGCAACGATGGCCTGCGCGGCCAGCCTGTTAAGCTGATGCGCCAAAACCTAGCCGAGATTATAAAAAAGTCGCAAGCCGCTAGCGCCAAAGTGTTGTTGGCGGGCATGCAAATACCACCCAATTACGGTACGCGCTACACCCAAATGTTTAGCGACACCTACCCGGCACTGGCCAAGCGATTTGACGTTGCGCTAGTACCGTTTTTTTTGCAAGACGTGGCCCTTAACCCAGCGTTAATGCAGGGCGATGATATTCACCCAAACGCCGAGGCGCAGCCCACCTTACTTGAGAATGTATGGCCGGTTTTACAGCCGATACTCTAACCCGGCGCGATTAATTTAACGGCTCAATATAATCCAGCAACAGTTGCAGCGATTGACGGCCACGGTATTCATTCACATCCAGTTTAAAGGCGGCCCGCACATGGGTGGTGGCTGAGCTGGGCCAAACCTCTAAGTCGACATTAAAGGCAATGGCATCAATCACCGCCTGATCGTTTGCCTCCGGTGCCAGCACCAGCTTTAAATGTTTTTCACCAACGATGCGCTGCTGTACCAGTTTAAACTCGCCGTCAAACAAAGGCTCGGGAAAGTGCTGCCCCCAGGGGCCGGCGGCGCGCAACTGCTGCGCCAGCGCCAAATCAAACTCGGTCTCACTTAAGGTGCCGTCGCTAAGCACCACCGCTTGCAAGTCATCGTCGTTTAACTGGCGCCGCACCTCGGCATCAAAGGCGTTGGCAAACGCGGTAAAATCTTCTTTGGCAAGGCTCATGCCCGCCGCCATGGCGTGACCACCAAACTTATGCAACAGCTCTGGGTGGCGCGCGGCTACGGCATCCAGCGCATCGCGAATATGCAAGCCGGGTATCGAGCGCGCCGAGCCTTTAATACTGGCGCCATCGTCGGCATCGGCAAAGACAATCACCGGCCGGTGGTGGCGATCTTTAATACGCGAAGCGAGAATACCGATAACCCCTTGGTGCCAACGGGCATCGTATAAACACAAACCCCACGGCAGCTCGCCGCCCTCGTCCACATCTAAACCGTCCAGCATTTGCAGTGCCTCACGCTGCATACCGCTCTCGATGGCTTTGCGGTCGCGGTTAAAATCATCCAACGCCACCGCCAACTCCCGTGCGGCCATTAAATCGTCACTCAACAAGCACTGAATGCCGATACTCATATCATCGAGCCGGCCGGCGGCGTTTAAACGCGGCCCCAAAGCAAAGCCTAAGTCGGCCGCCACTAAACGCTCGCGGCCACGGCCGGCCACCTCAAGCAGCGCTAAAATACCGGGCCGGGCAGCGCCGGCGCGAATGCGCTGCAAACCTTGCTCGACTAAAATACGATTGTTGTGGTCCAGCGGCACCACATCGGCCACCGTACCCAGTGCGACTAGATCTAAGTACTGCGCCATATTGGGCTCTTTGATGCCCGCTTCGGCAAACCAACCAATACTACTCAACTCGCGCCGCAGGGCATTCAGCACATAAAAAATCACCCCGACGCCAGCCAAATTTTTACTGGGGAAGTCGCAGCCCGGCTGATTGGGATTAACAATCGCCTCGGCCGTTGGCAACTCGGCACCGGGCAAATGGTGGTCGGTAACCAACACCGCAATACCCAGCGCTTGCGCGGCAATAACGCCCTCGACGCTGGAGATCCCATTATCCACCGTGACAATTAAGTCCGGCTCGCGCTCGGCCGCTACCGCGACAATCTCGGGCGTTAAACCATAACCGTACTCAAACCGGTTGGGCACTAAAAAATCAACCTGATGAGCCCCCATCGCTTTTAGCGCCAACACCGCTAAAGCCGAGCTGGTGGCACCGTCGCAGTCAAAATCGCCGACAATTAAAATACGCGCATCGGCCACCACGGCATCGGCCAACAAGCTGGCGGCCTCGGGCAGGCCTTTCATGGTGGGCTTGAGTAGCTCTTTTAGCGTTAGCGCCAATTCGCGCTCATCGCGTACACCGCGGGCGCTGTATATTCGCCTCAGCAGTGCCGGTAGCTGGTCGCTGTTAAATTCAGCCTGTGCGGTACGTTGTTTAATCAATTTTTTCACAGAGATCTCAACTCCAGTTTCTGCAAGGCGCCATTGTAAGGTCGTGCCCAAGGTATTACTACCGTGGTTTAGCTCGCGCCGCAAAGGTGGCGGTCGGCACAAAAGCCGCCAACCTCATTACCTTGTTGCAAATTCAAACCAGCGCCTATACTGTATATAAATACAGCTATTGTTAGGATTTACCCAGATGCCCTCTCTCGACGAGTTATTACAACAGCGCACCGTATACCGGGGGCGCCAGTTAGCCCCTCCGGCACCCGTGCGCCCGTCGGGTTTTGCCCCCCTAGATCGCGTGCTGGGTGGCGGGCTTCCCGCTGTGGGGGTTAATCGCCTGCAAAGCCCCACAGGCATTGGCGAACTGCGCTTATTACTGCCCTATTTATTGGCCGGGCCTACCCAGGGCAAGCTACTGGTTTTTATTAACCCACCAGGGCGCCCCTACCCAGACTTTTGGTATAACGCCGGGGTTGATTTGAATGACGTACAAGTACTCCACACCACTGACACCAAGCAGGCCCTGTGGAGCGCCGAACAGTGCCTGCAAAGTGGTTGCTGCTTATCGGTGCTCCTGTGGCAAAACAACCTTGAGGTTAGTCAGCTCAAGCGATTGCAGTTAGCCGCTATTGAGGGGGGCGCCAGTTTATGGTGGCTACAACCACCCAGACGTGAAAACATCTCTTTGCCGCTTCATTTAAGCCTGCTGCTACAGGCCTCCAGCATTGGCATACAAGCCACAATAACCAAACGCAAAGGCGGTTGGGCCACCGCCCCGATCACCCTAGACTGGCGCGAGCGCTGGCCCGAACAAACCATTGCTCCACTGCCCGCCAATGTCCGTCCGCTGCGCTCCAAGCGGCGGCGGGCGTAAGCTACGGGTATTGCGCCATGTTGTGGCTTTACTTGCACTTTCCGGCCCTGCAGCTGGACAGCCTGCCCGCCACCGGGCAACCGCGGGCAATCGCCTGCAACCGCAGGCATGTGCTAGTGCAAATAAATCGGGCCGCTCAGGCAGAGGGTTTACAGCTCGACATGGGGCTGGGGCTTGCCAGCTCTTTGTGCCGGAACTTAGAGGTGCACCCATACCAAGACGACTTTGCCCCGCGCCGCCTACAAGAACTCGCCCAGCGGCTGTATTTGGTATCGGCCGATATTATGCTGTTTAACCCCGATGGTTTACTGCTAAAAGCCAGCCCTATGCTGCGCTATTACCACGGCCTCAAGCACTACTGGGCAAGCTTGCAGCACGAGCTGTTGGGCGAACAAGTACAAGCTTGTGGCGCCACTGACACCCAACCTCTGGCCGCGCGAGCGCTAGCCCGTGCGGGTATAGAGTGTATCGGCGGCGACCGACAACCGCCACGCTGGCACGCACTAGCGCTGGCACACAGCGACTTACCCGGCAAAGCGATTAATCAATTGCAGCGCATTGGTGTCTCGAATTTGGGCGAGCTTGTCCGTTTACCGCTTACCGAGTTGGCCGACCGGCTGGATAAAACCAGTATTGATTACGTGCAAAAGCTTACCGGCCGCAAGGTCTACCCCACCCGTTTTTTTACCCCCGCAGCACGCTTTACACGCTACCGCGAGCTTGAGTGTGAGGCCGACACCACGGCACCACTAATGGCACCTTTAGCGCGCTGCCTAAACGCACTGGAGGATTTTTTACAAACTCGCGATCACGTCACCGCCGCACTAACCCTCCAGCTACTGCGGCGTGACCGCCCCGCCATCCACCTCAAGATTAACGCGGCCCAAGGTGAGCGACGGGCACACACCTGGCAGCAGCTAATCGAGCTCAAGCTGGCATCCCTAACCCTTGATGCACCGGTTTACGCCTTTCGCATAAGTGCGGCGCAAAGCTACCCGCGGGCAAAGCTAGTAGAGGATTTATTTAACGCCCAGACCGGTCAGTTAGAGCGCGCCGAACTGTTGAGTTTATTAGAGGCCAAGCTCGGCCCTGACGCACTGTTACAACCGTCTTTAAACAATGATCATCGCCCCGAGCAACGCGCCAGTTGTGCCGGCAATCGGCTAACCGGCCACTCTGGCACGCCGATGCAACAGCGGCCCAGTTTATTGCTGGACACCCCCAAGGCCACCGCCGAGCCTTTAAGTATTATTCACGGCCCCGAGCGCATCACCACAGGCTGGTGGGACCAGGCACCAGTGATGCGCGATTATTATATCGCCCGCAACCGCGCCGGCTGCTGGTTGTGGGTATATCGGCCACTGCAGCGCAGCGGCTCAGATCGCAACTGGTACATTCACGGCTACTTTAGTTAACGTGCCCCGCTATGCACTACGCCGAGCTGTTTTGCCAAAGTAATTTTTCGTTTTTACAGGGCGCCTCGCACCCCGAGGAGCTTATCCTGCGCGCCTGCGAGTTGGGCTACCGAGCGCTGGCCATTACCGATGAGTGTTCGGTGGCTGGGGTCGTCAAGGCCTACACCGTTATTAAAGAGCACAAATTGCCTATTAAGCTGATCGTGGGCAGCTACTTAAAAGTGGACAATGGTTTAAGCCTCGTTGCTCTGTGCAACAACCGCAACGCCTACGCCGAACTGTGCCGTATTATTACCAACGCCCGCCGACGTGCCGAGAAAAACCACTACACATTAACCCAGTGGGACATCGCCTCGTTAAAGCACTGCTTACTTATATGGCTACCCGGCCATAACCCGGCGGATAAAGAACACGCGTTGTGGCTCGCCAAATATCACCGAGAGCGCCTGTGGTTAGGTGTACAGCGCCACCTCACCAATAACGAATCACACAGAACCGCACACACCGAACAACTGGCCAGGCAACACCAACTGCCACTGGTAGCTTGCGGTGGTGTGTTAATGCACCACTGCGAGCGACTGGCACTGCACCAAGTACTAAGTGCCCGGCGTTTGGGTGCTCAGGTTGCCGATGCGGGCAGCGTTTTACCCAGCAATGCCGAGCGCAGTTTGCGCAGCATCGACAAACTCTACCGCTTGTTTAACCCGCGCTGGATGCAAGAGACACTACACATAGCAGAGCGCTGCCAATTTGATTTGGGCACTCTGCAATACGAGTACCCCACCGAGGTCGTCCCCGTCGGCCACACCCCCATGAGCTATCTGCGACAACGGGTAACAGAGGGCTGCGGTAAGCGCTTTGGCGATACGGTGCCCGAGCACATTCGCCCGCTGATCGACAAAGAGCTCAGGTTGATTGAAGAAATGGGCTACGCACACTTTTTTCTGACCATTGATGACATCGCCCGCTTTGCCCGCAGCCAAAATATTTTGTATCAAGGCCGTGGTTCATCGGCCAACTCGGTGGTGTGTTACTGCCTAGAAATAACCGCCGTTGACCCGCGCAATATTCAGGTATTGTTTGAGCGGTTTATCTCTAAAGAGCGTAACGAGCCGCCGGACATTGACGTCGATTTCGAGCACGAAAGGCGCGAAGAGGTTATTCAGTACATTTACCAAAAGTACGGCCGCGAGCGCGCCGCACTGGCCGCCACTGTGATCAGCTACCGCTTTAAAAGCGCGGTGCGCGAGGTAGGCAAAGCACTCGGCTTTAGCGATGTGCAGCTGGACTTTTTTATTAAAAACGTCAACCGACGCGACCAACACACGCCGTGGCAAACACAGTTGTGCGACCTTGGCTTAGACCCGAACTCTCACACCGGGCGCTATTTTTTTACTCTGGTAGAAACCCTGATCGGGTTTCCCCGGCATTTGTCGCAACACGTGGGCGGGTTTGTTATCTCCAGCGGCCCCTTGTATGAATTAGTACCCGTCGAAAATGCTGCCATGGCCGAGCGCACCGTCATCCAATGGGATAAAGATGACCTTGAGAGTTTGGGGCTGCTTAAAGTGGATGTGCTTGCCCTTGGCATGCTCAGCGCGATTCGCAAATGCCTGGATTTAGTCCACAGCCATTACGGCAAACGCCATGAGCTTTATGATATTACCGCCCACATGGACGACCCTGCGGTATATCGGGACATTCAAAACGCCGATACGATAGGTATTTTCCAAATCGAGTCGCGCGCCCAAATGTCGATGCTGCCGCGGCTAAAGCCCGCCTGTTACTACGACTTAGTCATCCAGATTGCCATTGTCCGGCCCGGCCCGATTCAGGGTGGTATGGTGCACCCATACCTAAAACGCCGCGATGGTTTAGAGGCGGTAGAGTATCCCTCTGCCGATGTAAAAACAGTGCTCGCGCGCACCCTGGGCGTACCTATTTTTCAGGAGCAAGTGATTCAGCTGGCCATGTTGGCCGCCGGCTTTACCGGCGGCGAGGCCGACCAATTGCGTCGCGCCATGGCCAGCTGGAAAAAAACCGGGCAGCTTTTGAAGTTTAAAGATAAGTTGATTAACGGCATGCTTGAGCGCGGTTACCAGCAGGAGTTTGCCGAGCGATTATTTGAACAAATTTGTGGCTTTGGTGAATACGGCTTTCCCGAGTCCCACTCGGCAAGCTTTGCGTTATTGGCTTACGCTTCGGCCTGGCTCAGGCACTACTACCCCACCGCCTTTTACACCGCGCTGCTCAACAGCCAACCCATGGGATTTTATTCGCCATCACAACTGGTACAAGACGCTGTGCGCCGCGGCGAAGAGGTTTTGCCCGTGTGTGTTAACCACTCCTTTTACCACCACTGCCTGGAGCCTAACAGCACCGGCTGGGCCATTCGTTTAGGTTTACGCCAAGTAAAAGGATTAAACCAAAGCGCCGCCGCTCAGTTAATCGCCAAACGCGGCGCGGGCTTTAGCCAATTGACTGAGCTAAAGCAACTCGAGCTAGGCAGCGGCACTCTAGAAGCGCTGGCCAGCGCCGATGCGTTGCGTGCGCTGGCCGGTCATCGCTACCAAGCTCGCTGGCAACTGATGCAACAACAGCAAGATTTAGTCACTCAAGGTAAGCCCACCAGCCAATACCTTAACGAGCTAAAAAAACCCACAGAAGTACAAAACCTGTTTGAAGATTACACTAGCGTCGGGCTCAGCTTAAGCCATCATCCCATCGAGCTATTGCAAAGCAATGGCCAGCTGCCCGCCTTTACCCTCGCCCGCGACTTAATCCACAAGCACCACCAATCTTTGGTCACCGTCATTGGGGTCGTCACTGGCCGCCAAAGTCCGGGCACCGCAACCGGCGTTACCTTTGTCACCCTTGAAGATCACACCGGCAATGTAAACGTAGTCGTGTGGGCGGCCACCGCTCAAGCACAGAAACGAGCTTTTTTAAGCTCGCGGATTTTAAAAATTAACGGTATTGTTGAGCGCGAAGGGCGGGTAATACATGTCATTGCAGGAAAGCTCACCGATTTAAGCTCTTTACTCAGTGAGCTGAACGCACCATCTAGAGACTTTCATTGACGCAGTATTAACCAGTGCACGGCCAGCAAGCCTTCATCGGCCGTAAAAATGGATGAACAGCGCACACATCCAACACGCGAACTGCTGCGTACTATAAGCAGCCAACTATAAACCATGGAGATCGGCATGCGCCTTTCCGCACCCTGCCAAGGGATCAATTTTCGCACCAAAGACGTTCACGGCAAGCCGTTCCAACTCAGTGACTACAAGGGAAAGCGGGTCATGCTGTCGTTTTTTCGCGATGCCGGCTGTCCATTTTGCAACCTCCGGGTGTATGAGCTAACCCACAAATACAAACACTGGCAAGATCAAAACCTTGAAGTTATCGCCGTATTCAGCGACACGTCTGCGCAAGTGCGCCGCTACGTCGCTAAACATCCGCGCCCTTTTACCATGCTCGCCGACCCTAAGTTGCAGCTGTATAACCGCTACGGTATCGAGCACTCAGGCTCAGCATTACTAAAGGCCCTGCTCTTTAAGTTTCCGCGCATTGTAAAAGGCATTTTCAAAGGTGGCCGCCCCAGCAACAACCCTCACGTAAAAATTGTCCCGGCCGATTTTTTGTTAACCGAAGATGGCCGTGTCGCAAAGGTATGGTATGGCCGCGACACCAGTGATCATATTCCACTGACCGAGGTACAAAGGTTTATCGATGAGGGCCGGTTAACACCATCGGTCAGCCGCGCCAGTTAACGCTAATGAACCGCGCGATAGGGACTAAAGATAGAGTCAATATCGTCTAATAACTGCTGTAGCTGTTGCTCGTTCGCGCCGCTTTGGGCAAATGAGCGCACCCCCATCACTTGGGTTTGCAGCAGCCGCGCCATACGTCGGCAATCTACATTCGCGCGCAGCTCACCAGCGGCTTTTGCCTGCTCTAAGGCATCGGTAAAACCTTGCTCCACTTTACGCAATAACAATGTGGCTTTGCCCCGCAGCGGGTCTTCATCGTCGGTCGATTCCAGCAACGTTTTTACCACCATACACGCTGGGGTGGTAACGCCCGCGTCGCTATCGCGCCCCAACAGTAGCCAGCGCAAATACGCCATCACCCCGGGTAAAACGCCGCCCGTGGCACCGATATGCTCCTCTACATCCCGCTCCATAGCGGCGGTATAGGCATCCAGCGCCTCCAAAAACAAGCCCTGCTTACTGCCAAATGCCGCATACAAACTACCCGGACGCATATCCAGCTCGCGCTCAATATCTTTGAGTGAAGTGGCGTAATAACCACGCCGCCAAAATAGCGCTATCGCCGCGTCTATCGCGGCCTTTCGATCGTATTGGGCTACTCGTGGCATAAGGTACCTACCGCTAACAATTTCATTAAATTTGAACGACTGCTCAATTATATATTGAATGATAGCTTAATAACAGTTACCGTAGATCTCGTTATTGAGCAATCATTCAAATTAGGAGCAACCCTATGACTGACTTTACCTTGCACACACTGGACACAGCCTCCGAAGAGGCGAAACCGCTGCTTGAAGGCTCAAAGAAAAGCTTTGGCATGATCCCCAATCTGCACGCCGTCATGGCTGAGGCACCGGGGCTGCTAGAGGGTTACCAAACACTGCACCGGCTGGTGCTGGAGTCGAGCTTTAACAACGACGAGAAGACCGTCGTATGGCAAAGCGTTAACGTAGAACACGGCTGCCACTATTGCGTGCCAGCCCACAGTGGTATCGCCCGCTCGATGGACGTCGATGAAGCCATTGATAACGCTCTGCGCGATGAGAAACCACTGGATGACGCGAAACTAGAGGCGCTGCGAACTTTCACCTTAAACGTGGTGCGCAATCGCGGTAATGTGGACGACTCAGCCGTACAAGCGTTTTTTGACGCCGGCTATGAAAAACGCCAGTTACTGGAGGTCGTGCTCGTGGTATCGCAGAAAGTCATGAGTAATTACGTCAATCATATCGCCGAAACCCCTATCGACGAACCCTTTAAAAAGTTTGGGTGGTCGCCTAAAGGCTCATAAGAGCCTGCCACTAACCGCGCTGACGCGTCACAACTCCCCCTCGCCGGCACCTCAGGGTGCCGGCCACTTGCCTATCCCCCTCTAAAACAACACAATAGCGACCTGATTTGGGCAACATCGATACCCTTGCCAGCACTTACAACCATCATTCACAAACATAGCGCAACCGATTTACGACCCAACACTACATGAAAACACCCAAAAGAATTCAGCCACTGGTAGACGACGGTTTAGTTGACGAAGTTATCAGCCAGCTCATGAGCGGCAAAGAAGCAACGGTTTATAAAGTGCGCTGCGGCGACGAAATCCGCTGTGCCAAAGTCTACAAAGACGCCGCCAAACGCAGCTTTAAAAAAGCCGTGCAATACCAAGAAGGCCGTAAAGTACGCAACAGCCGCCGCGCCCGCGCGATGGAAAAGGGCTCTAAGTTTGGCCGGCAACAGCAAGAGGACACTTGGCAAAACGCCGAGGTTGACGCCTTGTATAAAGTGGCCGCAGCCGGCGTGCGCGTGCCCAAACCCTACGGTTGTTTCGATGGCGTGTTATTGATGGAGTTGATTACCGATGATGAAGGCGACGTCGCGCCGCGCTTAAACGACGTTGGCATGTCCGCCGAGCAAGCATTAGAAGACCACGCTGTGGTAATGCAAGATGTGGTTAAAATGCTCTGCGCCGGGTTAATACACGGCGATTTATCCGAGTTTAACGTGCTGGTGGATGAATACGGCCCAGTGATTATCGACCTGCCACAAGCGGTTGATGCCGCCGCCAACAACAATGCCAAAAGCATGCTTGAGCGCGACGTGCGCAACATGACCGAATACTATGGCCAGTTTGCCCCGGAGCTGCTCACCACCCGTTACGCCGACGAGATGTGGGCACTGTACGAAGAGGGCGAGCTACAACCTGACACCCAACTAACCGGTGAGTTTGACGACCCAGAAGACAGCGCCGATGTCGACTCAGTGCTAGAAGAAATTAAAGCCGCGCTGGAAGAAGAGCAAGAGCGCCAAGAGCGCATACGCGCCGCAGACAGCGATGACGACGATTAACAAGCGGGGGGGGGGATACACCGCGCGAACCCCGCAAAGCGACTGCCCAATGCGTTGTGCACCCAGGTGTTACACTGTTAAAAACTCAACCTCGGACACCTTTCTGTGAGTACGCCCCGGCCCCCAACTCCCCGCACCCGCCCGCAAAAAGCCAAAGGCCTACACCCGCGTAACCTGCACAACGGGCCCTACGATTTTACGGCACTCAGTAAAGCGCACCCCGAGCTGGCCCGCTTTGTTGCCAGCAACCAACACGGTAACCTCGGAATCGATTTTGCCGATCCGCAGGCAGTCAAACACTTAAACGCGGCGCTGCTGCGTCATCACTATCAGGTCCAACAATGGGATATTCCGGACGGCGCCCTTTGCCCGCCGGTTCCGGGGCGCGCCGATTACATTCACTATGTTGCCGAGTTGCTCGCGAGCTCGGCGGGTGCCACGCGCTCACGCGCTCGCGATATCAGTTTGCTTGATATCGGCACCGGAGCCAGCGGCATTTACCCACTGCTGGCCAGTCAGATATACGGCTGGCATTGTGTCGCCAGCGATATTAACCCCCAATCGATCGAAAACGTCGCCACTATTATCGCTGCCAACCCCGCCCTAAAAGCGCTCATTAGCGTGCGCCAGCAAACTGATAAAAATCAGTTTTTTGCCGGTATCATCCAACCGGGTGAGTATTACGATGTCAGCGTTTGTAACCCGCCGTTTCATGCCAGCACTGAAGCAGCCCTAAAAGGCAGTGTCCGCAAGCTCGACAACCTAGCGCGCAACCGCGGGGAACAAACCTCTACCACCGCCACTTTAAATTTTGGCGGGCACGGGGCCGAGCTGTGGTGCAAAGGCGGCGAACGGTTGTTTCTTAAAAAACTAATAAAAGAAAGCCAAGCCTTTGCCAGCCAATGCCGCTGGTTTACCAGCTTGGTCTCTAACGGCGAGAATGTAAAACCCTTAATAAAACTGTTACGCCAACACAGGGCGCTGGATATAAAAGAAATACCGATGACTCAAGGCCATAAAATCACACGAATTCTCGCTTGGACATTTACCGAACGTTAGGCTTTAGATCCGAAAAACTCGCGCGCTGGCGACTCCGGTACTCTGAAGGTGTCACCCCAACCAACCGTTTAAAAAAACGCTGGAACGCCGACTGGCTGTTAAAACCGGCCGCTAGTGCCATATCCATAATCGTCATATCGGCATCAGAATCCAGCAGCCGTTTTACCTCCTCGACCCGGTAAAAATTAATAAACTCAAAAAAATTCTTTTGGTAGTGCGAGTTGACCAGCGCCGAAAGCTCTCTGGGTTTTAGTTCGCACACGTCAGAAAACCGCTCTACATTAATGTGCGCATCAAGATGAAGCTTGTCATCGGTAATAGCCCGCGCAATACGTGCCAACTTTTCATCCGCTTGATCGATTGCTCCGGCATCGGCGCGTTGCGCACCGATCTCGGGCAAAATAAGCGCTTTACGCCCACTAAACAGCGCAAAAACAAACAAGCCATTAATCAGCAGTACGGTTACGTAATTGCTGACACTACCCATCATATCGTTGACTGCTGCACTGACATAACCCGACAGCCAATAAGCTATAAAGGCCCACAACCAGTGCAGTGTAAATCCGCCCAATAATAACTCCGCCCAGCGCAACTCCCACAGCGGTAAATTGCCATAGCGTTGCCGCAACTGGTGCCGTAACCGATACTCAGCCACACAACAAAGCACCGCGTAAACCAACGGTAAACACTTAAATGCGGCCCATATCAGAAGAATGATTTGCTGTTTTAACGGCGCAAGCTGAGGCCAGTTCCACGGTAACCAGTCGGCCACGGTGATCTTCATCACCAGTATCAAAACGACTGCCAGTAACGCGGGAGCACAGTGCAAGCTTACCCGCCACGAGCTAACAGCCAGCGGCCCCGTGAGCGATGCCATCGTCCAGTACAGCAGCGGCCCCTGTAATAACAAGCCACAGGCCAGTAATGAAGTGACTAATACAGAATCTGAAAAGTAGCCAACCTGCAGCGAGGGGTTCCAGACAATTAATGTGGCGGCGAGAATACCGGCAATCAACACGAGCAACCCCGCCAACAACCAATGTAACTGCAACCGGCTGCGGGGAAAAAGCAGCATTCCAGACGCCAAAAACAGCGATTCTAAAGCGGTAATAAGTAGCACGACTTCGTGAATATTAAATAAAAAATGCTTCATTCTTTTTATAGGCCACAGGCGACTTAACACTGGAGGTCGTCACAACGCCGACCACACAGACTTCATATGTCATTATTCTTTAGTATATAAAACCAATCTCAACTGAATTAGCGTTTACCGGGGGCGGTTTCCTCACTACTTTTTATTTTTTTAATCCCCGACAACCATAGCGCTTTTGCAACAAGAAACCTATTAGCCTTTAACACAATTACGCAAAACGCCTCTAATTGATTCCAGTAAAAACACTGTTACCCATCAATCATTGTCACCACAGAAAAACAAAAAAATGTTACCCCGCTTCACAGCACCGGTACAAGTTCACAGAAACCACCACCCAAGTTAAGTCACAGCACAAAGTGGGTAGCCGACCCCCCACGCAATAACGGTTAATGACGTCGGCCCTTAGGAGAGCCAATGCCCTGGCGTCACGTTTGATGCCAGCGTATTTAACCTTGCCAGAATGCCACTGGCAAAAATCTTATCGATAATAATACCCTCAAACAGAGGTACGCGATTATGAAACATTCACTACATCAGCGGTTATTGTTACCCGTAACCCTGGCCGCCCTATCGCTATCGGCTAGTATGACTAATGCCGACGTTGCGCCTATTTCCACCAACGGTAACCAATTACTGTTTGGCGGCGCGGTCGACAGCGTCGCCGGGCCCAGCCTGTTTTGGAGCAACAACGGCTGGGGCGGCGAAAAGTTTTACAACGCCGGTGCCGTTGCCAGCGCCCAGCAAGATTGGAACGCCGAGATTATCCGAGCCGCCATGGGGGTCGATGAACCAGGCGGCTATCTAGAAGACGCCTCCGCCAACCTCAACCGGGTGCGCGCCGTGGTCGATGCCGCGATTGCCAACGATATGTATGTCATCATCGACTGGCACAGCCACCATGCCGAGAGCTATACCCAGGCAGCGGTAAGCTTCTTTCAACAAATGGCGTCCGAATACGGTCAGCACGACAACGTTATTTACGAAATTTACAACGAGCCGCTCAGCGTATCCTGGAGCAACACCATTAAGCCTTACGCCGAGCAAGTCATCGGCGCTATTCGCGCCGTCGACCCGGATAACCTTATTGTGGTGGGTACCCCTACTTGGTCTCAAGACGTAGACGCCGCCGCGAATGACCCTATCACCAACTACAACAACATTGCCTATACCCTGCACTTTTACGCCGGTACCCACACCCAATACCTACGCGATAAAGCCCAATATGCGCTGGATATGGGTATTCCGCTATTTGTTACCGAGTGGGGCACCGTCAACGCCAACGGGGACGGCGGCGTGGCCTACAACGAAACCAATACTTGGATGGACTTTTTAAAGGCCAACAACATCAGCCATGCCAACTGGGCGTTAAACGACAAGGCTGAGGGGTCATCTGCACTGCTCACTGGCGCCAACCCCAGCGGCAATTGGGCCGACAACCAATACACCGCATCGGGTACGTTTGTGCGCGATATTGTCCGCGATTGGTCTGACGGCGACCCGGTTGATCCGGACCCAACCTGCACCCGCATTAACGTGCCCGGCACTATTGAGGCGGAATCGTTCTGTGATATGGACGGCATTCAAACCGAATCCACCACCGATACCGGTGGCGGCTTAAACGTCGGCTGGACTGACGCGGGCGATTGGACGAGCTACGAGGTTAATGTCCAGGCAGCGGGCCGCTATAAAGTCAGCTATCGCGTCGCGGCCGCACAAAATAGCGGCATGCTACAGCTTGAAGCCGCTGGCGGTTTTCCCACTTATGGCAGTATTACCACACCGGTTACCGGAGGCTGGCAATCGTGGCAAACCATTTCGCACGAGGTTGAGCTGCCCGCCGGCGACCAAGATCTAGCCATCGCTGTTGTCAGTGGCGGTTGGAACCTTAACTGGATCAAAGTCGAACCTGCCGGCGGCTCTAGCTCTTCGAGCAGCTCCTCCTCTAGCAGCTCATCTTCCAGTAGTTCGTCGTCCAGCAGCGCGTCTGGCTGTGACACCGCCAACGCTACGTCCATCACAGGCAATACCATCACGGTGTCCGAGGGACAGTGCATTCGCTATGAACACACCTGGGGCAGCTTGCAGCTGGGCAGCTGGAGCGCCGCGGCGGGCACAACCTACGATGTCATCAACTGCAACGGTCAAGTGATTGCCGATGTCGCCCAAGTGCAAAATGGTTTTAGCACTGTCGCCACCGGCACTAACCACTGCAACCTCTATGTTTACGTTAAACAAGCACCCACCAGTTTTGACCTGCAATTTGGCAGCTGGTAACCCCTCTCAACCAAGCTGTATCCTCACCGATACTATGTGGGGCCTGATCCAGGCCCCTTTTTTATGGCTGCACAATAAAGTTCAATGCTCAGCTCACCACTCGGATTACGGTGCTAATATAATGCTATGGGCTGGTGCTGGCTAACGGTTCCGGAACATATAGATACTACGCACTTACGTGGACTTAGAGGACGAGCGATGATCGTAATAAAAGGAACAGTAACCGCAGCGGTAGCGAGTGTTTTGGCACTTAGCTCAACAATGGCGACGGCTGACCGCGGTAATAAGTATGAGTTTTCATTACAGGTGCCCTACCTGTATGACGAGAGTATCGACTTTGACGGCGGCGCCAGCGTCAAGGTGAATTCGGACGCCGGTTTTGGCTTTAGCGCTGGCTACAATTACTCAGACAATGTAAACCTACGGGGCAGCTTTACCTGGAACTCCACCAGCTACGACGCCGCACGTGTTTTGGATGATGGCAACAACACCGTCGAAACCTTTGGCGGCGTGTTTGACTCTTTTAGCGCCAGTTTAGTCGGTGACTACTACTTTTTAGAAGGGCCTTTTACCCCGTTTGTCAGCGCCAACTTGGGCTGGACCGCCGTAGATAGCAATATTGCCGCTGGCCCACCTAACAGTGTGTGTTGGTGGGACCCTTGGTGGGGTTATATCTGCGACGCTTACCAACCCACCTACGGTGAAGATTCGCTGTCCTACGGGATTGGTGCAGGCGTTCGGTTTGATATCAGCCAACGGCATTTTATACGCGCCGGTTACTACGAACGATGGGTCGATGTGGACAATGCCATTGACGATCCAGCGTTTGGGACTTTGTCCGTCGAGTTTGGTTTTATGTACTAAAAATAACCGGCTACCGCAGCATAAAAAGCCCGCCTTTAACGGCGGGCTTATTGTTAGCCAAACAGAAACAGGCAAGCATAGATACCCGTTTAGGCGGACAAGTTGCTTTTATGCACCTTGCAAGGGTTGCCAAACGCCACACTGTTGGCCGGAATACTTTTGGTCACCACGCTGCCGGCGCCAATAGTGCAACCATCACCAATGCTCACTCCGGGCAAGATAATACAGCCACCACCTATCCACACATTACTGCCAATGGAGATGGGCGCGGCAACGCCTATGTGCGCATTACGTTGCTCTAAATCGAGCGGATGGCTGGCTGCATACACCTGTACATTAGGGGCAATAAAAACATTGTCGCCTATCGCAACCGGGCAGCAATCAAGCAATACAAAATTAAAATTAATAAACACATTGCTACCAATCGTGGTATTACAGCCATAATCCACCCGAATAGGTTTTTCGATATGAACGTTATCGCCTACTTGGGCAAATATTTTTCGTTGCAGTTGCGCCTTAGCATCGCCATCGCGCGCTTTTAGCTCATTAAAATCGTCAACCAAATCCCGCGTTTTAAAACGAATTTCGGTGAGCTCAGGGTCGTTAATCCAATATTCACTACCGGCAAGCATTTTTTCTCGTTCGTTCATCAGGCAATCCAGGCTCGGTTAAAAGATTTTATCTAGTATGGTCTGATAGCGATCAAACGCCTCAAACTGCGGCATATGCCCGACATCGTCAATCTCATGCAAGGTCGCGTGGGGAATAGTCTCGGCAGCTTGCTTGCCCAGTTTATCGTACTGTCCCAACACTCGGGTTACCCCTGGTTTTTTCCAGCCTCTGCCCGGGCCGGTGGTATCGCGGGTACCGATAATTAAGTGAGTGGGCACCGAAATATTGTTAAATTCATTAACGACCGCTCCGGTGAAAATTAAATCGTACGTTAACGCGTTATTCCAAGCCACTTGGGGCCAGTCGGGGCCGTTAATCCAGCCTTTATGAATGGTGGTTAGCGCCTCGTATGCCTCAGACCATTTTCCGTCGTAGTAGTTTTTCTTTTGGTAAGCGATCACCCCCTCAATGGTTTTGTTGAGTTCACTGTCGTAAAAAAAGGCCGGATCTTTGTACTCGACGTACTGTAAGTAATCCTCTAACCCGACTGGATTAACCAACACCAGCTGCTCGACTTGATTGGGGTAACTCAGAGCGTAACGCGAGGCCAACATCCCGCCCATGGAATGGCCCATCACAATCAGGTGCTCTAAACCTAGCTTATCGGTTAAGGCGCGCGTATTGGCCGCCAACGCCTCAAACGAGAACTGATAATGCGCAGGTTTGGATGATTTACCAAAGCCAATTTGATCGGGCATCAAAACCCCATAGCCTTTTTGTTGCAACAGCGCGGCGGTTTTTTGCCAGTAATCGGCGGCAAAATTTTTGCCGTGCAGCAACAGCACCGTCGGTTTATCCGGCTTACCAGGTAAGTGCATATAGGCCATTTCTAAAGATTGGCGTTGGCTTGTAACCGCAAACATCTGCACCGGATACGGATAATCGTACTGCGATAGCCGGGCGTCAAAGCTGGGGGCGGCTTCTTTTGCCGTTACCACCGCTGCGTTTACCATAAAAAACATGGCTAACCAGTATTTAAAAAATCTCATAAAAACCTCTATTTATGTGGTACTCACTAAAATGCTTCGCCAACACCAAAATAAAACTGCGAGCCGTTTTTACCCACCGAATAATCGGCTGACAAGCTAACTAAGTGCTTTTGTGACAATAAAAACCTTGCCCCGACACCAGCGGCGGGCAAGTACTCAGAGAAAAAATCACCGGCACTCTCGGCGACCTCGCCCACCCCAGTAAAGCCGGTTAACACCCATTTTTTAGACACCCGCCAGCGATACTCGGCCTGGAGTGCGTACATGGTTTTATCCCGATACCGGCCAACATCATAGCCGCGTAAATCGGTTTTACCGCCAAACGAGCTGAGCAAAAAAAACGGCGCCTCGCGCCCGGCCGAACGATAATAAGCCCGCAGCGCCAACACGTCACGATCGGCCATCGCGAGGTATTGATTAGCCGACAAACTGACAATATCGGTATCAAAGTCAGAGCCCAGCGCTTGTCGGTAAAAAGCCGCTGTAGCGCTAAGCAAAGCCCCATGGCGAGGGAAGTACGGCTGATCACGAGAATCGTATTTTAGCGGCAGTTGTACCGCCGCCATGTCCAAAGTGATACTTGGGTCGGGCAAATTCGCTAACAGTGGGCGCTCTGTGCGCAGGCGCACATCGGCTTTTCCGGCCAAAAATCCCAACCCGGTATAGACATTGTCCCACACTTCATACAACACAGAGCCATAGTACAACGGGGACTTTTGGGTAATGTCCAGCGAAAGGCCGGTATCGCCAGCGGCGTTGCCCACGCCCCAGTAGCGGTAATTATAATTAATCTCTCCCGCTGCCAGCGCGACTCGCAAACGGTCCTCCCAAAAATGTAAATTACCACCCACACCGTAAGCGTAGCTGCCATTCTCGGTGGTCATCCCCATTGCTCCCACCACGGAAGAGGGGGTATCGGTTTGCGTTTTATCAATATCGATAAAGTACCCACCGACCAGCGCCAGCTTCCAGCCCAACTCTGGAGAGCGGCCGGGAATAGGCGCCAAGATTAAATCGTCAGGCCACCAGCTCGCCATACTGCTGGCTGGGTTACCGCGCACCGGCGTAGTGCCGCTTTCCATTACCTCATCGGTTAGCGTCGGCACCTCTTGCACTTTGCCTGGCTCCACCGCTTGTGCCAACGCACTTGACGCCAGACTCAATACCACGAGAATGCCGGCTCGTAATCTGCGTTTTGCAGTGGCACTCGTGCCGCGTAAAGCCCTGCGCAAAACAGCGGTTTCTCTATAGCTAAGCACGATTAAAACCTCACCACTAACGAGCCAATCATCGCCTCGCGGGAGCCAATAAAACCATTGTACTCGGCACTAACCGACAACACCGAACTGATATCCCAGTTAAACCCGGCCAATAAATTCCAGCGATCTTTACTCTCTTGGCGAATACGATAACCCAGCACCTGATCGGTACCGGGAACGTCAAGCTGGCCATCCACCGTATTCTCACTATCTAAATAATTACCACCCACAAAGAGCGCCAGCCGCCCTAACTCTGAGAGCTTAAAAACACGCCCCACACGCGGGGTCACGGTAACCGAGCGACCGTCGGCAACAGCATTATCAGGCTTACTGTAGGTGATATTAAAAGGCAGCACGGCAAACCAATCTTGCCAGCCGCCAGCCAACACCGTGCCGACACCATAGGTCGTAGGGTTAACCTGAGCTCGCACCGGAAACTCGACCTCCCGTCCGGCTAGCACAAAACACAACGGAGGCCGCAACGCACCCGTGCAATCGGTACCGCTGCCCTCAAGTAAGGTATCGCCATCGAGCGTAACATCCATGGTGATGCTGCCGTCTACCTTGCCGACCATGGCAAAAACATTCATAAACGGAAACAACCACGCATCAACTTTAATTTGCGTCGTGTCCAGCACTGTCTCGGCATTGCCAAAATCGACAAACTCATAGGGAATTTTTTCGGCGCCGTTAAACCCGACGTTTAAATGCGTTAACGACATGTTTTGGCGCACGCTGGCAAAGGTAAAACTGACGCCCATCGGCAAAGGCAAATTAAAGCCGGCATCGACAGCCTCTTGGCCAAAAAACGGCAAGGTATGCGGCCACTTGCGCGGCGCCTTAGCGCCTTGGCTATTGGCGTAAGCCGAGGCGCGATTAGGTATCGTCGTGCCAGCCACACCGGTATCAGTCAAACGGCGATTCACCGATACTCGGGTTAGCTCCAGTCCGGCGCCAATGGCAGCACCTGATTGACTAAAAAAGTAAAACTCTATGTCG
Source organism: Gilvimarinus japonicus (assembly GCF_042847215.1). Classification (GTDB taxonomy): domain Bacteria; phylum Pseudomonadota; class Gammaproteobacteria; order Pseudomonadales; family Cellvibrionaceae; genus Gilvimarinus; species Gilvimarinus japonicus. The sequence continues at coordinate 2,973,274 of NZ_AP031500.1, forward strand.
TTGCTACTGCTGTGATACAGCGAGCCTTCGTTACCCAGCGAGCGGCGGGCAGATGGGTTGAACAACCACTGATCGCGCTGTAACGCATCCAGTGCCTCCTGAGTCTTAATAACGGCCAGAAAATAAGTGCCACTAGAGCCAAGTCCAACACCAACCCCAAAGGCATCAATATCTAAATAGGTTTGCGTGCCCTCATTGCTGTCCACCAAGAGCGCTACGCCGCTACTACCGCTTACCGGCCCTAACAAAAGCCGATCGTTGAGCCCTATAACATACCCTTTTGACGTATCAATGGCCGCTTGCAGCTTGGGCCTATCGCGCAACATGGTGGCAAGTACCTCTTGCGCCTTATGTTCGAGCCTTGCACGAGTAACCGCAGCCTCTTCCACCGGGTTAACGCTACAGCCGGCCAATAGCAACCCGAGCAATAGCGCTATGGTATAACCGCAACGACTGTTCGATAGCGACATACTCGCCTTCCTTTAGCGAAATCTTTGGGGGTGAGCCAGTACCGCTGGCAAGGCCCGACCAAGATAAAAAAACGGAGCTCAGTTTGGCTCCGTTTTAGGTCTCACTCGTCTATTCTTGCGTCTATCACCTATTTTTTAGGCTTTACAAATTTAAGCGTCATCCGGTCACTTTCGCCAATCGCTTGGTATTTAGCGCGATCGACATCCCCCAAACGGTACGACGGTGGCAGCGTCCAGACGCCTTTCTCGTGATTCGCCGTATCTTTGGGGTTGGCGTTGATATCACTGGTGTCGGCCAATACAAAACCGGCTTGCTTGGCGACGCTTTCAATGACGCTTTGTTTAATATAGCCGCTCGTTTGTTGTTCCGCATCATCGCGATCCTCGGGCAGCCTATGGTCAACCACACCCAACACGCCACCGGGCTTGAGGGCACGATAAAACGATGAGAACGCAGCCAGCAAGCGTTTTTCACCGCCACCGTTCATATACCAGTTGTGCGCATTGCGAAAGGTCAATACCGCATCGGCGCTGCCCACGGGGGCAATGTCGTATTGGTCCGGGGGGTTAAATACCGAGAGTTTTACCTGATCGTAACGCTCTGGATGCTCGGCCATTTTTTTACCAAAGGCCTCCCGTGAGCGTTTGAAGTAAGCCACGTCACTGTTAGGGTTAAAATGAGCGGCGTAAAAAGTGCCGGAATCACGTAAATAGGCGGCCAAGATATCCGTATACCAACCACCACCGGGCCAAATTTCTACCACGGTCATATCCGGTTCTACACCAAAAAAACTCAAGGTTTCGGCCGGGTGACGATACTCATCCCGCGCCGCTGCATCGGAGCGATAATCGCTGTGCAGCGCCTGGTTAAGTTTTTCATTATCGGTATCGTGCGCAATGGCACTGACTGCGCCCGTCAGCGCTGTTGCGATGACACCTGCCTGTAACATCTTGACGATAAAGCCGCTTTTAATGGCCATTGTCTGCTCCGTTAGATCACTCAGTGATATTAAACATACGTATTTTGCTGCGACTCGCTCGCACACCAGACGCAAAGCTCCCTTAAACGTACCACATCGGCCGGGCAATGTGCTGCTCTTTAGCGCCGAGATCACCCAAGGGGTGTTTAGTCTTTACGCAACGCGTAAAAGTTAACCGGAATTTCGTCTGTGTGCTCAAGCAGGGTAAAGCCTGAGCGGGCAAATAAAGCGGGCTTGTCGGTTTTGTGCCACGCCATCACAAAGGGCTCGTGAACAAAGCGCGCCAGGGTTTTAAAATACAGGTGCCGCCAGCCGGAGCGGCGCAGTAGCGAGCGCAAGCGCACCCGCTGCAGCTGATTCTCCGAGGGCTCGGCAATCAATAACTGACCGCCGGGACGCAGCACCCGGTGGCACTCGGCCAAAGCCTGCGCGGCGTATTTAGGGGGTAATTCGTGAAACAAAAAACAGGCAACAATGCCGTCAAAACGGCCACTGGCAAAGGGCATTGCCTCGGCTGGAGCCTGCAAATAGGAGACCCCTGGATGATCGGCCGCGGCGTGCTTTAGCAGATACGGCGACACATCAATGCCCCAGACATCGCGCGGCCCGGCGGCACGCACCTGCGCGGCAAGCTTGCCGCCGCCGGTACCAATATCCAGCACCGCGTTGCAGTGCGCTACCCGCTGCGCCATAGCCCGCCGGGCGGCCTGAATCTGCCCCAGCATCGAGACATCAAACCCCGTGATATAGCCACGGGATATCTGGCTAGAATAGTTGCCGTTAGGCAGGTTATGAAACTCCTGCAGCGCATATTTAGGGATGTCGGCAAACAATGGGTCACTGCTATCCACTTGCACCTTTTGCGGTTTACCCAACACCAGGCGCGCAAACTTAAGCAGCCCCGCAACACTCCTAAAACAAAGACGGTCAGCCCACGTCTCGGGCAAGCTCAGGTTAACCCAATCGGGCACGTTCGGGTCTGTCATAACGGGGGGTTGGGTTGTCGAGCGTATATCGCTGGTCATAGGGCCATTTCACTAACGTTTATGGCGCACAGGATAAAAGTCTGGGCATAAAAAAGCCAGCCGTCGCCGCCATTTCGCATCTTTCAACATTATTAAATTGCATACGTATTCAACCTCACTGCATACGTATACATCTTGGCCTTGCCCCTAGGCGCGACCTATGTTGTCTGGCAGTGCCGAGTTAAACCAATAAAGATCATCGCCATCGCCTAAGGCGATTAGCGTTCGGCATTAGCAGGCCCCACCTGCGACTTCTTTTGATGCACCCACATAATCAATAACCAAACTGGGAGTCACACATGAAAGCTATTGCCCTGCCCGCAACACCTAAACGGCTTAAGCAAAAAACCTTTACGCGCCTACCTTTTAAACAGTTCGTGGGCGCCGCCGCGCTTACGCTGGCGGCACAGTCATCCTACGCTGGCACCGCGTTTGTGCACTTATTTGAGTGGAGCTGGAACGACATAGCCGATGAGTGCGAAAACTTTCTCGGCCCCAAGGGCTTTGATGCGGTACAAATATCACCGCCCACCGAGCACGTTAAAGGCCAGCAGTGGTGGACGCGTTATCAGCCTATCACCTACCAAAATTTAACCAGCCGCAGCGGCACTGAAGCCGAACTACAAAGCATGATCAACCGCTGCCACAGTGCTGGTGTAAAAATTTACGCCGATATAGTCGTCAACCAGATGGCCAATCATTTAGTCGAGGGCAATTACGGTGTCGACGGCACTTGGTGGGCACCGCGCGATTACCCCGAATTTAGCACGCAAGACTTTCACCCCGGCTGCGCCACCGATTACTCGGACGCAAACTCTGTATGGAGCTGTGACTTAAGCGGTATGCCCGACCTGGATCACAGCCAACCCTATGTGCGCGACACCGTCGCCAACTACTTAACGCACCTCACCAATATGGGCGTTGATGGCTTTCGCATCGACGCGGCGAAACATATGCCACCGTCCGACATTAATGGCTTTTTACAAGCCGCCGGTAACCCCTGGGTATTTTTAGAGGTGATTGGCGCCGGCGGTGAAGCTCCAGAGATCCAACCTGCCAACTACACCTACTTAGGCGCTGTTACTGAGTTTAGCTACGGCCCGGCACTGGCCGGCAACTTTAATGGTCAAATTAAACATTTATTAGAGCTTGGCCCAAACTGGGGCTTACTGCCCTCAGCCGATGCCTTAGTGTTTGTCGATAACCACGACCGCGAGCGCGGCCACGGTGGCGGCGGTAATTTATTTTACAAAGATGGCGCCAAGTACAATTTGGCCAATGTTTTTATGTTGGCCTACCCATACGGTTATCCCAAAATCATGTCCGGTTACGAGTTTGATGAAACTACTCAAGCGGGCACCGACATAGGCCCGCCTGCCCCCGGCGGCTGTGACGCCAACGGCTGGGTCTGTCAGCACCGCTGGGGCAACATCGCCAATATGGTGGGTTTTAGAAATTACACCGTGGATGCCTGGAGCCTTGATAATCAAGTGGTGATTAACGATAACGCCATTGCCTTTGGGCGCGGCGACAAAGGCTTTGTGGTGATCAACAACAGTCAAAGCAGCGTTAACCAAACCCTCTACACCGGCATGCCCGCCGGTGACTATTGCGATATCTTGCGTGCTGATGATGAATGCAGCGGTACCAACATCAGTGTCGACAACAACGGCTTTGCCAGCTTTAGCGTCGGCCCTGAATCAGCCTCAGCCATTCATGGCGGCGCCCGGCCCAGCGCGAGCAATCAGCCTCCGGTCGCGATTATCGAGGGCGCCCCCGAGACGCTGGACACAGGTAGCCAAGTAACCCTCAGTGGCGTTAACTCGTACGATAGTGACGGCAGTATTGTCAGTTACTTATGGAGCACCGGTGCCACCACATCAAACATTACCGCCACGCTGAACAACCCCGGCACCGCTACCTTTAGCTTAACCGTGACCGACAACCAGGGCGCCACTGACAGCCGAGAGGTAAGCATTCAAGTGGGTGGCGATGAGCTAATCAGTAACTTTGATGCGCTCTACTTTCGCGGTACGTCCAACGGCTGGGCCGCCAGTCCCATGACGTTGGTCGACGATCACACCTGGCAATTAGACGTTCAGTTTGACGGCCAAGCCAACCAGCGCTTTAAGTTTGATTTAGCCGGCGATTGGAGCCAAAACTATGGCGACAACAACACCCCTGACGGCGTGCTGGACAGTAACGGCGATGACATCAACACCAATGTGATTGGTCAGTACCGCGTGCAAGTAAACGACGCCGAGCTAAGTTACAGCATCAACTCATTGGCCGCAGGCTTTAGCAGCAATTGGGACGGTGTTTACGTGCGTGGCACCTTTAACAACTGGAACTGCACGGCAATGAGTTTAACCGCCGATAATACCTGGAGTGTCAATGTCACGCTCGACGGCGCCGCCGGTCAGCGTTATAAGTTTGACCGCTACTGTGATTGGTCCACCAACTACGGCGATAACAATAGCGATGGCATACTCGATAGCACGGGCAATGACATTGTCGATAACCGCTCGGGCCTGGTTACCTTGCAGGTTAACGACGTGAACTTGAACTACCAGTAAGGCCGCGCCCGGAGGGCTCACCCTCCGGGCTAACCCGTTTTAACCCTAAACGATCCGCCCTCGGCAATATGCCGCAAAAACTGATCGTGGCTCGGCAGCTTATTAACCGTGTTGGCAAAAATCTTATCGAGGTTACTCATAAACTCACCGAGCTGATCGCCCGGCATGGCATCACTTAGACGGTGATACTCGGCCGGAACTAATCCTTGCCCACGCATAACTTGCTGCCAGGCGGGCTCGGTAAACAGCTCGTTCTGTTCACGAAACACCAAGCCGGAATGACGAAACAGCTCAATGCGCCGCGCCAAATCATCCGGCACGTTCATATCGCGGCACGCTTGCCACAGTGGCTCGTCGCGCTGGTTAAGGTGGTAGTGCAAAATAATAAAGTTGCGGATCAACTCGAACTCATCCCTTGCCAAGCGGTTGTAGTTGTCTACTACCGCATCGTCTACGCCAGTGCTGGGAAAACACTTCACCAAACGGATTACGCTGCTTTGCACCAAGTGCAAACTGGTCGATTCCAGCGGCTCCAAAAAACCACTGGCCAACCCCAGTGCCACACAGTTTTTATGCCATTGCCGTGCGCGCCGGCCGGTTTTAAAGCGTATCGTATTGGGCTCGCCGGCGGCTTCGGTGGGCAATTGTTGTTTTAACAGCGCCAGTGCTTCATCGTCACTCATACGGCGGCTGTCGTACACCACACCATTGCCCGTGCGATGCTGTAGCGGGATCTGCCAGCACCAACCCGTCCGGTGCGCTACCGAGCGGGTATAAGGTGCTATGCTCGTCATAGGCTGGCTGGCCAGCGCGATCGCCCGGTCACAGGGCAACCAGTGGCCATAGTCTTCAAAATCCACCCCCAATGCCTGGCCCAACAGCAGCGAGCGCCCACCGGTGCAATCGATAAAAAAATCACCCGCGAGCGTTGCGCCGTCGCTCAACTGCAGAGCTTGAATATCGCCGGTATTGTCATTGCACTGCACCCGCTCGATGGAGGTGTCCAGGTGCCTTACACCGGCGTTTTTACTGTAGCGCTTTAGTAGCGCGGCGTAGCGGCTGGCATCAAAGTGATAGGCATAGGTTAACCCCGCCAACGGTGTTTCTGGTATCTGCGCCAGTGGAGCAAACTTGCCGGCTTTAGCGGCGCGCTGGTTGAGCGAGTAATCCCAAAAATCGCCCGCGCGACCCTCGCTGTAAGCGCGCTGCCAATAGTGCGAAAAGCTGGCCATACCGCGCTCCATACCCAGCTCACCAAAGGCGTGCATATAGCAATCATTGGGGCGCCCCCAGCCTGCAAACTCAATACCGAGCTTTATAGTCGCGCCAGTTTCACGCAGAAACTCACTCTCATCGATCCCCAGTACTTTGTTAAACAACTGGATAGGTGGAATAGTCGCCTCGCCCACGCCCACCGTAGCAATCTGGCTCGATTCAATCAGAGTGATCTCCAGCTGTTGGCCCAACATTCTGGCAAACATCGCAGCGGCCATCCAGCCGCTGGTGCCCCCCCCACAGATCACCAAACGGTTAATTTTATTATTGCATTCAAACTGCATTAGATTGCCTCGCCCATAAAAAAAGCCCCCGTTACTTTAACAGTAGCGGGGGCAATGAACATAACACTCTTAAAAACGTTAGAGCTAGAAGGTGTAGTTAACCCCCAACAAGTAGTTAGGCCCAAAGTGTTGGTAGGTATTAACCCGGCGGGTATCGTCCTCAGCGGCCGAGAAAGTATCTTCATCAGTGAGGTTTTGCCCTTGCAAGGTGATGGTCAAACCATCTAATGACTCGATCCCTGCAGCGCCAAAATCAAAACCAATTTGCGCATCGACAAGCTCTGCGCCTTGATCAATCGTGGGCGTTAGCGCCAAGCTAGTGCCGTAGAACTCAGTCAGGTACTCATCACGTTTACGACCCGATACGCGAAACTCAAAGCCGTTTTTCTCGTAGAAAAAGGTAGCCTGATAAATATTCTCAGACAAACCCGGAATACGTGAATCATTACCCTCGTAAGTAATCTCACCATCAAGGTTGGTAGCGCTGGCGATAATACCAAAGCCGTCTAACCAATCGCTAAACAGATGGAATGGCAAACTCGCCTGCAACTCATAGCCTTTTACATGACCTGAACCAGCCTCTACCACCGAGCTAGTAAAACCTTGGGTGGATTTAAGCTCATCAATACCATTGTCGTGGTAGCCCTCAACAATATAAGGAGTAAAGTCTGTCAGTGCTTTCTCGTTGATATGCCAGTTTTTAAGGTCTTTGTAAAAATACGCCGCCGCAACATAACCATCGTCGGCAAAATAATACTCATAAGACAGATCTAGCTGGTTAGCCTCAATCGGCTGCAACTCTGGGTTACCAGACGAGCCACTCCAAGCGGAGTTTTCTGGGTCATCACTCAAGCGCGCCGCATCGTTAAAGCTAAAACCAATGGTATTGTTGGGTCGCATTTCATCCAGACGTGCCCGCGACATAGTTTTAGATAAGCCGAAACGCACAACCTGATCATCAGTCAACTGGAAGTTGGTGTTCAAACTTGGCAGCACTTTAGTATAGTCTGTACCGTCAGTCACCGGGGTTGCTACCACCGTGCCATCTTCGCCGGTATAGGTATCAAAACCAGAGGCGCTCTGATCGGTAGAAATCACTTGCACACCGACGTTACCCGTCATAATACCTGCGGCAAAATCTAACCTAGTATACAAGGTGGTGACTTCTTCATTAACCGTGTAGGTATCGCCCAGGCGCGCAGTCTCAAAACCGGTGGCATCAATTTCGCGGTAAACACCCGCTCGATACAAACCCACTCCATCGTAGGCGAGCATATTGCCCAGCCCCAGAAAGCTTAAGTCAGTTTCACCCACGACATACTCTTCGGGTACGGCAATATCACCCTGAGCCTCAGCCGATAAGTTGTCATCGTAGCCAGGTGCTACCAAAAAGGCGCCGTAATTAATTTTGGATTTTCTGCGGTCCGAGTAATGCGCACCAAATTCAACGCTCTCTAAGAACGGAATATCCAACTCCGCCGTAGCACTCAAACGCAGGGTATCCAGCTCTTCTTCAAAAGACGGGTAGTTTACAAAGCCGTCCTGTGCGTTAGTGTTGCCACCCACTAGCGGTGCAATGGCCCCGCCCCATGCTTGCGGGCCCGCCAAACGAATCACGTCAGGGTCGGTATAGTCTGGCATCTCGATGGACGGGTGATCGGTGTACATAATGCCAAAGTCACCCGTCATGTTCCAAGCGCGCGCCGCCGGATCACCTTGGGTTGTCGTACTCCCGCGCCCCACACCAGAATAACTTTCAATGTTGATCAAATCTTTACTGGACTCGCTGTGCGCAACATCCAGTTCAAGCGACCAAATGTCGTTAAGCGCGTAGGCGACGTTTAAACCAAAGGCCGACAAGTCGCCGTCTTTTACTTCGCCATCGTTGCGAATGACCGAGTGAAATCCATCCCACTGCCCAGAAGTCACCAAGCCGTCATCCACGGTATTGGCGGTCCAGTTGGTGCTGCCCCAGATCGGGCCGCCCTCTTCTAAGCCTCGGAACACTTTCGACTCTTTAAAGTCAATGTAGAGCGCATCGGCGGTAATGGTTAAATCTTCTACCGGCTCGTACTGTACTACCGCCGATACGGTATCGCGCTCCAACACCGCAGAGCGGGCAAAAGAGTCGTGCCCACCAGCAACGTACGTCCCAGGCTCAACCAGACTACCATCCGCGAAGTACGCTTGCTGATCTCCAGTTCCGGTTTCTGGGTAGCCCCAAACACGCACTTGCTGCTCTTGGCTGGGCGTCTCGGTGGTCGCTAGCGACAACGCAAAGCCTAGGGTGTCGTCAACGAATTTATCCGAATAGGTAAACGCCAAACGATGGCCGGTATCGTCGTAGTCAGGGTTACCCGACTCCAATCCGTTCATCTCGTAAGTACCGTTAAAGCTGATAATACGGTCGCGCTCCAGCGGGCGCAAAGTGCGCAAATCCACCACGCCGCCCAAGCCTTGACTCATCAAAGTGGCATCAGGGCTTTTGTAAACCACCGCACCAGAAATAATCTCGGAGGGATACAGGTCATACTCCACCCCGCGGTTATCACCAATACCCAACAGCTCGCGGCCGTTCATGGTGGTAGCCACGTAGTCTTCATTAAAACCACGCACCGAAATACCACTGGTGCGGCCATTAACGCGCTCGCCTGCCAACCCTGGCAAACGGGCCAGAGATTCAGCAATACTGCTATCGGGCAATTTACCAATATCCTCGGGTGAGAGCGCCTCAACGATCGAGCTGGCATCCTCTTTAATCGCCATTGAGTTAATCAAACTAGCGCGAATACCGGTAACCACCACCTCTTCAAGAGCGGGCTCCTGTACAGCGTCAGATTGGGCAAAGGCAATGGGGGCAAAACCTGCAATAACGCAGCTAATGGCCGAAGGCAGCAACAACTTTTTGGCTTGTTTCATGATGCAATCCTATTTAGGTCTATTATTATCAGTCATAGCACCACCGGGGTAACAACCTCACAGGTGGCTGACAAACGCTCAAGGTTTCAGGTATTAAGCTTTCGTCATGAACTGTGGTTGAGGTTAGTGCCAGCGCCCATCCCTGCGCAATTCACTGCATACGTATTCAAAACTATTCAAGCGCGATAAACCTTATGAATACGTATGTAATACTGAAACCATAGACCATTAGCATCACATAAATGGGCACCACCACACCCAAACATTGATTTACCGCAGCCGCCTTAGCGATAATATAAATCCACTCAGAGAAGGAGACTCTATTATGCAAACACCCACAATCCGCCCCCCGCACGCTATCATTGTCGGCATCGCCTTAGCACTGGCCGCTGGCAACCTTCAGGCCGATGAGGTCACCGATGCGATTGACGAGGGTGTCAGCGCCTACAAAAGCGGCGATCTGTCCGAGGCCGCCAACCAGCTAAATTACGCCGCAGGCCTGATTGGCCAACAAAAAGCCGAGGCCGTTAAAGCCGTGTTTCCCGACGCGCTAAGCGGCTGGGAGGCCAGCGAGATCGAGAGCGAATCAGCGGGCGGAATGATGGGCGGTGGCATCTCAGCCAATCGCGAGTATGCAAAGGGCGACGCCGAGGTCACCATCGAGCTGGTAATGGACTCCCCAATGCTGCAATCGATGATGGGAATGATCAACAACCCCTCAATTATCACTATGAACGGCGGCAAACTCATTAAAATTCAGGGCCAAAAAGCCATCTACAACGGCGACGAAGATCGTCCCGAACTTACGCTTATCATTAACAACAACGCCATGTTCACCCTTAAAGCGGGCCGTGGCACCGCCTTGGACGACCTAAAAGCTTACGCCGAGGCCTTAAAGCTGGATAAACTCTAAGGCGTATCTAAACACCGTCATACCCCTTGTGCTCTGGGCCCGCGGGCCCTACAATGGCCGGCCCTTGGAACTTGGCTGTCATCAGCCTGTCACAAGGGTACGGTTTTGCTGACAAGCTCAGCACCCAGATTTGGGGGCGACTTGGATTCGACGCCGGTGGCAAAACTCAAGGTGCATGTCGTGATGGTAGCGAATCACGTTAATCCAAAGCTGCAATTTATTAGTTGCCAATGACGACAACTACGGTGCCCAATTAGCCGCGTAAGCGGTTGATGAAGCACTTCTAACGGTACGCCGTTAGCGGTCTATGACAAGGTGCCAGTACCGCGTTACAGACTGTCATACAGAACTGGATAGCTGTGTTGTTTTGATCGTGGCAACACTGTGAAACCTAAAGCGAACTCGCTCGCTGCACCCTGCCCGTTGGGTCGCAGATGAGTTAAATCAATTAACGGAAACTAAGCATGTAGAGCCGCGAGCGGAGTGCCGGCGGACGGGGGTTCAACTCCCCCCGCCTCCACCAATAATCAACCCCCAGATCGAGAGGTCTGGGGGTTTTTTATTGGTTGCGGGGGAGGTAAAGGCACCCCCGTAGGGGTTCACAAAATGGCAGGATAGCCATTTTGCACAGCCGGTCCGGCTGCCCGAAGGGTAACGCACATGGGCGTGCGTTATGAGCTCCCCCGCCTCGGCAACTACTCCTGCGTAGCTCTACCTCCTGCATCCATGCAACCGCCCACCCAACACCAAAGCAGCGACTCATGCCGAGATTTTATCGAGTTTCCCCCTAGATCTCGCCCGCAATAGCGATTATCTTACGCGCTTCTTCAGAATCCATAGAAAAGAGACACGATTATGCCTCAAGCCGCCGCACGTCACATTCTGGTCAACAGCGAAGCGACCTGTAACGAACTAAAAGCCAAAATTGAAGCGGGCGAAGATTTCGTCAAATTAGCGCAGGATCATTCCAGCTGCCCCTCGGGCCGCAACGGCGGTGATCTGGGTACCTTCGGCCCAGGCCAAATGGTCGCCGAGTTCGACAAAGTTGTTTTCAGTGCACCGGTCAACGAAGTTCAGGGCCCGGTCAAAACCCCGTTTGGTTATCACCTGCTGGAAGTGACTGAACGTCGGGACTAACCAGATGCGAGCCCCCACACCGCTGTCTACATTGGTTGTGTGGGAGATTTATAGAAAAATACTGATATCGGCAATCTTTCCCTTGGAGCCACGCTCTGAACGCAATATATGGGTGTACTCGATGTAGAACATTGCCGGCTGACAGCTGCCTCTCGCGGGCAGGGGTTTGTATTAACCCCAGCCTCTTAGACTGGGTTGCTCGTCTGCTAGAAGCACACATAACTAGATTATCAGGGTGGCTATGAATCTAAGTCGCACGTAATCGATTAAGTGCTTGCTCAAATTTTTCACGGTGGGCACCGAAACCATAGTTCATCCAACCTTTCGCTTCTAACTCAAGCCAAAGCTCTAGAGCGGCGACCTTGCCCAAATCACCTTCGGCAAGGCCATCTAAAAACAGTTCTGGGTCTATGGCCATAAATTCAGGGTCCCAGCGTTCGCCTTGAATGGTTTCTAAAATAGGTAGCGCGGTTTTGTCTTCGATGCCTTAAAGTGCTTTGGCACTCACGTATTTACCGTGAATGTACAATCCCTTTTTCCAGGCGATAGCGATGCAGGCGGTTAGGTAGGCGCGGCATTTCCAGTAGCTGAAAACCCAGGCGTCACATACATGGTAGCGATAAATGGTTTTATCACCTAAATACCCTACGGCCTCGGCAATGACTAGAAACGCATCGCAAGCCGTATCCTTTCCCTTTCGGTTTATATCGCCCACCAGCAGCAAGCCGTATATGTCGTCCGACCGCGCCAGGAGCTCATCAACAACTTCAGCGAAACTTTCAGGGTTCTTATAGAAATCGCCTTTATCCTTATAGATTTCATCGGCAGCGCCTTCTAGCCAGTCCAGGCGAACATCAAAAAGCTGGGCCGCCGCCTCCAGCCTTTCAGTGTTTAAGAGCTCCAACAACTTAGCATCATCTTGCACAGCCGCTAGAGTTAGGGAGTTATCGAAGAAAGGGGGTATTTGATTGCGACTTACGCCATGCATTTCAAATAGGCGTGCAAAACGGCGAGAGGAAATCAGACTTCGCTCTAAATCTTGAGCTATTTGGCGAGACCTTCTATTCCTTCTGAACTTTTCATAAAGTTCATATAGGTTCCGGAAATCACTTATCATTGGGATTATGCCTCGCAACGCCCACAAATAATCCTTTAGTATTTTTTTACAAGTACCGACATAAAAAACTACCACACACTCAAGGCAGGGATCGCGATAAAAACCAATATTTACAACGTAAAACAAGACACACTAATCAGCTACCTGTTCAATCTGGCTATATTTTTCCGCCACGCTATAGCATCATCACTGCCACGGCCATTGATTCCGTCATTCCAAATTCAAAATATCTTTTACTTCAGGCAACTCCCTATGAGCACGCAAATAAACAACTGCCGCTCGTGATAGCTTTTCCGTATCTCGTACCATACGACGCAGCTTGGCTTTTGCAGCTGCCACGTTATCATTGGCTTTTATTTTTATAATCTGTCGCTCGACCTCTAAACGCACTCTATTCCTGGCTCGACTTATCCGAGTTTCATGAAGATGAAATATTTCAATAGAATTCTCAACCTTTGACTTCTGCTTATCTGTCGCTTCTGGTTTAGCCACCGGCAAGCCGTCGTTATCAAACCAAAGTAGTTTTTCATCGTCCGGATTGAATGGATCGAGAAAGTAAGGGCGTTCATTGTGAATACTTTCCTGATCGGCAGGAACAAAGACTCTCTCCTCAGGATTTTCAAGAGGGAACCGGCATGCTTTACCACCTTCCGTCTCCTCAAAAACTCTGCGACTATTGCAGAATGTGCAAGCGCATCGATAGTTATCCCAATCGAAGGCCAACCACCAATAGCCTTCATGGCTATGTTCATCCTCTACCTTACTTTTGGGCCTGAAATGGTCAACCGGCATATCTGACCGTATTTCCTCGGCCTCACAATACCAACATTTACGTTTGTAACTATCAGGAAGAAGGTCATAAAAATCACGCCAAACGTTTGAAGAAGCAACTCTTTTAAGAATAGCTTTTCTTGACTCATGATCTGGAGCAGCAAGCAAACTAGCTTTTGCCTGACCTGCCATATCTCTCCAAGCCTGGGTTAAGCATTCCTCTATCTCATCTTTGCAAATCCAGCGCATTAATGTTTCTCCAACTTCTTAGAATGGTACTTCTCGCGGAGGAATTCAAAGTAATCTGGGTCATCCGCTGCAAGATTGAACCCTAGCACTTCCAGCTCAGAGTTAAGCCACGACAAATACTCTTCTTCAGTTTCAGGATCACGCCCCTCTTTTCGAACAATCTTTTCTTTAGATAATCTTTCTTGGGCTGCAAGAGAGTTTCTATCAGAAAGCATTTCATTCGTGTCATCATCTAGCGTTGTCTGAAGACCGAACATATCACTACGAAGTATGAGATTTATCCCCATTCCTCGTGGGTTTTCATCAGGCATACTGGCGGTAATTTTCTGATCCTCGTCTCGCCTCATAACCTGAACCTGCTCTCTCTTTAGCTCTGCAATAGCTAGAGGATGATGCGAAATCATCAGCAAATGACTGGCCTCGTGGTTAGGAACAAACTCACGCAGGAACCTCAAGTATTTCACGGCCCATGATGGATTAAGGTGCGTATCGGGCTCATCAAGTAAGAACAGTGAGTCCTTCCCTCCCGTAAATTTAAGCAACCCCAGAACGGTTAATAATTGCTGCTCACCTTCACTCAACTCTCTGAAAGTAAGCGGCTCCTCGCTACTAGATGTAATTACTCGAACACTAACCTCGGAAATTATTTCCGAAAGCAACGTACTTTCAAGCATTTTAAACAATTCGTCTGGGCTTAGATCTCTAGCAAACTCGCGAAGCGATTCTACATCAGGTAAAAATAAGTGCAGGAACTCGTTGCGAAGATTGCTTCCGGTCAAAGAGGTGTCTTCTTGGCGTGTCACTTTTACGGGAGATAACGTATACTTTATCAGCTCATCCAGAAATCGACGGACAACGCCTCGTGCTCCCCAGAACAACTCACCCACCTTCTTTGTCCAGCCAGGCCGCCTCATCACGAAATGAATACTATCCAAACCTTCAATACCCAAGTGCTCGCGCAAGAAGCTCTTTTCTGCACTATCCTCCTCTGATAAAAAAAAGGCCAACAACACAAACTGGCTATGGTGGGGCTTGGCGTAGAATAGCGGTCGGATATCGCCTTTTAAATCCAGCTCATCCTTTAGAAGACGACGATAAAAATCAGTCCGATGTTTCTTAAAATGGCTTTCCAGGCGGTCACTGGGGCCTGAGTAGTAGGCAAATACATAGTTAGGCAAATACGGCGCATTACCTTCTTTATCACGTTTCACTTTTGAGAACGGGACGACTTTTCCGGGAGACGCCTCACCAAACATGCTTTCAGTATGGTCGATTAGCGATAAGTCACGCACCTTAACTTGGTATTGCTTGGAGGTTGTTCCACGGCTCGGGTCAGCATCAATGGTGATCTCCACCCATCGCTCACTGTCCGGATTTGAACGGAGAGACTCGCCAAGTCGATAAGTTAGCTCATACGAAAAAGGCGGCGAAACCCCTAAATCGAGATTACGGAATATTGCCACCAAGGCTTCCAGTACGTTGGACTTACCCGATCCATTGCGGCCCACCACAACGGTCATTAGGTGATCTTCATCAAAGTCCACCTTCACATTCTCAAGGTTTTTGAATTGTGACCGAATATGTAATTTATCGACTTTCATCAGCTGCCCTTAGCGCTATGATTTTTTCGCCTCGACGGTTCCAGGCAAGGTGAACCAGTCCTGACCATCGTCGCTACGCTTAAGCTTGACAATAGATTTTTCAATGGCCATTGCCTCACGGATATCCAGAAAGAACCTCTCCAACTGATCAGTACTGCTGTCGCTTGGGTATCCCGCAGCTGCTAGCAATTGCTGGCCCGAGAGCGGTTTACCGGCCTCTTTTAATGCGTCAACGACTTTGATGATTTTTCTACTCATGCGGCTACCTTTGTTTCTTTCTACGGCACTACGCTTTGGCTTAGGCTGTTTTTTGATCATATCACGCTCGATTTTGATCTTTTCAAGCAAAGCCTCGGCGCTGTTGTCTCCGCTTATTAACTCTGGGTTAGAGGCGCGCCAGTCGACGGTGAGTTCACCGTTGAAAGCCTTGGTTAGAATAGATTGGGTAAGACTATTAACCCGCTCTAACGCAGCATTGGCTTTTTTTTCGATGTTGTCGGCAAAGGCGAAAACTTCTTCGACGCGACGAACAATCTCAG
The DNA here is from genome assembly GCF_042847215.1 of Gilvimarinus japonicus. Classification (GTDB taxonomy): domain Bacteria; phylum Pseudomonadota; class Gammaproteobacteria; order Pseudomonadales; family Cellvibrionaceae; genus Gilvimarinus; species Gilvimarinus japonicus. The sequence goes on from NZ_AP031500.1 coordinate 2,989,130, forward strand.
TTTGTTCTTCAGTTGGAGGAACTGCAATTAGTAGATTGCTAACATCACCAACTCTATAATGCTTAACACCAGTACCTACGGCAATGCCCTCTGAACGTTTTCTAAAGTTTGGATCCATTAACGCTATCAGCAAAAATTTTGCAGGTACATACTTTTCAATAGGGCGAATAAGCATCGTTCTTTGACCTAGGCACAACTTATGCTTAGGTGGAATAATTGCTGCTTCCCCCATAGGGGCTTCACGAGTAAACATGATGTCACCCGGCTCTGGTGGGCACCGGCGGGACCAATATTCGTATGTTTCATCAGATACGAATCTCAAATTCTCCCAGACAAATTTACCATCCCGAATATTAGACGTTCTGATTAGGGGTGTACCCTTTTCAGCGTAAGGAGCCGTTTTGTTGTGGCAATCGACTATCATTAACACACTATCTTCGAGTTGACTCCACAACCACGTTTCAGGCAACTTGTCATTCTTATATTTAATTACTTTGGAACTATCCTTAAGCCGCCTTAAAATACGTTTTACTTCGTTATGATCTGAATTCTTATCAAGCCAAATTTTTTTCTCGTCGTGGATATCTTGTAGAACATTATCCTTATATTCATTTTGATTCCTCCATTCCTCAGTCAATTTCCCACTCATTGCGGCGGCGAGGACGGATTGGCGGAAGGTTTTTAGGATTTCGGGGATACGTTCGAGGCGGGCTTTCGTGGTTTCCACCTGTGCCAGCAGGGTGTCAAGTTTGTCGGCGATGACTTTTTGTTCGGCTAACGGGGGGAGTGGAAACTCATAAGTCTGAACATCAATAGATTTGGCTGCGGGATAAAGTGCACCTTGAACAACTCCGCTGATTGAATCAATAAAGTGCTTCGAACGAGTCAATGCAAAAATATAATGACCATCGACCAATAGTGCTTTGATAACCTCAAACCCTGTTGAAGCTATCTGACCATCATATTTAGCCGGAACGTACGCGACAGCATTTAAGTTAGGTCTAGTTAAAGATACTAATACATCTCCCGTATTAACAATCTTCCTAGCTCGGCTGGGTGCATCTTTACCTAATAAGCACTGTGGTGACTCAATACGCTTTGAGTCCCTATTAATACTACCTATATCAATGTAATTGAATGTCTCATCTTGAACCGGCTTCCGCTGAGCCCCCTTAATAGAAACATCCGCAATGCTCGCGAGGCACCATCCTTTTGGGAGTTTAGCATCTTCCATTAATAGTCCTCCAACGCGGCCAGCAACCCGTCCAATTCACCCAGCGCCGCTTCCAACTCCCCCTTTGCCTCCCTAGCCAGCACATCCGGCTCGGGTAAATCCGCCGCATCCACACTGTCTTTGTCTTTTAGCCAGCTAATATCCAGCGAGTCGCCTTTGGTGTTGGCAATCCACTCGCGACTAAAGCAGCGCCAGCGGCTATGGGCTAACTTATCATCCACATTTTTATTTTCCGCGGCGGCTTGTTTATCCACGGCGATTTCTTCCGCACCAAAGCTGTATTCGCCTTCGGTGCGTTTACTGGTGCCATCAGCCTTTTTACCGAAGACCTTCTCAAAAGGTGCCAAATGGCTATCGCCAAAGGGGGTGCGTTTACCAAAGCTGGGCATATTGGTGCGCAGGTCGTAGACCCAGACGTTTTTAGTGCAGTTTTCTTCCTGCTGTTTGTCTTTGGCACTGCCCTTAGTAAAAAACAGCACATTGGTTTTTACGCCCTGGGCGTAAAAAATACCGGTGGGCAGGCGCAGTATGGTGTGCAGGTTGCATTTGTGCATTAAATCGCGGCGTACGTCGGTGCCTACACCTGCCTCAAACAAAACGTTGTCCGGCAGTACCACGGCGGCGCGGCCACCGGGTTTTAGGTTGCGGTAAATATGCTGTAAAAACGCCAGTTGTTTGTTACTGGTTTTAAAGGTGAGGTCGTCGCGGGTGTTGGAGGCCTCGCCGCCTTTGCTGGTGCCAAAGGGCGGGTTGGCGAGAATAATATCGGCGCGGGGCAAGGCTTTGCCGGCTTCGCCCAGCGCATTACCCAAATGCACTACGCCTTCATCGTCACCCTCCATGCCATGCAATAGGCAATTCATCAATGACAGGCGGCGGGTGTTGGGCACCAGTTCTATGCCCACAAAGGCTTTATTTTTTTGAAACTTGGCGTCTTTGGCGGATAGCTCAAAATAGTCGTCGGTTTGCTCGCGCATATATTGGTCGGCAGCGACCAAAAAGCCTGCGGTACCCGCCGCTGGGTCTTGAATCACTTCGCCCACTTGCGGCTTTATGCAGCGCACCATGCTGTTAATAAGGGCGCGCGGGGTAAAGTACTGGCCCGCGCCGGATTTCGTCTCGCTGGCGTTCTTTTCCAGTAGGCCTTCGTACAAATCACCCAGGCCGTCTTTTTGCGCGCTAAACCAGTCTATTTGATCTAGCGTTTTAATCATTTGCTCCAAATGGCGCGGCTCGCGCAGGCGGGTTTGGGCATCGGCGTAAATAGCGCTAATAAGCGGGTCTTGATGCACCAGCTTGCCATTGGCGTCTTTACCGGTACTTAGGCTAAGCAATATGCGTTTGTAGTCATCCAGTAAGTTAATGCCGGATTGTTCGTTAATATCCGTCCAGCGGCAGCCCTCGGGCAGTGGGTGGCGCTCCAGCACGCCCGCCTCGGTGTTTTCGTGCACCATTTTAATAAACAGCAGCAGTACCAGCTCGGTGACGTAATCGGAGTAGTTAATGCCGTCGTCACGCAGTACGTCGCACAGATTCCAGAGTTTTTGAACAATGTCGTTGTTGGTCATTTTGTTACGTTATTCCTGATTCAAAATATCGATATAAGCGCTATAGGCAAAGACCCGGTTGCGCTTTTGGCCGGTCAGTTCGCGCACTAAGGCGTGTTGCGGCTGTGAAAGTAAATCCATTACCTTGCCAGCGGTGGCGGCGGTAATATTGCCGTGCTTTACCAGTGTGTTGATATTGGCAATCGGGTATTCAAACAGCACATCCAGCACTTGTTGCGCGGAGGCGGCCATACGGCCTAGCCCGGCGAGCTGTTCCCGATGCTGTTGGCGCAATGCATTTAGCTGCTGCGCCGTAGCTACCGCTTGAGTGGCGGTGTCGGCCACGGCATCCACAAAAAACAAAAGCCACGCCTCCCAGTCACCGGTTAGGCGTACTTGCTGTAAGCGCTCGTAATAAACCTGGCGATGCTTTTTAAAGAATACCGACAAATAAAGCAAAGGCTCGCTTAAGACATTGGCTGCTACCAAAACAAGGGGGATGAGTAAGCGCCCCACCCGACCGTTACCGTCCATAAACGGGTGAATGGTTTCAAACTGCACATGGGCCAGGGCAGCTTTGATGAGCGCGTCGGTAGGCTCGGGCACGTCGTTTAAAAAACGCTCCAGCTCAGCCCAGCAATTGGCTAGCTCATTGGCAGGTGCCGGCACGAAAGTGGCTTCATCGGCACGGTGACCGCCTATCCACACCTGATTTTTACGGAACTCACCGGGGCCTTTGCTAATGCCCCGGCCCGAGGTCATCAGCGCCTTGTGCAACTCGGTGAGCAGACGAAAGGTAATGGGGTGGCCCTCGCGAATGCGCTCTACGCCCAAGGCGAGGGCATTGACGTAGCAAGAGACCTCTTGCACATCGTCCATGGGTACGCCGGGCAGCCCTTCCATTTCGTAGAGCATCAGGTCGCTGAGGGACGATTGAGTGCCCTCGATTTGCGAAGACATAACCGCCTCTTTACGCACATAGCTGTAAAGAAACAGGCGAGCGTCTGGCAACAGGGTGCTGATGGCATCCAGCCGGCCCAGAGCCAGCATGGCTTGATTGATACGGCCTTGCAGCTTATTAGACAGCTGCAACGGCGGCGCAGGCGGCAGCGGTGCCGGTACAAACGCTTGGCAATGCACACCACCGGCGATACTGGCTACATAATGACCGGTTAAACCACGTTCCATTCAGCCTCCCACAGGCTCCAAAGTTAAAATAAGCGCAGGCGTTAATTTAACTTAAACGTGAAAATAAAATAAGGGGTGATGTTAATTTAACTTGTCGATGGCATGGGCATATTTATTGGATATGCCTAAAAAGTGCGAAAAATTAGACATATTTTTGGGATATGTATAGAAAACCGCAGTTTATATACATGTCCGTAAAAGCATCGATTAGGCCCGATCTTGCTCCCAAAGGGCGTCATTGAGCGCCTCAAGCACCGTATCCAATTGATTATTAAGGATTTTATCAAACTGCTTGGCACCCCCCTTCTCGCCGAAGCGGTTGTTAATAAAGTCGCGGTCGATAATGACCTCGTGCACCAGCTGCTTAGAAAGCCGCTCCAGCCAGTTACGCTGGTTGGGCGTCCAGCTGCGGCTTTGGTAAATGCGCTGCATGGCCTGGGCGACTCGCTGCTCGAAGGGGACTAGAGGCTCACCTAATGCTGCGCGGCGTATATGGCCAACAATACTGGCGGCAATGTCTTGATTGGTTTGGTTGCGTACGGCGCTTTGCAGCTTGGCCTCGGAATAGCCTGCGCCATCAAGCAGCAGCTTCACCTCTTTTAGTTGCTCGCGGGTAAGGTTGCGGGGTTTGTTCACCACCACCGCCAGGGCGGCGCTTTGGTTAACCTGCTCGTTAATAAATTGGTTAAAGCTGTCCAGATAGTCTTCTGGCTTTTCGTGCTGGCCGTAGCTTTGGGTACGGTCGCGAATTTCATCGTGATGCTCGGAAATCACGGGCTGATATTCACTGCCCAGCAAGCTGTTCACCTCGGCCAGCTGATTGACTAAGCCGCTGTGCTGGGTGATAAAAGCGGCCGCTTGCTTGGGCCCCAATTGATGCAAGTGTTGGTGCAGGTTTTTGGGCTCAACGCCCCACAGACCGTGCAGCTCGTCGAGCTTTTGTTTTAGCGCGGGCTTGGTTTCGGACTTTTTCTGGGCTTTGCGCAGTACCCGCATGACTTTTTGGCTTAGCTGGCTGAGCACCACATCAGCTTGGCTCTGGTCGGGTATATCACCGGGTGTATTTAAGGCACGCTCTAGTTGTTCCGGGTTGGTGATTTCATCGGCCAATTGCTCCAAGGTAATATTGGGGTTTTTCACCAGTGGCTTCATGGTGTTCACACTGCTGAGTGCGGCGTAAATATCCACCGGGTCGTAAATGCGGAACACGGTTTTGCCAATATCGTCGCAACGGCGGGTGGCACGGCCGATCATTTGCTCGTACAAAATGCGTGATTTCACCCGACGCATAAACACTAAGTTACAAATGGCGGGCACATCGATGCCGGTGGTGAGCAAATCCACGGTAATGGCAATGTTTGGGTAACGCTCGTTTTTGTACTGGCGGATCAACTGGTCCACTTTATCGCTTTGGCCGGTAATTTTGGCCACCGCTGCTTGATTGTACTCGCCGTTGTACAGCTCCTTAAAGGCCTCATCTAAAAGGCGCTTTACCATATCGGCGTGCAAGTCAGTTGCACAGAAAATCATGGTCTTTTCATCGCCGAAGGGGTCAAGCTCGTTGACCAACTGCTGGCAAATAACGCGGTTAAAGTTTTCGTTAATGACACGGCGGTTAAAGGCATCCACCTCAAAGTTCAGTTCGTCGTCTAGTTCGGCGCTTTGCACTTCGCCGGTTTGGGTATTTATCGCGCTGACCTTTTCGCCTTTGGCAAAGGTAATGCCTTTTTGGGTCAGTAATGTTTCGTAACGGATGGGTGGCTCGTGATCAATGAGCCAGTCGTCGGCCACTGCCTCGCGGTAGGAGTAGGTATAAACGGGTTTACCGAAAATCTCGCTGGTGTGTTTGGCGGGCGTAGCGGTTAAACCGATTTTAACCGCATCAAAGTAGTCCAACACGCGGCGGTAGCTGGAGAGGTACTGGCTGGCATCGCGCGTGGCCAACTCGCCCTCGGTCATTTCCTGATCCAGGGTATAACCACGGTGGGCTTCATCCACAATAATGCAATCAAACTGATCCACAGGTGGCGGGTTGTCGCTCATAAAAATCCGCTTCACCATTGCCTGCACGGTGGCCACCTGCACGCGGGTTTCCACCTCGGCGGCCATATCGCCCAGCTCGGCCACGTTATAGATTTTAGACAGGGTATGATTTTGCTCCAGCGGCGCTTCATTAAAGGCGTCTAAGGCCTGCCGCCCCAAGGCGGAGCGATCCACCAAAAACAAAATACGCTTGAAGCGCTCGGCTTTCAAAAAGCGGTACATCAAACCAATAATGGTGCGAGTTTTACCCGTGCCTGTCGCCATTGCCAAGAGCGCACTGCGTATTTCTTTGGCCAGCGTATTCTCAACAGCGGTAATGGCTAGTTGCTGGTAGTCACGCAGTTTTAGGTACCCGAAAGGCTCTACTTCTAGCTTTCGCTGGGCGTCCTCTTTACTGCGTTTTAATCGGTCGGCCAGCCCGTCCGGGGTGTGAAACTTTTGCAGCGCAACCTTGGTGTTGGAGGCAAGTCGCACATCGCGAAACCAAGTGCCGGACTGCTCAGCCAGCTGCGGCACGTAGGGGCGGCCATTGCAGGAGTACACAAACGGTATTTTGTAGTGGCCTTCGGCTTCATCGGGCCAGGCAATGGTTAAACCCGCCAGCTCCCACGCGCCCTGCATGGCAGGCGCCAAATTAAAGCCCCGGCTGTAGCGCTCGGCTTGGGGGATTTTACCCGCGACATTGGTGTTCTCTTTTTTGGCCTCCACCACGGCCATAGGCACCAAACCTGCGAACAGTACGTAGTCCGCCCTGCCCTTTTTGCCGTTCAGTTCGGTAGGCCACTCGGCAATAGCAAGGTTTTTGCCTTTTTCAGGCCGAGTGCCTTTTTGAAAGGTCAGAGCCTCGCTATCCGCCTGCCAACCCGCCTCGGTGAGCTGTTGATCAATGAGTATTCGGGTTAAGGCTTCATCCAGCACAATGTGCTGGGTTGCCGCCTGAGTATTGCGGTTGAGTGTTTGGCGTTGGGAGCTTTGGGCTTTTTCATCCTGCGCGGCTATCTGCTCCTGCAGGGCTTTAATTTTGGCTTCGTAGTCTTGCCGCTGATGGTTAATCGCCTGCTCGTGCACGGCTGCTTGTTCGGCTAGTGCGCGGGACTCTTCATCCATGGCGCACGCCAGCGCTTCGTACTCATCCTTTTCTTTGGCGATAAGCTCGTTTAGCTGCTGGCTTGAATTCAAGTCGATATTGGCTTGCTGTAAATCACCTTTAAGCGCGGTAATTTCATTTTGTAACTTGCGCAGCTGCTCACTTGGGTCGGCTGGGGCCACAAAAGGACTGGGCTTAAATCGAGTGCCTTCTTTACCAAAAGACTGATGAAACCAAATGGCCAGCTTGCGCGCGACCACTAAGCCATTAATGGCTTCTTTGTGCTGGGTTTTGAATTGGTGGGTGGCTTTGTTGCCTTCAATACGCAGGGTATGGAACAACTCCCGCACCACTGGCTCAAACTTGAGTTCACGACTTAAACGGTATAATAAATCTGCCTGGGTGGTTTGCTCATCGAAGTTCACCCCAGCCAAAGCGGCAATATGCTGCGCCAGGGCTTCGCCCAGCTGACGTAATTTTATGAGTGTGGTGTTGGGGTCACTGATAAAGGCCCGTTCGGCCGCAAAAGCTAGCTCAACGAAAAGCGGGTCGTGCTCCGATAAGAACGCGAAGTTACTGACTTGGCCCGAAGTTGTCATTAATCAGAAGCTCCGTTTCATTTATTCGCATAATGATTGCACGGCTTATGGACACCATGAACTTTCCACCCAGGCAAACTTATGCGCCACAACGCCTCCTCGGAGATTATCATTTTGCACGCGAAACTGAAACATGCAGACTTTATTTTGAACTCAAATCAGATCCAGATCTGGATCCAGTGTGGCGCTAACTGAATAGAAGTCCACCAGCAAGATCATTTGAAACCTCTAGCAATACTTTAACTCCTCTCTCAGCGCAGCCTTTTCCGCAACACAATCTCCCACAATTGCGTAAACTGTGCCCCCCAACCCCCCCAACTCGGAAGCAACAATGCGCGGTATGTCCAGTAAATTGCCCCCTGCGGCGCCCGACCCTTCTGTGCCCCGGCTGAACCTGCGGCAGGTGTGGGGCTATATCTGGCCTTATCTGTGGGATTACAAATGGCGGGTTGGGCTTGCCATTGCGGCGCTGTTGGCGGCTAAAGGGGCGACGCTGGCTATGCCCTGGGCGCTGAAGCATATTGTGGATGGGGTGGACCGAAGCCTACAGCCGGAGCTGGTATTACCCCTGGCCTTTTTGTTGTTTTACGGGTTTTTGCGCTTTGGCGGGGTGTTTTTTGGTGAGCTGCGCGATGCCATTTTCAGCCGGGTGACCGAGCGGGCCATGCGCCGGATTGGGCTACGGGTGTTTCGGCACTTGCACCGGTTGGAGTTAGATTTTCACCTTAGCCGCCAGACCGGGGGCATTAGCCGCGATATCGAGCGCGGCACCAGTGCCATCAGTTTTTTGATGCGCTTTTTGATGTTCAATATTGTTCCCACCTTGTTTGAAATTTTTATGGTGGCGGCGATTTTTACCTTTGCCTTTTCTGCCTGGTACGCGCTGATTATCCTAACGGCGGTGGCGGTTTATATTGGCTTTACGGTGTTTACCACCGAGTGGCGTACCCGCTTTGTGCGCGAGGCCAACCGCGCGGACTCCTCTACCAATACCCGAGCCGTGGACAGTTTGCTCAATTACGAGACGGTTAAGTACTTTAATAACGAGAACTTTGAGGCGCAGACGTACGATCAGTTTTTGGCCGAATGGGAACAGGCCAAACTAAAAAACCGCCTATCGCTGCTGGCGCTGAATTCGGGGCAGGCGCTGATTATCGCCGCCGCCATTACCGGCATGATGATAATGGCGGCCCAGTCGGTGATTACCGAGGAGATGACCCTGGGCGATCTGGCCATGGTCAATGCCTATATGATCCAGTTGTTTATCCCGCTGAATTTTCTCGGGTTTGTCTACCGGGAGATGCGCCGGGCGCTGACCGATTTGGAAAATATGCTGGGGCTTTTAAAAAGGGCGCCGCGCATTGTGGATGCGCCCGACGCCGAGCCTTTACAGGTGACTGCCGGAGAAATTGCGTTTAAGAATGTGGCCTTTGGCTACAGGCCCGAGCGGGCCACTTTTACGGATTTGTCCTTTCGCGTGGCGCCGGGCCAACGGCTGGCGATTGTCGGCGCCTCGGGCGCAGGCAAAAGCACCATCGCGCGGTTGCTGTATCGCTTTTACGATGTGGACGGCGGCTCCATCGCCATTGATGGGCAGGATATTCGCAAGGTGACCCTGGGTTCACTGCGCCGAGCCATCGCCGTAGTGCCACAGGATACGGTACTGTTTAACACCAGCATTCGCGCCAACATTGCCTACGGTAACCCCGACGCCCCGGACGAGGCCATCGACCGGGCCATTACCATGGCGCACCTAGATGGGTTTATCGCCGCCCTACCCGACGGTGACAATACTCTGGTAGGCGAGCGGGGTTTAAAAGTGTCGGGCGGTGAGAAACAGCGCATTGCCATTGCTCGGGTGCTGCTTAAGGGCGCGCCTATTTTGGTGTTTGACGAGGCGACCTCGGCATTGGACTCCCATGCCGAAGCGGCGATACTGACCGCTATGCTGGAGGTGTCCAGCGGCCACACCAGCTTGGTGATTGCCCACCGCCTTTCCACGGTGGTGGACGCGGATCAAATACTGGTGCTCGATAACGGCCAACTGGTAGAACAAGGTAGCCACCACGAGCTACTGCAGCGCGGTGGCCGCTATGCACAACTGTGGGCTGTGCAGCAGCCAGAGCCGCGTTAGGCACGGAAACTCCGGATGGCGACGGATTTACTAAGCTTTTCAAGCGAGTTTTCCCGCGCTATTTGATTCGAAAATCCTTATGCAGATGGCTCCAATGGTGTTTTAATTTTTGTTTGTGTTGGTCATTCATTGGCAAAGCCTTTATTGCCTCTGGCCAAATGTTGCGAGCCTTTTCTATAACATCATTCAAATGGGGGTTAATGGCGCGCCAGGGAATGTCAGCACGATCAGCCCATGACTTAAAATGCTCCATTGAGACGTCATACCAGCCTTTAGTCTTACCTAGATTAAGCGCAAAACTCTGCTCGCCGTCGATATATACGCTCGTGGTAACAATATCGTAAGCTGGCGAAAGCCTTGGAGTGATTTTATCGGGATATATTAGGCTCCAATTTTTTAAGTGGGCATCGCCATTGGCGAGAAGGATGTTAACCAGCAATCGCCTGGCAAACTGTTGCGCATCGGCCAAGCCATCTCCCGAGTAAGCGTAAACAATACGGCCAATTTGCTCGTAGTTTGCCGAGCTGTATTTTTCGTGGGGATATTTAACCAATACCTGGGCAAAGTCTTCCATGTGGATACGAGTATTGATATCACGATCAAAACGTTTAATGGCAAAGGCGAGGTTTTCATCGGGCAGGTTTATCTGCGGGAGATTCTCGAGCGTATTTAGCTCGACCAATTTTATCTCTGGAATGTCGATGCCCACTAACTGCGCCAGTGTCATTGCGGTATATTCATTTACCGGTACATCTTTGTGCTTGGTGGATGGGGTTTTGATAATCCAATCACCCAGTACATTGCCATGGGTAAGAGTGAAGCGCCCGTCTTTCTCCTTCATGGAGAACTTCATCTGAACACCGGCTAACGAAAATTTGTTGCCCGTGGATAGCTTTTCAAGCTTTATTACTTTCACCTTGCCGTGAGCATTTAGAATGCTCGCGGGAACTTCATCTGGCTCCATCGGCTCTGCTATCAATGCACCGGGTAGATCAGCCCCGAGATTCGACAGAAGATGAAATTCGCTGTCGACATGAACTTTAAGCCCCTGCGCCATCAACTCTCGTAAGGCCCCCTCGGGCAGTAAATTGGACAATGTTGGGGGCAACCTTTGGTGTCTTGCCCAAGGTTCAGACATGACTTTTTCAGAACGGGGAAACGCCGGGTGGGTAATCAAGCTCAAGGTAGGCCGGCCCGCATCGTACTTAAACTCCTCGGCAAAGCTCAGCACATTTTTACCGCTCTGAAACCCCACCAAATAACCCACCAACCTTTCATGCAGGCTTAGCTTGAGCACGTTGATTTGCTCGGCTCGGCCATCGCTCATGATTCATCCCCCAGCAAGCCTTGCCAGGGATCATCGGAAAGACGCTTTTTTGTTTCTTCTTTTACTGGCTTTCTCGCTTGAGAGCTAGGCTCATTCTGCTCCAGCAGCGCTTTAACAGCGTTTAGCTTTTCTTTGGGTATAAGTATGAGTTCACTGCTTAAACCTTGCGATATTAACTCCAGTGTATCTAGCCTGGGGTTTCCTTTGGACTCCAGACGCTGATATTGCTGACGAGATACGCCGACTCGTAGCAACATATCGCTCTGTTTAAGGCCTAGCGTCAATCGTCGCTTTTTTATCTGCTGGAGTATTGAATTCATCTTAGTAAATACATAGGTTGCTTTTGGTCTCGATAGCAACACTTTAGTTGCCTTAATCTAAAAAAGCAATTTATGAGATTCTTTTTTGCGGCTTGCAACGCCAAAAGCAACTAAAGTGTTGCTTTTGGCGTATTCAGTGCGAGATATCCATCGGCTGGCCATCTTTCGGGGCTTTGCCGGCTCAGGCAGATCGACTAGGCCACCCACTCCTCCATCCCCACAACCTCAGCATAGGCAAACGCCAAAGCCGCCATAGACGACGCATGCACTTGCGCCGCCGGAATGTTCACGCCGTTAAACTCCAAGTCGAGCGTGGCACAGGCATCATGAATGACGGTGACTGAGTAACCTAAATCGGATGCCGCGCGGGTGGTGGCTTGAATGCACATATGGCTCATGGCGCCGATAATAACCACCTGCTTTACCCCTTGCGCTTGCAGGTAATCGTGCAGGTCAGTTTTTAAAAACGAGTTGGGGTAGTTTTTGAGTATCACCTTTTCGCCTTCGGCAGGCCTCACCTTGGGGTGAATAGTAATGCCGTCGGTGCCTTGGGTAAAAAAGGGCGACTGCGGATCGGGCTCCTGGTGGTGAATATTGACTACCACATCGCCGTTGGCGCGGGCTTTCGCCATCACTTTAGCCGCATTGTCGGCGGCGGTATTAATACCCTCTAGCAGCATTTTGCCGCCGGGGAAGTATTCGTTTTGAATGTCCACAACAATTAAAGCTTGCTTGCTCATGCGTATCTCCTGTCGGTTGGTGTTTCTCAATCGTCATGGACAGTGTGCGCTCAAACCGACATACTGCGAAGTGGCATATTTGACAATCTAGAAGGCGATAGTGACATATGACTAGTAAGCCAATCGACATCGCCCTCATTCTGTATTCGGGTGCGCAGCAGGCGGCCATACTGGGGATGACAGACCTGTTTGAAACGGCAAACCGGATGGCGGCGCGTGAGGCTACGGGGCTTTCGTTAGCGGTTAGCCAGTGGCAGCCCTATAAAAACGTACCGCCAAAACCAGTTGCGGGTGCTCTGGAAAACACGCCTGCGGCGATTATTTTACCCCCTACCCTGGAAGACCCAGCACAAGTGCCTATATCGGCGCCGTTTATTGATTGGTTGAACGACAGCCATAGTCAGGGGGCGGTGATTTGCTCGGTGTGTGGCGGGGCTTTTTTACTGGCACGCAGCGGTATCTTGCACGGCCGCACAGCTACCACCCACTGGATGTTTACGGAAAAGGTAGAGGCACTTTACCCACAGGTGCGCTGGGCCACCGAGCGCTTAATTGTGGATGACGGCGATGTGATTACCGCTGGGGGCGCCATGTCGTGGACAGATTTAGGGCTGCGCTTAGTGGAGCGGTTTTTAGGGGCGCGGATTATGCTAGACACCGCCCGCACCCTGTTGATTGACCCGCCGGGGCGCGAGCAGCGTTACTACCGCCCGTTTGCGCCCCGGCTTAAGCACGGCGACAAAGCCATTTTAACGGTGCAACACTGGCTACAGAGCGTTGATGGCAAAGAATCTTCCGTGGCCGTGTTAGCGGCCAAAGCCGGCTTAGAAAAACGCACTTTTTTACGGCGCTTTCAGCGGGCGACTGGACTGACCAGCACCGACTACTGCCAACACATTCGCGTCAGTAAAGCGCAAGACGCGCTGCAATTTAGTCGCACACCGATCGAAACCATCGCCTGGGAGGTAGGTTATAGAGACCCGGCCTCGTTTCGCAAAATATTTACCCGTATTGTCGGCTTAGGGCCGGGGGAGTACCGTAAACGCTTTAGCGTGCAGGCTAAATGACACGCCCACGCTTTAAGGGCATTAATTCCGCTATTAGCTTTGCTACGTATTGTTCGCAAACGCCGCGTTAGAGCGACGAGCAAACAGCACCCTTGCCTTTCGCCCGCCATTAAGCACTTGCCCAATCACGCTCGCGCGCACCAGCAAGTCATACAGCAGCAAAGATACCGCAATGGTAATACCCGAGATTAGCGTAAGTTTTACGCCCCAGTGCCAAGGGGTTTCGGCAAACGCAATTTGCAGCCATATAACAATAGGCAGATGAATTAAATACAGCCAATAGGAGGAATCGGCAAGGTAGCGCACCGTTTTACTGGGGCGGTTAAACAAACGTTTAAAAGCACCGATAGTTAGTGCCACCAGCGACCACATCATAACCGCGTAGCTGAATAAAAAGAGCGCTTTAATCAGCGGATATTGTGGGTGACCAGGCTGCCCCTCAAACCCCGATAAGAATACGGCGGCCATACTAGCAACTACCCCGAGAAACACTTTGCCAACACTAATACGGCCAAAGGCCTCGATGACATTACCTTGGCGATGCAGCAACCAACCTAGCGCAAAAAAACCGCCGTAAATAAACAGCACCGGCCATTGTGGCCCGAGAGATTTGTCGGGTGTATCCATGCCCCACTCACCCATAAACCAGAGGCAAGCGACCGTAGGTATAGCGGCAACGATAAACGCTAAGCGCGAGTGGGCCAACCAATGTACGACAGCATCGACCCGCTGGGTAAGCGCTCGATAGCTGCGCGGATGCCAGACAACGATCTGGCGCATTAGCAAAACAGCGGCGGTCGCCAACAACAAGTAGTACAAAAACCATAGGTGCGTACCGGTAAAAGCCGCGTTTAAAGAACCCAATACCACGTTAAAGCCCTCATTTAATGAGGCGATAATAGCAACCTCCCCACGCAAGCTTTGCATGCCCATCACCCACCCCGACACCAGCAGCGGGCGCAATAAAAACCAGCCTGCCACAAAGGGAATAACAATGCGGATAAACCTCGACTGTAAAAAGCCCGCGGCGCCTTTGCGATGAAACGTCATATGGCTAAAAAAACCGGCCACCAAAAAAAATAGCGCCATACGAAAAGAATGACTAATCAGCATAAAAATGCCCACCAGCGCGCTGGTGGATACATCCATTACCGCCCAGCCGATATACACCGGCAAAAACGATAAACTGGCGTGAAAAACGATGCCCAACAACAACGCAAACGCGCGCACGGCATCAAGGTAATCTAAGCGTTGAAGCGCTTGGTTTGACGTAGTCATGGCAACGACCCGTAGTAAAGGTGAAGGTATGTTGCGGAGCCGCCCATTCGGCGCCCCGCTACACGCTCGGTTACCTATTAATAAAAGCTGACAGAATCCAATGACACATCAAAGGGTTCTGGCTGCACGGCGTACGCGACTATACTGATACCGTTTACTGTTTTGGGGTTAAGTGGCGTCTGCTCGGACCAGGCACGTTTTAACGATACGAACGGCACCTTTACCTCGTGAAACTCGCCATCTTGAGTGACCGTAATGGGGGCGGCGTGATAGTCAAAGTTAGTGACCTCAGTGCTGTTAACAGAAACCGACAGGTTGCCTTTAGTGAGCTTTACCCGTAACACCAACCCCTCGTAAGGGCTAGCGTCCTGTGCGCCTCCCTCTATGTCGAGCGGCAGTACGTAGCTCACCCAACCCAGTTGGCCACGGGCGGGCACAATCTCGCCCTGAAGGGTAACCACGCCCCTCTCTACACTTTGCGTTGCACTGGACCCACCGCCCATCACGGCATCGGTGAGCAGCTGGCGCGGCAGGTTAAGTTGGTTATTGGCGGCATCATCAAAGGTATCGATGTGAGGCGCGAGCGGTGCGGCAAAGGCGCTGCTGGCACAAACCACAGCGGCCATAAAAGTCAGTTTTTTAAGTATGGTTACCTTAGCTGGTTTAAACCTTGTCATACTGTGTGCTCCTAATGAAATAATGGGTGGCTCGGAATTCTCCAACGAGTGCGAGCAAGCTGTTGCTATAAACCCGGCCAGAAAAACACGCCGGTACATAAGCCTCGGGGTATAAGTGCCTTGAGCAAAACAAAAGGTGACAAGTTTTTATAAAAAATCAGACAAAAAATTAATTTAATAAAAACCGTCACCTTTTACCGACAAATAGGCACTTATACCTTTTAAGCCAGACAACAAAGCTATGGGCCTTTTAAAAAAGCGTGTTAACTACAAAGAGTCAGCCGATACCAACCTGGTGCTGGCATCCATCGGTGGGGACCGCGACGCCTTTGGCGAAATCGTCGGCCGCTACCAAAGCCTGCTGTGCTCGCTTGCGTACTCAGCGGTGGGCGACTTAAAACACAGTGAAGATATTGCGCAGGAGACCTTTGTCGAGGCTTGGCGCAAGCTAGATACTCTGAGTGACCCGGCCAAACTTAAAGCGTGGCTCTGCGGTATTTTGCGCTTTAAAATCAGCCGCTACCGGCGCAAAGAAACCCGCCACGCGCCCCAGCCCACAGACGAGCTGCACGAGCAGGTGGCTGAACACAGCCGAGTGGATGACGTGGTGATACAAGAGCAAGAGCAAGCCCTACTCTGGCAAGCGTTGCAGCAACTGCCCGAGACCTACCGCGAGCCACTAGTTTTGTTTTACCGCGAACAGCAGTCGGTCGAGCATGTGGCGGCAGAGCTGGAGTTATCGGAAGACGCGGTAAAGCAGCGGTTGTCGCGCGGGCGCAAAGCGCTGCAAAAAGCCATGATCACCTTTGTGCAAGACACCCTTGCCAAAAGCAAGCCAGGCGCCCCCTTTACCATGGCGGTGTTACTGGCCATTAGCACTATATCGGCGCCCAAAGCCAAAGCGGCTTTGTTTAGCGCTGGCGTCGCGCACACTGGCAACGCCATCAAGTGGGGCAGCTTGCTGACAGTAATGGCGTCTTTTTCGGGGGTGATCGGCTCGTTTTTTAGTGTGCGGGCAAGCCTCGCGCAATCGCGCACCGAGCGTGAGCGGCGCGCTACCCTTAAAATAGTAGCTTTGTATTTTTTAGTGGCGGCGGTTTTTGTCGCCGGTATGTTTTTGCTTAAGTATGTGGCACTGGCAAGCACGGCCTATCAAAGCCTTTACGCCTTGGGCTCGCAGCTTATGGTATTTGGGTTTATTGCCGCCTATCTAGCGTTGTTAACGCACATGCTTATCAGCCAGCCGCGGCTGCGAGCACAAGAACGCCAACGTCAGCCCGAGGCTTTTCTCGCCGAGTATGATCAGGTGAATTCCAAGCGGCGCGAATACAAAAGCCGGCTTTCGCTTTTTGGTATTCCTATTATTCACGTCAAGCTGGGCTTGCCCGAGTTGCATGAGAAACCCGCCTTTGGCTGGATTGCCGGTGGCGATAGAGCCTACGGGTTAGTGTTTGCCTGGGGCGGCTTGGCAGTGGCACCTATTAGTGTCGGTATTGTATCGCTAGGCGTGATAACGGTTGGCGCGTTAGGGTTTGGCGTTCTCGCCGCCGGCACCGTTGCCGTTGGGGTTATCGGCTTTGGCGCCTCGGCCATCGCTTACAAGGCCTACGGATCGCTCTCAGCGCTTGGCTGGGAGAGCGCATGGAGTGGCAGCTTTGCCATCGCCAAAGACGCCGCTATCGGCCCTATCCCCTTTGCTACGCTGACCAATAGCGAGCCCGCCGCCGACATCGTTCAGCTTACCGCGCTGAGCCAAAACCACCTATGGGTGCTGGGCGCCATGAGCATACTGGTGATCACCCCCGCTGTATGGCACTCCAATATGGTGCGCAAACGCATAGCGGAACAACACAATAACGCGGAGTAATAACGCCTATCCAGCATCCCCCTGCCGTATTATTGCGGCATACTAGAAAGCCTTGCAAAACTTGGGCGTTATTGCACATAAAAAGCCCACCTCCTTCGAGGTAGGCTTTGACTTATATGGCTCAGGATGATGCGAATAACAACGCCAACCATTTGATTTAAAATAAAATAGGCTTATTCGAGAAACAGCAACACCCACGCACTATTTTTGTTGCTTTGAAAATAATTTAAATACTGGTGGGAGAAGAGATCTCTTCACGAGCTTTTCGCAGTTCGGCAGCGCGCTTCAATTGGGCCTGCTGGCGCTCGGTAGCTTTTTTAAGGACGTCAGAGTACACGCGCTTTTTTTCGCGAGAGGACGCGTTGCGAATAAAATCGGAGAATGGCGTGGAAGCCACCTTTTCTGATGAGCCAAATAACTTCATATTTCCAGTTTAGCAGAAAATTGTACCTTTAAGGTATCCAACAAAGAGGCGGGAGTATACTTTTCGTCCAGATAATGGTCAATCCTGTCGATATTAGCCTTATAACTTCGGGTGGTGTTATCGCTATTCTTAAGCAATAAATCTATCTGTATTCGGCGCCCAAAGTCTACCTTTAACTGATTAACTACCTCCCGAGCAGCGAAGTACTGATCAACAAACCGCTCCAACGGTATTCTTCTGCCTTCGTCAACCTCTCGAGCTTCTACAAATTCCCACGCTAATAGGGGTTTCTGATAAACGTACTGGATCAATACAAACCTATGGCGGTTTAGAGAGCGGGCAATATTCTTATGTGCTTGGTCATAATTGGAAAGAGTCCCGTCCAACACAAAACTTTGCCCACTCTTGATGGCCAGATCATGTATCTTATTAACAATAATAGACACCGCCCCCTGGAAAAGATAACTATTGTCCCCGCTATAGTGCGGAAAACGCTCGCGCAGCTCATCTGGGTCTATCCTGAGAACACCAGTCTCCGGGGATGTAAACTTTTCGATCAACTCAATCGAAGCTTCTGTTTTTCCTGCCCCAGGCGACCCTGCCATAAACACAGATACTGGGGAGATCTCTGAAGGAAAAGCCTTTTTGCAGGTGAGCTCCTTTGCTATCTGGCCTTTATTGCACCTAGCAAACTCCTCAGCCTCTTCTTTTATTTTTTGCTCTGTGGCACTCAGCTCCATGGCTATTCCGCCGGCCAAAATACCCGAATTAGGGGCAGCAAAGCCCTGCCCTCTAAGTCGAAGCTTTCATAGTGGGCCACTATTAAGTCTGAGAGATCATCCATATCAACCAAGGTGAGCGGGAAGGTGCAGCGGTCGGCCTCATAGCGGGCTTCTCGGGTAAAACCACCGGAGCTGACAAACAAACCCGAGTCACCTTCACGCAAAGTTCCAATAAATCCACGAATAGAAGGTGCGCCCATAGCCCCGTCCCGATGTTTTACCTCAGCTTTTATACGTGGCTGGGTGAGGCCCAGGCCATCTGGTGAGGCTATTACATCTACCCCCCGGTCCGGGCCTTTGGGGGAGACTTTAGCTTTGTAACCCATAGCCCGTAGGATGGCGGCTACCATCTCCTCCATCTCTTCGGGCAGAAGTGAAGCGAGCTTGTCTTTGATCAGCTCGTGGCTCTTGCCGATCACTTCGTCTTTCAGTAGCTCAAAGCTGCCCGACTCCTCCAAAGCCTCCTCTGGCGCCTCCACTTTACGGGGTTTACCAGATAAGGCGGCACGCATCTCAGCAATGACATCATCGCTGACCGAGAATAATGTGAGTGTGGAGCCCAAAGAGTTTTTGGCCGACTGGCTAAGGGCGTCACGGTTGACCCGACCTCTCCAGTTCACTACACGCAACTGAGGATAGTCGCCCACTTCATCTGGCTTATAGATGTACTGACCTTGATCTACGCCAATCAGGTACTGCCGGGTTTCCGTGTCATAGCTGACAATGGTGTCGCCTTTTTTGATATGGTCGCGAAACTTGAGGATCATTGCCACTGCGTTGGCCATAGCCTGTGGTTTCGACTGGGTAAATTCTCGAAGATACGCTTCTTTCAAGGCATCGGTAGTTTTATATTGGGTTAGCTCACCAAGGCGCGACCATCCAATGGCCGCGTAGCCTTTAGACTCAAAGTCTTCGATATAGGTACCACCACGCCCAGCGCGGATCATCCAGCTATTAGACATTTTCAGTTCCTTCAGAAATCGATTTACCCGCCAGCAACTCGAATATCACTTGAGCAAATTATTTAGTTTTATCCAGACTAGCTCGTAGCCACATTACTGGATCTTGGTGCGCCTCGCTGCTGCCTAGGATAACGTCGTATATGGTTTTGGGAAAGTCGCCTAGCATAGCCTGACCGCGGGTGTTGTTGGGGATTTGATGCATGACCGCCTGACTCTCAGGTAATAAATAGGATCAGATAAAAGGTATGCCGTTCCGAGCCTACGCCACAGAGATCGCCTTTTATCTCACTGGATCAGTTTTACCCGCTCCCTTGGACTAGGCCGCGCGCAAACACGCTCTGTAATACCCAAAAATACGTTGGATCGCGGGAAGCTTTGGACTCTTTAAGAGGGAGCAGAAACGAAAAGTCCGCATTACGGCGGGCTTGCGGCCGGTATCGGACTAACCAGAACTTTGATACGGCGCATTCAGGGCTCGCTCTGCTCGATTCTAAACGCCCTAGAACTTGGTGATCCAGCGCCACCATTTATGGCGCGTGGGACTACGCCCAGCGGCTCAGGCGCGCCAATGTACCCCAAGCTGCCGAAACTGCCGGGATCAATGCCGCGACTGCCAGTAAGCAAAAGAGCGGCTTCATCCGTTCGGACACCCATAAAAAAAGCCCACCTCTTTCGAGGTAGGCTTTTACTTATATGGCGCACTCGGGAGGATTCGAACCTCCGACCGCTCGGTTCGTAGCCGAGTACTCTATCCAGCTGAGCTACGAGTGCGTTGTTAAGAGGCGCGTATAGTAGTGATTCAGTATCGAGTCGTCAAGCTATATGCGCTGTATTTTTTGTGTTTTTTACGATTTAATCTTTTGTTGATTATTGCTCGGTCAACCTGATGAATTTCTCAACAGTTCCGGCAACAAAACCAACTATTGCTCGTTAACACGTCAGCCTTACGGCTGAGCTTTTTGTATGGCGGTGAGGGAGGGATTAACCAAAACACCTCCTGTGTTTTGCCCTACGGGCTCCCTTCGGTCGGTTCAAAACGCTTCTGGCGTTTTGTCGAACCCGGCGAGGGCTCTCACCCTCCCGCACCGCATAAAAAGCCTAGCCTTACGGCTGAGCCTTTTGTATGGCGGTGAGGGAGGGATTCGAACCCTCGAACGGTTGCCCGTTACACGCTTTCCAGGCGTGCGCCTTCAGCCACTCGGCCACCTCACCATATAAACTGGTCGCTCTGCACACGCTCTGTATGCGCTTTTGCGAGGCGCGAATCGTACACAACTAGCGCGATAAACGCAACGGTAAGCTGCCCTAAAGGAAGCGCGACAAAGCGTTATGGCCAGCTCTGGCAGCGATCGGATAAATCTATTTCTTTTGCCACCGGCAGTTTTTTTGCCGGCGTGCCCAGGTATAAATAGCCCACTAAGCGTTCGTTTTCCGCGACATTAAGCCCCTCCAACACATGCCGGTTATAGGCCATATCACCAGTGCGCCAAATAACACCCAGCCCTTGCGCGTAAGCGGCGTTGACGATGTTTTGTGCAGCGGCGCCGGCGCAGAGCAACTGCTCTAGCTCTGGCACCTTGGGGTGCTCCTGCAGGCGAGCGATAACCAGCAACAACATGGGTGCGCGCAGGGGCATGTTACGCAGCTTGTCTTGCAGTGTTTCGCTTAACTCCGGGTCATCACGCAGCGCTGAGCGACAAAACAGCTCACCCAAGGCCGCGCGCCCGGTGCCCGCTATCGTCAAAAAACGCCACGGTCGCAATAAACCATGATCGGCAGCTCGCGAAGCGCATTTAAACAAAGTATCGAGCTGCTCTTTAGAGGGCGCCGGCTCGCCCAACTTGGCAACCGAGACGCGCTGTGTCAGGGCCGTAATAGCATCCATAACCATCCCACCGTGTAATGAATATGGCGGCATTGTACCACGGCCTTGCGCACCAATAGATTTTTGCCCCGTCGCACAAATCAACACAGTTTTCCTACAGGCCAATATTCTGCGCACCTTCACGCCATAGTCTACAATTATAAAAATGCGCCAACCGGTTGGGGCCATAGACGCAGATAAGCTATCGCGTATAAGATGTTGGCCGTCGCTCCTATAAGCATGTTAGCTAGGCACTAATCACAATGACAAAAGCTGCACTACACGACGCTGAACACTCAGAATCGATACTGCAACAGTATTACTTCCGTACTCTCATCTGTTTTGCTGCCGGCGGTACGCTGGCCGCGATGATGGACTGGAATAATGTTAATTGGGTATATGTCGGCGCTATTATCTATATGCTGATTTACGCCTACGCCAGTTTTACCTATACCAAGCAGCTGCCCGCTGAGGCCCTACCCAAGGCCAGCCGCATTTTGTCGTACGCCGATGCCGCCCTGATTGGCGTCGTACTAAATTTAATTAACTTTTCGCTACTGCCCTGTATTTTATTCTTGGCAATGATTCAGTTTAACGCATTGCTTACCGGCGGCTTACGCCGCTGGCTAGAAGACAATGCGGCGCTGGCCACAGGCATTGTGGCCAGCATGCTTATCCACCGGCCACAATGGATTTTTCACAGCAATATTGAGATCAGCGCCGTTAGCCTTATCGGCATTATTACCTATTTTTTGGCCTATGCGCTCTACATGCATCAGCGTTTTCATAAGTTAAAACTCAGCAATGCAAAACTGCTTAACGAGCAAAAGTGGCACAAAATTCGAGCCTACAAATTGTCGCGCTATTTGGCACCTGCCGTATGGCAAGCCGTTAACCAAGGCCGTGACGAAACGCTGCAAGCCGAGCGCAAAAAAATAACAATATTCTTTTCTGACATCAAAAACTTCAGTCAGTTATCAGAGGAGATGGAAGCCGAGGCACTAACCGAGCTGCTCAACCAATACCTCACCGAAATGACCAAAATCGTGACCCACTTTGGCGGCACCATCGATAAATTTATGGGTGATGCGGTAATGGTGCTGTACGGTGACAGTGGCAGCAAGGGCGTAAAAGACGATTGCCTGCGCTGCGTAAGCATGGCCATTGCCATGAAAAAACGCATGAAGTCCCTACAGCAAGAGTGGCACAACCAGGGCATTAAAAAACCGCTGCAAATCCGCATGGGCATTAATACTGGCTATTGCACGGTAGGTACCTTTGGTACCTCAAGCCATCTCGATTACACCGTACTCGGCACTCACGTTAACCTCGCCAGCCGTCTAGAATCGGCGGCCGAGCCCGATGAAGTTTTGATCTCTCATGAGACTTGGTCTCTGGTAAAAGACTCCGTATTGTGCCGGGACAAAGGCGAGATTACGGTAAAAGGCTTTAGCGCACCGGTTAAAGTGTACCAAGTGGCAGGGCTGCGCAAAGATCTCGGCCGCAATCAAACCTACTTTGAGGATCGGGCCGAGGGCTTCTCGATGTACCTCGACCTAGATAAAGTGCGCAATTACGACAAAGAGCAAGTACTAACGGCCCTCAAAAAAGCCGCCGAGAAACTCAAAGATAAAGTTATTGTGTAAACCCTAAGCTTACTATTTACTGGCGCACAAGCCGCACCGGGTTAGGTACACGGCCCGACACACTGGCGCGATACGGGTTAATATCCAAACCGCCACGACGGGTGTAGCGTGCATAGACCTCCAGTTTTTGCGGCGCGCAACGCTCTGTCAGATCACAAAACATGCGCTCTACACAGTGCTCGTGAAAGTCCTGATGCTCGCGAAACGACACGATATAGCGCAACAACCCGGCAGGGTCTATCTCGGCACCCTCGTAAGCAATCAACACGCTCGCCCAATCTGGCTGACCGGTAACCGGGCAGTTGGTTTTTAGCAAATCACTGTGCCACGCACGCGCAACCACACGCTCGCCTTTTACCGTTAAGTACTCAGGCTTAGGATGATAACAATCGACCTCGATATCTTGTCCGTCGAGGCTTTCAGCGGCAAAAGGCGCCGCCGAGAAGCTCGCCTGCAAAGCGACCTCAACACCAGAGAGTGGCGTCACCGCGACATCAACTGCAGCCCCAGCTGCCGCGCTTAAATCGTTGGTAAGTAATGCCTGAATCGCGGCGACTGAAGCCACACGGGTTTGATTGAACGAGTTTAGATACAACTTAATAGATTTAGACTCAACGATATTAGGGCTATCACACGGCAAGGTAAACTCGATCAACGCCACTTGCGGCAGGCCTTTATCATTAAGCCAGGACAGCTCATAGCCCGTCCACACATCTACACCATAAAACGGCAGGGCGCCAGCGCTAATACCCAGGGCCCGACGGGACTCTGCTCGGGCGATGGGGTACAGCAAGCCGGCGTCATACTCGCTAATATAAGCCGATGTTTTTCCTAGCGGGCTCTCATCCACTGTACGATTCATGGTCAGCTCCTCCGGGTCAGGCGCGCAGGCGCGAGCCGTTTTTCAATAAATACAAACTCACCGTAAATAACACGGCGGTAAACAGCAACAAGCCGGCAAATGCATAGCCGATATGCTCACCGCCGGTGCCCAACAACCCGTAGCGAAACGCACCGACCATGTGCAAAATCGGGTTTAACTGCGACACCCATTGCCAAAACTCGGGTAAGACACTGACCGAGTAAAATACGCCGCCCAAATAGGTTAGCGGCGTTAAAACAAAGGTCGGCACAATGGATATATCATCAAAGGTGTTGGCGTACACCGCGTTAATAAAGCCCGCGAGCGAGAAAAACAGCGACGTTAAGATCACGATAGTAATCGTGAGTGGCCAACTGTGTACGTGAATATCGGTAAACAATAGCGACACAACCGTCACCAGTAACCCGACACTTAACCCGCGCGCCATACCACCGAGACAATACCCCAGCAAAATAATAACGTTAGGCGTCGGGCTCACCAAAATTTCTTCAATCGAGCGCTGAAATTTTGCACTAAAAAATGATGATGTGACATTCGAGTACGAGTTAGTCAGCACCGCCATCATTATCAACCCCGGCACCACAAACTGCATATAGGGAATACCATCCATGGTACCCACGCGGCTGCCAATCAACTTACCAAAAATCACAAAATACAATGACATGGTAATAACCGGTGGCAACAATGTTTGCACCCAAATACGTGAGAAACGCTTTACCTCTTTACGGACGATGGTGGACAGTGCCACCCACTGTTGTGCCAACTGCATTACTCTGCCCCTTTCTCGTCCAGCTGCCCATTAATCAAGGACACAAACAACTCTTCCAGTCGATTCGCTTTATTGCGCATGCTAACCACCTGCACACTTTGTGCACTAAGCTGTTCAAACAGCTGATTAAGCGATTGCCCTTTCTCGACCTCCACCTCAAAACTGTGCTCGTCCACAAGCTCGACCGCATGCCCCTCGATAACGGGCGCGGCTGTTAGCGAGTTCGAACAATCAAACACAAACACCTCTTTATTCAAGCGCTGCAGCAGCGCTCGCATGCTAGTGTTTTGCACAATAACGCCACGATCAATAATCGCCACATTGCGGCACAAGCTCTCGGCCTCTTCCAAATAGTGAGTAGTCAAAATAATGGTAGTGCCCTGGGCGTTTATCTCGCGCAAAAATTCCCACATAGAGCGGCGCAGCTCGATATCCACCCCGGCGGTCGGCTCGTCCAAAATTAGCACGCGGGGCTCATGCACCAGTGCACGCGCGATCATCAAGCGGCGTTTCATACCACCGGAGAGTGTTCGCGCCGGCGTGTTGCGCTTGTCCCACAAGCCTAATTTTTTAAGGTATTTATCGGCCTGCACCTCCGCCTTGGCGCGGGGCAGCCCATAATAACCAGCCTGCTGTAAAACGATATCACGCACTTTTTCAAACTGGCTAAAGTTAAACTCTTGCGGCACGATGCCCAGCTCTTGCTTGGCCTCGGAAAAATGCGTGTCGATATTGTGACCAAATACCCTCACCTCGCCGTCACTTTTGCGCACCAGCGAGCTAATAATACCGATCGTAGTCGACTTACCGGCGCCATTAGGGCCAAGTACCGCAAAGAAATCGCCGGCCTGGACCTCAAGTGAGATGCCTTTAAGCGCCTCAAATTGATTGCCGTATACTTTGCGTAGATTTTTAATTGAAAGAGCAGCTGTCATAATTGCCTACTTTTATCGTCCGAGGCCGCTTAGAGCCATCGGATCAATGTATTGAGGAGTTCACCATGAGCCAAGCGAGCGCCGAAGCGCAGTACCTAGCTTTTATCCGCAAGTTGGTTACCCAGTTCACCCTAACGGTGCAGCAGCAACCACCGTTTATTAACGACGATTGCGACGAGCAGCACCTAGCGTTTTTGCACCGCCTAGAGGCTTTACCGCAAACCCAAGGTGTTGATTACGCCGAAGAGGGCCAAGCGCTGATGTGCCAAAGCATCGCCACTTACCCGCACCTAACCCCGCTACTGCCCCGAGACTTACTCTGGCATTTTGGCGGCGATTGCCTGCATTTTATGCCAGATGAAGAAATCGAACGCTTCCAGCGGCTCGATGAGCAGCGCCACGAGGCAGAACAGGCGGGACAAGACTTCGACTACGAGCGCGAACGAGCAAGACTGCTCGGGCTCCACTAAAGGGCTACATTGTAACAGAGCAAACCGCCGCGCGGGTAATCCAGCCCCCAGCGCATTAGCGCTACCCGTGCCCTGGCGGGCCGTGTCACACGGTCGTGACTGATACAGCGAGGCGCAGCCTCGGTTATCACCGGCCCAACGGCGTCCTGCTGCCAGAGACAAAAAAGCCCAACCAACGCTCAGCGAGCAAGACTGCCCACTTCACACGGCCCCAAATAGATCATAAGCCCAGACCTGACTGGATTGTCAGTAGCGACACGGCTATCCCAGCCGCGCTAAACCAAAGCCTTTCAAAATTTGCGGGTTATTGCGTAAAATGCCCACCAATAGCCGCTTGCGCCTCCCTAAAAGCGCCCGTACATTAGCGACCCAGCAACCAGTCATAGCACGAGATCACGGATCGATGAGCAACCCATACCAATACCAAACACGACACGTCACCAGAGATGCCGAGCGCGAGCTGCGCTTAGGCGAAGGAAGAATAAGTGGGTTGTGCTCCGTCGCCTTGGGCCTTTTGAGCCTACTGGCCGTGCTGGCCTACCTGTACCCGGCCTACCTAACAACACTCGAGTTGCGGCAACTTTACGACGCCAAGCAATTGCAGCACGTACTTAAATACGGCATGTACTTTTCACTGGGGTTTGGTGTTTTAACCTTTGTGTTAAACCGTGGGGCTTATCGACACTTGGGAAGCGGTGGCATTGCCCTAACAGCGATTGCCTTTGTGCTCGGTGGCCATCAAATACCCGTTGGCGCGGTAGAGCCGGTTCCGCTATCACTGGGGGTAGACTGGCTGATTTTGGCGTTTCTTGGCTCGGTGGCCATTTTTGTTTCGCTAGAAAAATTACTGCCTAAATACCAAAATCAGCCTCTGCTTCGCCCCGAGTGGAGCATCGATTTATTTTACTTTTGCTTTAACCACCTAGCGATCTCGGCGATTTTAATTTTTGCCAACTATCACGCCAGCCACTTCCACTGGGCTATTAGCGCGGACTTTCAAGCCACCGTGCAATCCATTCCCATCCTGGTGCAAGTGATTATTATCATTTTGAGTGCAGATTTTGTGCTTTACTGGGAGCACCGCGCCTATCACGAGATAAAAGCCCTTTGGCCGGTGCATGCCGTACACCACTCGGTGGAGCATATGGACTGGCTGGCGGGGTCTCGCGGACATTTTATTCAAGTTTTTTCCGAGCGGGCCATGGTGATGATTCCCCTGTATTTGCTTGGCGCCAGCGAGCAAGCGCTGAATATTTATGTCGCGTTTGCCGCGTTGCAAGCGGTATTGATTCACAGCAATACACGCTTGCCGTTTGGGCCACTAAAATATGTTTTGGTAACACCGCAATTTCACCACTGGCACCACAGCTCAGAAAAGCCCGCGATCGATACCAATTACTCAGCGCACACCGTATTGTTTGACCGGTTATTTGGTACTTACCATATGCCGGATCAACATTGGCCCGCGCAGTACGGCACTACACGACGCTTACCGCGCGGCATTTTGGCACAAACCTGTTACCCGATTACCGCCTTTAAAAAACCCACTGATTGAGCTTATAACACCCCATGCAACCGCAAGCCGATCCGTTTATCGCGCCTTTGTGTACAGAGTCCATTGAGATTCTGTACCGGGATGAATCGATTTTACTGATCAATAAACCTTCGGGCCTACTGAGCTTATCGGGCAAACACCCTGCCAACAAAGATTCGGTGCACTTTAGGCTCGTGCAGGAGTTTGCCGATGCGCGATTGTTACATCGGCTGGATTTAGGTACCTCGGGTATTATGTTGGTGGCGCTAAATAAAAACGTAAACAGCTTGCTGAGCAAACAGTTTCAAGCCCAAAGCGTTAGTAAGACTTATACCGCCCTACTGCAGGGGCATATAACACCGGACAGCGGTAACATTAGCGCACCCATTGCCAAAGGCGAGTTTCCGCTGCAAAAAATTTGCACGGCTACCGGCAAGGCGGCTCATAGCAAGTACGAGCTATTGCGCCATGAGTTTATCGCACCGAGCCAGACGCCCATCAGCCGAGTGTTGTACACCCCGGTAACCGGGCGCACTCACCAGCTGCGGATTCACAGCCGCGAGCTTGGTCACCCAATATTGGGCTGCGACTTATACGCCAACGATACGGCGTTTCATTTAACGCGCCGGCTTATGCTGCACGCCACCACACTGGCGTTTAACCATCCACTAACCGGCGAGCGCATTAACGCACGCTGCCCCTGCCCGTTTTAAGGCACCCGTTCTCGCTTGGTTTAGTGCTCGTTAAGCGGTAGTATTTATGGCACACAATGGCTGCCATCAAGCCCAACAATGCCCCCAACCGATAAGACCACGCCCATGACTGAGTTTCGCACTGTTAAATCCTCACAAATTATTCTGAAAGAGCTAATGATTCCGTCTTACTCCAACTTTGGCGGTAAAGTGCACGGCGGAATTATTTTATCGCTTATGGACAAAATTGCTTACACCGCCGCCGCCAGCCACTCGCGCAACTATTGTGTCACCGCCTCGGTGGATTCGGTTAACTTTGTTAACTCTGTCGAGGTGGGCGAGCTGGTGACGTTAATGGCATCGGTCAATTACGTGGGGCGCTCATCTATGGAGGTGGGCATTAAGGTGTACTCAGAGGACTTTAAACTTGGTGTTAATAAGCACACCAATACCTCGTACTTTACCATGGTAGCCATCGATGAGGACACTCGCCAGCCGGTAGCGGTACCTGGCTTGATTTTAGAAGAGGATATCGAGGTACGACGTTTTATTTGGGGTAAATTTCGCAAACAATTTAAAGCCGAGTACCGGCATAAATTTCAAGCACTGCATCAAGACTTAGACATAGCCACTGAAACCGGCAACCTAACCGGTGAAAACTGCCAAATTGCACTGCCTTAAGTGCGTGGCACTCGCCTTACCTTTTAGCGCTGTGCGGGCATATGGTCTTTTAATACCTCAGAGAACGCCCGCGACAGCGCCGCTGTCGATACCCCAATCATCAAAGCGCCGTTCAGGGCCTCTAGTGGTCCCAGCAGTTCGTGTTTGGGGGACATCACGATATCGCCATAACCCAAGGTGGCAAAATTAACGGCCGAATGATAAACCGCCTGGGAGAAATCATTAAACTCACCAAGGCCATAAAATAAACTGCCCCAGGCGATGACCTGAGCCACGTTACCTAAAATCAGAATAAACATCATCCCGGCCGTGACCCGCATAGACGCAAGAAAGGCCGAGTGAACTTGATGCTCGCGTTTAACAAAATAACGCAGCGCTGCCAACACCAACATGCCCTGTAAGAAAAGGCAAAACACCATCATCGAAAGACCCACTATAAAGTTGATTAACATTGACTTACCCCTTCGGACTTAGGTTAATGTATGCCTTATTCTGGCGCCGCAGCCGCCAGTGCTCGAGCGCCGCCATGGCCAGTGCGGCGTAAACCGCCACGGCTAAAAACAAAGCCATTCGTACCAAAAATGCCTGATACACGTCTTTACCATTGGCGCTGTCTTGCACCGCCGAACCCAGCAGGATGATCATCGTCGTTATGGTACCCACCCAAAATGACGGCTTTAGCCGTGTACGCATCACCCCGTAGGCGCCACTGCTTAACACTAAACAAGCGAGTAACATCCAACCAAAATAAAACCACAGCGATACCGCAAAACTTAATAAAAACCACACGACTATGGCGCAAACACCACCTAATAAGGTAGAGCCAATAAGCTCACGGTTGGCCTCACGCAGCCTTACTTGTGAAGCTTCACGGCCGAGCAAAATGCTTTTAATAGTCAGCGGTAAATACCCAGCAGGGTTTGTCAGGGTTAGCAAAAACGCCGGCAATACAATCCATGTTGCGCGCCACGCCAACCAACTATTCTCGGTAGGTGCCGCCGGTGTGGGCGCCAATGCCGAAGGCTCATCTTCAGGAAACAACGGATACACTAACCACTGCCCGATAACAGCAACAGCAATGCCGATAACTAGCGTGGCAATCAGCGTTGAGGCTAACGCTGGGCTCACACTGCTAGCCACAGGGATAACCGTAAAACCCAACGCCAACAAAGTGCCCACCGCCGCTTTACCCGGCTGCATGGCCAAGCGATTACTGAAAAATAAACCACAGGCAATGATCAGCAATGCGGGTATGGGGGCCGCTTGTAACAGCGGCCCTAACAAAAGGCCCAGACTCAAACTCACCACAACGGCAAGCATCAGCAAGATCAATTGTTTGGGCCCTGGCGGCGGCGAAGGCTTTGCCGACAAGATCACCACAAACAACGGGGCGATAAAAGGTAACCCTAGACCAACACCGTACGCCACTGCCAATACCAAACTGGTGGTCAGTGCCAAACGGTAACTGCGCCTTGCCGCCAGCGGCAAGCGCTTGGTTAAGAGCATCGACAAATCCACCCTGTTGTCACGACCAGGTTAATACGCGTAGGTTAAAAGACTAAGCAGACGGATGTACATTTTTCCTAACAAACCCAATACCCCGTGACCTTCGGTATAGGCGATAACCGACGCTTGTGCCCCGATGCGTAACTGGCGCATGGCATCAGCTGGCAACGGGTCACTGAACTCTACTTGCACCGGAAACCGCTGGGATTGACGCAACCAATCGCGATTGTTTTGCACACTGGGTAACGCGCCTGGCTGCGCGGGCTGGCTCGCGCTAATACCCACACCGATGCTTTTAATTTTACCCTTAAGCACGCGTCCGGGCAGTGCATCTAACAATATCTCGACGGGGACCCCGGGCCGCAGGTGTCCTAGATTATTCTCGGTAAAATCAGCGTTAATCCACACTTTCTCAATGGCAACTAACGTCATCACCGGGCTACCGGTACCGGCAAACTGACCAACCTCGGCGCGCATATCGGTCACCACCCCCGCCGATTGCGCGACAACGGTCGTGTTATTTAGATCGAGCGTCGCTTTATCGACCGCCGATTGCGCAGCCTTTAACAAGGTATTTTCGGCGGCCGAGTCGCCCCCTTTTTGCTCAATCGCTCGGGCGATATCAGCGTTAGCCACGGCTACTTGCGCTCTTGCCTGCTCAAGACTGGCGGCAGACATTTCCAGTCGGCGCTCCGAGATCGTCCCTGGGTCATCCTCACGCAAACGCTTAAGGCGAGTGTAATCTTGCTCGGCTTTTAGCTTCCCGGCCTTAGCGGCGCGCAAACTGGCGCGAGCTTTTTCAACGCCGGCATCGCCTGCGTCCACCTGTTTTTGGGTATTGTTTAAATTCGACTGCGCTTGTTGCAACGCAATATTGTATTGCGACTGATCTATTGCAAACAGTTTTTGTCCTGCGTTGACACGCTCGTTGTTGCTCACCCAAACGTCGGTCAATACGCCCGCCACCTTAGGGGCAACTCCCACCACATACCCCTGCACCCGCGCTTGCGAGGTGTAGGGAGTAAAGCGGTCAGCCAGTAAGTGCCACACTAGCGTAATAACAATAACCGCTAAAACAACGGCGCCACCACGGGATACCGCTTTGCCGCTGGTGGCGGGCGCCGCTGCTACAGAGCTCGAGTTATCCGGCTCGGTCATGGTGATGCTCCTTGCTCTTGTGATGTGGCGACGGGCGAGCCGACAGCCGGCGGATTGTTAAGGGGAGCCTCTAACAAATCACCCCAATCAGTGCGCTGGGCCATAAGCTCGCGGGTAGGCTCGGGCACTAAGGTTGTAATAGTGGCTTGCTGCCAGCCACCGCCTAGCGCTCGATACAAACTAATTATGGCGGCTATGTGATCGCCGTGGTTGGTAATGGTGCTATCTGATTGGCGAAAGGTGCGCGCTTGAGCATCCAGTACCCGCTGGAAATCTGAGTAGCCCTCTTGGTAGCGGCGCGTGGCGATGGCGAGTGAACGCTCGGCCGCGACCAACGAGTCGTCTAATATTTTTTGGCTCGCTTGGGTTTGTGCCACCCGGCTGGCGGCATCGTCGATTTCCCGGGCGGCGTTAAGCACGCGTGCGCGGTAGCCCTCCAGTGCCTGCTGCAAGCGCGCATCTTGCGCGCGCACATTATTTTTTAAACGGCCGTAATTAAATATATTCCAGCTTAGCGAAGGCCCAGCCGCCAAACTGACAACATCGTTGGTGGCCTCTAGGCTGTCACCCGACCAACCGATAGTGCCAAACAGTGAAAGCGAGGGGTACAAGTCGGCCTGGGCGATACCCACCTGCGCCGATTGCGCGGCGGCTTGCCAAGCGGCAGAGCGAACATCTGGGCGGCGCAATAATAGCTGAGCAGGAATCTCCCGAATGCTTAATACACTCAACTGCGGCAATGCGCTATCGATAGCATCAAGCTCGGGTAAATCATTGGGCGCACGTGCCAACACGGCCCCTAAGGCATTGCGCTGCTGCTGCAATATAAGTTGCAAGCCAGGTATCGTTGCCTCAGTTGCTAAGTACTGAGATTTAGCTTGCTGTAAATCCAGCTCGGAGTCTTGCCCCCGCTCATACAGTTGCTCGGTGATTTCATAGCTGCGCTGCTGCAGCGTTACATTGTTTTGCGCAATCTCGATGCGCTGCATGGTGGTTTTAATACCGTAATATAAGCTCGCCACTTGCGCCGCGAGCAACACTTGAGCATCGCGATGGTTAGTGACCGATGCAAAATAAGCGGCATCGGCCGATTCCACGCCGCGGCGAAAACGGCCCCAAAAGTCCATCTCCCAACCGAGGTTAAACGCGGCCTCACTTGAGGTGAAACCCCGATACTCACCGCCGCCGCGCTGCTGCCCTACGTAGGCGCCACTGGCACTCAGCTGCTGCACCTGCGGGTATTGCAAACCGGAGGCAACGCCCAGCACCGCGCGGCTTTCTAAAATACGCAATCCGGCAATTTTAAGGCCCGGATTCTGATGCTGCGCCTTTATGATTAAGTCATCCAAAACCGGATCGTTAAAGCGCTGCCACCAAGTGCTTAAATCGAGCGCATCGGCCGCGACGCTGGCTTGGCCATACAGCTCGGGCTGCCACCTTGCCAGCCAATCGACATCTGGATCTTGGTAATTTGGCCCTAACGGCGCGCACGCCGACAAGCTAAACGCCCCGCAGACAATCACACCCACCGCTAAACACGAGGTCACTTTTTTGCGGGGTGTGTGATTAAGCCGCTTACCCTTAACTCGCATTTTAATCACTGAGCGGTGGCGCCTCTTGCGCAACATTATGGCTCTCGTTCACCCAAGCCATAAACACCTGGTAGCTCACGGCCAACACAACCGCTCCGACAAACAGCCCAATTAACCCGCTGGCGAACATTCCGCCCAAGGCTCCAAGCAAAATAACGGGCATCGGTGCCGCCACACCGCGCCCCAGCAGCATAGGCTTAAGGACGTTATCAGCCAGGCCGCTGGCCACCAAGTATAGGGTTAACAGGATATTGACCAGGGTCGAGCCGTCACCGGCCATCCACAACCAGGCCACAACAGGTATCACAAACAAAGCCGCCGGCAGCTGGACAATGCCACAAACCAGTACCGCTAACGCGAGCACACCGGCGGCGGGGACATCGGCCAATAAAAACCCCACCCCCAACAACAGCGACTGGATAAAAGCGACACCAATCACACCTACGGCCACCGAGCGCACGGTAGCGACTGTCAAAGTGTGCAGCTCGGCCCCCACGGTGGGGCCACAAATACGGTTAAAAATACGATTAGTGCTTGCCGCCCCCGGCTTAGCGTAGGCCAGCATAATACCGGCGACTATAAAGGCGGCTAAAAAGGCCAGCAGTGTCGTAACCGCGCCGCCCAAAACTGATATAGCCTGACGGGCGTGTTCACGAATCGACGCCTGGTGCTCGGCCACAAAGCCGCGCAAGTTTTCAGACGCGGCGCGCCATGTGGCATCTATCTGCTCCCCCACCACCGGCCAGCCTGCGACATTGGCCGACGGCTCGGGTATATGCAGGGTACCGTCTATTGCCTCACGGTAAATATCCAACATATGGTCCACAAACGAAATACTCAGTAGCACAGTGGGCACCCCAACCAACACCACGACCGTGAGCACTAAAATGGTGGCCGCGCGCCCGGGCCCACCACCGACTTTGGCGGCAATTTTTGCGTGCAATGGGTACAAAGCGATGGCCAAAATCATGGCCCAGAGCATTAAATTGATGAACGGATGCAGCACCTTCATGGACAGATAGACCATAAAGGTAATCAGCCCAAGGCGTATAACGGTATCGATCAGGGGGGAACTTGATGGTTTCATATTTTTGACTCATCCATATCTAAATATTGTGTTGCATCCCGCCCCAAAGCACTGTTGCGTTCAAACGCGGGTAAGCCGGGTGTCCATTAAAGTCCATTCGTAACGATGCAATACCAAGCGTACAGCCCATCCATCGCCCGATGTATTATAGCTACTCTTTATAATAGCAGTTACCCGTAAAAGCATGATTGCGATTTACCAAATTGGCGCGCACAAAAAAGGGCCTGCCCGTAGGCAGACCCTTTTTCACGATCATAAGCTTTCATACCATCCATTGCGATGGATTCGCCTGAACTAAACACGATAGCAGAGCATTAAGAATCACCGATATAAGGCAAACAAGCGGCGTTAAGCGTAACCCTCAGCGCTAAGAAATGCATCGACCTCGTTAGCCGCGCCCAGTATTACCGGCACTCGCTGATGAAGGTTTTCCGGTAGCACATCCAATATCGCCTGCGCCCCTATTACCGCTTTACCGCCGGCTTTTTCGACCAGCATAGCCATTGGATTGGCCTCATACAGTAAACGCAGCTTGCCGTTGTGTAGCTTACTTTGGGTATTGGCCGGGTATAAAAATATGCCACCACGCATAAGCACGCGATGCACATCACCCACCATAGCGCCGTTCCAGCGCATATTAAAATCTTTACCGCGCGCGCCATCTTTACCCGCCTGCAGCCCCTGAATGTAGGCTTGTGTCGTCGGTGCCCAGTGACGCAGGTTGGATAGGTTGATCGAGAACTCCTGGCAATCGACTGCGATCGCCAGCTCGGCCTGGGTCAGCAGGTATTCACCGTCCGTATCAAGCGTATACAAACGCGACGGGCCGCCGGTGGTTAGCGCCAATTGCGTGGACGGGCCATACAACACATAACCCGCACACACCTGGGCCCGGCCTTGTTGGGCAAACTGCGCAGGCGAATCAGCGGCGGCATCGTCAACCGCCCGGTAGATGGTAAAAATGGTGCCTATCTGGCCGTTAATATCGATATTAGACGAGCCGTCTAGTGGATCGAACGCCACGACGTAACCGCCCTGGGCGTTACCGGCAACTACGTTGTCCTCTTCTTCCGAGGCGACCGATCTAACGTGAGGGGATGCCAACAGTGCTTCTTTTAGAATATCGTTGGCAATCACATCGAGGTTTTTTTGCGTCTCGCCTTGCACATTTTGCTGCGCTGCCGAACCTAGCACACCAGCAAGCGCGCCGCGACGCACTTTGTGGGCAATGGTTTTACTGGCTGACAAGACCGTCAGCACCAGCTCGGCCATATCGGGCGATACCTGATCCTGGGTAAGCTGCAACTCGACAGACTGCATAGCGTATTCCTTGTAAAGGGTTATCAGCCGGCATTACAAACTGTTAGCACCGGCTCGTGTTATTTAATCTGTGTTAGTCGCCCGCTAAGGCGCAACATCGTTCGCGATAGTACAGATTTGCGCAAAATGTTCTGGGTCCAAACTGGCGCCGCCCACCAACAAACCATCGACGTTGGGCATGGCCAACAACTCGGCGGCGTTGTCTTTTTTGACACTGCCACCGTAAAGTATTTGCACACCCTCAGCGGCCTCTTCACCCAATATGGCGCACAACTCTTGATAAATATATTGATGCACCTCTTGTACCTGCTCGGCACTGGCGGCTTTACCCGTACCAATCGCCCAGACCGGCTCGTAAGCGATACAGAGTCTTTTACCCTGTAGCTCTAGATTTGGCAGAGCTTGGTGCAACTGGCGGTAAAGGATGTCTTGGGTTAAACCCAACTCGTACTGCTGGTCATTTTCGCCAACACATAAAATAGGCATTAAGCCATTAACGAGGGCGCGCTCAATTTTTGTGTGACAAGACGCATCGTTTTCTAAAAACATCTGACGGCGCTCAGAGTGACCAATCAAGCAAAAGGTGCAACCGACTTCTTTTAGCATCTGGGCCGAGGTTTCGCCGGTAAATGCCCCCGAGGCAAACTTACTCACATTCTGGCTTCCCACCAAAATGTTGGAGTTGCGCAAAAAATTCACCATATCGCTGATATACACATAGGGCGGTGCGATACCCACCTCAGCTTTAAAGCTTTTGTTTAACACCGAAGCCACCGAGGTGCAGATTAAGTCGGTACCACCGTTTAACTTCCAATTCGCCACCACGAGCGGAGCGCGTTTTTTCATTGACCAAAATCCTCAAACAGGGCTTTCTGTCTAACCAGTTAATATTTTTGACTTACCAATATAATTCTATAGCAATTTATTGGTCTAGCCAAATTTAAGTTGTTTACGCCGGCTATACTAGGGCAAAATTGGTCGACAATCAGGGGTTTTTAGCCGCAAATAAAAATTAACACGAATATTGGCATTGAGTGAGCTAAAGAATATTACCCAACAGAAACCGATTACATTATTTATCACACAATTTGGCCTTACCAATAAAACACCTGACATAGGGCGGATGACACCCTGTTAGACTAAGAATTACAGGGATATGAACCGAGAGCGGAGTTTTTACGATGGTTTGGCCACATAAGTCGCCATCGGTGATAATAATGCAGCAAATAATAATTAAGGGCCCACTATGAAACCGATTGTTGTACTTTTAGCGATGCTGTTATTAACGCCCCTGTCAGAGGCGGCAGCATTCAACCACCCGCCCATCCGCACCGGCGTCACGCTCACCCCAGATCACCGGCCGCAACCGGATGCCCCCGCAGGCGAGCTGCAAGGCCCGTTCGAGTTTCACAGCCGGATCATCCCCAATACGGTTAGGCGTTATTGGGTTTTTGTTCCGGCACAATACGACAGCGCAACAGCGGCGAGCTTATTGGTGTTTCAAGATGGCCAGCGCGCTATAAACCCAGAAGGGCCGATTCGTATTCAGCACGTTATGGCGAACTTAATCGCCAAAGGCGAGATGCCCGTTACCATCGGGTTATTTATTACCCCAGGCAACCTCTCGCAACATTACCCTGATAACTTAGGAATGCAGAACCCCAACCACCGCTGGCAAGAATACGACGTATTGGGGGATCGCTACGCGCGACTGCTCATCAACGAAATGCTGCCCGAGCTTGAAAAACGCTATACCCTGACCGATAACCCCGAGCAACGAGCCATTGGCGGCACCAGCAGCGGCGCCATCGCGGCGTTTACCGTCGCCTGGGAGCGGCCTGACTATTTCCGTAAAGTGTATAGCGGTATTGGCAGTTATGTCTCTATTGGCTATCGCCCCGAGGCCACCCCGCCACAACAACTAGGCGGGCACGACTACCCGGCGCTAATTCGCCGCTCCCCCATAAGGCCAATGCGGCTTTTTATTCAAGATGGCAGCAACGATTTAGATAACGAGTGGGGCGACTGGTTTTTAGCAAATCAGCAAATGGTAAAAGCGCTTGCTTACGCCAACCGCGCTGCGGATGACAAAAACCAAGCGGGGCCACGCTATCAGTTTACTCACGTGTGGACCGACGGCAGACACAACGACGATCACCCAGGCGCGCTGTTACCCGAGGGCTTACGTTGGTTGTGGGCAGGTGATAAAAAATAAGCAGTATCACCTAAACGGCTTTTACGAGAACGGCTTTAATCGCGCCCCAGCAAAGCATCGAGCGTTTTTTGCATCAGGCTCGCGAGTGGCTCTATATCGGGTAAGCTGCCAGCGATAAGCTGTTGCTCGGCGCGTTCGGCTAAGTCAAACAACTCCATCAACCCCATCGTGCCGGTTGTACCTTTAATCGTGTGCAGCAAAGGCGCTAGATCGGCGGCGGAATTTTTACTGGCGCGAAGTTCACTGGGCCAATCTGGGTGATGTTTCGCAAAATTACCCAACAAAGTACGAATTAGCATTTCATTGTTCTGAAAGCGTCGCAATAGTTCATCGCCTTCCGTACCCATTTGCTGCAGTAGCGTCATCAGCGATTCACTAACCTCATGTGTCGAGGGCCGCGGCTCCGGCACAGCCTCTGGGTTTGATTCTAGGCTGCGCTCTTGCGAGGTCCAGCGAATTAATACATCCAACAATTCGCTTAAATCAAATGGCTTGCCCAAATGATCATCCATGCCCGCTTCTAAAGCCTCGGCGATGTCCTCACTCATTACCGCAGCCGACAGCGCAATAACTGGCGTGGTTTTGGTCGAGGCCTTTTGACGCAAGCGGCGCGTTGCTTCAAAGCCGTCTACCTCGGGCATATGTAAATCCATAAGGATCGCGTCGTACTGTGTACGCGAGGCCGCCTCGACAGCCTCGGCACCACCGCCCGCAACATCGACACTAAGGCCCACTTGAGCCAATAGTGTGGTGGCCACCTCTACATTCAGCGCGTTATCCTCGACCAACAAAATACGTTTGCCCTCTAGGCGTTGCACTTTGTCTCTATTGCTCTCATTCAAAACCGTTTTTTTAGACTTGTGCGTTACCGCCTTGATATGCTCGGCTTTAACCAAGTTGTATAAAGTGGAGGGTAGAACCGGCTTAGATAAAACCGGGGTTGAATCGCGCCCCTCTTGTTTTAACTTATCCAGCAGCGTGCGTTTATCGTACGCCGTTACCATAATGACTTCGCCGGAGCGACCCTGTGAGCGAGGCTTTTCTGAACCCTGCGCCTGCGATTCATCAATAGCCGTCAACTGCCGTAACAAATCTACGCCATCTTCTTCGCCCAGCTTCCAGTCCAGCAAAACCAAGTCGTAGGCATCGGACTTTAGCGCACTTTTGTAACAGTTTAATGCCTCGGCCACGGTGGTTACCGCATCCGC
This sequence comes from Gilvimarinus japonicus, assembly GCF_042847215.1. Lineage (GTDB taxonomy): Bacteria > Pseudomonadota > Gammaproteobacteria > Pseudomonadales > Cellvibrionaceae > Gilvimarinus > Gilvimarinus japonicus. The sequence goes on from NZ_AP031500.1 coordinate 3,027,966, forward strand.
CTGAACACCCCACGCTTCTAGGTAGGCTTTTAAAATATCGTTAGAGGTTTGACTATCGTCCACCAGTAATACTCGGTTAATACCCACTGGGGCTAACGCTTCTTCAGCCTCTTGCGAAAATTTAAGAGGCAGGCAAAAATAAAACTCACTGCCGCGTCCCGGCTCGCTTTTAACGGCAATAGTGCCATGCATTAACCGAATTAACTTTTCACAAATCGTTAAACCAAGACCAGTACCACCATACTCTCGGTCAGTGGCGTCGTCCGCCTGACTAAACTGTTTGAAGATATGATCGGCTTTTTCTGGGGCAATACCGACCCCGGTATCTTTTACCGAAAACCGCAACTGTTCGCCCGCGTCCCGCTCTCGGCTCACGGTGAGAACCACCTGACCACTGTGGGTAAACTTACTGGCATTGCCGACCAGATTATTTAACACCTGAGCCAAACGATACGGATCGCCCAATAGCGTCACCGGCAAGGTAGGGTCAATCCAAGTATGCAGTGCCACACCTTTTTTCGTCAAACCCGCCTCAAATAACGCCACCACAGAGCTAATAAGCTGCTCGGGCTGAAAAGGCGTTTCAATAATTTTTACGTTGCCGGAATCGAGCTTGGAGATGTCTAGAATATCGTTAAGAATAGCCAGCAGGGCACGCGATGCATGGCCGAGCTTATCGACGTATTCGTGTTGCTCGGCGGCAAGCGTGGTTCCTTTTAGAATATCAATCAAACCGATAATGCCGTTCATCGGGGTGCGAATTTCATGGCTCATATTGGCCAAAAAGGCGCTTTTTGTCTCCGCGGCGGCCTCCGCTTGGCGGGTGCGCAACTGCAACGCTTTATTTAACGTTTCGACTTGATCTTTAGCGCCGATCACCTCGGTCAAGTCGGTGGCAATGGCAACAACGCCTACGACTTTAGGCGCTAGCGCTTGATCTCTATTTTGTTCAAAATCTGGCACCAAATAAATCTGTAAATGCTGGGTCCCTTTATCGCTGGGTGACGATTGATTAAAGGTAACCCGCTCGCCCATAAGGCAGCGTTCAAAATAACCTTGCCACAGGTAATACTCCTGCGCCGATAAAATATCGGATAAAGCCACACTGCCCTGCGGTGCCGACTCGACCCCGTAATGCTGCTTAAAACTACTATTGGCATAACTGCAATATTGGCCCAACGTCCAGTAGGCGATCATATTAGGCAGCGATTCGGTAACGGTATTGATAAACTCATTGCGCCGCTGTAAATCTAGGCTACGCTGATGCTCGCGGCGACGCAGCTCAGACGCATTGCTAAATAGCCGGTAGTAAAACCAACACCCCAGAAGCATCGCTAAAAGCACCGGCAACAACAACCAGACCGCCCGCCAGCGGGCCTCCTGAAAGCGCTGCGCCACCTCAACCGCCGGAATATGTGTTAACAACAATATGGGCGTAAAAGCCGCCTGCGCCTGACTGGACGCGCTTTCAAGCTGCGGCGCGACACGCACCCAGCTCCAGTAACCACTGTCAGCCTTAAGCACCGAGGCGGCCACCGTGGCGTTTTGTATTGCGTGCCATAGATTCGGCTCATCGACGGCAATGGAGTGCCCGGTACCCAGAATATGCCCCCAGGTTTTATCGGGCTCTGGGTGGGTCAACCAGTTACCTTGGGCATCGGCCAGATAAACACCCGCCTCGTCTTGGGAGGTGGAGAAGGAACCCGACTTAACATTAAACAACAAATTAAATATAAGGTAGCCGTGATCAAGGCCATTGATCGTCGGCAAGCGCACACCATAGCGAATGGTGGGGGTTAAGGGTCGCTGCAAACGACCATTTTCAACATTTAGGTCCGGCTGCGAAACAAAGGTTTCGTAATCCCGCAAGCTTACGATCTGTTGGTGATAGGGACGTTGCGATTTGTTCTGCAGGGCTTCGCCGGCAACCTCGCGCACCCCGTGGCTATCGACCAAAATTTTGGCCATCTCACGGCCGTCTTCCAGTACCCAGCGCACCTGAAAGTAAGCTCGGTTACGGTACGCCAATGAATACAGGGACTGAATGATTAAATCATGCTTACTTTTTAAGTCTGGCTTTTGCAGCGCCGATTGGATTAAAGGCTCTTGCGCCATGCCCGCCAAATGCCTGGCCGGCAGCGACAACACCTCGGTTAGCTGGGAGCGACTTTCGGCTTGTTGAATTTCGATTTCACGGACCAAAGAATCCCGCGCATCGTTAGCGAGAATCTTATAAACCAAAAAAGAAATAGCCGCAAAAAACAGCAGTACGGTTGCGATCACCCACAAGAACTGTCTTAAAGACAACCGATCCAACGAGCTCTTTAACACCATTACCGCCGCCTTTTTTTGGTAAAGTTACCGCATTAACATTTATCGACTCACAGTATCGGTTTCAGCGCCGCCCACAGGCTGAGTCGCAAGCACCTGGGCCTCAAGTGCTTGCGCTTTGGTTTGCTCATACCGAGCGGCGGCAGCGGCTACTGCACCGCCGTTACCCGTGGTTAGCCAGCGACGAATGCGGCCCGCATCGCCAAGCGGTGTGCGCTTGCCAAAAGAATCAAGCATCACCATCGCCGTAGGCACCCCCTCAATATTGACGACCATCGCCAAGCAGCGCCCGGCGTTGGTTAAATAACCGGTTTTACTTAACAACACGTCCCAGCGTGAACTGCGCACTAACGGATTAGTATTAGCGTAGTACAAAGAGTAGCCTGGGTGGGTAAACCACACATCGTGTTTAGCGCCAGTGGTCGCCTCGCGAATCGCGGGGTATTCGTATGCGGCTTTAAGCATTTTACCCAGATCAGCCGCCGTGGAAACATTTTGCTCTGATAAACCGCTGGGGTCGACAAAGTGAGTATGGCGCATACCGAGCGCCCGCGCTTTAGCATTCATGGCGTCGATAAACGCATCGTAGCCCTGTGGGTGATGACGCGCGAGCAAGTAGGCGGCGTAATTCTCTGAGGACATGAGCGCGATAGTCAGTAAGTCGCCTCGCTTAGCGTGAGAGTCGGGCCGAATACGCGAGTAGGCATTAGCCGCCGCCGCCACATGGCGCTTCTCGACGGTTAGCCTTTCATTTAATGGGGCGCCAGAGTCTAACACGACGAGCGCTGTCATCATTTTGGTGACGGAGGCAATGGGCATTACCCAATCGGCGCGCTTAGCGTAACTGGGCTCGCCACTGTTAAGTGGGGCAACAAAGGCGCTGACCGATGCCAGCTTAAGGTTTTCTGGATCTAACGCGTCCGGGACTGGCGCTTGGGACACTGAGGTCGCACTAACACACACACTAGCCGCTAACGCCAGCCCAACAATCACTGCCTGCCGTAGCGACACCTTTACCTCATACATCATTGCTTACCGCCTCCCAAAACGCTGTTTTATCCGCCATAAGGTTAACACGAATCGGCCCGGCTTGACGCCGACCAATCGTGCCCAATATTGCGCCCCGGTTGGCACCACGAGGATGCAGCGCCGTTAAACGCATTAATTAGGCTACGCCTGTGCTATAAATGTGGATTACCTGAAGCTTGCCTGCGCCGACCGCCGTGTTGGTGCAGGCAAGCTCTAATATCTGTCCGGGAGATCGCAATGAAACAGTTAGTAGGAGTAATCGGCTTGTGTGTGCTGGCGCAAACAAGCTTAGCAGAGCAGCCAAAATCGCTGGATTTAAAAAGCTTGAGCGATGCCGTCAGCAACACTCAAAACAGTGCCAATCAAGCCTCGGGGTTAATGTCGAGCCTGACCGACCAATTAGGCATCTCGCAAACGCAGGCCGCCGGTGGTACATCCGCGCTAATGGCACTGGCCAGCAACGCCCTATCAAGCGACAACGCGGCGATGCTAAAAGACATTATTCCGGCAGGTTCCGGCACCGAGGGTGGGCTTGCCTCATCATTGATGGGCTCTATTACCAGTATGGATGGCGTGGCATCGGCGTTTAGTAAACTGGGGCTTGACCCGGCCATGATCAATCAATTTACCCCCATCTTAATGGATTATGTAAGCAAAAATGGTGGTAGCGAATTACTGGGCCAGCTGAGCTCCATTTGGGGCGGTTAAATTGCGGGTGTTCACATAAACAAGCCGGCGGGCTCTGTGAAAACCCGCCGGCTTGCGATAAGCACTTTTTAAAAAGGTTGCCGATTAGCGCGCGGTTAAGTTCTCCCGGCTCTCTTGCTCCAGACTAAATGTAACCACCACCCGACGGTTCTGCTCGCGGCCACTGGAGGTGTCATTGTCCGCAACCGGGTTGCGTTCACCGTGGCCATCCACATTCCAGTCGGTTACCTCCACGCCTTCAGACTTTAAATAATCCGTTACACTGCTGGCGCGTTTCTCCGAGAGCGTCTCGTTGTATTCATCGGGGCCGGTAGCATCAGCGTAACCATCTACCTCGGCCGTTAGGGTCACATCGTCAAATTTCTCGGCCGCCCGCACCAACTCTGCCAACTCTTGACGCGCATCGCCGCTTAGTGCGGCGGAGTCAAACGCAAAGCGCACCGTGGTATCAATAGGAAAAGCCGCCAGCGCAGGATTCGGCTTTGCGGGTTCGGGAGCCTGCTCTGCCATATCTACCGGCTCTGCCGCGTCCATTTCAGTGGCGTCGTCTTTTTTTACCGCGTGATAACCCGACTGAGCCGCATTGACATTGTGCCCGTCTTTGTCGGTTTTCATATTCACCAATTCGTACTCACTGCTCTGTCCAGCATCGGCGCTGTCGCTGCCACCGGTAGAGCTGCAACCAACTAATGCCGCTGTCGATGCGGCGGCGGCCATTGCCAACCAAAATGATTGTCGCTGTTTCATGGCGTTCTCCCATTAATGAATCGATTTGTCTGGGAGGGATATAGCGAGTAGCGTGCCAACACTACATCAAACACTGACCACACAGGCGACAAAGCATTAACCAACGCCGTTTTTGTGAAGGCGCTCTAACTTTTAGGTTTACTACCTGTGCGCGAGCGGCGCGATAAGGCAAAAGTTAAGGGGCAAACCGTGTAGCTTTTTCAGCACTTTTACCATCTTGCATGGACGGCGGCGCCCTTACGCTACCAATCTAAAAACACATCACTCTGGGCAAACTCATAGTTACCCCGAGAGCGCTGCTTACACTCGCGTGCAGCACGAATATCGCGCTGCGCATTGAGTACCCAAATTGGGGGCTGCTGAGGTCGTAACTGATAGCCGTTAGCCAACAACTGTTTCACGATCGCACGCCGCGCGCCTATGGCTTGCTCGGCTCGCTGAAATGGCCCCTGCTGGGTGACTCGCTCGGGCGTAACATTTTGCCCCGCATAAGCCAGCAGTGTGGCAATGCCGTCATCCTCTTGTCGCATATGAATCTCTACGCGCCACTCATGGCAGACAAGCACTAACGGCTCGCTGGTCGAGGGGATCGAATGCGTCATATCGTCAGACATTTTCGCTTTACAGGTTTTCGTCTAAAAACACGAGGATATCTTGCAACACCGGCACCGCGTGAGTATCAAAGCAACTGCCCAGCGCCTCGATACAACCGCTATCCATATAAGCGTGATTATTGCCCTCGTAAATGGTTAAGCTCGCCGGCTGGCCGGCTGCTTTAAGCGCATCGACATAGGCTTTAACGGCTTGGGGAGGTGTGGTGGTATCGATACTGCCCACATGATGCAGCTGCGGCGGCAAGGGGTATTCGTCAAACGCGGGGATATTATAAAGCGGCGATACCGCGCGGTAGTAATCTGGGTTATCGGCGACATTACTGTCAGAGCCAAACATGCCCCGTGGCTCGGCGCCGGCCCACTGCCAAAACATATTGCCAGAGGTTTCAAAACCGCTTTTAGCGGCGCTCAACAAGTCAAACGCACCGTAGCTAATCACCGCCGCCTGTACCGCTAAGCCATCATCCCGGGCCACCTGCTCGGCGGTTTTTCCCTCGGGCAACCAGGTTGGCTTAAACCCTAATGAGTCGCCGGCAAAACCGTCTGACTCTAGCTGCCGGCCACGGGTTAAAATCATCGAAGCGAGATGCCCGCCGGCACTATCGCCGGTTACCGCAATGCGCGTCGGGTCGCCACCGTACTCGGCAATATGCGCTTTCACCCACAAGAGCCCACCGAAAACATCTTCGACAATCTCATTCATCTGTGTGGTGTTGCCGTTATCCGGCAACAAACGGTAGTTAACGTTGGCCACCACATAACCACCGTGTTCGGCCAAGTAAGCGCTCATCGAGTCCATTACACTCTCGTCATTAACCAGCCAACCGCCGCCGTGATAAATCACCACCACCGGCGCTTGTTGAGCTTTTTCCGGCTGATAGATATCAAGCTTTAGTGCGCGCTGGCCGGCGTTGGCCCAGACGATATCATCGTGCTTGGTAAATTCGTTCGCTGACGCCCAAGGCACCAATGCCGTTAGCAGTATCAGTAGTAATAGGCGTTTTACACCACTGTAGAATTTCATCTCGACCTCTTGTTTGTTGTTATAAAAGGTTTGCTCTGCCCGACTCTAATTCAAGCGCGAGCGCTACACCAGTAGCGCCAACATTACTTTACCTCTTGGCGCCAACTCACGGTGGCCGCTTGGCGAATAAACGCATCAATATAATCCGTATTGCGGTCGGCGGTGCGCACACCGACATAAATATGCTTAGCAATGCCTTGCTCGCCCAGACTTACCGCTTTGATCGGTAAGCGTTCGGCGTACTCAGCTACTAGCCAGCGCGGCAGCGCGGCCACGCCACGGCCAACCGCTACCGTGTGCAATAAAATATCGGTGGTCTCAATGGTTTTATGGCTGCGCGGCGCAACCCCCGCCGGCAACATAAAATGGCTAAAAATATCCAGCCGTTCTACCGGCACCGGGTACGAGATTAACACCTCGCCCACCAATTGCTCAGGCCGCACAAAATCTTGCTGCGCCAGCGGGTGATGATTAGCCACCACCAACACCTGCTCGTAATCAAACACCGGAGTAAACTCCACGCCAGGCTTATGCAGCGGGTCGGGGGTCACCAGCAAATCAATATCATGACCAAACAACGCGGCCATGCCGCCAAACTGAAACTGCTGTTTAACGTCCACATCGACGCCGGGCCAAGCCGTTAAGTAAGGGCCCACTATTTTTAATAGCCATTGGTAACAGGGGTGGCACTCCATGCCGATGCGCAGCACACCGCGCTCGCCGGCGGCCATACGGGCAATTACATCTTCGGCATGCTCCAACTGTGGCAGCAGCCGTCCGGCAAGCCCCAGCAGGTATTGCCCCGCCTGGGTTGGCCTTAACTGCCGCCCTTCTCGCTCCCACACGGGTGCACCCAGCTGCTGCTCTAACTTTTTTATCGAGTGGCTTAACGCCGATTGCGTTAGATGCAGCCTCTCGGCCGCTGCCGTCAGTGAGCCCGCTTGTTCTACCGCCCGTAATATTGCCAAATGGCTGCGCTCTATCATGCCCTCTCCCGATCAGTATCGCTCAAAACATGAATATAATTCATCAAATAATGAATTAATACCATTTTTAATCATACAACAGCCCGCCTACACTGGCCTCTTACTGACTAGGAGGCCAACATGGCAACGACACATAACTTGGGATTTCCCCGCATTGGCGCCAAGCGCGAACTTAAATTTGCCCAAGAGGGCTTTTGGAAAGGCCAACTACCCGAGCGCGAGTTGCAGCAAACCGCACAAACGCTGCGCGCCCGCCACTGGCAGGCACAAGAGCCTCTCGACTGGGCTCCGGTGGGCGATTTTTCCTTTTACGATCAAGTGCTGGACACCAGTTTTACCTTGGGGCATATCCCGTCCCGGGTCAGTAATTTGGCTGGCACCGAGCTGGACAATTACTTTCGTATTGCCCGCGGCCGCTCTAAGGGCGACAGCGATTGCCAATGCGTACACGCCGGCGAAATGACTAAGTGGTTCGACACCAACTACCATTACATCGTCCCCGAATTTAGCGCAGACGATACCTTTACCCTTAATCCCGACCGCTTGCTGGCGCAACTGGCCGAGGCCCGCGCGCAAAACGTCAACGCCAAACCGGTGATTATCGGCCCGGTGACTTACCTGTGGTTAGGCAAAAGCAAAGACGACAGCGACCGCTTGGCACTGCTGGAGAAACTGCTGCCAGTGTACAGCGAATTACTGCAAACACTGGCCGGCGAAGGCGTAGAGTGGGTACAAATCGACGAACCGGCACTGGTGACTGATTTGGATGCCAACTGGCAGCATGCGGTTAACCTCGCCTATCACACCCTAAAAAGCGCGCCGGTAAAATTATTGCTCGCCACCTACTTTGGCGAGCTGGCCGACAATTTAAAGCTGACCTGTGAGCTACCCGTCGCCGGTATTCATATCGATGCCATTAGCGCACCGGCCGAGGTCAGTAAGATCGTCGATTGGCTGCCCAGCCACAAAGTGTTATCACTTGGGGTGATTAACGGTCGCAATATCTGGAAGACTGACTTAAACCGCACCCTCGACTGGCTGGAACCTATTGCCGCGAAACTGGGCGATCGCTTGTGGCTGGCGCCATCGTGCTCGCTGCTGCATGTACCGGTTGACTTGGCGGCCGAACAGTCGCTCGACCCCGAGGTAAAAAACTGGTTAGCGTTTGCGCTGCAAAAGCTGGGTGAACTGAGCATTATTGCCACGGCGTTAAATGAAGGCCGGGAAACCGTTGCCGTAGAGCTAGACGCAAATGCCCAAGCCATCGCCGCGCGCCAGCAGTCCGAACGTGTGCACAACAGCGAGGTGCGAGCACGCACCGCCAGCATCACTCAGGCGCTGGGCGAGCGCGTTAGCCCTTACGCGGCACGAGCCAAAAAGCAAACCGCGCGATTCCAACTGCCCGCGTACCCCACCACTACCATTGGCTCCTTTCCACAGACATTGGACATTCGCCAAACTCGCCGGCAATTTAAAAATGGCGAGCTAAACACCGAGGACTACCAAGCCCGCATCAAAGCCGAAATTGAACGCTCAGTGCGTGAGCAAGAGGCGCTAGATCTGGATGTATTGGTACACGGCGAAGCCGAGCGCAACGACATGGTCGAGTACTTTGGCGAGCAGCTCGAGGGTTACGTATTTAGCCAGTACGGCTGGGTACAATCCTACGGCTCGCGCTGCGTTAAACCACCCATTTTGTTTGGCGATATCAGCCGCCCCACGGCCATGACGGTGGCTTGGACGCAATACGCGCAGTCGCTCACCGCCAAACCACTAAAGGGTATGCTGACCGGACCTGTCACTATTCTAAACTGGTCCTTTGTGCGCGACGATCAGCCACGCTCTGAAACCTGTAAGCAGTTAGCGCTGGCAATTCGCGATGAAGTGCAAGATTTAGAGCAAGCCGGTGTCGGCATTATCCAAATTGATGAGGCCGCCCTGCGCGAGGGCTTGCCCCTGCGCAAAAGCCAATGGCAGCAGTATTTAGAGTGGGCCGTGGAGTGTTTTAGAATTACCGCCAACGGCGTTGCCGATGAAACACAGATTCATACCCATATGTGCTACTCGGAGTTTAACGATATTATCGAATCCATCGCCCACATGGACGCGGACGTAATTACGATCGAGACATCGCGCTCGGATATGGAGCTGCTGGACGCATTTGATGACTTTAATTACCCCAACGATATTGGCCCGGGCGTATACGACATTCACTCGCCGAATATTCCAAGCCAAGAGCACATTGTAACGTTGATGAGTAAAGCCGGCGAGCGCATTCCCGCCGAGCGTTTGTGGGTAAACCCCGACTGCGGCTTAAAAACCCGCCAGTGGGATGAGGTAGTACCGGCGCTAAAAAACATGGTAAGTGCCGCCAAAATATTGCGCCAATCGGCGTAACACTCTGGCAAAAATCCCGGCGTTTACCGCCGGGATTTTCATTTAATAAACAGAGTGACCCGAAAGATTTTTTAAAACCCCTCCTCTTGCAACCACTGGTTCATAGTCGCAAACCAATCGATGGGGTTGCGCATACCAAAGCCGTGCCCGCCGCTGGGCAAAATCAACATACCGGCACTCACATTGTTACTTTTTAATGCTCGGTAGTAATCCAGCGAGTTTTCTACCGGAACGGAACCATCATCACCCGCGTGCACTAAAAATGCCGGCGGCGTCGCCTCAGTCACCTGTGTTTCATTCGAAAAATACTGCTGCCACTGAGCATTAAAATTTTCACCAAGCAAATTAGTACGCGAACCTTTATGGGCAACCTCGCCGGTAAAACTAACCACCGGATACACCAACACCTGAAAGTTCGGCCGCAGATCAGCGGCTTGCCAGCGCTCTAGTACCGGATCGTTATAATGCACCGCCGCGGACGAAGCCAAATGCCCCCCGGCGGAAAAACCCATCACCCCCACTTTATTGGCGTCAATGTTCCAGCGCGCGGCGTTCTCGCGCACTAGACCAATAGCTTGCTGCACGTCTTGCAGCGGGCCAAATTTTTTGTCAGCCATGGTTGCATCCAGTGGGTCACGATACTTAAGCACAAAAGCGGCGATGCCTTCGCGATTAAAGCGCTGGGCGATATCGTAGCCCTCCTTTACTATCGAGACACCGCGATAACCGCCACCGGGGCAAATAACCACTGCGGTACCCGTCGCCAATGAGGCATCGGGTAAGTAGGCGGTCATGGTAGGCAGTGTTACCTGCATTAAAAATGTATCCGGGTTGGCCGGGTCACGAACGGTTTCTAAGTCAATACTCGCACGAGCGTTGGGAATACCACTGGACTCATCGGCTTTATACAGCGGATACACAGTGGGGCTTTGATCAAAGCCTGAACCAAGGTCGTCTACCCTTGACGACGTTGAGCAAGCAATCGCCATAACGGTCGCCCATGAGAGCAACCCGACTTTTAAAGTCCGACCCAGCAGGGACCTTGTGCCAGTAAAAATACCAACTCTATAAATATTATTGATAGCCATAAAGGCCTCCGTATTTAGATGTATGAGAATGTGGCTTCACTGAACTTCTGCTGAGTAACTTTTTAATTTTTAGAATAAAAAAAATCCGACACAACGCATTAAACATTAACACTGGTTCGTTCTTGTATCGCTTTTGTATGGCGAATGTATCCCAATGTAAACTTCAGCGCACATTTGGAACAATTATTATTTTTCGCCCTCCATAACGGCTATACCGGTATCGCGCCCTAGGTTTTATCGTCGCTCTTGATCTGTCATTACATGGGCTCACCTACCCTTAACAACAACGAGTGTGATTATGAACAACACCCCACAGAATAAAATTATTCAACAGACAACCGTCTTCTGCAATGCGTCATCAGCGGCGGCGGTAGCAACACCACTTGCCAGTCCAGCTCAGTTTAGTCGGCGCCGCGCCCTTAGCGCCTTTGGCGCCTCCCTAGCCGGGCTGGGGACACTAAGCGGCTGCGGAGAAGCACGCTCCAGTTCACCCATAGCCACAGGGGATGGTAGCTGTGTATTAATCCCTTCAGAAACCGAAGGGCCCTACCCGCTCTCTGTAGTGCTTAGTAATTCAACGTACGTGCGCGGCAAAATCAACGAGGAAAAAACCGGTGTGCCCCTGACGCTTAAGTTTAAGCTAGTGGATATTAACCATGGTTGCGAGCCTTTCCCCTACGCGTCTTTTTACGTGTGGCACTGTGATAAAGACGGTCTGTACTCGGGCTACGCCCAATCTGGAAGCGACACCCGTGGTGCAACTTTTTGCCGCGGCATTCAAGATGTTAACGTCAAGGGTGAGGTGACGTTTCACACAATATTTCCCGGCTGGTACGCCGGGCGAATGACTCACATTCACTTCCAAGTGTTTTTATACAATGACACGGTCTCTGTGGCGACGGCCACCTCGCAGTTAGCTTTTCCAGCGGAAACCACCGACGCGGTGTACAACTCATCGCTCTACCGTAATCGCGGACCAAACAACTCGGTCAGCTCGATTGCGCAAGACAGTATTTTTGCCGATGGCACTGACAGCCAAATGGTCAACGTGAGTGGCTCCGTAGAGGATGGTTTTACCGCGACACTTACGGTAGGTATCGCGGCGCCCTAGACTACTAACACAATCGTGTTCGGCAAAAGCGCAATCGGCGTTATCACTTACGCAGTAAAACGCCGATGACCGCCAAACTAAACAACGCGATTAAGCCCGCGCTCACCACAACCAATACGTGGGTCATGGTAACGCCCAAGGCTATTTCGGGTGTTGCCTGGCACAGACCCTGTACCTCAAACACTGAGGGAAGCCATTTATCTAAAGGGGCCCACGCCGGGAAATTAGCCATAAACGCACAGCTGCCGCCATCGCCTACGCCATATTCAATTTTAATCAGGTTCCAGCTTTCATTGCCCAGGCCAATCGACAGCGCTAAACCACCCACCGCGCTTACCAACCGCCCCCACCAGTGACTTTTTAACAGCAACGCTAACAGCGATACGAAGAACAATGCCATCACCCACACGCGCACGTAAATACATACCTCGCACGGGTAGTATTGCCATACGTGCTGAAACAACAAAGCACCGGCCTCCAAAACCACCATTAACGCGGCCACCGCCAACCAAAAATTGCGGCATTGAGCGCTCTGCAGTAAACGGGACATCGGGTTCATTAACATGACAATTCCTTAGACATTCAACGCTAAAAACTTACAAAAAGGCGCCTTGGTGACGCGGCTATTGTGTGGGGATTGCTTTTTAATTTTTTGCTTTTTTCCATCGTACGTAGGTTTAACGTTAACGGAAATCCACGCGCCACTAGTATAACCAATCGCAATCAAATGATCGCTGCTCACTTCAAATATTAACAAGCAAATCATCGGGCGCATTTTTAGTCAGTTTTCCGTGAATGCTCTCACATTCATAACCACAACTTACTGGTCACAATACGCCGCTGGTGCTGCGCTGCGTTTTTTCGTACCGCACACTGGAAAACTCGAGCGACGTTGTCGGCAGTCCTGCCCATCTGCCCCAAAAGCAAAGCCGCTTGAGACAAAAGCTCGATGATTGCAGCAACCAACTCGCATTATTTACAGAGCGCCACGGTTGCGCGATCAACAAACTATAACAGCAAGGCTTATCAGCAAGGAGAGTTCCCTGTGAAATTCATCTCACTAACCGCCAGCGCTACGCTCGTTTTGACAGCGCTGACATCCCATACCAGTCACGCACAAACACAAAACTATGGCGAGGCGCTGCAGAAGTCGATTTACTTTTACGAGGCCCAGCAAGCCGGCCCACTGCCCGAGTGGAACCGGGTTCCCTGGCGCGGCGATTCGACCCCGACCGACGGCGATGACGTTGGCCTGGATTTACGCGGCGGCTGGTTTGACGCCGGCGACCATGTAAAGTTCGGCTTTCCCATGGCCGCTACCACGACGTTACTGGCGTGGGGCGCGGTAGATTACCGCCAAGCCTATGAAGACTCAGGTCAGCTCGAGCACATACTTAACAACTTGCGCTTTGTAAACGACTACTTTATCAACGCGCACCCATCACCCAATGTATTGTACGGCCAGGTAGGCGTTGGCTCGGCGGACCATACATTTTGGGGGCCGGCCGAGGTTGTTCACCACAAAATCCCCAACTCTCGGCAGTCAATGAAAATTGACTTAAGCTGCCCAGGCCCAGATTTAGCGGCCGAAACCGCGGCGGCCATGGCGTCCTCGTCGATGGTATTTGAGCAGACAGACTCGGCGTACGCCGCGACACTCTTAAGCCACGCCGAAGAGTTATTTGCCTTTGCCGAGCAAACCACCGGCACCGATGGCACCGACAATGCTTACTCTAATTGCATTACCGATGCCAAAGCGTTTTACAACTCGACCTACGGCGTTTACTGGGACGAAATGGCTTGGGGCGCACTGTGGATGTGGCGCGCTACCGGCGATAACGATTACCTAGATAAAGCCCTTGGCTACTACGGCCAGATGGGGAGCGAGAACCAATCCGACACACCAGTGTACACATGGTCTCTGGGCTGGAACGACAAAGCTTATGCCGTGTACGTGATGATGGCATCACTTTTGGGGGATGAGCGCTACCATGCCGACGCACAGCGCTACCTCGATCACTGGAGTATTGGCGCAGGCAAGCGCACCCCTGGCGGTATCGTTGTGGTTGATGGTTCGGGCTGGGGTGTTAACCGTTACGCGGCCAACATCGCCTATCTATCGCTGTATTACGCCGATGCTTTGGGTGAGACCGATCCGCTGTACAGCCGCTATCAAGATTTCGGCGTCACCCAAATCGATTATATATTGGGCGAAAACCCCGCTAACCGCAGCTTTTTAATCGGTTACGGCAATGACTACCCAACCAATGTGCATCACCGCGGCTCACACGGCTCGTGGGCCGACAGCCTACAAGTGCCCGAGCAGCAGCGACACATCCTGTATGGCGCTGTAGTCGCCGGCCCCGATGCCGACACCAACTACACCGAAGATCGTGGTGACTACGTCATGAACGAAGTGGCGGTGGACTATAACTCGGGCTTTACCAGTGCCGTTGCCGCGCTCTACAACGATTACGGCGGCAACCCGCTGCCCGAATCGCAGTTCCCGCCGGCAGAGCCCGAGCAGGAAGAGTACTTAGTGGGCGCCACCATCAATAGCTCGGGTGCGGGCCACGTCGAAATTCGCAGCGTTATACAAAACCGCAGCACGACACCGGCGCAAGGTCGCGATGACTTGTACTTTCGTTACTTTTACGATTTAAGCGAGGTTTACGACGCGGGCTACACCGCCAATGACGTGACCATCACTACCGCTTACTCGCAAGCCAGTAGCGTTACCGGCCCGCATGTGTGGGGCGACCCGGCCGATCATATTTACTACGCCGAGGTTAGTTTTGCAGGCGATGTGATCTTCCCGGGCGGACAATCGGCGCACCGCCGTGAAGTGCAGTTCCGCGCATCGCTACCCACCGGCGTCAACATCTGGGACAACAGCAACGACCCGTCGTGGATGGCAGCTTACAGCAACCCCAGCGAGCAATATGGTTATCCATCAGACAGCATTCCGGTTTATGGTGACGACGGTTTGCTAAGCGGTGAAGAGCCCGGCGGCGGTTGCGGCGGCACCAGCGGCGTTAACTGTTTGCCCACGGCCAGCGATTTAAACGTAACCACCGCGTTTGAAACCGCCGTCGCTATTGAGCTACAAGGCGCCGACAGTGACGGTAGCGTGGCGCAATACAACGTCACTGGCGCTCCTGCCAGCGGCACCTTAAGCGGCACCGGCGCCAACCTCACTTACACCCCGGACGATGGCTTTAGCGGCAGTGACAGCCTGACCTATACGGTGACCGACAACGCCGGCGGTGTGTCCGACCCGGCTGTGGTGGATATCACCGTCGAGGCCGAGTTAGTGCCCTCGGTTGCCATTAGCTCACCCGCCAATGGCACCGAGGTAGAACTGGGCGCTGACTTTACCGTGCAGTTTAATCTTGCCAACGCCGACGGCGTGCGGGTAAGCGTAAACGACATGGTGATTACCGACGTTAACAATGGCGACAGTGTGGTTCTTACTGCACCTAGCTCCGTCGGTGATTTTACCGTTAGCTTAAGCGCGCTGGACGACAACGGCACCGAGGTAGGCACGCCTGACAGCATTACCTTGACCGCGGTAAGTGAGCCGGTAAACACGCCCCCAGTGGCCTGTGTTGATCAAGCCAATGTCACTGTAGGTGTGGGCCAAACGGTTAACCTGGACGCCAGCTGCTCGGCCGATCCAGATGGCGACAACCTGAGCTTTGCCTGGGATTTAGGCAACGGTCAAACCGCCAGCGGTGCCACGGCCAGCGCGAGCTACGCCAGCGCCGGCAACTACACCGTCACTTTAACCGCCAACGATGGCACTGATACCGACTCAGTCACCACTAACGTCACTGTCGAAGAAGCAACCGGCGGCGGTCAGTGTGAGTATGTTGTGACCAACGAATGGAACAGCGGCTACACCGGGTTGATTCGCATCACCAATAGCGGCACCAGCGCTATTAATGGTTGGAGCGTTAACTGGAGCTACAGTGACGGCTCGGCTTTGGTGAACACCTGGAATGCCAACGTGACGGGCTCAAACCCACACACCGCGAGCAACCTAGGTTGGAACGGCACCATTGCTCCGGGACAGTCCACCGAGTTTGGCTTTCAAGTTAACAAAGGCTCGGCTAACGCCGTAGTGCCTGCCGTTAGCGGCAGTGTCTGCGGAGACTAAGCTAAGCAAACTAAGATAACGCTGTAAACACAGCGCCGATTTAACATCGGATCAGGCCGGCACAGAAATGTGCCGGCTTTTTTATAAAAAGAACTACGCCGGGCGCGGGGCAAACATAATAATGGCCATCCCCACCAGCGCGACCGACACCCCCAATATGTCCCAGAGCGTAGGCTTAACGCCATCGACCCACCAGAGCCACATAATGGCGACAAAAATATACACCCCACCATAAGCCGCATACACCCTCCCAGCAGCCGTCGGGTGCAGTGACAACAACCACGCAAACGCCGCCAAACTCAAGGCGCCAGGCAGCAGCAACCAAATGGTTTTGCCCTCGCGCAGCCACAAATAAGGTAAATAGCAACCGACAATCTCTGCCACCGCGGTAATGACAAACAAACCCAGCGTCCGCAATACATTTACCGGCAAATCTGGCAAGATCATACACCTTCTATCCACTCATCAATTTTTCACCGCGCTCGATTTTTCCGTCGCGGTAAACCATGGCACTCACGCAACTTCGATACAATTGCGACCCGCGCGCTTGGCACGGTATAAAGCCGCATCGGCACGCAATAACGTATCTTTAACTGATTCATCCTCCGCTGTAGCCAGCGTCGTTCCTGCACTTATAGAGCAATACACCTCATTGCCATCAAGGTTAAACGGCGTGCCGGTCATCGATTGACACAACCGTTGCGCCACGGCTCGCGTCGCGCCTAAATCACTGTTGGGCAATAAAATAGCAAACTCTTCGCCACCCACCCGGCCCAATAAATCGTTACTACGCAAGATGGCACGCCAGCGCTTGCAAGTGGACTCCAGCACTTTGTCGCCTGCTGCATGACCATAACAATCATTAATTTTTTTAAAATGATCCAAGTCGATCATGACAATTGCCAGCGGATACTGCTGTTCGCGCGCCAGCTCAAACTCGGCATTAGCGCACTCTAAAAAGTGGCGTCGGTTCATTTCTCCGGTAAGCGTATCAACGCAGGCAATATGACGTAAGCTCGACTCTAACAACTTGTGCGAGGTGATATCGCGAAAAAACCATACTCTTCCTAGGTAGTCGCCCGCATCATTTTGCAAACCTACACTATTGCGCTCCAAAACCCGGCCGTCCGCCAACTCGACGTCGCACAGGTCAACCTCCTCTGGCCGCTCGTACAACTGCTGAACACGGTTTAAGAACGCCTCCGGTGACACCAGCAGCTGCAGCGCGGGCGCCATTAACTTATCTTCCGGCACCGATCCATCAGCACGCTGATGCTGCTTAACGTAAGCGGTGTCAATTTGCCACATATCTAAAAAACGCTGGTTAAACGACACAATCTCACCCTGCCCATTAACCACCAAAATGGCGTCCGGTGAGGCTTCTTGAATCGCTCTGAGTAATGACCGGTCAAATTCAACCGAGTGCTTAACGGCAGGTTTACGTGTCAGAGTAGGCATTCTCTCACCCAAAGCTTATGGTAACGGTACGCGGCACACAAGCATCGTCTCGTTTGTGAAATCAGGTTTATAGTCAATGTTAACGGTATAGCAGCATTTGTTTATTCTAGTCCATTACGCGGCATTACGCGCCAAACAAGAGCCCACCAACACGGGACCTAACCGACGTGTTGCGGCGCTCTGATAATCACTTTTTGTCAACGTTGTCACACTTTGCCCGCCAACTCCCGTCACTTGTTACGCTTTAGCCAAAGTGTGACGCCACAGCCGATTACAAAGCGTAAGGTCATTGAGCTGGCGCCGCGGCCAACACAGGCAGCGACGCCGCATCAGGAACAACCGGCGGGTCGTCCCCCGGTACATACCAATAATCAATAAGGGTCATCGCTATGAAGCTTTCACACACACTCGGTGCGCTCAAGCGTTACTGCGCCACCGCTCTGGTACTTGCCGGTGCCACCGTTGCCGGCAACACTCAAGCCGCTACTGTCGACTTACTGGTGCTGTACGATAACTACTCCGCCGGTTACTTTGGCGGCGATCCGCAAACCGCCATGAATAACTGGGTCAACCAGATGAACGCCGCCTACGCCGACAGCCAAATTGACGTGCAACTGCGCTTGGTGGGCGTGCGCCACAACGAACAAGGCGGTGCCAATCAGGGCGAGGTACTCAACAATATTCGCCTAAATGGCAACGTTGCCAATCTGCGCAATCAGCTGGGCGCCGATTTTGTCTCGCAGATGCACAGCACCGGCGCCTGTGGCGTTGGCTATGTGGCGGTAGATGCCAACTGGACCTTTAACGTGGTACACCCCGGCTGTGGGCCGATGGTAATGCTGCACGAGCTGGGCCACAACATGGGTGTTAACCACTCGCGCAAGCAAGGTGACACCGGTGGTGCACGCTTTGGTTACGGGGTCGGTTACGGCGTACAAAACGTGTTTGTGGATGTGATGGCCTACGAAGGGGTGTTTAACACCACGCGGGTAAATCGTTTCTCTAACCCCAACCTTATTTGTCGCGGCTACCCTTGTGGTTTGCCGGTGGGTCACCCGCAAGAGGCTTACGCGGCACTCGCCATTCACAATGTGCGCGATGAGATCGCCGGTTTCCGGGCCACTGCTGGCACCAGCGGGCCGGTACAGCTTGCCCAGCACTGCAACTACGGCGGTTATAACGTCGGGCTTACACCGGGCAATTACACGTTAGGCCAGCTCATGGCCAAAGGCATTATCAACGACGATATTTCATCGGTCCGCGTGCAGCAGGGCTATAAAGTCGAGCTGTTCCAGCACGATAACTTTACCGGCAATATGCTCACTCGCACCGGCGATGACAACTGCCTGGATAACGAAGGCTTTAACGACGATGTCAGCTCATTGCGCGTCTCGACGGTCAGCGGTTTTAACCAAACCATTCAAGCTGAAAACTATGCGGCTATGGCCGGCGTGCAGCTCGAGAACACCACCGATGCCGGCGGCGGACAAAACGTGGGTTGGATTGATAGCAACGACTGGATGGCCTACAACGGCATCAACATCCCCAGCTCAGGCAATTACACCATCGAGTATCGGGTCGCCAGCCCCAGCGGTGGCCGTTTGTCACTGGATTTAAACGGCGGCGCCACCTTGTTGGGCGAGCTTAATGTACCCGCCACCGGCGGCTGGCAAAACTGGACCACCGTGTCGCACACCGTGTACATCAACGCCGGCACTTACAACTTTGGCGTATTTGCCCAAGCGGGCGGCTGGAACCTTAACTGGTTGCGCATTCGCCAGTAAGCAGCAGTACCCCGCGCCGCTAATGGCGCGGGGTATATTTATTAACCTTGAGGGAGCTGTATGAACAAACCACTTATGGCGCTTTGCCTATTACTTGTTATCACCGCCGGCCTCTGGTTTGCGCTCGATACCGGCACGCTAAACACCACTGCCGAAAACCCATCGCCTAATACCGCGACCAACGCATCTAGCTCCGGTAAGATCGCACCCAGCGCCGCAACCACCGGCCATTCGGCTTTATCCGACAATGTTAACCCTGAGCCAAAAGCCGCTGATACCGCCGCCAATAAAACAGCGCAAGCTACCACCCCACTGGCAGAGCGCCTCAGTAAAATGCAATCGCGCCGCCCAGATCGTATCTTTGATCCGGCCGAAGTCCGCGCCGCCGTGCAACGTGACAGCGCATGGAGCAATGAGACCCCCGACAATCTCGACGACTTGCCGCTTGATGCCGAAGCTCTGAACGACGGCCGCCAAATTATCTCGTTCGATCCGCTAAAGCTCGAAACCCTCATGCCGGGCGATCAGGTTAGCGTGAATATCGATGAAACCGGCGAGCAGTACACCGTCAACATTAATCGCACCGAAAAACACGACTACGACAGCATTAGCTGGTATGGCACCATTAACGGTAACGATGGGCAAACCTACCAAGTCAGTTTCACCCAAAGTGACACCCTCACCTTAGGCGGGCTCGACACCCCCGACGGTAATTACCAACTGCAAGCTCACGGCGACGCCGGCTGGATCGCCTCCAGCGCCTCACTGTTTAAAGTACCCGAAGGTCAGACCGACGCGATTATTCCGGCAGACGTCAAACCGCAACCAGTGCCCATCGCGCACTAGCGGCGGCAACAATAAACCCAGCGGCTGCCAAGCCGCTTTTCCCCTTCCCTTAATTATTTTTATCGGCGGCCGATAAGCCCATAACTCAACCGGCTTACTAAGCATCCACGGCATATTCAGCTATGCTAATGGTGGTAAACAACGCCAAATTTTTAACTGCCCTCAGCATGAGGGGCGCTATAGGTTGCCTTTAGCAATCACACAGATCCGAGGAAGGGTTATGTTATCGCTGATCCGCGAGCGTTCGATTAAAGCCAAGCTGCTAGGGGTTATTGCAGTGGCTTTTATAACACTGTTAATACTCCTGATTTCTCAGCTTTTGATTCAGCTAGGCACAATGAAAAGCGCCATTACCCAACAGACCCGCGCCAGTATGGAGCAAGAAGTGCTCGGGCGCGTATCGAGCGAGGCGGCCAACCTTGGCAACCAAGTCTCCAGCTATATCAACAGTTTGTATCGAGTCTCGGGCGGTTTGGCGGACGCAATGGCCTGGAGCATTACCCACCCGGAAACCCGCCTGACCCGAGAGCAAGTCAACGAGCAACTGCAAATTGCTCTGAGTAAACACCAAGATATCAGCGCGCTCTACTCGCAATACGAAGCGAATGCATACGACGGCCGCGACCAAGAGCTCATCGGCAGCGACGCGATTCACACCGTACCCAGTACCGGTGGCCTAGAGATCTACTGGATTCGCGACCAAAACGGCAACATCGCCCAAGAGCGGGTCCTTGACGCCAGCGAAAAATACGCTGACGAAAAAAATGAATTTGGCCAGCGCGAAGCCGAGTGGTATTTGTGCGCCCGCGACACGAAAAAGCCCTGCACCATGGAGCCCTATTTTTACGAAATATCCGAAGGTTACAGCGAGTTAATGACCAGCCTTATTAACCCGGTTGTGGTGGCCGGTGATTTTAAAGGCGTGGTCGGAATCGACATCAACTTACCCGTGATTCAACGCTTGATCGAGGCATTGGGTAGCGAGCTTTACCAAGGCAAAAGCCGCATTACTCTGGTGAGCGAACAAGGCTTAGTGGTCAGCTCCAATAGCTACCAAGACGCTCTAACCCACCCCTTAAAAGAGGCAATGGACAACTACGATAGCCAGCTACAAAATCTTCATAACCGCGCCGACAAAACCTGGTTACACAATGGCACCTACTATGTCGCCTACCCGGTTACCATCGCGCCTTCAAACACCACCTGGTCACTGCTGATTGAGCTGCCCGAAGCCGTCGTGCAGGCGTCTACCAACACCTTAATCGCCACTATGGACGATAACATCTCGACCATGCTCACCGGCGAGATCATTACCGCACTGGTAGCTACCGCGATTATCATGTTGCTGTTATTGCTGTTGGTGCGCTCGATTGTGCAACCGATCCGCAGCCTTGACGCCCGCATGCAAAACCTTGCCAGCCAAGACGGCGATTTACGTAAAAATATCGAGATCGATACCCACGCCGAGCTGATCTCACTCAGCGACGGCTTTAATCGGTTTATTTCTAAGCTGCGCCATATGATCGACGAGATCAAACAGATTGGCACCAAAGCAAAAGGCTCCGCCTCGCAGATTCAAGCAATCAACAATCAATCGGCCAGCGCCACTTACCAACAGCAGCGCGAGATCGACTCCGTGGTAACCGCCACGAACGAGATGTCGCAAACTGCCTCGGGGGTGTCGCAGCTCGCGGTACAAGTATCGGATAACGCCACCACCGCTTTAAACACAGTTATCGCCTCACGCGAGGCGTTATCGGGCTCGGTGCAGCACGTTAAAGAATTGAGCGATGATATGCAGCAAGCCTCCGCGCGTATTAGCGATGTCGCAAAGCGAACCGAAGATATCGGCCGCATCTTAGATGTCATTCGCGCCGTCGCCGAGCAAACCAATCTACTCGCGCTCAATGCCGCCATCGAGGCCGCCCGCGCCGGCGAGCAGGGCCGCGGTTTTGCCGTAGTAGCCGATGAAGTGCGCAA
This sequence comes from Gilvimarinus japonicus, assembly GCF_042847215.1. Classification (GTDB taxonomy): domain Bacteria; phylum Pseudomonadota; class Gammaproteobacteria; order Pseudomonadales; family Cellvibrionaceae; genus Gilvimarinus; species Gilvimarinus japonicus. The sequence continues at coordinate 3,050,228 of NZ_AP031500.1, forward strand.
CCTTGCCTCTAAAACACACCACAGCACCAACGAGATCAACGAACTTATTAGCAGCTTAAAAGATGGCGTGGACAAAGCCGTAGAGGTTATCGCCAGCGGCACCGACAAAGCCGGTCTCGCCATGAGCGACACCCAATCATCGTTTAACGAGCTGTCGTCAGTGGTAGAAGATGTTAACTCGATTGCCGACAACATCGCTCAAGTCGCCACCGCTGCCGAAGAGCAAAGCTCGGTGAGTGAAGAGATCAGCCGCAACCTAACCATCATCGGCGATGCCGCGACAACGCTCGCCGATATGACCCGCGAAAGTAATAATGCTGGGGTGGAATTAGAAGTGGTTATGGCGCAGCTGGATGAACAGTTGGCGTCACTAAAAACCTAAAAAGCCAAAGCGCTGGCGGATGCTCGTTCGCACTCCGCCAGCGACAACAGTAAAGTCTACCCCGCCATCTCCCGCACCACGCCCGCCCTAACACAGCGCAACACGCCATACGCATACACGCCTTCGAGTGCGTCGAATACCGGTTTTAGCTTAAAAGGTTCGTCGTCGTGGGCGAGCATCACATCCACAATAGCGTCCAGCTCTGGTTGCGGCAGCTCGACCACTTCGGCCACTTGCAGTTGGCCCTGTTCTATCAACCCGGCCAGGTGGGTAAACACCGTCGTTTCGGTAAGCTCCCGTTGGCGCGCGATGGCCGGAATGTCCATACCGGCTTTAAACAACGCAAACGTTTCATGCTCGGTGGCCCGGACATTCTCGGCGCTGCCGGCGTAATCGGCTAAGCTCTCGACATGGGCAGTGACCGCTGCCACAAAGTCTTCACCATAGTGTTCCAGCTTACTGGCGCCCACGCCGGAGATGCGCCCCAAGGCATCCAAACTTTGCGGCTGATGACTCACTACCTCCATGAGGGTGGCATCGTGAAAAATCATATAAGGAGGAATATCTTGCTCGGCAGCCAAACGTTTGCGCAGCTCGCGCAGTGACTCCCACAGCACTTTATCCGGCCCGGCCAATGAACCGCCGGCATTGCTGCGAGCTTTTTTGCCGGTACTGGTGGTTTTAATGTCTTTTCTGAGCTCGATACTCTCTTGGCCTTTTAATAAGGCGCGGCACTTTTCGGTGAGCAACAACCCCCCGTAGCCGGCCACGTCCACCTCGATAATGCCCCGCGCCGCCAACTGCCTAAACACCGAGCGCCACTGATTAACATCCAGCTCAACACCAATACCAAAGGTGCTGAGCTTTTCGTGGCCAAACTGCTCGACTTTGGTATTGGCTTTGCCCAGCAGCACATCAATTAAATGATTCACCCCAAAACGCTGGCCGGTGCGATAACAGCAACTTAACGCCTTTTGCGCGACAACGGTGCCATCAAAGGTTTGTGGCGGGGTTAAGCAGGTGTCGCAATTGTTGCAGGGTGCGTGGTCGCGCTCGCCAAAATAGGCCAGCAGCGCCTGGCGCCGGCACGTGGTAATCTCACACAAGCCAAGCATGGCATCGAGCTTGTGGTTTTCGGTGCGCTTGTGATCGTCCGAGCCTTGCGACTGACTCATCATCTGCTTAAGCTTTAAAACATCCTGCACACCGTACGCCATCCAGGCGGTCGCGCTTTGTCCGTCGCGACCGGCGCGACCCGTCTCTTGGTAATACGCCTCAATACTCTTGGGCAAATCCAGGTGCGCCACAAAGCGCACATCGGGTTTATCGATACCCATGCCAAAAGCAATGGTGGCGACAATTATCACGCCATCTTCACGTAAAAAACGCTCTTGGTGGGTTTTACGGGTGGCCGCCGGCAGGCCGGCGTGATACGGCAGCGCGGTAAAGCCTTGCTTGCTTAGCCACTCGGCGGTGTCATCGACTTTGCGGCGCGATAAGCAGTAAACAATACCGGCATCACCGGGATGCTCGTTGTGCAAAAAGCGCAGCAACTGTTGGCGCGCATCTTGTTTTTGCTCAATGCGGTACTGAATATTGGGCCGGTCAAAACCACTGACAAACTGCGCGGCCTCTTCTAACTGCAAACGGGTAATAATTTCGGCACGGGTGCGATCGTCAGCAGTGGCCGTTAGCGCCACCCGAGGCACTTGCGGAAATTGCTGATGCAACAAACTTAACTGCAGGTAATCCGAGCGAAAATCGTGCCCCCACTGAGACACACAGTGGGCTTCATCAATAGCGAACAACGCCAGCGGTAGCTCGTGCAGCATATCTAAGGTGCGCGGCTGGATTAAGCGCTCGGGGGCCACATAGAGGATTTTTATCTCGCCCTGACGCAAGCCCTGCTCGATGGCCCGCACCTCATCAAACGCGAGGCTAGAGTTTAAGTAGGCGGCGCTGATACCCAGCTGCGCCAAGGCGTTAACCTGATCTTGCATCAGCGCGATCAACGGCGAGACGATGATCGCCACCCCTTCACGCACAAGCGCCGGTATCTGGTAACACAGCGATTTGCCGCCCCCGGTGGGCATTAGCACCAAGGCATCCTGCCCGGCGATGACGGTATCGATAATTTCAGCCTGCGGACCTCGGAAGGCCTCGTAACCAAAGGTGTTTTGCAGTATTTGTAAGGCGATTTGATTCATGGGGGGAGTTTAGCAGTTTTAGTCCGCCTCACGAATGAGACATCCACCGCAAAACACACCCGCAAACACTATTGATAATTGTTATTATTTGCATTAATGTATTTAAAGATTAGCAGATAAACCGAGGATTCCCACTATGATCGACCTAAGCAACGCCAATGTCGGCCTTATTTTTGGCACCGATACCGGTAACACCGAGGAAGTCGGCGACAAAATCTCTACCAGCCTCGCCGCTCACGGTGTGGTGGTCGAGATGCTGAATGTTACCGATGCCTCTCCCGAACAAATTGAAGAGTTCGACTTCATCATTATGGGGATTCCCACGTGGGATTTTGGCGGCATTCAAGAGGACTGGGAGAACTTTGAAGACGAGATTTTAGCCACCAAGCTTACCGGTAAAACGGTGGCTTTGTACGGTCTTGGCGATCAGCTGGGTTACGGTTATTACTTTGTCGATGCGATGGGCTGGCTCAACGAGCGGGTGCTAAAAGCCGGCGCAACCGTAATTGGCCACTGCTCTACCGAAGGTTATACCTACGATGAGTCCCTAGCCGTTAACGCCGAAAAAAACGAATTTTGCGGCCTCGCCATCGACGACGATCAGCAATTCGAGCTGACCGACGAGCGTATCGAGCGCTGGACCGAGCAAATTATCAAACAATACCAGCAAACCAACGCGGCATAACCTTACAACCCGGGAGAGCCCCATGATAAAGCACGCAAGCAATAAACAATTTTTGTGCGACAAACACCGGGCTCTCGCCCTTCACAACCCAGAGCAAAGCAAACGGCTATGTTGTAAGTTGCGCGCTATGGCACGGGGCTATATCGGCCAACAACGCTGGGACGAGGCCGTTCCGGTATGTGGCACCGCGTTTGAAGCGGCTGATATTTTGCTGCGCCACGACGACACCAGCAAACAAGCGACCGAGCGCTATTTACGCAGTGCCATTGAGCTAAGCTACACGTTACGCAAAAGTCGTCACGAGCCGGACCTAGGCGCCATGATAGCGCTAGTAGAACAGCGTTTAGCGCCGTATTACGCCCCCGCGCCGCTGCAAACCATGTTGGCACCTCTAATCGATATCGCCTTCTCACCGCTGGCTGACGTTGACGAATGGATGGAGGTGTTACTGGCTATGGACGACGCACACCGACAAACACGCCACTAAGCCTGCTAGTACCGCTTGCCCATTGCCTAACCCTTAACGGGGCAGCTATAGTGCTGCCCCACAGGGCAATTGACCGCCCGCCACGATAAAGGGTGAGGTACAAACAGTTGGAGGCAGCAGCGCAAGCCGCAGTTATTGCAAATACACAGCACTGGTTCGAGAGCCTGGTACTGGGCTTAAACCTGTGCCCGTTTGCCCACCAACCCGCCAAGCACAATCGCATTCGCTTTACGGTGTTTGATGAGACCCAGGGCCTTGGCTTATTTGAAGTACTCGCGGCTGAAGTAGCCCGGCTGGACTCGAGCGATATTAACGAGCTTGAAACGACGCTGTTGATACTACCCGAGGGCTTTGATGACTTTTATTTTTACACTATCACCGTGCAACAGGCCGAGAGCTGGCTTAATAAGCAAGGCCTGCTTGGGGTGTATCAGGTTGCCAATTTTCACCCCGACTATCAGTTCTCAGACACCGACTTTAACGATCGCAGCAATTTAACCAATCGCTCGCCCTACCCGATTTTACACCTCTTGCGCGAGCAGAGTTTAACGGCCGCCATCGATAACGGCGCGAATACTGACGCGATCCCCGAGCGCAATATCGAACGCATGGAACGCTTAAGCGAGCAAGAGGTTGCCACCCTATTTCACTATTTAACACCGAAAGCGGATTAACCTGTTTAGCGCCGATGATGGAGTTGTCAATTACCCTATCGGCCCCAACCCATAACTGTTAACGTCCCACAGGGGTTAAACAACCACATCATCTAGCACGCATTACATTCGGAGACCGCAATGGCTCGTAAGCAAGTTGAATTTACTAATCGCGATGGTCACACCCTAGCGGGCGCCCTTGAATTACCCGAAACACCGTTGCAAGCGGTGGCCCTGTTTGCCCACTGCTTTACCTGCGGCAAAGATGTGGTCGCGGCATCGCGCATCGCCGGTGCGTTAGCGGACAAAGGCATTGGTGTATTGCGTTTTGATTTTACCGGGCTAGGTGGCAGCGATGGCGACTTTGCCAACACCACTTTTAGCAGTAACCTTACCGATTTAGAATCGGCCGCGGAGTTTCTCGCCGAGCACTACCAAGCGCCGCGCTTGATGATTGGCCACAGCCTGGGTGGGGCCGCCGCGTTGATTGCTGCAAAGCGTATTGCCAGTATCGATGCCGTCGCCACGATTGCCGCGCCCGCTACGCCGCAACATGTGCAACATCTGTTTGCCAACCAAGCGTGCGATATACGCGCGCTGGGCAGCGCACCGGTAAGCATTGGCGGCCGGGAGTTTGCCATCGGCGCCGACCTTTTAGAAGATTTAGAAAAGTGGCCACTAGAAGTAACCCTTAACGACTTAAACAAACCGCTGCTTATTTTTCATTCGCCCGCCGACCAAACCGTTAACATTGGTGAGGCCGCACGCATATACAACGCCGCCCGCCACCCCAAAAGCTTTGTGTCGCTAGACAATGCCGACCACCTGTTAAGCAACCGCAACGACGCTAACTATGTGGCGGCGGTGCTGGCCGCATGGGCTAGTCGCTATCTAGTGGTAGAGCAGTAGATTTATTCTCGCTAATCGTACGCAGCTGCTCCGAGTAATGTTTGATCTGAGTAATATCAATAAAGGTACCCAGCAGCTGCTTAGGGCGTCCTCTTTCGTCCCGGGAGTACACCGCGTCAAACGCGTAGCACCAAATCCAGTAGCCCTCTTTATGCCAAAAACGGTACTCCATTTCTAAAAAGCTGGGCCCGCTCAAACTTAATGCTTTTTCGACTTGCGCATTAATACTGTCAATTTCATCGGGGTGAAACAATATCGACAGATCGTCAATCGCGTTGAGATCCTCTTTGGTATAGCCGGTTAACTTGGTGTATTGCTGATTGACAAACGTATTACTCTGGCTGGGTAAATCGTAAATATACAAACCACAGATCGCCAAATCGACGACGGTTTGCAAAAAGCGCTCACTCTCGGCCAGTTTATTTTCGGCGTCTTTTAAATCGGTGACGTCGGCCGACGAGCCAATAATACGATAGATCTCACCCAAATCATTCATCAGCGGGTAAAGTGACGTCTTCCACCAGGTTTGCTTGCCGCGCAGCGGAAAACTCTCGATGTAGGACATAGGCCGCCCGGTTTGCCGGCAACGCTGATAACGTGAATCGATTTGCTCGGCCATCGCCTGCGGCAGGGTATCGGGCGCTAGCGCCCGTGTTGATTTCCCCACAAGCTCTTGCGACGAAATACCCAACGACTTTTCTATGGCGGGGTTCACCGCTTTATACAACACTTGCCCATCGCTTAAACAGTCGAGTACAAACACACCGTAGCTGGTACCGGTAAAGATAGACTCAAGCAGCTGGTTTTTTTCCGACAGACTCAGCTCCATATCTTTGCGCTGTTGGATATCCTCCAAGGTGCCGCACATCAGGCGGTTACCGTCAGCTTGATTGCCAAGGCATTTACCATGGACACGAAACCAACGAGCTTCTCGCGCGACGGTCACCCCGACAAACTCGATATCAAACACGCCACCCGTGGGAATATTACGATCCAGCTCATCAAAAAATAGCGCTTGATGATCGAGCGCAATGTGCGCCTCCCACAGGCTCATGGTGATATCGGTCGGCTCGCGCTGATAGCCTAACAATTGCCAAAACGCGGGGGACCACCAGAGTAAATCCTCCCCAACCTGCCACTCCCACAGACCTTCATGAGTCGCCGAGGTGATACGCTCTAAGCGATTATTAATGGCCTCTAGCTTCTGCTGCTGCGCCAACCGCTCAGAAATATCCATTACCGAGGCAAACACCTGAATGCCCGCGACATGATCGCGCCGTACCAATTTAACCTCTATGGGAATATGACTGCCGCTACGATGAATACCCTGCGCTACACATTCTGATAGGTTAGCCGGGGTCACGGCATCTGGAGAGAAAAATGCCTCTAGGGTATCGCGGGCGGCACCCTCGGCACTAAAGTCGATCACCGTATCAATGGTTTGCCCCACCAATTCACCATCGGCGTATCCAAACAAATGGCTAGAGGCACTGTTGGCCATGGTGACCTGACCGAGGCTGTCGATAACCATTAACCCCAGCGGCGAGGCATTGGCCGATTCACGCAAATTGTATTCGGCGTCATAGCGCGCTTTAAGTTCAAGGCGCTCTAGCTTTTCGTTGTTAGCCGTCTCCATTGCCTGACGCAATTGCGCCATGCTGGGGATGACCAAGGCCTTGGGGATAATCCACAACAAACCCAGTGCGGTGGCTACCGCCACGATGGCGGTTACCCCAGAGAGAACCGCATGGCTGCCAAAGCTGCCCACCCAAACGGTATAAATGCGAAAGCTATGGTTAACGCCACACAGTAAAATAAACAGCGCAAACAACGTAACCAACCGCGGATAACGCAAGTCGCGACGCTTGCGACGGAAAACCAGCAGCCCTATTGCAATGGCAAAAAAAGATAATGCCAATAAGGCATCGGCGATCACCTGCGCCCCAATAAGCGCGGGCTGCCAGTCAAGGTTATAGCCTAACGGCGGCAAGTCCTGACGAAAAAAATCTAACCACCTTGCCACCGCCGGTATCCTCTTAGGTATAAACGTTACAACTACTGCCGGCCAAACATTCCTTTAAAGGCATTCGCCAAATCCGCTGGGTACACCACGGTTTTGGAGTTGTCCGACTGCGATAGGTCGCCTATCGATTCGATATACTTTTCACCCAACAAGTACATAACCGGCAGTTCATCGCCCCCGGCAACCGATTCGGTAACCACCTTAATGGCGCGGGCCGAGGCGTCGGCCAAGACAATTTTTGCCTCAGCGTCGCGACGTGAGGCCTCTAGCCGACCATCGGCCTCTAAAATAGCGGCCTGTTTCTCACCCTCCGCCTTGGTCACTGCCGCCCGGCGCTGACGCTCGGCCGCGGCCTGCTCTTCCATGGCCTGCTGCATAGTGGTTGAGGGGTTGATGTCTTGGATTTCGACCGTTTTTAGAATAATGCCCCAATCGGCAATATCGTCCGAGATCGAATCTTTTAAACGGGTTTTAATCTGATCCCGTGAGGACAATGCCGAGTCCAATGCCATCTCGCCAATAATGGAACGCAGCGATGTCTGGATCAGGTTTTGAATCGCGATAATATAATCCTCAACCCCATACACTGACTTTTCGGGACTAACGATATTAATGTACGCCACCGCATTGGCAATAATCACGGCGTTATCTTGGGTAATCACATCTTGCGAGGGGATATCGAGCACAATATCTTTCGTCGTTACTTTGTAAGCAACGGTATCAAAAAACGGAATGATTAAATTTAAACCGGGGGTGAGTGTTTGGTGATAGCGGCCCAAACGCTGCACGACATCTTTGCGCCCCTGCGGCACAATCCGAACCCCTCGGGTAATAACGATCAGTGCGACGGCGACAATAGCCCCGGCGGTAATTAATGCATCCATGACATACTCCTTGTTGTTATTGCGGTTTAACGATTAAATCGTTACCTGAAAAATCAATCACGCACACCCGGTCGCCCGGTTTAAGTGGCTGCTCACAAATAAAGCGCCATTCGTCTTCGCCCAGCACCGGCGCCGAGAAACGCAGCTGGCCCCGGCTGGTGGCGGTATGATAATCAAGCACGGTGGCCACTTTGCCCACCATCGACTCATGCGCCATGCCCGAGCGGGTTTTATCGTGCATTTTCGGGGCGACAAATTTAAACCAGGCCACCAGACAAGACAGTGACAATGCCGCCCACAATAACAGCTGCCACGCCAGCGCCATAGGTACAAACAAGGTTACCAAGCCCACGGCAATCGCACTTACGCCAAGCCACAGCATAAAAAAACTGGGCAGTAATATCTCAAGCGCCGCCAGCAAAAAACCAATGACAACCCAGTGCCACGCCAACAGGCCCGACTCCAGCCACGTCTCCATAAAATCTCCTTGTGCGTTAATAACGCAACCGTCCCATAAGCCAAGCAAGTATAACCTAATGGAAGGGAAATACACGCCAGCAGTTTATCCAGCAACCTAACGGTGCTTACGGCGCCACCACCACACATACACCCCGGTGACAAACAAAATAAGCACCGCGCCCGAGCCTACGCTCAGCGCCACCCAATAGAGGGGCCCGCCTACCGCAGCGGAATGCAGCGGATACACTTTTTGCATCAGTGCCAACCCCAGCCCCGCGTCACGGGCGTCCGATTGAGCGTAAGCCTCAGCGGTGTATGGGTTAACGTAAACAAAGCTGCGACCGTGTTGATGCCATTCGCCGGGCATACGCTTGCGCGCGCTGATCGCCTGGTTCGGCTCGGCCGGAAAACTCACCGAACGCAATTGCCCCTCGGGCAAGGTATTAGCAATAGCCGCGTACAAATCGGGCCAACTTTGCCAGGGCCCCTCTCCCGTCACAGTGCGTTCGACGCTTGGTGGCTCGCCGCCCAAAGTCGCCACCAGCACACTGCGTACCTCGGTATAAAACACCATCATCACCCCGGTAGCCACCGCCACAATCAGTAGTAACGCGCTCAGGGCCCCCAGAGTACGGTGCCAACTGTAATGGATTTTTATAGCGCTGCCTTTCACGGCAAAATGCAGCGCCTTGCGCCAACGTCGCGGCCACCAAGCATAAATACCGGTGATTAACAGCACCAATACCGCCAAATGAACATAGCCGCTGATACGCTCACCGGTGTGCCCCCCCAACCAATGAGCGTGCAAATCAAAAATAAAGGCAATCGGGTCAAACTGAGCCTCAGAGCGCACCAATACCTCGCCAGTCGCGCTTAAGTAATGATAAGCGCCGTCGCGGTAACTCACTGCATAAAAGGGCCAGTCATCTGTGGGCATACGCACCCGGCGCACGGCCGGGTCTTGGGCGCGCCCCAGCTGCTCTAGCACAGTGGTAATCGCCGCGTCATTAGGTAACGTGGCGTGGTCTTGCGCCGCCAACGCTGGGTAATACGCCAACAGCAGTGACTGTTTATAAATAAGTATCACGCCAGTAAGCGCGGTAATCACAAAGAATACGCCGGCCAATAAGCCTATATAACGGTGTAGGGCCAATAACGTGGGCTTTTTCATCAACTATTATCTTTTGCCAGCTTTACAGTGAATGGTGGGCGATTAGGCTACAACATTGGCGATTTGGGTTGTCAATTATAATGAGAAACACTATCATCTGCATCCTTATTTTAACTCACTTATTCGAGGTTTTCGATGATACACACTCGCCACCAACTCGTCCCGCTGCTAACGCTTGCCAGCCTAAGCACGCTCGCCTTTGCCCAGCAGGCGGACAACGAGCCACAGCTGGAGGAGATGATCGTCACGGCCTCGCGTACCGCTAAGCCCATCAGCTCGATCCCCAACACCGTGACAGTGATTAACAAAATCGCGCTAGACCAGCAGTTGGCGGTGAGTTACGACTTATCGACCGTACTGGGTAACTTAGTACCGGGGTTTACCCCCAGCCGGCAAAAAATGACTGGCTCGGGCGAGACCTTGCGCGGACGCAGCCCGCTGTACCTAATTGATGGCGTACCGCAATCTAACCCCCTGCGCGACGGCTCGCGCGATGGCTTGACCCTAGACCCGGCGATGATCGAACGTATTGAGGTGATCCACGGCGCCAACGCCGTACACGGCATGGGCGCCTCGGGCGGTATTATTAACTTAATCACGAAAAAACCGGTAGAAAGTCGCGAGCAATCGTTTCATATAGACGTCAATGCACCCACCGATTACGATTCCGACGCCCTAAGCACTGGCCTGGGTTACAGCTTTGCCGATGCGTTTGGCCGCTGGGACCTCGCCTTCAGTGCCAGTGTGCGCGACAGTGGTATTTTTACCGATGCCAATGGTGACATCATCGGGGTGGACACCACTCAGGGCGACACCATGGACAGCGAAAGCCGCGATTTCTTTTTAAAAACCGGCTACCGCGGCGACGGCCAATCGCTGCATTTGATGGTGAACAACTTTAACATCGAGGGCAACGGCGACTGGATCACGGTAGCCGGCGACGTTGCCAACGGTATTCCGACCTCTTCCGAGCCCGGCACGGTACCCGGCAAAGCACCGACCAACGATGTCACTACGGTGAGTTTGGATTATCGTAAAGACGAGCTGTGGGGCCACAGCGTACACGCTCAATTATTTTACCAAGATTTTGCCGCTACCTTCGGCGGCGGTACGTTTGGTACTTTTTATGACCCCGCGTACGGCGACAACTTTTATGACCAGTCGCAAAATGAATCTGAGAAAGTGGGCTTTAAACTCACTATGGCCCGCGACAAAATCGCCGGCGCGCCCGTTAACGTGGTGTGGGGGTTTGATGCCTTACAAGATGAAACGCAGCAGGTGCTGGTGCAAAGCGGGCGCGCTTGGGTACCGCCCACCAACTACAAAAACATTGCGCCCTACGCCCAACTAGAATTTACCGGCGTCGACCACTTAGTGGTCACTGGTGGTTTGCGCTATGAAAGCTCCAAGCTGGACGTAGACGATTTCACCACGCTTTACAGTTATGGCAGCCAGTTTGTCGAGGGAGGCTCACCTTCGTTTAACGAGACGCTATACAACCTTGGCTTTACCTACGAAATCACCGATGCTCTACGTATTTTTGGTAACGTCTCTGAAGGGTCATCTATGCCCGACGTTGGCCGAGTACTGCGCGGCATTAACGAGCCAAACCAATCGGTTGAGTCCTTCTTAAACTTAGTGCCCATCGTTACCGATAACCGCGAACTGGGTATCGAATACGACGCAGGCAACTTAAACTTAGAGGTAAGTTACTACCAATCCGACTCCGATTACGGCTCGCGCCTAGCCATGAACGCCGATGGCATATTTGATGTAAAACGCGAGAAAACCGAAATCGACGGTATTGAAGCCAGCGCCACCTGGTCATTCACTAGCGACTCAAGCGTTGGTATCGCCTACTCTAACCCCACCGGCGAGTACGACTCAGATGCCGATGGCTCGGTGGATACCGACTTGGATGCCACTAATATTTCGCCCGAGCGCATCAACCTGTTTTGGTCACAACAGTGGACCTCAGATTTTGACACACGAGTGCAAGCCAGCAACTTACTCGACCGCGATTACCAAAACGCCGTGGGCGAAAGCTACGCCGACTTTGATGGTTACACCTTGCTCGATATCACCGCCACTTGGATGGTGGGTAACGGCCAACTGCAAGCCAGCGTGCAAAACCTAACCAACGAAGAGTACATTACCTACTACTCGCAAGCACAAACTAATAACGAGCGATACTTTGCCGGCCGCGGCCGCACTGTTAGCCTGGGTTATACCTACCGGTTCTAACGCAAAAAGGCCTCCCTTGGTGGGAGGCCTTTGGTTAGCGGCCATCGCTACTAATGTGATACGGGCAGTGACCTGCTCGATAAACCCAAAAGAATATCTGTGCTTATGTCTCTCGGCACTCACTCGACAAATAGCTCTTTGGGTATTGTAAGACAATAATCCCACATCACCTGCTGCGCTACTGAGGTTTTAGCTGTCGTCGCAGCCAGATAAGCTATAAAAATCCAGAACTTGCAGGAATCGATAGAGCCGGGCTAGGCTCATCGACAAGTCTAGACTACCCAAAAGGGTTATATAGGTTGCCGTGCTCGTGCAAACTATCGCTACGGCCCCACTCTATATTCCACGCGTACTCCCTACCATCATGGTGCAACTCATCTGGCCTAGCAAAAAAGCTTTGAGCGCTCGCCGATGCCCACAATTTATTGCTTTTATCGTAATTCTGATGATGACTATCTTTTTGGTCTCGGTATCTATACGTACTGCCCTACCTTTTCTCATCTAAAGTGTGAGCTGCGCCCCAACCCATGGGTAATTCGTTTTTCCCAACCTGTCAGCTTGAGAGTTTGCGTATAAAACGACAGAGCGGCCGCGCATAAAATCGGCGGGTTGCATTGGTATTGAGGTAGCCAATTAAGCTTTTCAGTCACCCAGCACAATCAGTCACTAATATGTTTGCATATAATTGTACAGTAAAAAATATGGCGCCAATTGGCGCCATATTTTATGTCTCTGTCAGCTCTTTTTTATAAATTCATTAAGAACCTATCTATTGCCTGACGCGCTGATGACGATGCATTGTTATAAGCCGTTTTGGCATCGGCGCCATCACCATTGTGACGCTGCACTGCCTCGTCAATAGAGCTGGCCACACCATCGTGCATCAGGTTTAAACTGCTAGCACTGCCGTTGGCGATATAACCGGATAAACCCAATCCCCACAAGGGTGCGGTACGGAATTCACCTTCACCTAAATCATGTAACAATAAGTCGGTAAACGGGTGAATGGTTTGATTGGCAAGCTCGGGAAAAGCCGTATCGCTGCCGGTCGTAACCGTCGGTTGGTGGCAAGCTGCACACCCTAGGCTTTCGAACTCGGCCAGACCTTGTGAACCCGCTAGATTTGCGCGGGGTACAGGTACCGCGAGGAGCGAGGAATAAGTCACCAAATCATGCAAGTGGTCTGCCGAAAGCTCTGAAGGGCCAAACTCGGCCACATGAGTGCCCACGCCAATATCATCGTGTAGCGCCTTAGCCACTTGGTGCTCGACACTAACAGCTTCAGCGCGCCAACCAAAGCGGCCTATTTGCTCGACACCATCAAGGGTAATACGGCTCACCGTGCCACCATTTTCTTGCGCCCAGGCCTCGATTTGCGAATCCGAAATTGCCTCGAGTAGTCCCAGGCCAATCATTTTAGGCGGCACAACATCGGCTCCCGTTTGCATTTGTCCGACACTGTTATTGGTATGGCACTCGGTACAGCTCGACTGCACTGGATCACTGGCTTTACCAGCCATTTCCGGAAAGGGCAAGTTGCCGCCGATAGCTTGCGGCCCCGGCATAAACTGCTCGATATGATTACCATTCACAAAGTTGGTATGAAACAGGCGACGCCCTTGTAACCAATTTTGAATGTTCGAAGGATTCATATTGTAAGCGTGTTGCATAAACGAGAAACGACGCTGATTGCCGCCGGTTTCAGATAAGTGCGGCACTGTAGTATCACCACCCAACTTGGCAAATGCATCGTTAACAGCAACCGGACCAATCGCCGGATCTTGGTTATTCACCACAAACCCTTCGCCCAAAACATATTTGAAGGTCTGACCGTAGTAATTCACGTTGTCACCAGTCACCTGGGCGCGATCAAAGTTTATGGTCACTTCAAATTCAACCTGCGCTCCTTGAGCAAAGGGGCGCGGGATGTTTTGATCCGGGCGCATCACCGCCTGCCACGATGTCGCTGCGGCGCGCTGCGCTTGAGTCGCGTTACAGGCGGCCAAGATCGAGCCATCGGGCATAATTAAGTCCATGACGTAGCCGTAATAAAAATTGGTCTCGTCGCCGTAAAATTTGTGATACCTAAAGTTGGGCGACTGCTGGTTACAATCTTTACCATTGCCCGAGGCATCGCTCATCGCTAATGGTACCGCGCTGTCTAAACGAACCACCACGCAAGGGTCTGACGTGCCGCAGGCAGCTTGACGCTGACTGGCTGCCTCAGGGCGAGTGTAATCGCGCAACTCTAGCGCGCCGTAACGCGCGCGCCAGTATTCGATATTAAAGTTGTTAAAGTCATTGCCCGATAGTTCATGACGCACCCGATAGCGCTCGGCAACGTTGGCAATCACCACACCGTTTTCAACGCGTACCCCACCGGCGCCGCCAAAACCATTATCGGCACCGCTACCATTATCACCGCCGCCCGAACTGTCACCTCCGCCAGAATTGTCGTCTCCACCGGAGTTGTCACCACCGCCGGTATCATTACCGCTGGCATTCCCCGATCCGCAAGGTGAGCTGGTGACGCCGTTACCCGGCGCAATACCGCTGGCGTCAGCAATGCACTGACTCGATGCGTCGTCCTGTACTTTAAACTGCAAATCGTAGCTTTGGCCGGGCGTTACATTGCTAAATGTGTATTGATAGCGGTTGCCATTTAAAACTGCCTGACGGCAATCGCTGTTCAAACACAGATAAGCCCAAGCACCGGTCTGGCCGCCATCAATATGGTAAAGGGTACCATCGCTTTGCAAACCAAAGGCGTAACCGCCCACTGCGGGTGACTCCGGCTCTGCGGCTGGCGCTTCGGGAGTCGCCGTGATACGAGCAGAGGCATTTTCGCCCCTTGAATTTACCGCCACGACCACAAAGTCGTAGTCAAAGCCGTTGTCCAAACCGGTCACTGTCAGCGCTGTCTGGTCGGTGCTCTGACTGTCTTGTAAGGCGCCAGTGGCGTAACCATACTCAACGCGGTAAGCCGTAGCGCCAGAGACGGAGCTCCAGCTTAATTGCACCTGCGCATCGCTCGCGCTTGCGTTAACCACAGGAGCATGGGCCGGCGGGCTAATGGATGAGCTGCTGCTTGACGATGACTCTGAACTGGCCGCCGAGCTGCTGGAGCTGGACGCACCGCTGCTGCCCAACGTCGCACAGCTTACCTCGTAAAAATCATCTGCAGTCGGCCCCGGCAACCAATCGACCTGGCTGTAATTACCCTGTACGCGCAGCGAGAACTCATCGCCACTGTCGCACTGTAAATCAGATTGATACAGGTAGCGCCACTGACCGCCAGCCAAGCCGGTTTCAGTCGCCCCGGTTATGGTGGTAAACGACCACTGGCCGTTCTCGTAGGCCGATAACCACATGCCTCCGCTTTTTTGCTCATCGAATGTGTATTCGAGCAAAAGCTCACCGGCAGAGTTAAGGCTAACGTCAATAGGGGCCGCCTGGGCGGCTATAGCGCTGCTTATCAGCGTAACGGCGCCGGCGATAATCGCCGGCTTAAAAGGTATTTGTTTCGACATAATCACAGTCCCGTTATTGTTATTGGCCAGCTCGTTACGGGTCCGTCCGGTTCGAGTGCTTGAGCTACGACGCTATCGCCCCCACTATGCCTAGACAAGTTCGAGTTTGCGTTACGCCTATTAAAAAACCCAGAAAGTCGAACTTTGACAAGCTCGAACCCAGCAGCAATACACGCCCGCACTGCAGGTCGCAACAATTGCAGCGGGTAAAAGTCAGTCAATCGGTAGCATTAAATTTATTGCGAAGCCTTTTCTTTTGCACCCTGTTCGCGGTACTGGTTGGGTGTCATGTCGGCGTATTTTCGAAACAACGTAAAGAACGACGACTTAGAGCGAAAACCCACCGACTCATAAATATCTTGCACCGATTTATCGGCCCAGCCCGGCGAGCGTAAACGCACACAAGTCTGCTCGAGACGGTAATCATTGATGAATTCAAAAAAGTTTTTATGAAAATAGTGATTAATAACGTGGGATAAATGCCGGGGCGGCATATTCAACTGCTGGGCTAAACGCTCAATATTAAGGCGGGGCCGCGCATAGAGCGCTTCGTCTCGCATGCGTTGATCAAGCTCGCGCAATGTCTCGCCAGAAGGGGCACTGCTTGTTTCGTCGCGCTCGTTGGGCCACTCGGGCACTTCACTTACCTTCTCAATATTGCGCGAGTTCATAAGGCCCGCCACAATCACAAAGCTCACCATTAATAGCTCGACAAAACTGGGCAGGTGGGTAACCACCTCTTGCAGATACCACGGCGCAAATGGGTAGGTAAAAGGCGGCAACACCTCCATGACCCAAATAGCCAAAAAACCCCACGCGAATATTTTTAACCAGCGAAAATCTAAACTCTCGACGGTACAAAACCGGTCTTTTAACCGCTCGGAGTAACGAGCGATGGCCAAAATACTCGCTACACCATAAGCGGTAGAAACCATAAACCCCACGGAGCCGATCAAAACATAGGGGCGCCACAACAAAGTCTCCCACCAGGGGCCCCATACACTCAACGCAAATAGGGTCGCGAGCAGCCACACCACCACGGGTATTAGATCACGGTGATGATATTGATAACGACCAAACGTCAAGGCCCGTAAGTAGTGGTACAACAATGGCCCTTGTAGGTAAAACACCAGCGCCGGCAACGCAAAGCTCCACTGGCCAGCATGACTCAAAAAACCCGATAAGTACGGGTTGTAAGTTATAAAGAACGCCAGCTGGCCCAAACCGATTGAGGCGACAAACAAAGTCAACAAGTGATGGCTGGCCGTTTTCTCACGCCGGCACTGCAACAACACCGCAAAAATCAGCCCCTGTAGGGCCGTCATCCACAAAATAAAATCGTAGAGATTAAACAATGGCTGGTTTAACGTTTGTAACAACATGGCTCTAAATCACCTAAGTGCCCAGCCCACGGGCAGTGCGGGCAAGGCGTTATTATTGTGTTCATCCATGGTGAAGGTACCTACAGCACCGGTAAAAGTGACTTTGGCGCTCTGATCATCCGAAAACACCTACAGTGTTATCGTTAACATAGAAAAAATCAAGCGTAATTGCCTCAATTTAGGCGAGCGTGTGACCGGCTAAACAACCGGCATAAAAAAAGCCCGGTAAAAACCGGGCTTTTTAGCAAGAACCTATGCCGTAAACTTACAGCGTTTTAACAAAGGCTTGCACCGCCTGCTGCTGGCTGGCAGTTAAGTTATTGTAAGCACTGGTAGCGCTTTGTGCATCACCACCGTGCCGGCCAATGGCGTCCGCCACACTGGTGGAAGCGCCGTCGTGCATATACAGCATGTCGTGACCGTTGCGCTCTAGCAGGTGGATGTTTTGCCCGATCCCCCACAAAGGTGCAGTACGGAACTCGCCCTCGCCCAAGTCCCAAGTTTGCATATCGGTGTAGGGGCGAATGGTCAGGTTTCGCAAGTGTGTCGGCGCACCGGCACGGGTGTGCTGCACCGGCGTGTGGCAACTGGCGCAACCAATATCGGTGAACAAGACTTCGCCTTCGCTTACGGCTGGGTCGCTGTAAGTACCGGGGTCCCGCGCCGGTACTGTTAGTACCTCGACGTAGGTGGTTAACAGCTCAAGCAAGCGCGGCGGCATCTCGGCCGGATCAACACCATGGTCTACCACCAGCGCTGATTTAACCTGATCGGCTACGGTAGGCTCCGAACCCTCCCAGTTAAAGCCCGCCTCACGACCTTCGATGGCCTCAAGCAATTTTACACCGTACACCGGTGGCGGTAAGCGCATTCCTTTACCCGGCACGTTAACCGGCTCGGTACCCCGGCCATCGCGGAAGTGACAGTTACCACAGGTGTTGTTGCCGATTTGCGCATCGGGATCGTTAAACAAATGCGAGCCCAGTTTGTTGGGATCAATACCATGAAACAAGTGATGCCCTAAGATAAAGTCATCCACCATATCTTCTTTGTGCAAGGTCACCATAGGCTGAGTAAAGATGGCGTTGTGCTCAAGATCAATATAACCGCCCGAGTCAGAAAATACCTGACTGGTACCGGCTTTACCGGCGGGATTCAAACGCGGATCACCATACTTACCACACCAGCCACAACCCACCACATAGTGCGAGAAGTCATTGTAGGTTTGCGCACCGGTGGCACCGGCAACCGCCGTCACCTCAAAGCTAATCACCTGGCCATAACTGTAAGCCGAATCAAAACCGGGGTTTTGCGTTAAGGCAAAAAACTGTTGACCATTGGGGCCGCCAGCGGTGTTGCGCATAGATTCATTACGCAAAATACTGCCGTTTAAACCAAAACCTAGGTGTACATCACCCGGGGTATCTTCGGCCCAGATTGTGTAGCGATCCAAGTTGCGCAAACGATCATTGTTGTGATGTGCATCCAGTACCGCCGCGGTGGTGCCGTCTTGGGTAATGGGGTGACGAAAGCGCATCCAGTTAGATGAACCATCGACAAATGGCTCGTAGTTGTACGGGTTTACCCGCGCGCCTTGGGTGGTAAACAAACCGGTCCAAATCCACTGAGTGGCCGGGTTGTCGTTAAGGGCGTTAGGGTGCAAGTAACGAAAATAGTAGTTGTAATCACCACTACACGGGATGGTCGCTGTGCCGCCCGTGACCGCCACTTTTTTAAAGCTTAAGTCACCATCATCCGAGCAGTGCATTTCCAGGCCCGAATCACCGGTCTGCTTAATAATGTACTGCCCCCAACGCCAGGTTAACTGATCGCCGTCAATGTCAAAGGCAAAGCCGTGACTCGTGGGTGGGTGACCGTTCTCGGGGGTGGCCAGCGCGTATATAGGATTAGCTCGCGGTGGCGGCCCTATTTCGCCGTCGGTCAGCGAGTTGCTGGTCCAGTCGAGGTGCGCATATGGCGAGTCAGGGTCGATATTACCACCGGGGTCACCGCCACCATCATTACCTCCGGTATTCCCGCCATTGTCACCACCGGTCGCACCGCCGGTGCTGTAATCGTAACGCGGAAACTGGTCGCTGCTAAAGCCCGGCACTTTTAACTGCGCCGTAAAATTACCGCTGGGTAAGTTGGCAAACGTGTGCTCGTAGCGATCACCGTTTAAGCTCGCCGTGTAGCAATCAGCCTCTAAGTCGCGACACAGATAAAAAGTGCCTGAGTCGGGCCAGCTGTCTTGCACTGCAAACCACAAGGTTGCACCGCTGACGCCAAATGGCTCGTCGCCGCCATTGCTACTGCCATCATCCATTGCCGTTACCTGGATGCTAACTTGATCACGCACACCGGTTAAAGTGTGATCGGCCTCGGCTAACTCAACCGCTAGCGTATGGGTGCCAATGGCTAAATCAGCAATCATAACGTCGGCTGCGCTGTAGAGGGGGCCCTGATCTTCGCCGTTAATAAAATAGTGCACATGGCTATCGTTTTGCGCCACTGGCCAATTATTAACGTTAAAGCTAAGGGTTACCGCATCAGCTTCGGTAAAACTTGCGCCGTTTGCAGGTGAGGTAATACCAACAGTACCTTCGAGCACGGGCTCGTCACTCACTTGCACACTGGTATTCGCTGTCGCCGTAGCGCCATCGTCGTCTGTTGCCGCAACACGGAACTGCCAGGTACCGGCTTGATCAACGGTAACGCTAAAACCGAAAGGTGCATTGGCTTTTGTGCTAACAAGTGTTTCACTAGCGCCGGGCACAGTAGCATACAGTGCAACCTCACTGATCGTGCCATCGCTGTCCGAGGCATTGGCCGTCAGGTTTACCGTGTCACCTACCATGGCGGGCGCGATGTTATTTAGGCTAACGCTCGGCGCTTGGTTGGCAACTGGATTGCCACTGCCGCCGTGTAAGGTAAAGTTTAACAAGTCGACGTTCATCGCGGCATTACCGTTTTGGTAACGCAACTCTACAGTCGCACCTTCTGGGACCTGGGTATTGAGCGAGACAGTGTTGTAGTTGCCTACCCACGAGCCAGTACTGGTAAACGGCACCGACACATCGACGCCATTAACACGCAACGTTATATTACCGGACTGCTCCGAGGCGTAAGTGATGCTAACGCTATCAGCCGCTGGCGCACTCGCAATGCGTAGACCGGCGCCATTGTTGCTTATATAGGCTACCCCCTGCCCGCCACTTGCGGCAGAGTCTGGGTACAACTGTGCGCCGCCAAATACAGTAGCGGACTCAGCCTCAAGGGTTAAGCTTGTTGGCGTAGCATTAGCGCCGCTGTCTTGCACCACGGTTTTACTGATGGTGGTTTCGGCCGTGGCACCTTCGTTATCGGTGGCAACCGCCCTAAACTGATAGTTACCAGCAGTACTGGCAACCACATCAAAAGTATGAAGATTACCTGCCACTTGACCGACCAAAGCCTCCTCGGCGCCGGGCGCACTCACATACAAGGCTACGGTCGCAACGCTGCCATCGCTATCATTTGCGTTGACATCAACTGAGACAATGCCACCTTCAACGACAACGCCTGCCACGGCATTTGCGGCAACGCTCGGGGCTGTGTTGCTGGGCGCGCCAGTGCCCGAACCACTGTTCGTCTGAGTAAAAGTTGCCTGATCTTGCACCGTGTACTGGCCGGTTTCATTATCCTGTACTTTAAACTCAATGCTGTACGTCTGGCCTAGTGTGCCGCTAAAGTTGCGAGTAAAAAGGCCCTCGGCGCGAGTGGCCGATAAACAGTAAGAGTCTAAACACAGGTAGGCAAATCCAGCTTCCCAGTCTGGGTTATCCTGATGAAACAGCTGCAGCGTGCTGTCGTCGATATAGAGAATACCAAACTCTTCACTCGGCGTGGGATTGCCACCGCCGTTATTGTCAGCGACTACCGATTTAGTAACGGACGCTTCATCGGTATTGCCGTCGTTGTCGGTGGCCACCGCGCGCAACCCATAACTGCCCACCGCACTGGTAGTCACGTTAAAGCTCGCGCTCGCGCTTTGCTCGGTACCGACCAATACTTCGCTGGCGCCCGGTGCGGTCAGATACAAGCTTACCGACACCACACTGCCATCGGCATCGCTCGCGCTCACGTCGACACTAAAGCTATCGCCGGCAATCACCTCGCCATTTTGCGCAACGAGGTTTACATCCGGATCTTGCGGATTGCTTGAGCTCTGATCGCCAAAGTTTAAATCATCAAACAAACTGGCACCGGCGCGAATAAAGTCGCTGCCGTCGGTGGCGTTTTCCCAGCGAGTTAAAATAGTGTTATTGGCCTGAACACGGCTGTCGCCCCAGTAACCTTCGGGGCCAAATACGCCGTCGTTAGGGTTCCAGCGCGGCTGCGCATCCCAATTGGCGTTGATGTAAGTAATACCGCGCAATACATCTTTGCTACCGCTCGAGTATTCGGCAATAAAATCAAAGTAGGGCTGGTACCACTCGTTCCAGATTTGGTCCGCCGACTTATTCACGGCATTGCTGCCAAAGGCGGCATCAGGTGAATAGGTTAGCGCGCCCGTTTTGTAACGCTGCGGGGTCGACTCGTTTATAAACAAGGGCTTATTGTGAGTCACGGCAAAATCGGCAACTTTGCGCACCTCGGCCCAGTTACAATCTTGTGGCGCAAAGTACGAGATACCCACCCAGTCGACCACATCATCACCCGGATACCATTCATCGGGGTTAATCGGCACGGGGCAGTAAGTAGCGGTTTGCCACACCAGGGCGATGCGATCGTCAAATCCCAGCTGTTCAATACGGTTGTGGACGTATTCAAAGGTGGATTTAACGGCGGCGGGGTTGTGATTGTTCCAGGGGCCATCGACCTCGTACGCCCAGCGCAAATATACCGGGCGATTATAGCCGCCCAAAGTGTTCAGCAGCGTATCGATATTGGCGTTGTAATTGCCCGCCGCGACTTGGTCGATCACGCCGTTCATGGACACACCCACCACCAGCGCGCGGTCGGGGTAAGTCGCTGCCAATTCGGCAACATTATTGCGCCCCGCACCGGCGTCAGCGTTATTGTTCAGACCATCTAAATTGGCAATACCCACGTAATTGGTAACACCGGCCGGCTGCGTGCCGACCGCCGACACATACTCTCCGATGCTCTCAATATCTTGTCCCACCGACAGCATAACGCCGTCGTCCGGCACCAAGGTACCACTTACGGCGAACGCTTGACCGGCGCTGAGCGCGACGCTCAATGCCAGGCTCCGGCGACCCATAGCTTTCCAGTATCTATTCATGTGAACTCTACCTTTTATTGTCATTTATAAGGTGACTGTCAATCGGTCAACAAACAAAGACCAATCGGTAGGCTATAAAAACGCGCATAATCCTGGGGAACAAGTTCTAGCTTGCGTTGCTAGAGCGTGGCAAACGCACCCGTGCACTTGAGTACGTCAGGCGTATTATCGGCGAGTTCGTTTGCGCTACGCATACACAAACTCTAACGCGCTAGCGCCCACCGTTGGCGGGCTGCAGCGTTATCGGCGGTGGCGTGGTGACAACATTAAACGACAGCGGCAAACCTAAGTTACGACTTTGACCCGCGTAAAAAACGCGGTTCGAGGTTCGCCTTAGCAGCAGACGAACCCAGCAAAGATGAGCTAGGCGCCATTATCCGGCCTGATCACGATACTGACTGGGCGTCACCCCCACTTGTTTACGAAACAACGTAAAAAATGACGAGCGCGAGCGAAACCCAACAGACTCGTAAATTTCCTGAACAGAACGATCGCGCCATTGCTCGCTGCCCAAGCGTATTTTCACTTCGGCAATGCGGTAATCGTTAATAAATTCGTAAAAGTTTTTATTAAAATGGCGATTGATAATGTGCGACAGCTGACGGGCGGGCAAGCCCAACTGTGTCGCCAAGCGCTCAACATTTAATCGCGGCTGAGCGTAAAGCTGCTCATTTACCATGCGCTCGCGAATTTGCTCCGCCAACGTCTCGTTACACTCATCTGCACCAGCCACGGCTTTCGGCTCCGAGATAACCCGCGTAAAGCGCGCATAAAACAGCCCCGAAAACACCACAAAACACACCAACATGAGCTCCAACAACCCCGGCAAGTGCGTTACCCACTGCTGCAGCCACCAGGGGGCCCACGGGTAAAAAAACGGTGGTAACACCTCTATCACCCACACCACGACAAAGCCCCAGCTCATCACCCTAAGCCAGCCGTACTCCATCGTATCGATGGTACAAAAGCGATCTCTGAGTCTTTGTGAATACTGGCGAATATACGCTAGGGTCGCAACGCCGTAGCATACGGACAGCAAAAAACCGACCACCCCCACCAACACAAACGGCCGCCAAAACATCTGTTGTAAAACAGCCGAGTAGTGCAACGGATCGATGACGACTAGCACCACACAAACCACACCCGGCACCGCATACTGCCAACACCATGGGTATTGCTCGGCGGTTAGCGCCCGCACATAGTGATACAACAAAGGCCCGTGCAGGTAAAACGTAAGCGCCAATAAGCCGTAGCCTGTATCGCCAATCACCGGATTTAAGCGGTTAAAAATAGCGGGGTTATAGGTCAGCAAAAAGACAATTTGGCCCAGCGCCAGCGAGGCAATAAAAGCCGACAAAAGCGTATGACTCAAACCCGGTGCGCGCCGGCACACCAGGAGCGAGCTGAACATCGTGCACTGCACAATGATCATGATAAGAAGTAGATCGTAAAAATTAAAATGGGCTCGGTTAAGCCATTCCAGAAAAAAATGCATCGAAAACACCCGTACGCAGAAACCACCACCCTTACTATGGGGGCGTAGATACTGAGTTATGATTATCCTGTTAAGGTGACCGCTTAAAATCCCTCTGGGCGGGTATCGTGCATTTGGGCATTATTTTATTTATAGCGGTAGGATGCCTCCAACCGCTATTTTTTGCAACTCACGCCAACTCGTCCCAAAGCGGCCTGCGCTGCTCATGCAGTAATCGATTGCGATTAATGTTATGTGTGTGACTTGTTCATCATGGCCGCTTTGGCGCGACGCTTTTGCAGTTGTTGCCAGCGCCAGTAAGCGCGAATACCCAGCAAAGCAGCCGTAATAACGCCATACAAAACAGCATCAAAGTAGCTGGAGCGCACTTGCCATAGCACGTGAATCCAACCTAAAAAAAGCGCCAAATAGACAAGCTTATGCAACCGCTGCCAGTTTTTACCCAGCCGGCGCATCATGCCTTGCGTAGACGTCACCCCTAGGGCGATCAAAATTAAAATAGCGGGCGCACCAGCGGTAATATAGGGACGCTTCGCAAGCTCAGAAAAAAAGCGCGACATGTCGAGCCCCAGAATAAACACCAAGTAGCTAAACAGGTGGCACAAGGCGTAAAACAAGGCAAAGAGCCCCAACATACGTCGGTGGGGCATCAGCCAGCGCCACTTTAAAAAGCGCACCAACGGCGAGACCGACAGAGTAAAAAACAAGCTGTAAATGGTCCACTCGCCAGTAAACAACACGATGGTTTTAGCGGGGTCGGCCCCCAGCTGCTGAGTCACCGTGGCATAGCTAATCCACGCAAAGGGCGCAAGTCCCAATAACAGTATGATAACTCGCCGCCAGAGAATGGGAGGCATGTTTTCCCCTTAATTGTTACTCGGATTGATAGCTAAGACCTACTCGTTAGAAGTTCTTACGTAGGTCTAAGCCTTTATACAGCGAGGCCACTTCGTCATAGCCATTAAACATTTGAGTGTCGATAATATTGGGGCTAAACAATCCACTGGGCAAACGCCGCTCGGTAGCTTGTGACCAACGAGGATGATCCACTTTAGGATTAACGTTGGCGTAAAACCCATACTCGCGCGGCGCCGAAATATTCCAACTGGTAGGCGGCTGCTCTTCAGTGAATTCTATTTTGACAATCGACTTAATACTTTTAAAACCGTATTTCCAAGGCACTACCAAACGCAGTGGCGCGCCATTTTGATTGGGCAACGCTTTGCCGTATAAACCCACCGCCAATAAGGTCAGCGGGTGCATCGCCTCAGCCATGGTTAAGCCTTCAACATAGGGCCAATCGATGGTGCCAAAGGCACTGCCCTGCGCCGGCATCTGCTCGGTGTCTTTTAATGTGGTAAACGCCACATACTTAGCGCGGCTCGTCGGATTAAACTGCTTTAACAGCGAGCCCAGCTCAAAGCCGACCCAGGGAATAACCATGGACCAAGCCTCTACACAACGCAACCGGTACACTCGCTCTTGCAGCTCGACTTTGCTAAGAATGTCTTCTAAGTTAAATGATCCGGTTTTACCCGCTTCACCGGCAACCTCCACCTTCCATGGGTGCGGCTTTAAGGTGTCGCTGTGTTTGGCTGGATCGTCTTTATTGTAACCAAACTCATAAAAATTATTGTAGGTGGTGACGTGTTTGTAGGGCGTTAGTTTATCGTTTACCTCGGAGGTATCCGCCGCCGCGCCGGCGATTTTTTGGCTCAGCCAAGCGGGGCTTGCGACATCAGCGTCAGCCACAAACGAGGGCTTTGCCACAGCACCGGCCACACTGCCCGCCGCAACCGCTGCGCTACCCAGCGCCAAACTTTGGCGCATAAACTGCCGGCGCGCTTGGTAAATGGGCTCTGGCGTGATCTCGCTGGTTGGTATACGGGGCGGACGTTGAATCAACATAGCAGCGGTATCCTGTTGTTTAAGCTCATAGAATAGAGTGAATAAATACTGAGACGCCAAAAAACGGCATTTGTTACAGTTACGGCGCTATCGGCCAATTGGATGTACTCAGTATTGATGTGAGTACACAATACCTCAAAGGTAGACCACTTAATGACCCAGAATGAGCTTATCGAGCGCGAAATTCACAATCTTTATCTGAGCGAGTCGCGCCGGGTATTAGCCACATTGATTCGTCTATTGCGTGACTTTGAGCTGGCCGAGGAAGCGCTCCACGACGCCTTTGCCGCCGCATTGACGCAGTGGCCCGCTTGCGGCATACCCGCCAATCCGCGCGCCTGGCTAGTATCTACCGGACGCTTTAAGGCAATCGACCATATTCGCCGCCAACAGCGTTTTGGCCAGCTAAGCGATGAAATGGCCGCGCTGTGTGACACAGACGCCCCCGAGCCACTCACCGATGACGACCGAATTCCCGACGATCGCTTGCGCCTGATTTTTACCTGCTGCCACCCCAGCCTAAGCCCGGAGGCCCGCACCGCACTGACCTTGCGTGAGATCTGCGACTTAAACACCGAAGAGATCGCCAGCGCTTACCTCTGTAAACCGGCCACCATCGCGCAGCGTATTGTGCGGGCCAAGCGCAAAATCCGCACAGCCAACATTCCCTACGAGGTACCTGGCCCCAGCGAACTAAGTGAACGCTTACACTCAGTGCTACAAGTGATTTACCTCGTTTTTAATGAGGGCTATAGCGCCAGCTCTGGTAAGCACGCCACTCGCACCTCACTCGCCGACGAAGCGATTCGCTTAGCCCGATTACTGCACGAGTTACTACCCAACCCAGATGTCAACGGGCTATTGGCGTTAATGCTGTTGAATCATTCTCGCAGCAATGCCCGCACCAATAACGCAGGCGATATCATTCCGCTAGAGTCGCAAAACCGCGAGCTTTGGGATCGCGCCGCCATCAACGAAGGTTGCCAGCGGGTGCGCGAGGCATTAACCGCCGGGCCTGCCGGCACCTATACCCTGCAGGCTGCCATCTCGGCGGTTCACGCCGATGCCCCTTGCTGGGCTGAGACCGATTGGGCCGAAATTGTCGGTCTATACGACCTACTGCTGCACCAGCAATACTCACCGGTTGTCGCCCTTAACCGAGTCGTTGCACTGTCCTATCGTGATGGGCCAGACATCGCTCTTACCGAGCTTAACGCCTTGCTCGCGGGCGGCGACCTCGACCAATACTACCCCGCCTTCGCCGCCCAGGCCGATTTACTTCGGCGCTTAGAGCGTTTTGCTGAGGCAGCCCGCGCTTATCGCCTAGCGCTTAGCCTGACGGCTCAAGAGCCCGAGCAAGCTTTTTTACAGAAGCGTTTAGGCGAGTGTGAAAAAAATCCTCCCCTGTCGATTAACACCACGGCCACCCGACTATAACGTTGTCCACACTTAATCATATGCATAAAAAGGTTTCCTTATGAAATACATTTGTTTGGTATACAGCGATGAAACCGACCTACACGGCTTACCCGATAGCCCCAAAGACCCTGAGTGCGCCGCCTACGCCCAGTCGCTGCTCGATAAAGGGCAATTATTGGCCGGCGACGCATTAGCGCCGGTTGCCACTGCTACCACGGTGCGCGTGCGCGGCGGCGAGGTACAAATAACCGACGGCCCCTTTGCCGAAACCAAAGAACAGCTGGCCGGCTTTTATATGATTGACGCGCGGGATTTAAACGAGGCGCTGCGCATCGCCCAGGGTATTCCTCCGGCACGGGTAGGCAGTATTGAAGTTCGGCCCGTTCGGCAACTGCAGCTAGATTAAAAGTTTTACGCATTGTCGAAACCACCCATTGCCAAACGACTGGTTAGACAACCTAACAAAGGAGTTATGCCATGGAGTTTTTTATCATCATAAAAGCCAACGCCAATACTGAAGCAGGCGTTATGCCCAGTACGCCATTATTGCAAGCGATGGGCGATTTTAATCAGCGCCTCAGCGAAGCCGGTGTGTTGGTGTCGGGCAACGGCCTACACCCAAGTTCGCGCTCGGCGCGGGTGCACTTTAGCGCTGCCGGCCGCCATATTGAGCACGGCCCCTTTGCCCTCACCGAAGACACCATCTCCGGTTACTGGGTATGGCGCTTACCCAGCTTGGACGCCGCGTGCGATTGGGCCGCGCAAATCCCCAACCCCGATAACGAGCACTACTGTGTTGATATTCGGCCTATTTTTAGCGCTGACGATTTTGGTGGCGCACTCACGCCCGAGTTGCGTGAGCGCGAAGAAAAGCTCGCGCGACAATGACAAAACAGGGGGAGCCATAAAAGTTACCCCCTGTGTGTTTGACAACGGACTGCGCCTAGGCTTTTGTTTTTTACAGTAAGTGCTTAGGTGTACCGGTCAGCTGTAAAAGCGCCTACCGAAAAGCGCCTGACTGCGCCCTCCCCGCCACTTAAACCTCATCTCCCCCGCTCTCCAAAATTAATTTTGGTCAACCAAATTGACGCATAAATAATCGAAAAATTTCAGATATACATTAAAAACACATAAACAACGCTCATCCAGAACCACAATTACTGCTTTTAATTCATACGCTTACATAAAAAAGTAAAAACTGGACTACAATCTGGACAATCATTGGGTTGACATAAAATGTAATATTAGATTTACTACAGAACGAATTCAGTCAAACTACAGGCCTTAAGCTGGAGAGTGCCATCAGGCGCACTCTGCGCCGTATTTTGAGAGCGAAGTCGTTGGAGTCCTCATCTCTGTCATCTCGATGACAGCTTTAGCACGAGCCTCGCAAGGGGCTCGTTTTTTTACACAAAAAAATAAGTGCTAACGGAAATAGCAAACGCTTTCCCAGCAATGCATCGAGGCCACACCGGCAACGCCATTTTTTAATAATAAAAGCCGGCGCGGCACATTATCTTTCTAACATTTAATAAATATAAATCACTAAAAAGGAATGACACCTATGAAACTTGTGCCAAGTTGTATGGTTGCTACTACGCTGATCTTAAGCGGGTGCGGAGGCTCCGACTCTGACTCACCTCCGGTTACGTCTTCTAGTTCTTCAATTATTTCATCCAGCTCATCTTCCGTTGTTTCTTCCAGCTCATCGTCAACGGTCTCCTCTACCTCATCTTCGGATGAGTCTTCATCTAGCTCATCGTCTTCGGTTGTGTCGGGCACTGCTCCGATTGCCGGTGATTTTAGCTATGAAGATTCTGTGCCTGAGGTTAATTGCAGCCAAGTGTTTACATCCGCCTCCGAATTAGAAGACGCTGCCAACACCGCCATGACAGCTGGCACCACCCTCTGCCTTGCCGATGGTAACTACTCCGGCTTAGAGCTTGCCTTTGGCGGCAATGGCACCGCTGACAGCCCCATCACCATTGCCGCCGAAAACCCAGGTGCGGTAACAGTTTCAGGAGAGATTAGAGTCAAAATGGGTGGCTCTTACGCGGTACTGCAAGGCTTTATTTTTAAAGATGGCGCGCCCGGCAGCAGCGAATTAATTTCCACCCGCTTGGGCAGTGGCGAGCTTTGCAACCACTGTCGCATTACCGAAGTCTCTATTATCGATATGAACGTAGACGGCGATGACACCAGCAAATGGGTATACGATTACGGCGCCTACACCCGTATCGATCACAACTGGTTTGCCGGCAAGACATCGCGCGGAGCACTATTAGTGGTAGACCGCTGGATCCCCGACGGCACCGACCCTACCAGCGCGCAAATTGACTACGCCAAAATTGACCACAACTACTTTGGCGACCGCGCGCCCACCGAAGGCAAAGCCTACGCCGACAGCGGCGACAACGAATACGAGGCCGTGCGCATCGGTTTAAGCACCAGCCACACAGGCGATTCCTTCTCGGTGGTGGCGCATAATTATTTTGAACGCATCGAAGGCGAAGCCGAGGTAATCTCTAACAAAGCTGGCAATAACAGCATTGTGCACAACACCATTCGCGACAGTTACGGCTCCATTACTACCCGTCACGGTGCCAACACCACTATCACCAATAACTTTATATTTGGCGATGATCATCCCTTTGCCGGCGGCTTGCGGATTATCGATGGCGGCCACACCGTCACCAACAACTACATCGAGGGTGCCCGTTATAAAAACACCACCCATCACGGCGGCATCGTATTAATGGGTTCAGATTCAAGCCCCAGTGACAGCGGCTACCAGCAACTGGAAAACGTGTTAGTGGCCCATAACACGGTAGTCGATAGCGTCAACAGCCTTAATGTGGATGGCGGCAAAAAATCCAACAATCCGCGGGATGTTTTTTTAGTCAACAACATTATCGACAACGCGATTGGCCCCATTATTACTCAGGCCGCCGATGGCATGCCCGGCGGCTCTAGTGTTATTGCCGGCAATATTGTTTATGGCACCGATGGGTTTTCGGATGACAGCGGCCTAACCAGCGTTGCCGGTATTACCGAGGTCGATGCCCAGCTCGAAAAAGGCGCCGATGGCTTGTGGCGCCCCAGCGCAAACAGCCCCAACCTGGATGCTGTTGCCGCCGATACCGGCAACTTTGCAGCGGTTAGCTCTGATATGGATGGACAGGCACGCGCGGGCACAACACTCGCCGGCGCCGATCACCCATCAAGCGACGCGGCCACAAGCTTCCCGCTTACATCAGAGATGGTAGGGCCCAAAAGCTATACTCCCCCCAAAAGCAAAGGCTATGTCGTTAAGGTGCCCATTGCCAATCACGACTTTGATAGTGCCGCGAGCAGCTGGGACTTTATCGCGCCGGCGAGCGTAACCACTGACGACGCTGAGACTTTCTCTCGCGGCAGCTCCGCAAAGGCCGAGGGCAACGGCTGGTTCAGTCAAGAGGTAACGCTTGCAGAGAACACCAACTACACCTTGTCCGCTTTTGTTTTAGGCCTCGGCCAGCTGGCCGTCACGCTCGACGACGGCACTCAATTCGATAAAACAGAAGACTCTAGTGAGTTTGAATTTAGAACCTTAAGCTTTAACTCGGGCGCAAACACATCCGCGACTATTTTTGGCCGCCTGCCCGAGACAGCCACGATCTCGGTCGACATTGAAAACACCAACTTCGATGATGATGTGGACAATGGCTGGAGCATTATTGAAAATTCTGGCGACGACAAAGAAACACAAGGTTTAGGTGACGTGGGTGACTCAAGCAACAACGCCTCCAGCGACGATTCGAGTGGCTCGGCCAAAATCGGGTATCGCTACGCCGCCGACAGTGGCAGCACGCCGGGGCTGTATCAGGTGGTAGACGGCTTGGCCCCTAACACCGAACACACGTTGTCCGTGTACCTTCTGGTGAAAGATGGCTACGACTCTTCCGTTACCTTCGGCGTAAAAGATGAAGCCGGTGCAAGCACTATTGCAAGTAAATCGGTTGATTACGATACGTTGAAAAATGGCGGCGCACCCGAGTCGGCAGAAGATAACTATTACCAAGCCAGCTTAAGCTTTAATAGCGGCAGTAATGGTTCGGTACGGGTATACGCTGAATACGATGCGCGCGAATTAGCCCCAGAGCATAATCCTGGTGTTCCCAACGAGATGTCGAGCGACGATCGCAAAATTTACGAATTGCGTATCGACGACTTCGCGCTAGAGTTTCAGGGCGCGCCACCGGCAAATGCAACGGCTGTCTTTGATAGTTTTAGACTGGTATCGCACGAGTCGATGTAACATCATCGATGTCACTATATAACCTCAAACTTGATGCCAGGAAAGCAACCCTCTGCTTTCTTGGCGTCGCGTGGCAGAGCTAAAAACTACCTCATCGAGCTGTTTGCACCCAACCCCACTTTACTTTAGATAAAAACCGCAGCAAAAAAATGCGCGGCGTTAACGCATTAACACCTGCACTCGGAGCCGGCGTTTCTCCATACTGTTTTTTACCATTTACTAGCACACATATTGGGCAGTTAGGGCCGTGTTTTTTATTCGTAATATGCGTTAACTATTTAGGCGGCTCACTTTAGTCGGCGGTGGCGCCGCGTTTACAGTTAGTGATGTATCGGCACTCTCCTCTGGCGGCAGTGGGTACTGGGCCAGCACCGCCTGCGCCGTCTGTTGTATTTTCTCGATCAACTCGGGCGGCCCCAGCACTTGTGCCTTGGGGGCAAAGCTCATTACCCGGCAACGGGCCATGTCTAAATCGGCGGTACTGTACTCGACCACTAAACTGCCATCATCGCGGGTTTCCATGGTGTCCCAGCAGCAGGCGTAATCCCGCGCTAAGTCTGCGTACTCGGCACAGAACAACAAGCTCACCCGAGTCATGGGGCGGTCGTCGGCGTCCTGGCTTAAATACAAGCTCGGATCAAAGTCGGCAGGCTTATCAAAATGCGATTCAAGAAGTTGCAGCGAGAGTATCCTATCGACCCGAAACGAGCGCATGGCGCCGCGCAAATGGCAGTAGGCCACGCAGTACTGCTGGCCCCAACTGTAAATCAGTGCGTACGGGTCGATACGGCGGGTTTGTGCCTGAGCGCGGCCACGCCCCTGATAGACAATATCCAGCTGCTGGTTGCGCCGACTGGCTTGGTAGAGCGCCTCCAATGATGGCTCGTTAACACCTGGGTTAGCGCGTGGCAAACCACGGGTTAACAGACTGTCTTGCGCCCAGCGCACCTCGCGTAGCTGCTCTTCAGGCAAAACATTGGCGATTTTGCTCATGGCGCTCTGTGCCGTGGTTCGAAACAGGTTACCCCACAACCCCGAGATCACCGAGGTGCCCAAAGATACCGCCACCGCCTCTTCCGGCGACAACACCAACGGCGGCATACGATAGCCACGCACCAGCGAGTAACCGCCCTGAGAGCCGCGCTCGGCGTACACTGGTACACCCATCTCCTCAAGCATCGTGATGTAACGCTGTACGGTGCGCACCGAGACGTCCAGCGCCTCGGCTAAGCGCGAGGCCGGGGTGTTGGGCTCGCGCTGCAGCAGCATTATCAGGTTTAACAAGCGTGTTGCGGTATTGGCCATCGGGCCTCCTTAGCGGTGTCACAGCGAGTCCAGCGACCAACCAGCAAACCATCGACGTAAAGATACATAAATACCTGTACTGCGACTCATGCTAGCCGAGCTATACGTCAAAAACTGTCGTATATACCCCTTAGCATGCAATTTTAATCCACCGGTGTCGAATACCCCCGCACCCGCTCGACAAGTTTGAAAACACGAATGCCCCTGGATAACAGAGGCACCCTAAGCACTTTTGCATACCACCGGGCACCAAGCTACGGCGGTAAATCATTATTACAGGGAGGATTCACTATGTTTGTCTGCCAACCAGCTGCGCGCCCCTACCCAGGTGCCACGCGCCGAAACCGGCCGATAACAGCATACCTGCGCGAGCTGACTGAGCTGTTAACGCAAACTGGCACAAGCGATGCGCGACGCGTGCAAACCGGCGTTAATATCTGTGTCTGGCAACTGCGCCAGTTTGCCGCCCGCCAATACGAGACTTACTACCCGTTTTTGCACGAGTACGACCCAGTGCTGGCCAACCGCTTAGAGGACCGCCACTTAAAGTTCGCCTCGGCGCTAGATAGACTGGAGTGCGCCGCCCACAGCGAGACACTGGGCCAGGCGCGCAGCTGTGTTCCGGCGCCCACAGTGGCACAACTTTGGCGTCGTTTTAATCGCGATTACCGGGCCCACCTGAACGAGCAGGCCGCCACTTTGCTGCCGGTGCTTAGCCGCTACGAGATTGCGCCCGTAGCGGGTACACCCGCCACAATAAACTCTATACTGTAGCCCGCTATCGCTCAGTTTTTGTTATACCTTTATCACAAGGAGATAATGTGTCAGATATTCTCACCTTAGAGGGCGTCGAAAAAACCTACGACACGGGTTTTACCGCACTCACAGACGTTAATTTATCCATCCGGCGGGGCGAGATATTTGCCTTATTGGGCCCCAATGGCGCCGGCAAAACCACCTTGATTGGGATTGTCTGCGGCCTGGTTAAAGCCACCGCGGGCCGCATTATCGCCGATTCCCACGACATCCAACGCGATTTTCGTCAGGCGCGTAAACTTATAGGCTTGGTGCCCCAAGAGCTCTCGGTCAATATTTTTGAGAGCGTGTGGGACACCGTGCGTTTTAGTCGCGGTTTATTTGGCTGCCCCGCAGATGACGCCTACATCGAGCAGCTGCTTAAAACTCTATCGCTATGGGACAAAAAAGACGCCCGTATTATGGCGTTATCGGGTGGCATGAAACGCCGGGTGCTCATTGCCAAAGCGCTGGCACACCAGCCCAATATTTTATTTTTGGACGAACCCACCGCCGGCGTAGACGTCGAGCTTAGACGCGACATGTGGGCGATGATTCGCCGTTTGCGCGAAGAAGGGGTAACGATCATTCTTACCACTCACTACATCGAAGAGGCCGAAGACATGGCCGATCGCATCGGGGTAATCAACAAAGGAAAACTGATGTTAGTGGAGGAGAAAAACGCACTAATGCGCGAGCTGGGCCGCAAAAGCTTAACGGTTTTTCTTAGCCAGCCACTGGCGCAATTGCCTGCCAGTTTAACCCGCGATGATTTGCAACTTGCCGAGGACGGCACCAGCCTAACCTACCGCTACAGCACCGCCGAGGCGGATTCGGGCGTATCCGAGCTATTGGCGCAACTGCAGCACGCGGGCATCAGTTATCAAGATTTACAAACCCGCCAAAGCTCCCTGGAAGAAATTTTCGTCTCACTGGTGGAGGAAAAAGCATGAATCACTATGGTGTAAAAGCGATTTATTTTTACGAGCTGGCCCGCGCCTGGCGCACCTTAATGCAATCCATTGCCTCGCCGGTACTGTCGACCTCGCTGTACTTTATTGTGTTTGGCTCGGCCATTGGATCGCGCATTGTCGAGATCGACGGCATCAGCTACGGCGCATTTATTGTGCCTGGCCTATTGATGCTAACCATTTTAACCGAGAGCACGTCCAACGCCTCATTCGGCATCTATATGCCTAAATTTACCGGCACCATTTACGAGGTGTTATCGGCACCAGTTTCCGGCGTCGAGATCGTTTTGGGTTACGTCGGCGCCGCCGCCACTAAATCGGTTATTTTAGGGCTCATTATTCTCGCCACCGCAAGGCTGTTTGTCGATTACTCGATTATGCACCCGGTGTGGATGTTGCTGTTTTTGGTATTAACGGCTCTCACATTTAGCTTACTCGGATTTTTAATCGGGCTTTGGGCCAACAGCTTTGAGCAACTGCAGATTATCCCCATGATGGTTATTACCCCTTTAACCTTTTTAGGCGGCACATTTTACTCCATTAATATGCTCCCCGATTTATGGCAAAAAATTACCCTACTCAACCCGGTGGTGTATTTGGTCAGCGGATTTCGCTGGAGCTTTTACGGTAGCGCCGATGTGCACATAGGCGTCAGCTTAGGCATGATTGCGCTGTTTATGACTATCTGTCTCGGGCTTATTATCTGGATCTTCAGAACCGGCTACAAACTCAAACCTTAACGCCTACGTTTTGTGCATACGTATTCATTCACTATGTATACGTATGCAATTTCTCCCCTCTTGCGCGCTATCGTACTCTCACGCTGATAACAAACGTTTGGCCTGTCTTTATTTATTCGTCCTGTAACAGCGCCAACTACCAATAATCATAAAATCAGCAAGAGGTTAACCATGCGCCGTCTAACCCTATCGTGTTTGTTAAGTTCTGCCGCACTCGTCGCCTGTGGCGGCGGTGATTCAGACACTCCACCTATAGCGTCTAGCTCATCGTCAAGTTCATCCGTCGCGTCCAGCAGCAGCGAATCCAGCTCCAGCAGTAGCGCGCCAAGTTTTGCTTTGCCAGTCGCTCTAAAAGACGATCAAGCTATCGTTTTTTACGAGCGCAATGACGCCGAATACGACGGCTGGGGTTTACACCTATGGAATAACGAAACTTGCGGCGCACTAGATGACGCCGCCACTGGCGCCATCACCTGGGATGCGCCTTTTCCCGCCACAGGTATCGATGACACCTACGGTGCTTACTACCTATTAGATTTAAACGCCCCGGTCTCTGATGGCGGCTGCGTTAACTTTATTGTGCATAAAGGCGACGACAAAGCATTGGGCGATGCCGATGCTAAGTTTGATTTAAGCCGTGGGGCCATTGCCCTAACTCAACATGGTGCAGCGAATATTGAGTACCCACTCGACCCCAGCAATGAAAACCCGCTACCGTTTACCTTAACCGACACCCAAGCCGCTATTTTTTATAAGCGTAGCGATACCGAATACGACGGCTGGGGTTTACACCTATGGAACGGTGGCGACTGCACCGCACTGGCGGACAACAGCATTAACGGCGTCACTTGGGATGCCCCCAAGCAACCGGATGGTATCGACACCGAGCGCGGTGCGTTTTTTGTTCTCGATCTAAATCAACCCGGCGGCTGTTTTAATTTTATTGTTCACAGCGGCGATGACAAAGCCCTCGGCGATGCCGACAGCGTCATGGATTTAACCCAAGGCAATGTCGCCTTTACGCAGCACGGCTCCAGCGCCATCACCTACAGTGGCGATACCGGCCCTGCGCAAGCCACACTCAGTGGCTACGCCGCGCATTGGATCGATAGCAACACCTTGGTCTGGGACGCCCCAAACGGCACCGCACAGGTACAACTGCTTAGCGACCCTAACGGTGCTATCAGCCTAACAAACGGCTCGCTCACCGGAGGAGACGCCGTAACGCTAACCAACGCCAGCATCAGCAGCGCGAGCGCCACAAAGTTTCCGCACCTAGCCGATTGGGCCGCGTGGCAAATCCCCACCAACGAGCTCAACATAGACACAGCACTTTCGGGTGAGCTAGTGGCCGCCGCCTTTGATGCCGATGGTCAATTAATAAAGGCCACCAGCGTACAAACCCAAGGCGCTCTCGATGCTTACTACGCCACCGACGCCACACTGGGGGCGCACATTGTCAACGGCAAAACACAATTTTCTGTTTGGGCGCCTACCGCACAAACCGTTACGCTGCAAACCTTTGCCAGCGACAGCGATGACACCCCGGCCACCGAGCTCAGCTTAACCCGCAACGACAAAGGTGTATGGCGCGGTGAAATCAACCGCGATATGCACGGCGAGTACTATCGCTATAAAGCAAGCGTGTATCACTATTTAACCGATCAGATTGAAAGCATCACGACCACCGACCCGTACTCGTTAAACTTGTCGCAAAACGGCGAACTAACGCAAGTAGTCGACTTAGATCGCGCCGACACCTATAGCAATAACTGGAGCGGTCATAGCGTGCCTGCGCTGGCAGCGCCGGAAGACAGCATTATTTATGAAGTGCACATTCGCGATTTCTCGGCGCTTGATGCCAGCACCCCTGCCGATCATCGCGGTAAATATTTAGCCTTTACCGACACCAACAGCACGCCGGTTAAACACTTAGCCGAACTGCAACAGGCGGGTCTTAACACCATCCACTTGCTGCCGACCTTCGATATTGCGACGGTTAATGAAGATCCAGCCGCGCGCGTCGATATTACCGACACCGTAGCCGATTTGTGCGCAATAAAAGCCGATGCCAGTGTTTGCGGCGTAGCGGATAACAGTAAGACTTTAGAGACCGTCTTGGCCGAGTTTGATCCAACCACGACAGACGCCCAAGCCTTAGTGGGTGAGCTGCGCGGCATCGATTCATTCAACTGGGGGTACGATCCGTTCCATTACACCGCCCCCGAGGGCAGCTACGCCACCAGTAATGCAGGTTTTGCTCACATCCGTGAATTCCGCGCGATGGTACAAGCACTGCACGAGATGAACTTACGGGTGGTCATGGACGTGGTCTACAACCACACCAACTCATCGGGCCTGTGGGATAAATCGGTACTGGATAAACTGGTGCCCGGTTACTACCACCGTCGCAACGAGTTATCCGGTGCGATCGAAACCTCGAGCTGTTGCGACAACACCGCCAGCGAACACGACATGATGGAAAAACTCATGATCGACTCACTGGTGGTATGGGCGCGCGATTACAAAATCGATGGTTTCCGCTTTGATTTAATGGGCCACCATATGCGCCGCAATATTATCGCCGCGCGCGATGCCGTAGAAGCCGTTGACCCAGATACGTACTTTTACGGTGAGGGCTGGAACTTTGGCGAGGTAATGAGCAATCGCCGCGGTGTTAACGCCATTCAAGTGAATATGGCCGGCACCGGCGTAGGCACCTTCAACGACCGGATTCGCGACGCCGTGCGCGGCGGCGCCCCTTTTGATGGTGGCGACAGCTTGCGCGCCAACCAAGGCTACGGCTCGGGCTTATACTACTATCCCAACAACATGAACTCGGGTGCCGAAGCAGAAGCGGATAACTTAATCGGCCTGACTGATCGCCTGCGCGTTAACTTAGCCGGCAGCCTTACCAGCTACCCGCTGACCGATCGCAACGGCAACACAGTCACCGGTGGCGAAGTCCCCTACTTTGATTTAAACGCCGGTTACACCGCCGACCCGCAAGAAAGCATTAACTACATATCCAAGCACGACAACCAAACCCTGTGGGATAACTTAATGTACAAAGCGGCCAGCGGTATGAGCACCACCGAGCGTGTGCGGATGCACAATTTCTCGCTCAGCGTGCCAATGCTTGCTCAAGGTATTCCGTTTATCCATATGGGCGTCGACTTACTGCGCTCTAAATCCATGGAACGCGACAGCTACGACTCGGGCGACTGGTTTAACCGCGTCGACTTTACCGGACAAAGCAATAACTGGAATATCGGCCTACCCCGTGAAGACAAAGACAGCGGCAACTACGACGTTATCGCACAAATCATTAGCGATGCTAACGCCAATCCAGACGCCGCCGATATTGCCCTGGCCAACGCCGTATTTAAAGAATGGTTGGCCATTCGCAGTAGCTCACCGCTGCTTCGCTTGACTACCGCCGCGCAAGTAGAATCAAACTTGACGTTTCACAACACCGGCCCCGATCAAGTGCCTGGGTTAATGGTTATGAGTCTGACCGACAACCAAGGGCTAGACAGTCAATACGCGGCCATGGTGGTGGTGTTTAACCCCAGCAATACTGAGCAAACCATCAACAACCCCGTCAACGGCACGTTACAGTTGCACCCGGTACAGCAAAGCTCGGCCGACGCCATTACTGCCAGTGCCAGTGTTAGCGGTAATCAGCTGAAAGTTCCGGCGTTAACCACCGCTGTGTTTGTACAAATGGATTAACCAGCGGTTAGCAATAAAACTGCAAGCCTTAAGGCCGGTCGTTTTACGACCGGCCTTTTTTTCGCGTTTTTATACACCGTCGATATTGCCTTGCTACAATCATCACGTCAGCCACAAAAAATTGTAGACACTATGCAAGAAAATGAACAACGTATTTTAACCACTTGGCAACACAATGCCGTCAGTTGGACCCGCGCCGCGCCGTGCGCGAGGGCGCCATTGCCAGCCGACAGCAAGTAACGAACCAAGCCATTATCGACGCAATACAACACTATCAGCCAAGCTCTGTGATCGACATTGGCTGTGGCGAAGGCTGGCTAGCGCGACAACTGAGCCGCAAAGGTATGGAGGTAACCGGGATAGACGCCACCCAAGCGCTTATAGACGCCGCCCAAAAAAGCGGTGGCGGACATTTTATAACGTTAGAGTACGCCCAACTCAAACGCTTAACTCTGGGAGGAACACCACCGAAATATGATATGGCGGTGTGTAACTTTTCGCTGCTGGGAGAGTCCTCTACCGAGGCGGTACTCGCGCAACTACCAGCACTCATTAACCACGGGGGATACCTGCTCATCCAAACGCTACACCCAAGTGAATGCAATCGCGCGCACCCCTACCAAGATGGTTGGCAGCAAAGCACCTGGGACGGTTTTGACAACACGTTTAGCAACCCCGCGCCTTGGTATTTTCGTACCCTATCTAGCTGGCTCGCGCTGTTGCGCCGCTATAACTTTCAAATACAAGAAGTACGCGAGCCACTATCCCCGACCAATTCACGCGCGATATCTGTCATTTTTATAGCGACGCCTCCATAGCTATGGCTCTAAAATAGGTCGGTTCCACAAAGTAACGCCCCCGCAGCACGGCCTACCAGCAAGCAGGCCTCGCCACTGGCGCAGGCAGGAATTTTCGCTATAGTTGCGGTAAGCTTAGGAGGTACCCGAGCGACGGAGACTCCATGCACCAGGCAAATAACACAACGACTGCCCCCCCACTGAGCCTACGTTGGGCACTTTTTCGCTCGCGCCTACCCTATTTGTTAACCGCCCTAGTGATTATAATCTCGGTTTCCACTGGCGGTTATTACATTGATTACCTGAATACTCAAAATTACTTGCACCAACAACGCAGCGAAGTACAGGACACACTGAGCTTAGTCAGAGCCAATTTAGAGGGGCATTTAACCGGCAACCTACTTGCCGCTCAAGGCTTAGCCGCGGCACTGCAAGTTCATCCAACGATGGACCAAGAAACCTATGCGCTCTATGCCCAGCACTTATTTTCTGGGCAAACGCTTCTACGCAACATAGGCGCGGCCCCAGATCTTGTTATCAAACTGATGTACCCTTTAGAAGGTAACCGTGCTGCCATCGGCCTCGATTACCGCAGCCGGCAAGGGCAAACTGCCGCGGCATTAAAGGTCATTGAGTCAGGCGCCATGAATGTCGCAGGGCCGGTCGATTTGGTACAGGGTGGGCACGGATTAATTGGCAGAATCCCGGTGTTTACGGAAACCTCTGAAGGTGAAAAAAAATTTTGGGGCTTAATTTCGGCCGTTATTGATCTAGACGCTTACTACCGTGTCAGCGGCTTGCCACAAGCCAGCGAAACCTTAGATATTGTTATTCGCGGTAAAGATAGCCTAGGCGCAGAGGGCGAAGTTTTTTACGGCGACGGCGCACTCTTCCAGCGCAACCCGGTTATTGCCAATGTTGATTTACCTGGGGGCTACTGGCAGCTGGGTGCAGTGCCTAAAAATGGCTGGCCTCACACGGCCGACAATGCCTTATTGGTACGCAGTGCCATAGCATTACTAGGCATTATCATCTTATTTCCCGCACTATGGATTATTTACTTACTGCAAACGCGGCAAGAGCAACAAAGTCAGCTGCAGGCGCTGTTTGATTTATCGCCCTTGGGTATTTCACTAACCGATTTTTATA
This sequence comes from Gilvimarinus japonicus, assembly GCF_042847215.1. GTDB lineage: Bacteria > Pseudomonadota > Gammaproteobacteria > Pseudomonadales > Cellvibrionaceae > Gilvimarinus > Gilvimarinus japonicus. The sequence continues at coordinate 3,091,142 of NZ_AP031500.1, forward strand.
CGGACGAATGTCTACAAGCCAATCAGGCTATGCTCACGTTTACCGGTTACGATTTAGATGAGCTTACAACCGTTGACACCCCACAACTGAGCCCCGAAAAATATCATCAGAGCGACCAGCAACAAAAAGAGCTGCTATTGCAAACGGGCCGGTACGGTCCTTACAGTAAAGAGTTAATTCGCAAAGACGGCAGCCGGCTTCCCGTTAGATTCAATGGCATGCTCATACACGACTCGCAAGGCCGGCGCTATATATGGTCAATTGCTGAAAATATCGCTGCACAACAAGCGTACGATGAAAAGTTATTACGCCAACAACAGATGCTAGAAGCCATGAGCGAGCAAGCTCGCATCGGCGCATGGGAGGTTGATATCCTCTCGCAAACCACCTACTGGTCAAGGCTGACAAAAGAAATTCATGAGGTACCCCTCAACTACCGCCCATCCATGACCCAAGGTATTTATTTTTATAAAGAGGGCGTCAGCCGCGACACCATAGAAAAAAGCATTGCAACAGCCATTGCAGCCGCCATCCCTTGGCGAGAAGAGCTGCAAATTGTTACCGCTAAAGGTAATGAGCGCTGGGTATGCGCCACGGGAAAAGCAGAAATCGTTGACGGTGAATGCATTCGTTTGTATGGCTCATTTCAGGATATTCATGAGCGTAAACTCAGCGAACAAGCACTTCTTGATGCGAAAAATAATGCCGAGGCAGCGGCAGCGGCAAAAAGCGAGTTTCTGGCGATGATGAGCCACGAGATTCGCACCCCGATGAACGGTGTACTGGGCATGCTCAGTATGCTGCAACGCTCGCCTCTCACGGCAGAAGATCACCATAAGGTTCATGTTGCCAAAGCCAGTGCTGATTCGCTCTTAAGCCTTATTAACGATATTCTGGACTTTTCTAAAGTCGAGGCGGGTAAGTTTTTATTAGAGTCAAAAGACTTTAACGTGCGCAGTCTTATCGACAATTTTGGTCATGTCTTCGCTATGCGCGCCCAAGACAAAGGACTCGAACTAACCATTGATTTAACCGATGTACAAGTAGTCGAAGTAAAAGGCGACTCTAACCGCCTGCAGCAAATATTAACCAATTTAGTGGGCAATGCGATTAAGTTTACTCAGCATGGCGATATCGTGCTTCGCTGCGCGTCGACGCACACAAAGGACGGGGTTGTTTTTAGCGCAAGTATTGAAGATAGCGGGATTGGCATCGCCAACGATAAAATCAACAAGCTGTTCGAGCCCTTTGTGCAGGCGGATGCGTCCACCACACGCCAGTACGGCGGCACCGGTTTAGGGCTCGCTATTTGCAAAAAGCTTTGCCAACTAATGAATGGCGACATTCACGCAACTAGCACCCCCAATACCGGCAGCTGTTTTAGCTTCTCGGTCACACTAGAGAGCAGCTCTGTTGCTGAATACCGCCCCCCATCTCTAACGGCGAAAGACACTGAAGTTGTTCTGGCAAGTAGCAACCGCCATATTGCCAACGCATTAACCCGACAACTACAGGCCTGGGGCGCTAAGGTTAAGGTCACGCAAACTCAGAATGAGGCTCTGCACTGGTGTCGTGAGCAATACGCTAACAAGGGCCGCCCTGTCGACTTACTGATTATTGATCAGCCTCTGAACACGGACAATACGTTGACGCTACCCCCTGAGCACACGCTGCATAAAGTGTGTCGCCAAACCGCCGTTATGATTGGCGTCAATCAGCCTGTCAGCTGCGACTATCACGTGCTACACAAACCCACCACCACGGCTGAGTTGTTTCAATTATTGCAAACTCTTACCGATCACGGAGGGCGCCACAGTGAGCTTCGCACAAGCCATCCCGCCATCTCGAACAGCCAAGCTATTGATCAGCACCACTGGCCAGAGCACACCCGAATACTCGTGGTAGAAGATAACGCCATCAACCAAGAAGTAGCGCTGTTAATGCTGCAAGAACTAAAGCTTACGGCAGACTGTGTCAGCAACGGGCGCGAAGCGATTGAGAGGCTACGCGACAGCGACAATAGCGAGCACTACTCACTCATTTTAATGGACTGCCAAATGCCGGAAATGGACGGCTTTGAAGCAACCCGCCGTATCCGTGCGGGCGAAGCGGGAGAGAAATACCGAGCGATTGCCATCATTGCGCTTACGGCAAACGCCATAAAAGGCGACAGAGAGCGCTGTCTAAGCGAAGGAATGAACGACTATCTGAGTAAACCCATTGAAACTCAAGCGCTGGTTATCGCTTTAGAACATTGGATTACGCCGGAGCGAACCACTATTAATCCACCCACCAAAGCGTATTCCTCAGCATCGACATTATTAGTGTGGGATCAGCCCCATGCATTAACCAGCTTGTTTAACCGAGACGATGTATTGCGAAAACTGCTAGCGAATTTTTCTCAGCAAGTGCCCGAGCGACTCGCTGCATTAACGCAAGCATACCAACAAAAAAACGCCGATCAAATAACCTTTTTAGCGCACAGCATTAAAGGCAGTGCTGGCCAGTTACAGGGTAAACGCTTGCAAGCCTGCGCCAGTGATTTGGAGCAAAGCGCAAAAGAAAATAATTGGCAGGACATAGCCGAGCAAATACGAGCGTTTACCGATGCCTACCAAGAGTTAGCCGCTACGTTTCAACGATACCTAAAGCAAAACTAACAGAGCAAACAAAAACGGCGACCCGAAGGTCGCCGTTTTTTTTACTACCGGTTATCGCATCTTACGACTCGGCGATCACCTTAGATTTTTTGCCGGTGATACGGTGGGCCAATTTAAACACCACAACAAAAAACAGAGGCACAAAGAAGATCGCCAGGAAGGTGGCGAATACAATACCACCGAGTACCGCGGTACCAATAGCATTTTGCGCGCCTGAGCCCGCCCCCGAGGCGATAAACAACGGCGTAACCCCAAGGCCGAAGGCCAGAGACGTCATAATGATGGGGCGCAAACGCATACGCACCGCCTCAACCGTGGCTGCCACTAAATCCATACCATCTTCGTACAGTGATTTGGCAAATTCCACAATCAAGATCGCGTTTTTGGCCGACAAACCTACGGTCGTTAACAGCCCCACCTGAAAGTAAACGTCGTTAGACAAGCCGCGGCCCATAGCAAACAACACAGCGCCGAGAACGCCCAGAGGAATCACCATAAGCACCGAGATAGGTACCGACCAGCTTTCGTACAAGGCGGCAAGACACAAGAACACCACCAGAATCGACAGCGCGTACAACATCGGCGCCTGATCCCCGGATTCACGTTCTTGCAGCGACATACCGGTCCACTCAAAACCAATACCCGGCGGCAGCTTTGCCACGAGCGATTCCATCAAGTTCATGGCATCACCCGAGCTAACGCCCGGCGCGCCCTGGCCTTGAATGTTCACCGCCGAAACGCCGTTATAGCGCTCAAGCCTAGGGGAGCCATACACCCAGCGGCCGGTCGAGAAGGCCGAGAAAGGCACCATTTCACCATTGGCATTGCGCACATACCAGTTGCCAACGTCGTCCGGCATCATCCGAAACTCGGCATCACCCTGGACATAGACTCGCTTGATACGGCTTTGATCAATAAAGTCATTGACGTAAGACGCCGCCCACGCGGTCGAAAACACGCTGTTGATTTCGTCGATCGATACCCCGAGTGCCGAGGCTTTTTCCATATCAATATCGAGTTTAAACTGCGGCGTGTCGTTTTGACCATTGGGGCGCACACCCACCAAGGTGCTCTCTTGTGAGGCCATGCCCAACAACTGGTTGCGAGCCTCCATCAACGCCTCGTGACCCACGCCACCCAAATCTTTTAGCTGTAAGTTAAAGCCGGTTGAGGTGCCCAGCTGAGTAATGGCTGGAGGGACAAAAGCAAACACCATGGCCTCTTTAATGGTCGAGAAATACCCCATAGCAGCACCGGCAACCGAATGGACATCCTGACCATCTCCGGTGCGCTCAGACCAATCTTTCATTCTGACAAAAGCAATACCGTTGTTTTGACCACGACCGCTAAAGCTAAAGCCAATCACCGAGAAAACGGACTCAACCGTGTCATCTTGACTGAGGTAGTAATTCTCGACATCGTTCATAACGGCTATTGAGCGCTCTTTGGTCGAGCCCACCGGCAACGTCATCTGGGTAAACATCAAGCCTTGGTCTTCATCGGGCAAGAACGAACCAGGTAAACGGCCAAACAACAGTACCAACACTAAGGCGATCGCAATATAGATGGCCATAAAGCGACCGGTACGCGCCAAAATATAACCGACGCTACTCTGGTAGCGATTGGCCGAGCGGTCAAAGGTACGGTTAAACCAACCAAAAAAACCGCGTTTTTGGTGATGATCTGGATCGACTGGTTTTAACAAGGTGGCACACAGCGCCGGTGTCAGCGTCAAGGCAACGATCACCGACAGCGTCATGGCCGATACTACGGTAATAGAGAACTGGCGATAAATAACACCGGTGGAGCCACCAAAAAACGCCATTGGCACAAACACCGCTGACAGCACCAAGGCGATACCCACCAAGGCGCCGGTAATTTGACCCATGGATTTTCGCGTCGCCTCGCGTGGCGGGAGCTTATCTTCGTGCATCACCCGCTCGACGTTCTCGACCACCACAATGGCATCGTCCACCAACAAGCCGATGGCCAGTACCATGCCAAACATGGTGAGCGTGTTAATGCTAAAACCAAACGCCTCTAAGATGGCAAAGGTGCCCAGCAACACCACCGGCACCGCAATGGTAGGAATCAAGGTGGCGCGGAAATTCTGTAGGAACAGATACATCACCAAGAATACCAGTACGATCGCCTCAATCAGCGTATGTACCACCCCTTCAATGGAGAGCTTAACAAACGGCGTTGTATCGTAGGGGTAAACCACTTCAGTGTTGGCCGGGAAATAAGGTTTTAACTCGGCAATACGCTCACGCACGTTGGCGGCAGTGTCTAGCGCATTGGCACCCGAGGCGAGAGTAATCGCCAAACCGGTAGCCGACTGACCGTTGTATTCCGTTTCAAACTGGTAGTTTTCACCGCCTAGCTCAACGCGGGCGACATCAGCCAGCCGTACCTGCGAGCCATCTTCATTAACGCGCAGTAAAATACGGCGAAACTCTTCCGGTGTTTCTAAGCGAGTTTGTACCACTATGCTGGCGTTGACATCCTGCCCCGGCACGGCGGGCGCACCGCCCAACTCACCGGCGGCAATTTGCACGTTCTGTGCACGAATAGCCGACACCACGTCACCGGTGGTCATTTTATAATTGGCCAGTTTGTCGGCGTTAAGCCAGATACGCATAGCGTACTGCGAGCCAAAAATCTGAATACTGCCCACGCCGTTGACCCGGCTTAGGGGCTCACTCACATTAGCGGCGACAAAGTCGGCCAGGTCATATTTATCCAAGCTGTTATCGGTCGACACAAAACCCAGAACCATAAGGAAGCCGGCCGAGGATTTTGTCACCCGAATCCCTTGTTGTTGTACCTCTTGCGGCAACAGCGGCATTGCACCCTGGAGCTTGTTCTGTACCTGTACCTGAGCAATATCGGGGTCAGTACCGGCATCAAACGTAACGGTTACCTGACCAGTACCCGATGAATCACTGGTTGAGGCCAAGTACTGCACATTGTCGATACCGGTAAGGTTTTGCTCGATGATTTGCACCACCGAGTCCTCGACCACCTTGGCCGATGCACCAGGGTAAGAGGTGCGAATCTCTACCGATGGCGGTGCAACTTCGGGGTACTGCGATATAGGCAGTGTCTCGATGGCCAACACACCGGCCAACATAATAATAATCGAGATCACCCACGCAAAAACGGGACGATCAATAAAGAATCTTGCCATGGTGTTTACTCTCCCTCAGCGCTTCCCGCTTCAACGGCTTTAACCGGCGCACCGGGGCGAACTTTTTGCAGACCGGTAACAATCACACGATCGCCTGCAGCAAGACCTTCCTCCACCAGCCAGTCACTGCCTACCGCGCGGCTCGCCTGAATTTGACGCATCTCGACTTTGTTCTCAGCATCGACGACCAAAGCGGTAGCATTGCCTTCGCGATCACGTGTAACGCCGCGCTGGGGCACCAGCACTGTGTTGTCGCGTTTACCTTCATCAACGGTGGCGCGCACAAACATACCGGGCAAAATCAGCGAGTCGGGGTTGTCAAACAAGGCGCGTAACACCACGGTACCGGTAGTTTCGTTAACGCTCATATCCGAAAAGCGCAACTCACCCTCGTGGCCATACTGGCTGCCATCTTCAAGGTTCAAGGTCACTTTAGGTTGTTGCGCCTGCGATACCCGACCACTCATCAACTGCCGGCGCATGGCCAGTACCCGAGCCGCCGACTCCGAGACATCGACATAAATCGGATCCAATTGGTGAATAGTCGTCAGCACGGCACTTTGTCCGGCCGATACCAGCGCACCCTCGGTAATCGCCGACTTACCGATCCGTCCACTAATAGGCGCCATTACTTTGGTGTAACGCAAATCGATATCCGCCGTCTGCACTGCCGCCTCACTCACAGCAACATCTGCCTTAGCCTGCTCAAATTGCGACAACGCATCGTCATATTCTTGCTGACTGACGGCCTTTTCGCCGAGCAAATCCTTGTAGCGCTTTTCACGGGCCTGGGTGGTTGTCAGGTTGGCTTTTGCGCGCGCCAAGCCTGCTTTGGCATTCGCTAAAGCCGCCTCATAGCGTGCCGCATCAATTTGATACAGTTGCTGCCCTTCTTCAACAATAGCCCCTTCGGTAAACAACCGTTTTTGCAAAATGCCCGTCACCTGTGGCCGTACCTCGGCCTTGCGAAACGCAACAGCGCGACCAGGCAATGTGTTGCTTAGCTCGACCGTTTGCTCCTTAAGCGTAACGACGGTCACCTCGGTTGGCGGCGGTGCACCAGCACCAGCTGCACCTTTTGGCTCCTTAGACTCACAGGCAGCCAAGCTAACCACCGCTAGTAAGGTTATCCACAGCGGGAAAAATTTAGGCAATGAGGACGACATGTACAACTCCTTGAATGGCGTGACGCGGGATAATATGGCCCAAGTACCACGCAGTTAACATGGCAACAATTAAATATGAATAAACGTTCATTTACAAGAGGAATGCCTCTTCAGAGGCCCACCTTGACGTTTCTTTGCAAGCGCTAGACTCAGCAGCCCGGCTTAGCTGGAAATGGCATCCCACGTCGCATCGAGAATTCGCTCAAACTCGGCATCGCTGATACGGATCAGATCAAGATGGTGCTGGCTAATCATAGAACACAGCGGGTCAAAGCACAGTGCCACCAAGATTTCATCGGGCAAGTCTTTAATCTCGCCGGTTTTACGCCCGGCACTGAGTAACTCTAAAAAGGGTAAAAACACTTCATGGGCGGCATCTCGGCGACCGCGTAATATATCTGGTGGCAAGTGATCAAACTGACCTTTTGTTAACATGGCATTGGGGCGTGTCATCCCAAAACGCCAGACATTGCGCAGAATTAACCGGTGCTGTTCGGCCAAAGGCGCAGCGGGGTCGTGACCGGCAAAAGCGTTGTCCGCAATCTCCCGCACTACGTCGTCATGTAGTTTGCCAATTAAGTCATCGCGATCTTCAAAGTAGAGGTAGATAGTCCCGGCGGCCACACCGGCGCGCTCGGCCAGCTGCTTCATCGAGAACCCATGAAATCCGCGCTCCGACAACAAACTTAAGGTCGCATCGAGAATTGCCCGACGCTTGTCGGCCGCTTTACCGGTTAAATCACACTGAGACATAAACCACACTTACACCAATGAACAGTTGTTCATTTTATACCCATAGATGCAGTAGGTAAAGCCGATCCAGCCTAAGAATCAGGCTTTGGAGGCAGGAAAACAAGAAAACAGCGCGAGGCACTTGCCCCCTAGAGCAGCATTGAGGGCAAGTGGCGCTATAGTCGACCGTCTATTGCACAGGCTTGTAGGTAAACTTTTGCCCGCCCAAAGCTGCCTCGTACATCAGCCCGCCTTTAGCGTGAGTAAAAACCGCCATACCGGCGTTATAAACGGCCGTTTGGCTACCGGCCTTATCCGAGACACCCGACGCGCCGGCGGCCATCCCAGTAGTGCCCATTTTGGCGTTCGCACTAGCGGTGATTGCCACGGCACTGGCCTGCGCACTAAATTCAAAATTGCCTTGGGTAAAGTCGTCAAAGCTGCGCTTATTTTCAAAGAAAATAATCTCACTAAACGCTTGGCCACCTAGCTGAAACCCTATGGTCAGCTGGGTCATGGTGGTATCGCCAGTCATTTGGCCGTTGCGGAATACACGCCCTTTACCGTGGGCGCCGCCGATACCAATACCACCCTTACCGATTGTAGGGAAAATCGCGTAACCGTACGCCGACTGAAAAAAATGCACCACTTGCGGTGAGGACTTAAAAGTATCGACGGTATCTTGGTACGGATCGGCCTGAGCCGTTAAACAGGTCATCGCAAAGCCTAACAGCGCAAGGCGCATCAGTAATTTCATAGCGGATCTCCAGATGAGTAGACAAGCACAATAAACAACAAAGTCGAACAGCGCCGTGCCTAACGTCACAGCACGCGCGCGCAGCACCTTTAACAGTGAACGATCGGGCATCTTACACTTACGACACAAAACAACGATAAGGTTATTGGGCGGGTAGCGTTAAGGTAACACTCAAGTCATTGGGCCGGAAGCACAATAATAGCGGTATGCAGAGTGCCGCCCCGATGGATGGAGCGGCTTTGACAAGCGGTTATAACGGTTTGTAGCTAAACTTCTGGCCACCTAGCGCAGCTTCGTACATCAGCCCGCCTTTGGCGTGCGTAAACACGGCCATCCCCTGATTGTAGATAGCCTTTTGCTTGCCGGCGTTATCCGTGGTCGCCGAGGCGCCTACTCCGGTGCCTGTGGTACCGGCTTTGGCATTAGCGCTGGCGGTAATAGCAACGGCACTAGCCTGAGCACCAAACTCAAAATTGCCGGCGGTAAAGTTATCAAAGCTCGTTTTATTCTCAAAGAAAATAACCTCACTAAAGGCTTGGCCCCCGAGCTGAAAACCAATGGTAAGCTGAGTCATTTTGGTTTCACCAACCGCCTGACCGTTGCGATACACCCGGCCCTTGCCGTGGGCGCCACCGACGCCGACACCAGCTTTACCGATCGTCGGAAACAACGCATAACCATAGGCGGCATTAAAAAACTCAGCGACCTGAGGCGACGATTTAAAGGTATCGATTGTTTTTTGATAGGGATCTTCATCTTCAGCCTGCGCAAACGAACACACCATAACAAAGCCTATAAAGGCAAAACGCATCAGTGCTTTCATGGTAACTCTCCTAAGTAAACCCATTGGCGACATTAAAAGATATAGCGCAACCAAGCCGCCCCTAGCGCCAGCTTAACGCCTACGTTAGGCTAGAGCCTATGATTCACCAGGCCGGCCTGCACGCTATGTCAATTATTATATACAACAATCAGAGCTTCGATGTTACCGCTCCAGAGAGTGTACTAGACACCTTATTAAAAGCCGGGGTACGGGTGCCCTACAGTTGTCGCGCGGGCGTGTGTCACTCCTGCCTTATGGTTGCCAAAGACGGTGCAGTGCCCAGCGAGTCGCAAGAGGGACTCAGCGATGCACAAAAATCTCGCGGACTCTTTTTAAGCTGTAGCTGCTATCCCGCCGAAACGCTTAACGTCGATCACTATGACCCCGCCGCTGACGGCATTAAAGCGCCGGTAATCGCGAAACGACAACTAAACGATAGTGTGTTAGAGCTAACGCTTGCCGCCTCGCTACGCTATCAAGCTGGCCAACACACCAACCTGTGGCGCTCGGACGCGATTGCTCGCTGCTACTCCATTGCCAGCATACCGAGTGACCCCCACCTTAGCTTTCATATTGCGCTGCAACCCAATGGCCAGTTTAGTCAATGGGCCGCCCAAACATTACAACCGGGCGATACCGTCACCCTCCAAGCGCCCACCGGAAACTGTTACTACCAGGCCGAGCAAAACACCCAGCCAATCTTGCTGGCAGGTACGGGCACAGGTATTGCGCCACTGCAGGCCATTGCCAGAGCTGCGCTAGAGGCGGGACACAAGGGCCCCATCGACCTTTTCGTCGGAGCCCGACACAGCGATGACTTGTACTTTAGCCAACCACTAATGCGCCTCGCGCAACAACACTCAAACTTTCAACTTACCGAGCTGGTGCAAACTCTGGGCGAGAAATACACCAAACACTGCCAGCAAGGCGATATCTATAACGTTATAAAAGCGCGCTTTGCGAGCCTTAACGGCTACCAGGTTTACTTGTGTGGTGCGGACTCATTTGTGCGCAAGTTACGCAAACAGTGCTTCTTTGCGGGTGTTAAGCCACGCGATGTCCATACCGATGCCTTTTTGGCCGCCAGCTGAGGCTCTGCGACTTAGGCGCCTAACACGCGCATCGCGCAAATTAGTCGCGTCTAGCCCGTAATTTAGGTACAATTTGGGCTTATATTTAGAGAAACAATAACACCGGCTTTTGCATCCAACGTTCATCGCGTTATCGGTGTCGTGCCGGTAACAGTCATCGCAAACGGCGCATAGATCACGACATGAAACCCACCATTAAAGATGTCGCAAAATTGGCTGGAGTCTCGTTTAAAACCGTATCCAGAGTTATTAATAACGAAGGAACCGTGGGCAAAGAGCTTCAGGAGAAAGTCTGGAAAGCGGTTAAACAGCTTAATTATCGTCCTAACTTATCGGCCCGCGGCTTGCGAGGGGCGGCGTCTTCCATCGGTTTTATCTACGACAACCCCAACAGTAACTACGTTATCGATATGCAACGCGGCATTCTCGACGAATGCGGCAAACAGGGTTACGAGCTTGTGATTCACCCCTGCGATGCCTCCAGCCGCACGATTATTCAAGAAATTTTAGAAATGATCGACCGCAGCCGAGTGGGTGGCCTGGTGCTGACACCGCCTATATCCGAAAACGCCGAGATTCTCGACGCCATCACCGAGCGCAAAGTCAAGTTCGTACGAATCCTATCCGGCTCAGAAGCGCCCGATAATATTTCACCTTGCGTCTTTATTGACGATCACAACGCTGCCTACGCCATTACCGAACATTTAATTAATTTAGGCCATAAAGACATTGCCTTTCTCGGCGGGGACGAAGAGCACCAATCCAGTGGCCAGCGGCTGGCCGGCTTTAAAGCGGCCATGCAAGATCACAAGATCAAACCAAAAGATAAGTTTATCGTTCCCGGCAGTTACTCGTTTGAGTCGGGCGTCGAGCGCACCCGCAAGCTGCTCGCCAACGGCCGCGGCAAGCCAACCGCCATCTTTGCCTGTAATGATGAAATCGCCTCAGGCACATTATTTGCCGCGCGAATCGCAGGGGTCGATGTACCCGGCGAACTATCTATTGCCGGCTTCGAGGATAGCCCTTTCTCTCGGCAAGCTTGGCCCAACCTGACCACGGCCGCACAGCCCACGAGCACCATCGCACAAAAAGCGGCGTCACTGCTGATAAAATCGATAAAACAACAAGCCAGCGCAGGCAAATCAATCGCCAGTGAAGGCTACTACCCCAAGTTGATCGTCCGGGATTCAACCTGCCCTGCGCCCGGCAAGTAAGCGGTTTAATACCAACCCATAAAAAAACCGGCAAAAGCCGGTTTTTTTATGGGTCATTATCAAGCTCGATCTACAGCGCGATAACAATATTTTTTCGATCAAGCCACCAGGCAACACACCACAACACCGCCACATGAATAAGCGCAAACACCAAGGACGCATTATAGTTAGACATAACTTGCGCCAAAGACTCAAAGAAATACTGATACGAAGACATACCGGCAATCGTAAACAGAGCGTAACTCTTAACCCACACAATACTCAAAATATAAATAAACAGCGGATTCTTACCCAGCATCGTAAAACCATTAAACACAGGTTTAACGATGGTTAGCTTTTCTAGTTGCACCAACATCAGTAGCACCGCGATACCTGCGCCAGAGGTCAGCAACACAAACGGGCTAGTCCACAGGGACTTATTGACAGGAAACACTTGATGCCACAGCAGCCCAGCGACAATAGCCAGCACCGCAGTCACTGCCAACACTATTTGCGCACGGCGCTTGTCATCGCTACCGACCAAAATACGCGCGGCCTCAAAGCCAAAAATAACATTCACTACCGCCGGTAAAGTGCTCAACAAACCTTCGGGATCAAACGCTATGCCTTTGCCTTGCCATAAGTGATCGGCACCCAATACGGCCAAGTCAATTTGCCGGACTAAGTTACCCGCTACCGTATAAGGCTCTGGCACCAGGTTGAGTAAACCCCAATAACCCAGCAACAGCACGGCAGAAACGAGCACACGGTATAACCCAGGCAGCCAAATAATAAAGGCAGCCAAACCATAAGCCAGCGCAATACGCTGCAACACACCTAAAATTCTTAAGTGATCTAGATCACCGGTAAAAGGGTAAGCGTTAAGCAATAAGCCAATCCCAAACAACAAGGCGGTGCGGCGTAGGATTTTTATGGTGCGCGCACTGTATGCCACGGTTTGGCTAGCACGATTAGAAAAGTACATCGCCGAGCCGACGATAAACAAAAAGAAGGGAAAGATAAAATCCGTGGGTGTCGCGCCGTGCCAATCAGCATGCAAAAAAGGCGCATACACATAAGACCAAGAACCCGGAGTATTCACTAAAATCATCAAGGCCAAGGTTAGGCCTCGCATGACATCCAGAGAGATAAATCGTTGCTTGGCCATAATGCCCTCAAAAAATCTTATTATCGAGTCTCACGTCGGCAGTAAACGCTGCCGCTATGCCACCGGCTCTGCCAACGCTGCAAACTGAGTGCGCGCATAATGCACAGCGCCAAATTCTGGCTGACGTAAAGGGGCCGACATGCGCTCGGCAATATCTTTATCCATCCAATCGACGATTCGCTGCGAAACGCCGCCAAGCATCGACATCCGCGGCGGATTAATCGACCACAAGCGACGCGCAATCGCGGTTAAATAATCAGCACCCTCGTGAATAATGCGCAAAGCAATCTCATCGCCTTGCTCGGCCGCATTAAAAACCAAAGGGGCCAGCTTGGCGTAATCACTCGACTTGGCGCCATTTAAACGCTCGACGATCATAATGCCGCGCGCCTGCAGCTGCTCGGCGACTAGATCGGTTAATGCCGTTTTGGGGCCTAACTCGTCAGAATCGAGCAACACGGCTTTAACACATTCTAAGCCGATCCATGCGCCACTACCGCCATCGCCACAGGGGAAGCCGTGAGCACCCAATGTGAGTGTTTTACCATCCACATGGGCAAAACCACATGAACCGGTGCCAGAGACAATAACGGCACCATTATCCTGCTCGTGCGCCGCAATACAGGCAATATGCAAATCAGTCGTTAAAAACTGCGCTTTAAAAGGATGATCCCACTGCTGAACAACTTGAAACAGGCTTGGAACATTAACACCGGCCAAGCCCAAACCGGCAACCAGCTGAGCTTTTGCCTCGCGAGGTAAACCGGCAGCGCGCAATGCACTGTCGGCAGCGTTATCAATAGACTCCAGCGCCCGTGCAACCCCATGATACGGGTTAGCCGGACCGCCGTTGCCCACGCCTAACGTTTGCCCTGATTCATCGACAATCACCGCGCGGCATTTAGTGCCACCGCCATCGATTCCTAAATACAGAGTGTCGCCATCAACAGGCAGCTGCCCCATGTGATACCTCGTTATTTTCACTATACCGGTCTCGCCCGGCTTACAGGTAACCAATGATAACGCCACCTGACTGATAAATTCGAATTATTCGCTGGGCTCTCGGCGCACTAAAACGTATGATCGCTTAAAAAGGTGATTGATGGCCTACAGGCCATCAATCACAAGGAGAGCCATGATAGATGATACTTACAGTCCTTGCGTATCGCATGATGCACTCCGTCGCACCATGATTTAGCGGATCTAGCCAAAATGCCCATAATGACCAAACCCAACCAAATTCTTTTTTGCCTACCTTTGGCACCTGCAGCATCCCAGCTAAGAAGTGCCTTTAAGTGCCTACCACTATCCTCACAAAAAGCCGAAGGACAACGTTGTCAATAACTCATACCTTATTCGCGCCAGACAACGTTGTCAAGCACTTTGCAACAAAAAGCTCGAAAGGATACACAAAGGGAAAAAAGCGCCAATTTTCAGCGAGTTACTAAACCGAAGCCAGAAGCGAACAAGCGGTTAATACGGCGCTGGGCAACAGAGTTGTCAGCCCTCGCGCGCGGGCTCGTTCGGCGCGAGGGCTTCCGGTTACAACGAGTATGCCCGCACACTATGCTTAAGAAAGGTGGGCACAAACAGCGTATCTGTAGCAGGGTCATAACCAATATCAGCGGTATTTATTTGCTCTTTGCGGCTATCGAGCAATAACTGCAAAGTGCCGTCTTCCTGAAGATGGTAAATCAATCCGGCCCAGCAGGACACAATAAACCCACCATCATTAAGCGCCTCAACGCCGTCGACATCTTCCGCAAACCCTTCTGCTACGAGCGTCATATCGCCGGCCGATGTCGTGCGATACAACCGCTTACCCGCACCAATATATAAGGCATCGGCGAGGGTATACAGTCCATTGGCGCCGGCCAAGCCTTCACGGTAGGTATCAAGTTTCCCGTTTATTAACCGGTGCACCTTACCCGTATGAGTATCCGATACATACACCACCCCATCGCCATCGACAGCAACATCATTGAGAAACGATGCCCCCTCGACCGGGTAGCGCTGAACCACAGAGCGATCGGCCAAATCAATCGCCACCAACTCTGTCATATCAGCAACGTACAGTGTCCCCGCGAACACCGCCATGCCCTTGGGCGCATTCAACCCCCTGACAAAATCCTGATTAATGATTTTGCCGTCCGCAGCCAATAGCGCAACACCCCCTTTGGCATCTGCGTCGCTGTGCCCACCTTCTATCTCGGAAACCAGCAACACCTTACGGCCATCTATCTGATGCACCAACACCGACTCTGGGGTCCGCAGCGCCAGCGTTTCCCAGCTGGGCTCTTTCAGTGCATCACGCGCAAACGCATTCGACACACAGGCCAACACACACAACCCGACCCATTGTTTCATCATCCTTCTCCTTCGGACTTATGTCCACTCAGACTACAAGCCCTAAGTGTTCCAGAGTTGCCGCACAATGAAAAGCGCTAAACTCAAGCAACCCGCCGCAACGTACCTCGCCACGGGGTTTTCGGGGTTGTGGCAATTAATCTGTGTCGTTCAACCGCGCCGAGTTCTGCTACACTCGCGCACCGACAAAATAGCGAACAAAGAGCTGATTATGTGGTTTAAAAATTTACGCGTCTTCCGTCTGGCCGAGCCCTTCACCATGACCGCCGAGGCCCTGGACGAAGCACTTGAGAGCAATAGCTTCAACCCCTGTGGCAAAATGGATATGTCTCGCTATGGCTGGGTATCGCCACTGGGGCCAGACGGTCAAACCTTGACCCACAGCGCCAATGGCTATATCGCCATCGCCGCCAAAAAGCAGGAAAAAATCCTACCGGCGGGTGTCATTAAAGAGCAACTCGATGAGAAGGTCCGCGCCATTCGCGCCGAAGAGGGCCGCCCCGTAGGGCGCAAAGAGCGCGACGGCATGAAGGATGAAATCATTTTCACCCTGCTGCCTCAAGCTTTTACTAAGTCGAGCATCGACTTCGCCTATATCGACACCCGTAACGATCAAATTGTGGTCAATGCATCCAGTGCCACCCGCGCCGAGGATATGCTCAGCGCATTGCGCGAGGCCCTGGGCAGCTTGCGAGTTGTGCCACTGACACCGAAAGACCCGGCCATTCAGGTGATGACCCACTGGGTGCGCGAACACGAGTTGGCCACAGACTTTGAACTAGGTGACGAATGCGAGCTAAATGCCAGCAGTGACGAGCGGGTTATTCGCTGTAAAAAGCTCGACCTACACGACGACCAAGTGCGTCAGCACATCGAAACCGGTATGTACGTCAACAAGCTGGCCATTCAGTGGAAAGAAGCCATTAGCTGCATCATTGACGATCAATTTACCTTTAAGCGGGTTAAGTTTGCCGATGAGCTACTGGAGCGCGCTGGCGACCGAGCGCCAGAGACTCTCGCCGAGCAGTTTGATGCCGAATTTGCCATTATGACGTTGGAGTTGTCCGCTTTTATACGCGCCGCCATCGACGCCTTTGGCGGTGAAAGCACCGACACACTGGTAAGCGAGGCAACTGACCTCTAATATTACCCGGGTGGCCCACCACGCTCGGCCACCCACACTTACAACACCACTGTGTATTGTTAGGAGGCACCTTGAAACTTTACGGTAGCTACACCTCGCCTTTTGTTCGCCACTGCCGCATTGCGCTATTAGAGTCAGGACTCGAGTTCGAACTGATTGAAACCGACAACAAAGCCAGTGCGCAGCAATCACCGACGCAAAAGGTGCCATTTTTGCAAGATGGCGATATCGCCCTGACCGACTCCACCGCGATTGTAAAATACACCCGAGAAAAATCCGGCCACACTTACTTTGCCGATATCTCCGAGTACGATGGCTTTTGCTTGGTCAACACCTCGTTAGACGCCTGCGTCAATTTGTTCTTTTTAGAGCGCGACGGCATAAGCACCGAACAAAGCAGCTATCTACAACGCCAACAAGCCCGAGTAGACTCCACATTATCCGAGCTCAACCAAATGCCGCTCCCCATGGGCGCGCCCTACGGTGATATGGCGATACGCTTAGCGTGTTATTTAGCGTGGGGGCTGTATCGGCAGCGACTATCGCTAGAGGCCTACCCTAACCTCGAGAATTTTTTACAACAGATAAACGACTACCAACCTTTTGCCGCTACGGCACCACCGCCGCTTTAACGGGGCGGCTAGACGCGTATTGAGCCAGCGGGTATCCTGCCCCAAATAACGCAAAAGGTAACACTGTGGTCACGGATTCCGCGCACAACACAAGCTCGATTAATCACATTGTGATCGCCGGTGGTGGCACCGCCGGCTGGATGGCCGCCGCCGCACTGGCGCATCACTTTGCAATGCTGCACAAACAGGGCAGCATTGCGCAGTCGCCCGCCATTACTTTGGTAGAATCTGAAGCCATTGGCACCGTCGGCGTCGGCGAGGCGACCATTCCCAGCATTCGCGCCTTTAACGATTCGCTTGGCATCGACGAGCTGGAGTTTCTAAAAAAAACCCACGCCACCTTTAAGCTTGGCATTGAGTTTAAAGATTGGTATCAACCCGGCGCCACATTTTTTCATCCTTTTGCCGATTACGGTATGCCCCTAAAAGGCATCGACTTTCATCACTATTTGATTCGTTTACAACTGGCCGGCGAGCCTATTAACCCCGCCGATTATTCCTTTCCCGCGCAGCTGGCCAAACAGGGGCGCTTTGCCCAGCCGCACCCCAACCCACCCACGCCACTGGCCGATTACGGTTACGCGTATCATTTTGATGCCGGGCGCTACGCATTGTTTTTGCGGGACTACGCCGAACAGCGCGGTGTTATCCGGCGCGAGGGAAAAATCGAACAGATCAAGCAGGACCACAGCAGCGGGTTTATCCAATCACTACAGCTCGATAATGGCGAGTGCATTTCAGGTGATTTGTTTATCGATTGCTCGGGCTTTCGTGGCTTACTGATTGAGCAAGCGCTCAACACCGGTTACGATGATTGGCGCCAGTGGCTACCCTGTGATCGGGCGATTGCGGTACAAAGCGAGAAAACCACGGAGCCGCTCCCCTACACCCGAACCACCGCACGCGAGGCTGGCTGGCAATGGCGTATTCCACTGCAACAGCGCACCGGTAACGGTTATGTCTACTCAAGCGCGTTCTGTGATGACACCACCGCCCAGGCAACGCTGCTAAGTGGCCTGGATGGCGCACCGATTAAAGCGCCGCGGAGCTTTGAGTTTGTGACCGGCAAGCGCAAAAAAATCTGGCACAAAAACTGTTACGCACTGGGCCTTGCCTCAGGCTTTTTAGAGCCACTGGAATCTACCAGCATAAGCTTGATCCAAACCGGCATCAGTCGTTTACTGGCGTTTTATCCGCACAAGGGTTACCGGCAGTGCGACCAAGATGAAGTAAACCGCCAGCACCATCACGAGTTTGAACGCATTCGCGACTTTTTAATCTTGCACTACAAAGCCACGGGCCGCGCAGACACCGAGTTTTGGCGACACTGCCAAACCATGGCCGTGCCCGATACCCTGCAACACAAAATGGCACTCTACAAAAGCCGGGGCGTATTAGTCAGCCACGAGCCAGAAGCTTTTGAGCCGGACAGCTGGGTGACAATGTACATGGGGTTTCATTACCACGCTGGCGACTACGACCGCCGCGCCGACGCCATTGAGCTGGGGGCGCTAAAACAGCAACTTGCGAAAATCCGTGACACAATCCGCAATGCCGCAAGCCAGCCCATGTCTCACGCCGAGTTTATCGCGCGCCACTGCGCCGCAAAAGATTGACCCAAAAAGCAATTACGCCGGCGCATCTGCCGCGCAATGCTCGGCGATAAAATCATCGTGACTTTGTACCGAGGCCACCGCACTCGCCACCGATTGACGCATCTCGCCCAAGGCTTTTTGTAAGTATTCGGGGTTCATTTGCTTTACTCGCTCGTCATATTGCTCGGGTAAGTAATGAAACCCATCATAAATTGCCATCCAGCTTGGGGCGCCAAATATTTCAATCGGGTAGCGAATCAAATCGCCCCGCGCCCGAAACGCCGCCACCTTCTCGCGCAACATATCGGGCAAAGGCATATCCCGACAGTAACGCCACAGCTCACCGTCATCGCGCTGACTGAGTTTGTAGTGCAAAATAATAAAATCTCGCACCCGCTCGTACTCTTGCGCGGTCAGGTCATTAAACTGAGCCACGCCCTGCGCGGTGTACCACGGCTTGGTAAACGCCCGGCGGATCTTCTCGATCGCGGTTTCAATTAGGGCGATACTGGTAGACTCTAGCGGCTCTAAGAAACCCGCCGACAAACCCACCGCAATACAGTTGTTATTCCAGGCCAGCTTACGCCGCCCCGCGGTAAAACTAAAATGGCGCGGCTCGTGCAAAAGCTCATCGTCAATATTGTCTTTTAACGTGGTAATAGCCTCATCGTCACTGAGATAACGGCTGCAATACACAAGCCCATTGCCGGCTCTATGTTGCAACGGAATACGCCACTGCCAACCGGCTTTGTGGGCGCGGCTAACGGTATAAGGCGGCGCACTACCCCTGCGGGTGCTTTGCACGGCTACTGCGCTATCACACACCAACCATTCGCTCCAGTCGTGGTAGCCGGTGTGCAACGCTTGCTCAATCAGCAGCCCTTTAAAACCCGAGCAATCGATAAATAAATCGCCGCTCACCGTGCGTCCATCGCCCAACACTAGCGACTCGATCCCCTCGGCGCCGCACTTTACAGCATCAATTTTAGCGTCGATACGAGTTACACCGTGCGCTTCGGCGTACTCCCGCATCAGTTTGGCAAACAGCGCCGCATCAAAGTGCAGTGCCCAGTCGTATACCGACAGCTCTGAGGGAGGGTTAGGCGACGGCTCGATAAACTTGCTCTGCTTGGCAAGATTCACACCCAGAGAGTAGTCGGCCAACGCACTGGTATCGCCCAACTCTTTTAACCGCATCCAGTAGTGGTGAAACTCAATACCGTTGGCTTTTTGCCCATACAGCCCAAACGGGTGAATAAAAGACTCACCGGGCTTGCGCCACCCTTCAAACTGAATCCCGAGCTTACAGGTCGCCTGAGTGGCCTTCATAACCGCTAAGTCGTCCATACCCAGCTCGGCATAAAAACGGCGTAACGTCGGTATAGTCGCCTCCCCTACCCCAACCGTGCCGATCTCAGAGGATTCAACTAAGGTAATGTTTATATCTGTTTTGCGAAAATGCTTGCTTAGGCTAGCGGCGGTCATCCAACCGGCAGTACCGCCACCAACAATCACAATGCTGTTTACCTTATGCACGTTCAACCTCATCATCTTTTTTGTTATTGCTCTCAATATGATCTGGCGAACTACCCGCCGCACACGCCTAAAACATAAACTATCAGCTCAGCATATATAAAAAAACCGCCGCAAAAAAGCCTTACGGCCCTTGCGGCGGTTGAAAGGTGCGAGGCACTCAGATGAATGCCTGCGGTTTTCTTGCGCTACTAAAACATTTAGAAGTTTACCCGTGCACCCAGTGCCCAGCGAGCTTCGTAAACGTTCTGGAATGCCTTCTGCTCCTTAAACTCAAGATAAGTCTGTTGCAGCTCTTCGGTAATGTTGGAGCCATTCAGGTAAACGGCAACATTATCAGTGACATCCCAGGTCACATTCATATCCAATTGGCCATATTCGTCCTGGTACAATCCTTGACCACCAGTAGTGTCGCTACCGCCCTCAATCAAACGCGGAGAACGGAAGTTATACGCAAGACGAGCCGACAAGAAGTCATTCTCGAACCAACCGACAAGGTTATAGGTATCCTCAGAGTTGTTCGGGAAGGGAAGCTCTTCGCCGTTAAAACCTTCTGCATCCTGAGAGCTCTCAGACAAAGTGTAGTTAACGTCGAAGCCAAAATTAGACATAAAGTTGTCGGTTATATCGCTAAAAGCAACTTTAGCCTGCAGCTCTACACCTTCGACGCTGCCACCACTACCCTGAACTAATGCCGAGGCAGTCCAATAACCATCATTCGGCCCGCGATTGACACCGTCGGCATCTGGCTCAAGCACACTGATAGTACCGTTTTCTACAAAGCTGTCGATATCCAGCTGGAAATATGTAGCGCCGATCATCGAGGCTGCACCCAAGTACCACTCCGCTGACAAGTTTAGAGTGCTAGAACGTGTGGGCTCAAGATCTGGGTTACCCGCAAAACTAACACTTTCAATACGCATACAGGCACATTCACTGTCGAACGTCTGACCTACCCTTTTACCACCACCCCATTGCAACAAATCCACGGGCATCATGGTCTCGCCATAACCAGCACGCAGCACGACACTCTCAGTCACACTGTAGTTAACATTCACACTGGGCAAAACATCGGTATAGCTTCGCTCGGTTAACACATCACCCACGTCAGGAGCCGTACCAGAATGAGAATAATTAGGGCTGCCGACCAAGTTCTGACGAATAGACAAATCCGTTTCGATAACATTAACACCCACATTACCGCTAACCGGGCCCGCCTCAAAGTTAGCTTGTAAGAAGTAACTCAGCTCATCTAACTCTACGCCATAAGAGTTGCCAGCATTATCAAGGCGGATATTGTCGCCAAATACGCGATCCATAAATGCCGCTGAATCATCAAACTCACGAGGGTCAATAGCCCAAACTCCCGGCGCACCATTAACACTGTAATCATCAATCCAGACTACATCGGTAAACTCATCAATCCGGGTAGGAGGCAAAAGCTGATAAGGTACCCACTCGCCATCAACCATTTCACCCAGCTCATCGTCAGGTTTATTACAAACATCTGGGAACTCAGCTACCTGGTCAACCGCTCGCCACTGAGCATAGCAATCGCCAGTTTCATCCAACCCACCAAACAAGGAGTATTCAGCCCGCTCTACAGTGCGGCGGCTTTGACGAACACCCACATCAACACTTGAAATAAAAGGCGTATCATCGAAGGCATAATTCCAGCGAGTGCTAAATGTATCCAGGCTTCCTTCAGTATCAGTATTATTCTCAGAAGAGAACGCACCTACATGATAGCTATCAATGCTCGCCATGTAATCATACACAGACATCTCACCTTGACCGCCATTTACCACACGATCAAGGCCACCAAAGGTAATGTCCTCGCCAGTTTGCTGGTAAGTCATCATCCAGTCAGTGTCAGAAATACTATCCGCCTGATAATCGACAAAACAGCCTCCCTGATCACCAACAATATCATCGCCCCCACCACAATATGAGGCGGGAACAAATCCGCCCTTACCGCCGTTTAAGTTTGATGCAACGGTATCCAGCACATCACCCTCACCATAACCGTGACGCATCTGGTGCTCAGCAGAGGCCGTGGTAACCCGAACCTGGCCGGTCAGCGGGCCGCCATGATCAAAGTTCAGCTCAACGCTGGCATTTTCTGAATTCTCCAGATTGAAGTTCGTCTGACTGAAGGACTGCAAACGCAGAGGCCGCGCCTCGTAAGCTGAATTGAGTGACACCCACTGCTGCGGTGCAGCCCCGTCAGTGGACGGCTGATAAGTCCAGGAGCCTTCGCCGATCTCATTGTTAAGAGGGAAGGCATAATCAGAAAAAGTCTGCCAGCGGTTGTTTGAAGAAAAACCGGCACGGCGGTTATAGCGTTCCTGATCGCTGTAGAAGTAATCAGCAACCAACTCAACACCATCGCTCAACTCCGCCTGAAAAGAAACGTTTACACCGTCACGCTGACGCTCTTCTTCTTTATAGTAAGCAGAAAAGCCCTGCGGCACCATGTAATAAACATCCGGCATATCTGGGTCAGCGCCACCATTTGCACGCGCCGCACCAATACCACCGTTTTCTGAAGTATCAAACCAACCGTTAAAATCAGTCGCCAGATTCTTCTCTGTGGTTACCGCACTGACCAAAACCCCCCACTTATCGGCGTTGTAACCAATCAAGCCACTGATGGTAGGATCATACTCATCACTGATTGAGCCATGGTCAACTTCTGCGCTACCAGAAAACGTCCAACCTTCATCAAGGTCGAACGGACGGCGGGTTTTCAGGTTTACAGTACCGGCCGTACCAACACTGGTTAGCGAAGCAAAAGGGGCTTTGTAGACATCAGCGCCTGAGAACAGCTGAGAGGGCAGATCACCAAAATCAGCACTGGAGGTATCAATGCTTGTTGCACTCAAGAAAGTTTCACCGTTCAAGGAGGTCGCCACACCCGCCATACCACGAATTTGAACTGGGCCACCTTCACCGGCCGTTCGTTCAACCTGAATACCAGGAATACGCTGCAGCGAGTCAGAGATGGTAACGTCGGGTAGTTTGCCGATATCTTCGGCGGAAATTGCATCAACCACCGATGCAGCATCACGCTTGGTGTTAACCGCGCTTTGCTGTGATGCGTAAACCCCGGTAACCACTACCTCTTCGAGCATTGGATCAGAATCTTGCGCGCTGACATAGGCAGACGCCATTAAACAAGACGCGATACTCGACACCAGCACTTTACGTTTAAATTTATCTTTTTTCATGTTCACAATTATGTCCTCACATGTGATGTAACTTATTGTTATTAAATCGCTATGTCGCTCGATGGCTTTAAAGTTGGTCGGGCAGACCGAGTCTCTGGAGCCAATCGAATTGAGTTTTATTCTGGAGCAACCCAGCATCAAGACGACTTATCGCACCCATAGCGAGACTATTTCTACGCCCGCCAGGACAACGTTGTCAAGGATAATCTACAAAAAAGCCATAAACGTCACATAAGGTCACATTACGGATAGGTTTTGGGGCCAAAAATTAAAGTTTAGATGAATGACACAAACGGAAATTTGAAAAAATATTCACAAACAAAAAAACTAAAGATCTTGCAATAGCGGATTATTCTGGTAAAAAAGCATTAAACCAACAAAGGCAATATAACCATGAGTCACCAGACCCCCTATACACTAAACGCAGAGTCCCACGTAGAGATTGCTAACTTTGGGAACGAGAATCAAGAGGTTATTATTATTGATAACTTCTTGAAAAACCCTCAAGCGTTAGTGGATTTTGCCGTTCAAAAAGGCGATTTTGAACAGTACCAAGGGCACTGTAACTTTTACCCAGGCATCCGCTTGCCGGCACCCCAAGAGTACTCACGCGAGATAATGCCCAAAATCAAATCGCTGCTATTATCAACCTACAATGGTTTGTCTGCCGATTGGGAGCTCAATAAAGCCGATTGCATGATGTCGCTTATCACTATAAAGCCCGAAAACTTGCGTAAAGTTCAATCGACTCCGCACTTTGATTCAGCCAACCCTTATCAGTTTGCAGCACTTCTTTATCTATGTAATGAGGATCACGGCGGCACGGCGTTTTTCCGACACAACCAAACTGGATACGAAACCATTGCGTTTGAAGACCGGAAGAAATTTGAGGCTATTTACTTTAACGATATAGAGCGCGCCCCAGTAAAGCGTGGGTATTTTTCCGATTCTAACGAGTATTTTACCCGCATAGGAAAAGTCGACGCTAAATTCAATCGCATGGTTATTTACCGAAGCTGTCTATTGCACTCAGCCCTAGTAGGCGATAAAAGTATTGATTCCAACCCTAAAACCGGTCGGCTAACCGTAAACTCTTTTGTGGCCTTTTAAAAAAATCATCAAGTAGAAAGCATTGCTTTTTTTAATTTCATCAACCATTCTCGGTGGCTCAACAAACCGTTTTGCAACTGTTTTGACTGATCGGCTATCATTGCTATTTGTTTCTGGCTATCTCGTATCTCAAAATCGGACATGGAAGACGGCTGAGTCAAAAACTTCATACCATATAAAACATATAAGTAGTTCTCCACATCAAACACTTCGAAACGGCTAAAAAAATCCTGTTTTTTGGGCGGCACAAGGCTCCACAGCTGTAATCGTTCGTGAAGGGTTTGTGAAAAAGTGTCTGGGTTGCGGTTTTCCTGCCAAAAACTCGAATCATTTCGATCAGAGACACAATAATGCAATTTGACAAAGTCTATGGTTCTATTCCAGCTGTAAGTAAGAGTTTTATTATAACGCTTAGCTAATAGCGCCATGTCGTCTTGAGTTTTTGGGAAGGTTTTTGCGAGATACTCAGCGGAGAAGTCTGTCAACAATATAGACGTTGCTTCTAGAGGCTCGACAAAGCCTTGAGCCAACCCAATAGCAACGCAATTTTTTCTCCAAAGCTCTTGGCGATAGCCTACTTTTATAGGTATTTTTCGTGGTGAGAATCCTTCCGACTCCAAACCTAAATATCCACTAAAGTCAGCCAAGGCTTTGTCGTCCGACATATGTTTACTGGAATACACAAACCCTAAGCCTCTACGATTAGGCAAGGTGATATCCCACAGCCAACCAGCCGAATGTGCTTTAGCGATGGTATAAGGAGGTATTTCCGTACGTCCATCGGTCGGCACCTGCATAGCCAAAACGGTATCGGTTAACACCTGATCCGAGCGATCAACAAAGGGGACATTTAATTTTTTATCAATAAGAACAGAAGAGAAGCCACTGCAATCAACATAAAAATCAAAATTTTGTTTTTCTCCAGTGTCGAATATCAAATTTTTAATTGATCCATCTGAGTATTGATCGGCATCGACAATAGTCGCCTTTTTATGTGCTATAGAAAACTTTTCTAAAGCATTTTTAGCTAACAACCGAGAAAACTTTAACGCATCAAAATGATAAGCATAACCTAGCTCGCCCTGATAAGGCGGTGAAGATATTTTCTTTGGTGAACGCATAGCATCGCAAACACCTGACTGCGCCGAAACATCATGAAAGTCGAATTTTTCGCGATTGGCCAACCAAAAACGGGTAACATCTCGGCCGGCGGGAAAAGGGGCGTCAAAAGGGTGGTAATAATAATGATTTTTTCCGTGAACGGCTGGATCCAGCCATTCAATAAACTTAATGCCTTGCTTAAATGTCGCGTCACAGTTGGCAATCAGGTCAGCCTCAGATATACCAAATTTATCTAGCGCTTTTCTAATATAAGGAACGGTGCCCTCTCCCACTCCAATAGTAGGAATATCAGGCGACTCTACGACCGTAATTTCAACCTCGGGATCTAAACGCAACTCAAAGCCCAAATGGTTGGCAGCCATCCAACCGGCGGTGCCACCACCAATAATAGCGATTTTTTTTACCTTCACTACAATCCCCTAAAATTAGCTATAAAAAAAACCCAACGTACAAGTACGTTGGGTTTTAGTAAAGCTTAAACTAACACAGCATTAGAACTTAACGCTAGCACCCAGTGTATAGGTTGCTTCGCCTTTGAACGTCCACGCTGGGTATGTGTCCAACAACTCAGGCTTCAGGCCTGAAGACGCAGGCGCCACCCCGTATTGCAGATCGTCCTCTTCTGTTACGTTACTAGCATCAAAGCTGAGGGTAATGATGTCAGTCGCGTACCAGTTAAAGCTAAGATCCAGCTGGCCATAAGCATCGTGCATGCGGTTACCGTAGTAGAAGGCACCATCGCGAATCATGTACTTGGAGCGCCAGTTGTATGCAGCACGAGCTGAAAATACATCGTTCTCCCAATACACCACAGCGTTGGCATTATGCTTAGATGACTCAGTAAAGATGCTCTGCTGATCCGCATAAACTTCTGACGGTGCTTTGGCATCGGTAAAGGTATAGTTTAAGTTAGTACCAAAGCCGTTATCGAATGCATGGTTCCATTGCAACTCAATACCGTCGATGGTGCCACCGCCGGCGTTCACTTGATCGCTTACAGTCCAGTTATCCTCACCCGTGTCTGGGCTAACCAAACCAATGCTTTGGTTCTGCTTAATATCCGAGACCACAAAGTTATTCAGATCTTTCACAAAATAAGTCGCAGAGAACAAGTTGCCATCACCGTAGTAGTACTCTAAGCCCAAATCGGCCTGGCTAGACTTAACTGGCAACAGCCCAATCGAACCTGTCGTCAAAGTCTCATTACCTTGAACGGTGTCAGAGTAACCACTTTGGCTTGAAGAGGCGAACATGTCTTGGTAGTTTGCACGCGATATTGCCTGACCCGCCGCTAAGCGTAGTACCAACTGATCACTTAGATCAAAAGATACGTTAACGCTTGGGAGAACGTCATGGTAGGAAGCGGTATTTTCACTCAGTGTGGTGCTGTAGTACTCGTTACCAGCAAAGTCTCCCTCGGCCAGCGGGGTGCCATCAATAGCGTAGAATTTACTAGAAGCATCAGTGTGAATATAGCGCAGACCAAAATTACCTCTTACGCCTTCAGTCTCAAAGCTAAACATACCGTAAATGGCATCGTTTTGCTCATTGATGGTTGCGTAACCTGAGCGCGCTTCTTGCCAGCGATCAAGGTTTTTTCGGGTAATGGCAGCCATGGCATCGCCATCAGGCACTGGGAAGCTCGCCGCTCCGGTAAAGCCCAAATCTTCGCTGCCGCTGTACAAGCTTTCGGTAGGAACACTTACCGCGGTCGCCTTTAACACTGACTTAAAGTCTGACTTTTCAACATCATGGTCAGTAGTGCGAACACCAAACTCGAACTTGTTAATGGCACCTAGGTCGAGATCAATTTCGACGTCAATTTGGCCATAAACTTCTTCGTCACTGTTAGGACCTTTACCCACAGCCCAAGAAGCTGGAGCACTGGTTGCTGCCCCTCTGACCAAATCGGCAACAGTAATAACTGATTTCGGTCCACTCAGCTCAATGTGATCGCCGGTCGCATCAACATTACCAACATACTTAAACTCATTACCATCGCTATCCAATGGAACATAGCCAAAGTTAGTCGTCAGGTCGGTGCCACCCTCAGCCTTGGTGCTGCCTACTACAGCGCTAACTCTGAAATTATCACCTTCGTAAGAGCCATCTAGGGTGAATGTGTCAGAGTCCATGGTCCCCTGACGAGCCCAGGTTTGACCAAACTCTCTTATACCTTCACCTTCAGCAATAGTACGCTTAACACAAACATTGCTAGCGTTGTACTCGGTACAAGAGCCCGGCGCATTGTCAAACAAGTAAAGAGAAGTCGCGGTATTATCACCCACCAACTCCAAAGACATGTAATTGAGGCCAAACTGAAGTTCATCAGTAGGTGCGAACTGTACGGCAATATTGCTGGTAGTACGCTCACGTTGCTGAACAAAGCGTGAGGGTACAGCAGAAGCACCCCACGTCAAATCTGTCTCGTCGCCTTGACGAACATACTCGTTATCGCTGTAAACAATAGAACCCAAGATACCAAAGGTTTCTGAATCATTTTTCCAGCTATAAAGACCGGTAACATTAGGAGCAACCTCATCGCTAATGGTACCTACACTGCCTTTAACACCAAGAAACGTAGTGTTGGCATCCATATCCAATGGCTTGCGGGTTTTCACAATAACCGTACCACCGATGCCACCTTCGTTCAGGTTAGCCTGAGTAGACTTGTACACTTCCATGCCAGAAATCACTTCAGAAGGCATCAAAGAGTAGTTAAACGAACGGTCAATATTCACTTGGTCATACCAACCAGTGGATGCAACGTCCTGACCATTCAATTGGGTTAATGTTAATTGTGGTGCCGCACCGCGAATGGAAACCGAAGCCCCTTGACCGAAGGCGCGACCTACAGAAACCCCGGGAACACGAGCCAGAGATTCACCCAAATCGGCATCGGGAAACTTACCCACGTCTTCTGCAGAAACAGCGTCGACAACAGCTGTTGAGTTGCGCTTGATATCGACCGCATCAGTCAAAGATGCACGAATACCGGTAACAACAACCTCTTCGATCATCGGCTCTTCTTGGGCGCTTACGTAGGCAGATGCCAGTAAGCATGATGAAATGCTGGTCGCCAGCAGTGTTTTGCGAAATTTACCTTGGTTAGTTTCCATAACTGTCTCCTCACTATCGTTGTTTTATTTGGCAACTGTGCGCGTTATTTTTAACAGCTATACGCGTTACAGTTAGCCTGAGTCACGTCAAACGTTTTATAGGATTAACACCCCACCCACTTACCGGTACTGAAGTATCAAAAAAATGATCCCGGGACACGCTGCTTTACTTTTGTTAGACGTATTCGTCAGATCACAAGTGTAGTTTTACCGCCTGCAGGACAACGTTGTCAAGAACATATTATCATCAATTATCAACCAAGGATGTTATAGTCACCCAAACAACAACCTACATTAATGATATAAATCATGGCTTTAAGGGCTTAAAAAGGCGCCAATCTAGCACCAAAATATGACTTTTAAAGGCTTTTAAAAAAATCGTTTGACAACGTTGTTTTTAGCCACCACTTAAACCACAACATAAGGGCCTCGCCAGCCACCAAGCTGACGCAGGCCCTAGGCGCTAATTAACAACCGGGACAGCTCACCGCGGTCGCCCGGCTAGTATAGTCCCCCGCGCGGCTACGCAGCTGAATGCCGCCCGCGCCAACACTAGGCTTGGCCCCATCAGCATAGGGAGTCCAAGAGCCATCCTCTGACGTCTTATACTCAATCGCAAGTCCCGGCCAAGCAACATTAGCGCGCAACTGGCCACCGTCAACAACTGCGCCAGGCACCGGCAAGTGCACCCCGACATTCGCGCGCGCCATGCGCGGCAGCTCTTTTAGTACGAGGGTTTGACTAAAGTCGGCAAAAGCTTGATCGCGCGCACTGAAATCAGCATTGCGCCCCTCCCAACTCGCCTTGTGCCAAGCTCGTTCGGCCATTGCCATAACACGCGGATAAATCATCGGCTCAAGCTGTTCAGCGGTGCGAATCGTCTCGCTCCAAACGTGGCCCTGCATCCCCAAAATATTCTCGGGCTTTTCCAGCGCCGGCAACTCGCGGCCGACCAGGGCCTCGACATCGGTAATGGGGTCGCCATTGCGAGTGAAATCGGCGTTGGCATACAAGTTATCCGGCATAAAACCAAACACCTTAGCAACATCAGTAGCGCGGGCCGCCCAATAATAGCCCCGCTCCGCCGGATGCGCCTCGTAGGGATGATCAAAATACAGGTGGGTTGCCTGAGACATCACCACTTGATAATCATTGTTGGCTAAACGATAGGCTCGATCGGCAACACCCCACTCCCAAATATTGTCCCAAGCATTGGCAATGACCTGCTTATTATCCAGCTGTGAGCGATTAAAGGTATTGGTGGCATCGTACATCAGGCCGTCTTCCCACCCCTCTAAAGACAAACCTCGTGCACTCGCCAACTGAGACACGCGACGCACAAAATAAGGCTTTAAGTCGGCGGGGCCAGACACCCCCAGCTGGTGGGCGAACAGGTCGTCACACACCGGAGACTCGGTCCAGGCGCCTTTACCGACCTCATCGCCACCCATATGAAAGATAGACAGCTTTAAGCCGGCATCGCGATACATCTGCTGCAGCTCGTACATGATTTTATCGACGAAAGTATAGGTAGACTCGAGGCAAACATTGACCGCATTATCAGTGTAATTTTGTATCGATAAATATTTTGACGCATCCTGCGAGTCGGCTAATAAATAACGACGCGCCTCTACCTCTTTGCCCTGCTCCATTAGGTTAGCGTAACGCGCGTTCATAGAGGTAATCGCCGCGCGGGCATGGCCGGGCATATCAATTTCAGGAATGACCTGAACATGCCTTGCCGCGGCAAATTTAAGAATCTCGACAAAGTCAGCTCGGGTAAAAAAACCATTGCCCGAGCCATCCGCATCCGAGCCCGTCCCCAGCTGAGTAAGTAAACAGTCACGCTCAGCCAAGTCAAAGCAGCGCTTGGCACCGATATCAGTCAATTCAGGCAACCCTGGGATTTCTAAACGCCAGCCCTCATCTTCCGTCAAGTGTAGGTGCAGCTTGTTGAGCTTGTAACGTGCCATTTGCTCAATCAGACGCAAGGTTACCGCTAAACCGTGGAAATTGCGGCCCATGTCGTAATGCATACCTCGCCAATTAGCGCGCGGGGCATCAGCGATACGCACACGAGGTAACGTCAATGCCGCCTGCGCGTTAGGGTTCAGCAACGCCAGCAAACTTTGCACACCATAAAAGGCGCCCGCATTATCACGACCATTAATGACAATACGATGTTTCTCGATGCTTAATGTGTAACTCTCTGCTCCTTCAGGCAGCGTTAATTTACGCTCATCGGGCAAACCCACCGCCAACACAATCACTGGCGTATCAGTTTCGGCTGAGCTTAGCTGTTGACTTGGGTTTGTCTTGAGCTGCAGGCCCGCAACATCCGCTAACTGCGCACTCAGGTATTGCGCCTCGCCTTTTAAGCGGCCGGCGTAAACAATGCGCCAGGACGCATCAAGCTGGGTGTCACCACGCTGGTAATCAACTTTTACAGGGGTAGGAATAATTCGTTTCAGCGCATCAGCAGAGCTGATATTAGGCTGCGAACGCGCTTGATTGGCGCGATACCGACTCTCGGCGGTGGCAATTGCAAACTTATCATTGGCGTTGCGCAACTGTTGCTCGGGGCGGCTTATCGGGTCGACAAAATCGCTAAACACCTCAGTGTCAGTATTGCCAAAAACCTCAGGCTCCAAGCCTTTCACCACAACAAACGCGCGGGGCATAAAATCGCTGTAACTTACGATATGAGCCGAGGGCGTATAGTTGACCACCAGCGTTTCGCCGGCTTTAAGACCGGCAAAGTGCTCGGTAGGATAGGCACGATGTAAGTCTCCCTGAACATGCTCGATAGCCATACCATCACCCGCCACCGCCGTAACTTGACGGACCGAATGAAAATAAATCGACCAATCTGAGGAGCCAGCCGGTAAGCCTTGTTGCGACTGATTAATAATAATCATACGCACTTGATGCCCGTTAGCGCCGGTATTGCTAACGACGCCAAAGCGCAGCTCGGCGCCATCGGCAAAGTTCTGTAGTGACTCTTGAGTAAAGCTAGCCGCCGCCGAGGCGGCCCCATAAAAGCACAAAAGCCCCATCAGTAAGTATTTCATTGTTATATCCTCACCTGAATTTATCGGTATTTTTAGCCGTGGCAACGCTCAGCGCGCACAAACTGACAACGTTGTCCAGATTACACCATTGGCAGCCGCTGTCCAGCACCATCACAAAAGATATTGACAGTTAAAGCTTCTTTACAGCGCCCCCTCTAAAGAATTACAGTTAAATGCCGCTAACAAGGGAAAGAGAGCCTATTAACGATAGTTCTCTGCGAGATGTGGAGCTCAATTGACATGCCCCTCCACTGACATAACTAAAAAAACAGCAGAATAGCCAGCCTCAGATCAATAAGGAATAATGCGCCAATATGGCGTGACAACGTTGTTAACTTAACGATAAGTTAACGCTAGATGCGCCTTAACAGTGAGCAAGCTTATGACTCTGCGATTAAAAATGTGGGTATTAACCACGCTAATATTTGCCGGCCTCGTGGTTATCGTCACAGTTGGATTATTTACCTTACGTTACGCGACCAGCCAAGATAATGAAGCGCGCGTCGAGCAACTGCTTAACAGCACTTACGCAACCGTTACCCAGATGGAAGCGTTAGCAGCCGCCGGCACCTTGAGCGAATCGCAGGCAAAGAGTATAGCCACTCAGCTACTGCGCAATAACATTTACCACGAATCGGAATATGTGTACGTTGCCGATGACAACCTCAATTTTGTTGCAGCCCCGCTAGACCCGCAATTACACGGTACAAGCTTCCACGAATTCAAAGACGCCAATAACAAAAGTGTCGGCGATATTTTGCAGCGCGCCGTACAAGGGGCAAATGGCACGCTGGCGCGCTATCATTGGACACAGCGACAAGCCGACGGATCGATCGAAGACAAGCTTTCTATCGCAAAATTAAGCCCTCGCTGGGGCTGGGTGGTGGGCACGGGCATTGGCTTTAACGAAGCCAATGCCCGTTTTTGGGATAGCGCTGCCACTCAGCTGGGCATCGGATTACTGCTGGTACTGGTTATTGTTTTGCCGGTTCACTTTACCGTTAATAGCTTACAACGAGGTCTAGGGGGTGAACTAAAAGAAGTCGCGACACTTGTGCGTAAAGTGGCCAGCGGCGATTTAACCGAGAACGATCAAACCCACAGCGCGCCAGAAGACAGTATCTATGGCTCAGTGCTAAAAATGCGTCACTCGCTACGCGAAATGATGGAGGCAATGGCGAACGCCTCCCATAGCCTAGACAACATTAGCGACGATATCGTACAAAAAGCACAAACCAGCACCGCTATGGCCGAAGAGCAAAGTATCACCACGACCAAAATTGCCGCTTCTGCCGAAGAGTTTAACCAGCAAACCCGCCACGCCATGGCGCAAGCCGAAGAGGCGCGCGCACAGACAGAAGCAGCTTCACAAACCTCTGAGCGCGGTCGCTCGCTTATTTCCAGTGCAGTACAGCGCTTTACCGACATTGATCACGACATCAGTGTCACCCAGCAAAGTATGGACACTCTCGCCGAACGCATCGATAACATATCCAAAGTCATCTCTGTGATTAGTGCGGTGGCAGAGCAAACAAACTTATTGGCGTTAAACGCTGCCATTGAGGCGGCACGCGCCGGCGAGCAAGGCCGAGGGTTTGCGGTCGTGGCCGACGAGGTACGCCAACTGGCCTCGCGCACCAGTAATGCCACCAGCGAAATCAGCGAATCGATTAATGCGGTGCAACTAAGCTCACAGCAAAGCAAAAAGAATATGGACGCAATGGTTAACGAGATTAAAGAGGGTATTGCACAAACCACAGAAGGCGGAAAGATTGTTCAATCAATCCGGGAGGAGACGCGCAACGTCGAGGACATTGTCTCCCACATTCGTCAAGCAATGACTGAGCATGTTGAGGCCAGCGGTCTTATTTTAGAGTATGTCAGTCAAGTCGAAGGCTCATCAGTAGGCACTAAAGACGCGGCGCAAGGCACACTTGAGGCGTCACAAAAAATTCGCGAAGCATCCCACAACCTATCTAACCTGCTAGAGCAGTTCACACTAGAATAACCCGCAAGGTTACCCTTTAAGGCAGCTTCGTTGGAAGCTGCCGACTGCTTTTAAGAAAACGAGTACACGTTGCACACACGGTACGCCTGGCGGCACTAATCCGCCTTGAGCGCAAAAAAATTAGCCAAGGCAGCGCCCGGGTCAGGCTGACGCATAAAAGCCTCGCCCACCAAAAAAGCGTTGACGTTTTGTTCGCGCATAGCCACAACATCCGTTTGAGCCAAAATACCACTCTCGGTAACCACTAAGCGATCGTCACTAATGCGCGATAACAAATCGTAGGTAGTCTGCAAACTAACATCAAAGGTATGCAAGTTGCGGTTATTAATGCCGATCAGGCGATTTGGCAAGGCCAGCGCTAACTCTAGCTCGGCGGCATCGTGCACCTCTACTAGTACATCCAAGCCAAGCCCCAGGGCAAACTCGTTTAACTCGCGTAGGCGCTCGGCACTCAGCGCTGACACAATCAACAAGACGCAGTCGGCGCCCATGGCGCGCGCCTCAAGTACTTGGTACTCATCAACGATAAAATCTTTACGAATGACCGGCAGCGATACCGCAGCCCGGGCTTGACGCAAATATTCATCACTGCCTTGAAAAAAGTCCACATCGGTTAGCACTGATAAGCAGGCCGCACCGCCTTGCTCGTAGCTGCGAGCCAAATCCGCCGGGACAAAGTCTTCACGAATCACTCCTTTACTGGGTGAAGCCTTTTTGATTTCGGCAATTACACCGGACTCACCAGCGGCCACTTTGCGCTCTAGCGCCTGAACAAAGCCCCGAACAGAACCAGCCGCTTGCGCTTGCTGTTCAAGCTGCGCAGCGCTAACGAGAGCTTTGCGCTCGGCAATTTCTTCCCACTTACGGGAGATAATCTTTTTTAATACGGTGGGCGTATCGGTCATCGCCAAGGTTCCTGTCGTTAATTTTACTTAAAGCATTCGGTAAAAGCGGCTAATTCACGAACCTTTTCACCCGCGAGCCCCGAGCCAAGTGCGTCTTGCGCGCGGGCCACCCCTTCTTCTAAGGTGTCGGCAATGCCACTCACATAAATGGCGGCGCCGGCATTGAGGGCAATAATGTCAGAGGCTTTGTGAGCCAGATCGTTGTGCTCGTTGCCAAGTGCGGCCTGAATCAACGCAAGGGAGGCCGCCGCATCGCTCACCGTCAAACCGATCAAGCTTTGACTAGCGATGCCAAAATCTTCAGGCTTAATAGTGTACTCGCGAATAGCGCCATCTTTTAATTCGGCCACATGAGTCTCACGAGCCAAACTTATCTCATCCAAACCATCGGCGGCGTGCACTACCATGACATGCTCGCTACCCAAGCGCTGCAGCACTTCGGCCATCGGCCGGCACAACTTATCGCTAAACACGCCTATCACCTGGCGCTTCACCCCGGCGGGGTTTGTCATGGGACCCAGCATGTTAAAGATAGTCCTAAGCCCCAACTCCTTGCGCGGGCCAATGGCGTGCTTCATAGCGCTGTGATGCGCCGGGGCAAACATAAAACCCACCCCCAGCTCGGTTACACACAGCGCCACTTGCTCGGGTGTTATATTCAAGTTGATACCCGCCGCCTCTAACACATCTGCGCTGCCGGTCGAGCTTGAGACGGAACGATTGCCATGCTTTGCCACGCTCGCGCCAGCGGCGGCCACGACAAAGGCACTAGCCGTCGAGACGTTAAATAGATTGGCGCCATCTCCCCCCGTGCCACACGTGTCCACTAAGTGCTCGGCGTCGATCTCAACACTTGATGCCAGCTCGCGCATCACGGTTGCAGCGCCCGTAATTTCATCGATGGTCTCGCCCTTCATACGCAGGCCCAGCAGCAAAGCGCCTATTTGCGCCTCGGTGGCAGCGCCGGTCATGACTTCGCGCATCACCGCGATCATCTCATCGGTATTAAGGTCGATCTGATCGACCACTCGCGCCAGCGCGGTTTTAGTATCCACGGTGTTCTCCTCTTATTGGTACGCCGCACTCGTCTTAATCGAGCCATTTATAAACGTCTGCAGCAACTGATGCCCCTGATGGGTTTTCACGGATTCCGGGTGAAACTGCACCCCTTGCAGCATACCGCTACGATCTTGCAGCCCCATGATTTCGAGTGTCTGGCCGGGCGCATCCGTTCCTTCCGTCCAGGCGGTAACTTGCAGGGACTCAGGTAAGCTTTGCCGCTCGACCACTAGCGAATGGTAACGCGTCACCTCGAGTGGGTTATCGAGCCCTTGAAACACGCCAGCTCCAGCGTGCCCCACCCTAGCGGTCTTGCCATGCATAACACGGGCGGCGTGTACTACGTTTGCCCCTTTTGCGCGGGCGATGCATTGGTGCCCCAGACAAACGCCAAGAATCGGGATTTTACCAGAAAACGCTCCGATAACGGACATGGATACCCCGGCATCTTCGGGGCGGCCGGGCCCAGGGGAAATGACGATATGCGAGGGGGCTAGTTGTTCGAGCTCGGCCAAGGTGATGGCATCATTGCGCCGCACCAGCACTTCACAACCTAGATCCTCAAAATAGTGCACGAGGTTATAGGTAAAGGAGTCGTAATTATCAATCATTAACAGCATAGCGCAGGTAAACCGCCGGCAAAGGAACCTAAATAAGAGCGCTGAATGCTAGGCCGAAGGCTTAAGAATATCAATAGGCTCAAATAGGTGGCGGCCCACCTATCTGAGCTAACGACCTTTAAGGGGCAGTATCGGCAGAGGTGCCACCAACAGGCTTGGCAGCCTGAGTGTCGGCGGCGGGGCTAGCGGTGGTGTTAGCACTAAAGCTGTCACTCACATAGCTCGCCGCCTTTTGCGACAGTTCGCGAAACTTATCTGAGGCACTACTGAGCTTTTGATCCCACTCTGGGTTGGGAGTTTGCCCTTCGATCGTTTTGAAATAGACATCCATCATGGCGGTAACCGCCAATGGCTCCAGTAGGGCCGCCTTTATACTCCAGGCCAGCAACGCCGCACTTAAAAATGACCAAGTCCCCACCGAACCAGGAAACAGTGTGGCAATCGCCGCCACCGGAAGCAGAATCACCAAAAAGATGACGAATGCCGAGGCGTACATAAACACCATCAAAAACACAGCGTTTTTCAGCATCGTCTTATAGTTTTGTGCGTATAGAATCAGCGCATCTTTACTGGACTGCCAAGGGTTATCACTGCCAGTTTTAATGTTATAGGCCAGCATGACTTCATCGACGTACGTCAGCGAGGTATTAATAACACCGTTGATCGCACCCGCCACTTTTTCTAGCCCAGGGATAGGGATAATTCGCGAGATCGACATCACCATGCGGTTCAGCATGCGCAAAATGCCCTTAATGAGCTGATCGACACCGAACAGTATTGAAGCTTCTTTAAAGCGTTCTTTAACCACCTTCTGACCGTGATCGATCTGGCCGCGACCACTAGGTAACTCGCGTCCCTGTAGCAACTCGACCAACACCGCAATATGACCGGCTTTGATCAAATACAGTAGGTACTCACGCGCCCAGTATAAAACACCACTGACAATACCAAAGCCCAGCAAACCGCCCAAGAAAGTGCCGCTGCCGTCACCGTCCCCCATTGCCGTCACGCCATAGCCTATGCCCGCACCAATACCGGTGGCCAGAATATAGGCCAACGCAATACCGACGTACACCAGCAGACGCAATATAATAAAGGGTGAGGTACGGCCCATCAGCTTTGCCGCGTTGGTTAAACTAAAATCCCACATAAGACGCTCCCTACGAGTCCCTGTCCTAAATAACACCAAAAATAGGCTAAAAGCCCACAATAAGCCCTCATTACGGCAAGTTCAACTCCACACGTGCCTTTTTGCGCCATAGCGCAAACTTTTTAACTATTACGACTTTGCCCCATACGGTATCATATCGCTCGGTCGGCAGGACCTGACTGTAAACCCACCCGCAAAGAGCAGCGCATCAAACACATGAAGATTATTGTTACCGGAGGCGCCGGCTTTATCGGCTCCGCAGTGATTCGTCACCTGATTAACGACACCGAACATCAGGTCATTAATCTAGACAAACTCACCTACGCAGGTAACCTCGCGTCGTTAACCGAGGTCGAAAACAATAGCCGTTACCAATTTGTGCAAATGGACATTTGCGATGCCAGTGGTATTGCTGACGTTTTGCGCAAGCACCAACCCGATGCGATTATGCATTTAGCCGCCGAAAGCCACGTGGATCGCTCCATCGATCACGCCGGCGAGTTTATGCAAACCAATATCATGGGCACTTTCAACTTGCTTGAGCAGGCGCGCCGTTATTGGGGGGGATTACCACAAACGCGCAAAGCGAACTTTCGCTTTCACCACGTCTCTACCGATGAAGTCTATGGCGATCTAGAGGGCACCACCGACCTATTCACCGAGACCACGTCATACGCCCCCAGCTCACCTTATTCGGCCAGTAAAGCCAGCTCGGACCACTTGGCCCGCGCCTGGCAACGCACCTACGGCCTACCAGTACTGGTTACTAATTGCTCAAACAACTACGGCCCTTGCCACTTTCCCGAAAAGTTGATCCCCCACATGATCCTAAACGCACTGGCGGGCAAGCCCTTACCTGTTTATGGCGATGGCAACCAAATTCGCGACTGGCTGTATGTCGAGGACCACGCACGTGCGCTGGTTCGCGTCATTACCCAAGGGGAAATTGGCGAGACTTACAACATTGGCGGCCACAACGAAGTGCGCAATATCGAAGTGGTCAAACTGTTATGTGAGCTATTAGAAGAGTTAGCCAGCGACCAAAAGCCCGCCGACGTTAAACGGTTTGCTGATTTAATTACCTTTGTCAAAGACCGCCCTGGGCACGATGTTCGCTACGCCATTGATGCGAGTAAAATTGCGCGCGAGCTGGACTGGACTCCAGAGGAGACCTTCGGCACCGGGCTGCGCAAAACCGTATTGTGGTACCTCAATAACAAACACTGGTGGCAAAACGTCTTAAGCGGCGCCTATCAATTAGAACGCATAGGAGCATAGCGATGAAAGGAATAATATTGGCCGGCGGCAGCGGCACACGCCTGTACCCGATTACTCAGGGTGTATCAAAGCAGTTGATACCGGTGTACGACAAACCGATGATTTACTACCCGCTGTCTATCTTAATGCTGGCGGGTATTCGCGAGATACTGATCATCACCACACCAGAAGATCAATCGAGCTTTCAGCGGTTACTGGGCGACGGCTCGAATTTAGGCCTAACGTTTGAGTATATCGCACAGCCCTCACCCGACGGACTGGCACAAGCTTTTATATTGGGCGAAGAGTTTATCGGTAACGACTCCGTGTGTTTAGTATTAGGCGATAACATTTATTACGGCCACCACTTAAGTGAAACCTTAACCCATGCCGTGGCCAATGCCGACAACAATCAAGCGACGGTATTTGGCTATCACGTGCACGATCCGGAGCGTTACGGGGTGGTGGACTTTGACGAGAGCGGCAACGCCATTAGTATTGAAGAGAAACCCGCAAAACCCAAATCAAATTTCGCCGTGACCGGTTTATACTTTTACCCCAACGATGTCGTCACTAAAGCAAAAGCGGTGGAGCCTTCAGAGCGCGGCGAGCTAGAAATAACCAGTATCAACCAAATGTACCTCGACGAAAGCCGCCTAAAGGTTGAGCTAATGGGGCGTGGTTACGCGTGGCTGGATACTGGCACCCACGAGAGCTTGTTAGAGGCGGCGCAATTTATCGAAACCATTGAAAAACGCCAAGGGTTAAAAATTGCCTGTATCGAAGAGATCGCCTACGAGCTTGGGTATATCAGCAAGCAAGATCTGCGCACTTTAGCGGCGCCATTGGCAAAAAACCAATACGGGCAATACTTACTGACCCGTGTCGCCGAGGAGAGCCCCGCATGAAACTGACGCGTCAAGCGATTAAAGACGTCATTTTAATCGAGCCCGCAGTACACGGTGACGAGCGCGGCTACTTTTTTGAATCGTTTCGCAAAGACAAGCTCGAGGATACCCTCGGTCACGAGGTTAGCTTTACCCAAGATAACGAATCACTATCGTCTCGCGGCGTACTCCGGGGCTTACACTATCAGCTACCACCTTACGCGCAAAGTAAACTGGTGCGTGTCATCAGCGGTGAAGTGATTGACGTAGCAGTAGACATCCGCTTAGGCAGCCCTACTTTTGGCCAGCACGTAAAAGCGCGCTTAAGTGGCGAAAACAAACATCAACTGTTTGTCCCGCGTGGCTTTGCCCACGGTTTTATCGTGCTGAGCGAACAAGCTATTTTTGCTTATAAAGTGGATAACGGCTATGCCCCAGAGCACGATTGCGGCATTCATTTTAACGATGCCGCACTCGGCATTGATTGGCAGCTCGATAATGCTGAAATCAGCACGTCGGGTAAAGATGCCGAGCAACCTATGTTGCTAACTCGCCAGCAAACCGCCCCCGACACTTTGTTTGAGTACGGTAAAAACTATTATGCCTAGTAGCGCTCC
The DNA here is from genome assembly GCF_042847215.1 of Gilvimarinus japonicus. Taxonomy (GTDB): domain Bacteria; phylum Pseudomonadota; class Gammaproteobacteria; order Pseudomonadales; family Cellvibrionaceae; genus Gilvimarinus; species Gilvimarinus japonicus. The sequence continues at coordinate 3,131,348 of NZ_AP031500.1, forward strand.
CCTATCTATTTTAGTCACCGGCGCCAACGGGCAACTAGGCAGTGAGCTGGCGTTATTAGCGAAACAATACAATGCTATAGAGTGGTTTTTTGCCGACCGTACCGCGTTGGATTTAACCGATCAAACCGCTATTGCGAAGCTCATTAATCAACGAAAACCTAACATTATTATTAACTGCGCTGCCTACACCGCCGTTGATAAAGCAGAGTCTGAACCTGAGCTCGCCGATACGATTAACCATTTAGCCGTCGCCCAGCTGGCCGACAGCGCCAAGCAGATTAACGCCTGCCTGATTCACATCTCAACTGATTACGTGTTTAACGGCGAACAATGCCGCCCTTACACCGAGACTGACAACACCGATCCGCAAAGTGTTTACGGCCGCAGTAAACTTGCCGGTGAGCAGGCATTTGCCGCCAGTGGTGGCGCCGGCATTATTGTTCGCACCAGCTGGGTTTACTCGGCCTTTGGCAACAACTTTGTTCGTACCATGAGCCGCTTAGGGCGCGAGCGCGATAGCTTGAATGTCGTCAGCGATCAGGTCGGTAGCCCTACCTGGGCGCGAGATCTGGCCCAAGCGCTTATCGACATTTGCCTAAGCGGCAAACTAGCCGACAAGCGTGGCGACATTTACCACTACAGCAATGAAGGCGTGTGCAGCTGGTACGACTTTGCCTGGGCGATCATGCAGCAACAATCGCTGCGTTGCGCACTTACTCCTATTACAACCGAGCAATACCCCACTCCCGCGCAGCGTCCCCCTATGAGCCTGCTTTGGAAGGCAAAAATTAAACAAGATTTTAATATCGTCATCCCTCACTGGCTCGCCTCACTGCAAAAGGCGCTGCCGGAATTTTTAGGGTAATTGGCAGTGACCGTCAGTGTCTGTATGGCCAGCCACAACGGCGAGCGGTTTATCGCGCGTCAGCTGGAAAGTATTCTAGCCGAATTAGCATTGGAAGATGAGCTGATCGTGGTGGACGACCACTCCACCGACAACACGACCGCAATTGTTCGCGCCCAACAGGACACCCGTATTAAACTGCATCAAAATGTGCACCGGATAGGCCACGTAGCGAGCTTTGCCAAAGCGATATCACTAGCCAAAGGCGATATTATTGCACTGGCCGACCAAGATGACCTGTGGCTAGAAAACCGGTTGGCACCGATTAAAGCGGCACTTAGCGAGCCATCGTGTTTAGTCGTAGCAGGCAACTTTACCGACATCGATGAACGCGACGGCATGCTAAAACTGCCCTCAAAGCGCAGACTAAAAGCCTCAGACAGTGACCGCTATCACGCTAACCTTTGGGGCATACTCAAGGGCGAGCGTCCTTACTACGGCTGTGCGATGGCATTTAATCAGGCATTAAAAGAGCAAATTCTTCCCATTCCTACCTACGTAGAATCGCACGATTTATGGGTCGCTATGGCAGGTAATCTAGATGGTGCTATAAGACACTTAGAAGCTAATGTTCTCGCCAAAAGACAACACGGAAGAAACGTTTCAAGCCCGGTACGCCGTAGCTGGCCTAAATTAGTCCTAAGCCGACTGGGAATGTTGCTAGCATTAGCGACGCTAAGCCTGCGAAAACGCAAACTTAAGCGCGAATATGCTTGATTGCACGTTTGCGCGCTAACCACGCGTAGCGTAACGTTAACAACAACGTACGCACACGAGAAAACCCCTCGCGCTCACGATAGATTCGCCAAAAATACGGCAATACTTTGAGCTTATTCGCTGAAATGGAGTTAGCGCTAATGTGGTAGAACGTTAAGCTATCGGCGATGCCGAGAATTGAATGCCCCTCACGCGCAAACTCTAACCAAAGCGCATAATCTTCATGCCCCATAACCGGAAACAAACGTTTATCTACCGCCGTACTCTCCACCATAACACTCGAACAAATCAGAGTGTTTTGCTTTAGCAGACTGGCATAGGTTGCTTGCCTTGGGGGAACCCGAACATCACAGGCTTGACCTTGGTCGCGCACAACAACAGCACCAGTACAACTTAATGCCGCTTTTGATTGCTGCATCAATGCCAACTGACGCTCTAGTTTATGTGTCGCCCACGCATCGTCTGCATCGAGAAAGGCAATATAAGAACCGCGTGCGCGCGTTAATGCTTCATTGCGCGGAGTCGCTGGTGAACCGCTGTTGCTTGATAAACGAATCAGATTAATACGAGAATCTTGCTGTGCGCAGTCTGCAACGTATTGCGCCGTGCTATCGGACGAGCCATCGTCCACTACCCATAACTCCCAGTGGCGGTAAGTTTGAGCTTGTACCGACAACATCGCCCGCTCAACCGTCTCGATCGCGTTAAAAGTTGGCATAATGACGCTGATTAAAACAAAGCCAGATGTGTCGGAACTTTCCATCAGCGTATCTCTTACACCATCACCGCGGTAGAATACGCCTCACAGCGGGGGCTACCGCTTGAGGTGAAAAGTGAGCTTCAAGATTATCAATACCGCCTTGCGACAAGGTTTGCCATAGCGCTGAATCTTGGTAAACCTTGACAATAGCCTCGGCAAACTGACGAGGCTCCTCGGCAACCAAAACATCTTTACCAGGTACGGTGTGCATGCCCTCAACGGCGCAGTTGGTAGCAACTACCGGTATCCCATAATTCATCGCCTCGTTCACCTTACCTTTAACTCCCGCGCCATAGCGCAAGGGGGCAATAGACACACGGGCATGTTGTAAATGAGGCTCTATATCTTCAACAAAGCCGTGCACTACTAACTCGTCTGAAGCGAGTGCCTTAATACTGTCTGGCATATGACTACCGATAATCGATGTTTTTACACCTGGTAACAACGATTGAACGTGTGGCAACACCTCTTTGGCATACCACTCAACAGCGTCGATATTAGGCGGATGCCGAAAACCACCAACAAACAAAATACCTTCACGCTGCTCGTAACCGGGACGCTCAGGTGAGTGAGAGTGAATGTTCGACACAATATCGACTGTAGCTGCCGGTGCAATATCGGCAAGCAAGTTTTTTTCAAACTCAGAAACGACCAACGTAACGTCACACTTATTAATAAGGTCCAACTCTTTGCGCTTGGTTATAGCGGCCTGAGCTTTAAGTGCTGCATCGCCGGACACCTCAAACTCGCGTTCCTCACGAACAAAGTGCAAATCGACCGTATCAAAAATAAGCGTTGCTTGCGCCGCGCAGGCGCGAACCAGTGCGACATACTGGGAGGCAATATAATGACGGCTAATCAAAATAGCGGCTAAATCAGCACCGCGCTTGCGCAATACTTTACGCACCGAGCCGGCCCATTGATTGTGCAGCACTTCAACCCCTGCAGCCTGCATCTCGTCGACAGATTTCTTTCTATACTCGAGATTATCGGCTACAAAGGTAACATGATAGCCCTCTGCTTTTATAAGTTTTAACAAGTTCAGCATTCGAATTGAGCCCGAATCCTGATCCGGCGTAATCATACAAGCTTCGATCACCAGCACGTTACCCCGACTGGTGCGGTGCGCCTCATTATCAGGGGCAATACCGTTCTCAGCGTGGGACGCCAGCACACTCTCCCAGCGCTCAAAAAACTTTTTGCCGTTGGTCACTTGATACGCTTTCACACCGCTGGACTCATCACGCCCATGGCTAACACCCTCTAGGTGATAAATTTCTGCACCAGGCTGATAGAGCACACGAAGGCCTTGGTCACGCACCCGAAAGGCCAGATCCGTATCTTCGAAATAAGCGGGCGCATAATAGGTGTCAAATCCGCCTAACTGTAAAAACAACTCGCGCTTAATCGCCAACGCCGCACCAGAGCAGTAATCGACATCTCGCACGTAATTAAAGCGCGGATCCTCAGCATCTTGATCACGACCATAATTCCAGCCGCTACCATCGCGCCAAATGATACCTCCGGCTTCTTGCAATGTGCCATCACGATTGAGCAGCTTCGCGCCAACCAAGCCGACATTATCGTGCTGAGAAAACGTATCCAATAATTTATCAAAAGCACCACATGATACGACGGTATCGTTATTGAGCAACACTAGGTATTCACCATGGGCGACACCGGCACCCGAATTCATATTGCCCACAAACCCCTGATTTTTTTCGGCCGTCCAAACACGAATACCCGCCACCATTGCTAAAGCTTCAGCAGCGGCAATTGGCGAACAATCATCTGCGACAACAACCTCAAACGGTTGCGATGGCGGGTTCTCGGCAATACTCTTTAAGCAAGCATAGGTTGTTTCATGCTGACCATAAACAGGAATAACAATTGATAGCACAGGTTGCGCCGAGCTCTTGAGCGTGAGCGGCGCCAACGCCATCGGCTCCTCGCTCAACAACTCAGGATTAACATTAATAGTCGGGCGCCGGTTATGGGCCTCGGCCTGCGCAACTGCGGTATGAGCCTCATAACTAACACGACCAAATAACTCCTGCCATTGCCCGCGACGCACCATACTAATGAAGCGAGCATAAGACGCTGGTCGTACCACATGTCGCGATAGCTTTGCCAATATAAAGGGTATTCGAGCGGTGCCACGCTTAAGCACTCGCAACGGTCTGGTAACACGCCAAGAGAAACTAGCCAGCAGCGCGTCACGCTCACAAATTAGCTGATCTATTTGCCCGTTTAAGCTCGCTATTACCCCCTCGCTATGATCAATATGGCCTTGAGCATCCCGAGCTTGTTTTTGCAGCTCGGCAATATTATCTTTAGCAAGAGACAAATTGTCCTCACTCAACGCCAAGCTTTGTTCAGCTGCATTAAGCTCAACCTCAGCGCGTTTTTCGTAAGCGACGTACTCCTCGTTAACTTCTCGCAAATCATCAGCCAGCTGCACCTGCGCAGCATGCAGCTGACGAAACTCCAACATGCTCGCCACCTCAGTTTCGTCATCAGGCAACAGAGACAAGCGTCGCTCGACATCCCGCATCACACCACGATGATGAGTACGACTCGCAAAGTGCAATAACGACTTTATAGGGCGGTCGGGTGGTAGAGGCGCAGTGGGGAGAGCCTGTATACTGGCTAACAAAGCTAAAGTATCGACGTCAGATTTACTAACCACTTGGTTAATATCTTTCATATACCAACGGGCATATTCATCTAAGTTATCACTTACTACGCGGGCGGATGCAGGCTTAGCCTCTGTTGCATCCTGCAACGCAAGCAGCCAAGCTTCGCAGCTTGCATCAGACGGAATAAGACGCGCATTGGGAACATCTTCCAAGCGTTCAGGTAATGCCCCCATATCGGACGCAACAATAGGAACGCCAGAAGCTAGGGCATGAGACAAGGTAAAACAAAAAGTTTCAGGCACTTGTGCCGGCATCCAGATGACATCTGGTTTTTGCTCCGCTATAAGCCGGGGCAGGTCTTGCTCAGCATAATCCCCGGTCATGGCTAAAGGCGCATCAACAGGGTCTGTACTAAAGCCGATTAACTGAAAGCTCAAGGTCGGCACCTGGGTTGCCGCTAAAATTGCCACCTTCTCAACGACCCGTAAACCTTTCTCGGGCGATAGCGAGCCCAACAAAAGCACCTTTTTAACATCAGCCGCCGCCTCTACTCGTTGCGGATGAGCTTGATAGCTATATTTGCCGGCAGGGAACACCGCCTCAACAGCACGCTTAACACTGAGAGACGGGGCAATTATTCTTGATGCGGACGCGACTACAGGTGCCATTAAGGTGCGCCACTCGTCGTCTGCTGTCGGCCACCCCGGACCATCACACACCGCACCACCCTCTACCTGGTGATAACGAGGAGATATTAAAAAATAATCGTGCAGGGTAATATCAAAAGGCAATGCCAGCCCTTTTAATACCTCAATGATTTCGACACTCCAACCGTGCACATGATGTAAATGTACCCGATCAAATTGAAATTGACGTAATAGCGTCTGCCATACGTCAACGCGGCTTGAGTCAAACCCTCCAATTTTTAAAACAACTTCCGACGGTACCGCTGCGCCCTGAGCAACCGACATTAAGCTAAGCTCTACAGCGCCGTTACCACAGCCACGTAGCACCATAACCCGAGCTGGCACAATACGGCGCAATAACGACACATGCTGCTCTACACCACCGCCCCATGCATGAGTGATAAAGAGAAGCTTCTCTGCGTTATCCCGCGCAAAATCATCCAGCGCTTGCGCCTCTTTCGGGCTAAGCTCTACGGAGTTATTAAGTGACGATACATCTTTCATTGAACTCTCTATATTAAATGGCTCTGTCTCAGCTGACTCTCGCTCTGCTGCTCGGATACGCGCGAGCATCTCTTTTGCTACACCGCCTGCCTCAACTATTAACTTGTCAATACGGTCACGAAAAGGCTTAATAGGATCAAGAGCTACAAACTCTTGTACTTGAGCAAAGAAGTCGGGGTGGCGGGCATTTATGACCGCTTCGGCCACTTGCGTTAGCTGCGCTTTATCGTCCGCAAAACTCACACCACCTTGGTGAAAAACAAAACAGTCCGCTGCAAGTAAATGCACCCAACCGGCGTTACTGGCTTTAATACAAAAATCGTTTTCTTCCCCATAACCTCGGCCAAACGCCTCCTCATCAAACAACCCCACTTCATTCAAGCACTGACGACGGATATACATACAAAACCCAACACCAGTAGGAAGCTCAACCGTTAGGCCTGAATTCGCGTCCTCACAATAGCGCTGCATAGTTGCCACATCACATCCAGGCAACATTGGATTATCGTGACAGAAGCGCGGGTAAGAGCAAATAGTCGCATTATTTGAAAGCGGAGTCACAGAAGCGGCTCGGGGGTTTGCTAGCGCTGCTGCCTGAAGGCGCTCCAGCCAACCGGGAGATACCAAGGTATCACTATTGAGCAAGATAACATCCGTATTCGATAACGCCATCGCCCGATTAACGGTTCCGACAAAGCCTAGATTGCTAGCATTATGCAAAACACTTACACGTTTATCCAGCGCCCAAGCATCAAAGCATTCTACCAACTTTTGCTCAGGTGAGGCATCATTAACGACAACAACATTCGCCCACTCTGGCAATGAGCCCAGTACAGTCCTGAGGCAATCTCGCGTCGACTTATAGCCCCTATAAACGGGGATAATAATATTAATAGACGGCTTAGCAGCCATGACCGCCACCTAATCACTCTTTCTTAATAGGTATGTTTCTGTGTGTCCGTCACACCACATCAGCAAAGCTTCCTTTGGTTTTCCTAAAAAACCAAAAACCAATCACAAAAACAACGGAAGATACCACTAGAGAGGTAGAAAACGCGGCTACCGAAGGGAAGGAGTGAAACACCACAATGCCTCTTACCGCCTCTACATAATAAGTTAGCGGATTAACAGCCAATACTATTTGATATTGTTCAGGCACGTAGTTAATTGGAAAAAAAATGGGACACGTAAACAGAAAGACCGTAGAAACAAACCCGACAATATGTGTCAAATCTTTAAAGAAAACACCCAACACACTCACAAACCATGCTACGCCGGTACAAAACAATAAATACTGAAGTAGCAAAACGGGTAAAAACACAATATGCCACGTTAAATGCCCACCCATAAGCCCAGACACAAGTAGCAGCACAACAAACGACACAAGAAAGTGAAATAGAGCCGCCATTGAGACAACCCCCCCAAAGATACTGAGCGGAAACACCACCTTTTTTACATAGTTGGCATTGTCGCGTATCACCGATGCAGAGCGCCCCAGCACGTCGGCAAACATCATATGCACAATGAGGCCGCAAAATAACAGGACCATAAAGCTTACTTCGGAGTCACCTTGCACCGGCCAGCGGGCTTTGAAAATAACACCAAACACAAACCCATATACAATCATTAGTAACAATGGGTTTATGGCAGCCCAGAAAAGTCCAAGCCAAGAACCTTTATAACGCGCAAGCACGTCTCTTTTGACCATCATAGAGAATAGGCTTAAATAACGGCGCAACGCAGACACAATATCAGTTCTCATTCTGTATCAACTCACCGAACCCAAAGTAAACCCGACCACTGGCGTTCCAAACAACCCGTGAATCACATGGCTTGATTGGCAACTAAATACCAGCGCATCATGAATCCAGCAATGTTGGATGTGATCCATCTGAGTTCCCGATGCGATACCGAGTGACACCACATATTCGCCTTGAGCTAAATAGGGCATAAGGAACTTCAACCTAGCCACGTAGCGACTGTTACCTAATACGCTATAGCCCTCTGGCTTAAACAACAGACTATTATCTCCAAAAAGCACTTGGCCACGCTTATCTTTGACCAAAAAACCCACTATAAAATTACTGAGCTCTGACTGAACATTCATTACCACTTCGAGCTCAACAATAGAGCCGCCAAGCACGACCGATAATTTACGATTTTGCTCATCGCGAAAGCAAGAGTCTACCACTTGAACCAACCCGGTTCCGAACGAACTTACTGTAGTATCAAACGGATAAATCTCTATGTCATTTCGATATTTCGAATTTTTTAGTAACTGATCACGAGGGTCGTGCCAAGCCTCTACAGCTTGCTCATAAGCTATCGTCTCATTGCAATCAACAACCTTGTCGCCTTGAGTTTCACTATAGAGAAACTCCAAATAAGCCTCGGTTACTTGCTTTGCTCCGCCCTCCAGCATAACCTCCCCCTGATGTAGCCAAAGCGCCTTGTCACATAACTGTGAAACTGCCCCAGAATCGTGACTTACAAAAACAATAGACCCTCTCTTTTTGAAATCATCTAAAAAGCGCATACATTTTTGCGAAAAAAGGGCATCACCAACCGCCAAAGCTTCGTCGATAACCAACACATCGGCATCTACATGTGCAATGATAGAAAAAGCCAATCGAACAAACATACCGCTCGAATAGACCCTCACGGGACGATCAATAAAGTCACCGATCTCAGCAAACGCTATTATAGCGTCGACTCGTGCATCGACCTCACGTCGACTCAACCCATAGATCGCAGCATTGAGATAAATATTCTCTCGGCCAGTAAAGTCAGTATTAAAACCAGCCCCCAACTCAAGTAACGCGGCGACACGACCTCGGACTTGAACACTACCTGCCGAAGGTCGCAGTGTCCCACAAATAATTTGCAACAATGTGGACTTGCCCGCACCATTACGGCCAACAATTCCAAGGGTTTCTCCGGCCCTTAGCTCTACCGAGACATCCTTTAGCGCATTAAAAACTTGAGCCTTAGCACGGAACACAGGCACCAACAACGAAACGAGCCGCTTAAGCGGCTCATTATGAAGCTGAAATTTTTTGCTGACATTTCTAACAATTAAAGCTTCATCCACACATACAACCCTCTCACAAGAACTCACTGTTTATAGTAAATCCACCACTCATCGTCAAGCTTGATCCAGCGCTGAGACGTTTTCGTATACCCCGTCAGGCTCGAAGATCGAATCTTGTATTCAATCCGAAGCGTCACATCACAGACTTCTTCCCGACACTTAACCTCTGACACATCAGCAGCCACCCACATTCCTACGCCACCATACATCCTTTGGTACCCTTGAACACCCACTCGACTTCTCGATGCTGGTGAGACATACTTTAAAGCTTTAGAAAAGTCTTGCTCCATCACAAATTCCATATGTTTTTGCGCACGACTAGCAACCATGTCTTGGGGCGACTTGCTAGGGTATGAAGCACACCCGGCCAAGACAAAAAACACTAAGCAGCATATAAACAACGCTCTATACATACAGTGGCACTTCCTCATAACAAATAAATACAATTAACTTAGTTCTTAGCTTCAGAACCGGCAACATCCTCGGCAGAAAGCATTTTCAGTCCGCTCATTCTTTTACGCATTTCAAGTGTCACATCTCTCAAGTCTTGATCACTCGTTATAACATGCGGCGTAATGATGACTAGCAGCTCTGTACGGCGGTCGGAAACAGTTGTACTTCCAAATAGATGACCTATTACCGGCAGGTCTTTAAAGAACGGCAGGCCACTTTCACCTTTTGTTTTATTGTCTCGAATCAACCCCCCTAACACTACCGATTCTCCCGAACGCACCGCGACTCGACTATTAATATTTCGCTCAAAAAAAGCCACCTGCCCGGTCGCATTTGTATCAGACCCAACATCAGTCACCGACTGCAACAAGTCCATAGTTACCAACCCGCCAGCATTAACTGACGGTGTCACGTCTAACTTTACACCAGTATCCCGATACGTAATCGAACTGGTAATATTACCGCCATCACTGACAGTGGTACTTGATTGTATTGGAGTCTGATCCCCAACATGAATAGCTGCAGAATGATTATCCAGCACCATAATCGATGGTGTCGAGATAACCTTCACTAGCTCCTTGGACGCCAAGGTGTTTAACACCACACGAAGATCACCTAAAGGATTGCTAAACGCATAACCGAACCCAGGCGCAGTAAGCTCAATACCTGCATCACCAACATCTAACTGGCCGCTGCCGTTCCACCCCCCACCAAGACTGTTATCTAAATACCATTCTAAGCCGTACCTTAAATCATCGTTCAGGGTCACCTCTAAAATACTAGCTTCGATTAGCACCTGCGAAGGCACGACGTCAAGCTGGTCTAACGCCAATCTAATTTTTTTGTAATCAGCGCTGGTCGCATACACCAACAAAGCATTATTCACATCATCTGAAACAATACGAATAGAATCACCTATCGCAAAGCTAGATGAGCCGTTTGCAGCTGAACGAGTGCTATTACCTCCCGCTCTTGACATACCACTCCCTGTCGAAGCTCCTCCACTACCAGAGCCAAATGACGTGGGAGTCAAACCAGGTGCCACGTTATTCCCTTTTCTATCAGAGCTGGAACCGCCGCTAGACCCGAATATATTGCCAAGTAAATCTGCTAAATGCTCAGCAGTTCCGTTCTGAACAGGGTACACAAACAATTGCGGCTCAGCCCCCGCCTCTGGCGTCCGGTCAAGACGCTGAATCCAATGTTTAACCCGCTCCAAATAACTTGCTTTAGAGGTAACAATCAGGATACTTCCGAGAGACTCTAACGGCACAACCCGCACTAGTCCTTTCAGTACATCGCCATCGCCATTTGGAGCGCTGGCTAACAAGGTGCCCAGCGCCGCATCCACTTCCTCTACCGTTGTATGCTCAATAGGCATAATCGCGACTGACATTCCCTGCAGTACATCCACATCAAATGTGTCTATAATTTCTAACCAGCCGGTTAACTGGGTCCGCGTTCCAGCAATAATGATTAGATTTCGCAACGTATCAACCCGTAAGAATGCCGCATCAGATGCTACAGGCTTTAAAATCTCCACCATTTGAGCTGCTGATATATAATCTAAAGGCACAATGACATTAGTGTAGCCGGCACCTGCAGAGTTGGGACTATCGTACCTTGGCCAACGACTACTAACAGTTTTATCGCCGGTGACAAGATACCGATCATCATTCGTACGGATAAGTCTATACCCATTGGCCTGTAACATAGACTCCAAAATAATCAACAACTCACTTCGAGGAATCGCCGAATGTGTACGCAGGGAAACTACACCCTTTATCTCACCCTCTACAACATAATCCAAGCTTAAAATATCGCCCAAAACGCCATTCACAACATCGACTAAGGGAGCCGCCTGAAAGTTCAGTGTTACTGCCTCTCCATTTAGCGATATAGCTTTACGCGCCTCTGGCATATCCACCATTCTATCAGTGCCTAGGTACACTTCTGGCTCTTTTTTAACACCAATCAGAGGCGCATCAGCCGTGCTATCAACCGTATTCCAACGCTCAGAAGACTCACTCTCAGAAGCGACGTCGGCCACCTCTGGCGCAGGTGCTGTCGTAACGTTCCCTCCATCCAGATATGAGCAGCCAGACAATAGAAAAATTATAGAGAACAAAGAAATTCGCATGCATCACCTAAATCAAAGTTATTCTGGTCTACTTATCTAACTATTCTGGGATAATTTCAGAAGGTTCAGACCATTTTGTTTGCAACTTGGGAAACGGCTTAAACCGTAGTGTTTCAATAACCACATCATCACCAAGACTTAATGTATTAGTACGCGCAAACATCGCGTCTAAGCCCAAAGCATCCAACAGTGTCCAGCCGGCCAACTCATCATCAACTTTTAAAAAGTAAGTCTCTTTTTTGTACCGAACTGTGGCAGCGGATTTCACGCCTGCCGAGAAAATGGCCAACAGCTCCATCTCATCAATACTAACCTCCGGCTTTTTTCTAGCTGGCGCAGGAGCTTCCACCACCTCTACTTCTGGGCGGCGCTCTGCCCAAAAAAGAGGCTTCTCTGTAATTACACTAGAACGCTCTACAGGATCACGGGGGCGATATTCACCCCACTGCATAACTTCAGAGCTCGGCAAAACTACTTCCGGCGGTTGACGCACAGAATTAAATGCCATTGCGATAAATAACAAAGCCAAAAACGTCAACACACCCACGACGGCTAGCGATTTTGCCAATGTTAGCGCTGGAATTTGTGAAAACACCTTACCTGTCTTCTCTATTTTAGTCATTACGCCGCTCTTTCATGCTCACCAGCTGCATACGAATCTCAAGCTGCTGACCTATATTTGACCCTCGACGAGCACGCTGAGGCTTCAGCTCAAGCCGCTCGATCAACACCAAAGGCTGTAACTCATGTATCCGCGACACAACAGCAACTAAAGATTCAACTGAGCCTCGCGCTGTTAAGCTGACTCCCACCCGCACGAAGCCATCTACTTTTTTTGGCTTGATAATTTGACTCCCTGTCACGGTCAGCTCTGCTGCTGTAAAGACTGAGCGCACAGCCTGCTGCATTGCTGTACTCAGTGCGTTGTCGTCTTCTCCTGCCCCATAAGCAATTGCGCTTAACTCCGCCGCCGCTTGTGCATTTGCTTCACGCATTTGACCCTCTGTTTGCAACAGTCCAGAAAGGCGGGCAATTTTTGGTTTTATTTCCTGCGCTTGCTGGTTGTAAGCGCCAAAACTCCACAATAACGCTAGGATACTCCATAAAAACACAAATAATACGGATGCAACTGTTACCGCCACAACCCACTGCGCTTTACTCAAATTTTTCAAGTTCACCGTAACTCCTCACGCATCGGCACAAAAAACTTGAGCTGAAAATTTTCTTTCTCTGAGCGACCAACTTTTCTAATCGCAGCGGTTGGGGTCAAGTCCTGAAAAAGCGGATACTGAGACAGGTCTTGCATCAACGTTGCCGCATTATCTGCCGCACCTTGCAAATCAACCTGCCTACCTTGCTGAACATAAGCCATTAACCACGAATCATCTGGCATCTGCTCACTAAGAGCAGATAGCGGATCGAGCGGCCAAACCGACATATCACTAAAGGTATTAAGCTTATCAATAAGATCATTGCGAAGCGCAAGCTCGCTGCGCATTGCGACTGCTGAGCGCGCCGCCCGATTAACCTCATCATAGCGAGCATTAAGTTCACTCAGCTCATGTGCCTTGTATGACATCGGAATAGCTGCGCCCCCCACTACACTAATCATAGATATAGAGATCAACGCGCCAAAGGTGAGCAACCTTTTTTTATATCGAGAATTTCTAGCGGCCTCCCCAAAGCCCTCCAAAACAATATTATCCTTTTCAGGCGCAGCCCATATCTCCAAGGAGTCAGACTTAATCGATAAATCACACTGATGCAGTCGATTCATCACCGCACTTTTACTGGCAATAGCGATCAACACACGAACAACCGTACCATTCGGCTCCCACGTCCAACCAAACACAGTATCTTCGGGTAAAAAAGGGCTACTAGCGAACACCTCTGCCTCAACAACATCCTTTAATGTTAATTGCGCAGAACTAGGTATATTAACTTCACGAACCAGATAGTCATCATTCGATAGCCTGTAAGCCACAGCTTTCTCATGTTGGCCTGAAATCGTCCCAGCATCCGTCTCGTCAGAGTCAACAACAATGACACGCTCATCCAGCCATTGCCGCACCGCAGAGCTGTAATGCCAAAACACCTCATGCCACGCTCCAACATACCTAGACCACAAAAACCCTAGGTCGTAGCCAAATAGGTTCCACGAATTTTGATCACTCGCCATACAATTACTCTTTTTCTTGATCCAGAAAAACCGCACGAGAAGGATATCGACGGAAAACTCTCCAGCCAAGTGCCGAGGTGCCGTCTGCAGTGACCCAGACTGATCTTTCAAAGACTCCCGCACCTTCAAGTTTGACGCGCATATCTAAACGAAAAGGGCTCACTAGCTTCACGCCTGGAGGGACATCATACGCCTCCAGTACATCAACACGCTCAGCCAGAATACGGTGCGCAGCTTCTATGTCATTAGCGGCTAACACCTGCAGCACTTCCACCGGAGCTACAGATGCATCCACCTGACTCCCCCCACCGAGATCTACATAAACAAGTGGCCTAATCCGATAAAACAACTCTCTAGTCATCCCCGGAATCGCTAAAATATCTTCCACGACATGCATTTCCGGGATGGCTTCCGATTCCATTGGTGAGCGCCACTTTAGCACAGATTCAACCAGCCCATTAGCCTCTGCCGCCCCTAGCCCAGCGTACTCAAACAACTGCTCTAGAACCTCTTGATCCGCCAAGCCCAAATTTATTAGTCCAACCTCCGGAACCATTCGAACATCAACCGTCAGGCCTCCCAGCTCGTATTGACGTATAAATCCGTCAACCTCGTCATACAACACTTTCCCTGGTGCATCTACCAAAAACAACGCCGCGGCGCCATCCCCTGCGGCATTTGCCTGAGCAACAGCTCTCTGTATTCGGGTATAACGAATATCACTTTTAGACAACAATGTTAATCCACTAACCAACAGCGCCAACGCGGCAAGAAACCACAACAAAACAGCAAGAGCCACTCCACTCTCGCGGCGAAAGCAAAGTGGCGAGCTAGAACTCGTCCGAGCTCGACTTCCATTCCCCTTATCCATTGCCGATCACGCTAATAATTGGCGGCCAATATTTCCCATTCACTTGCAGCTGAATACGTACATGGCTAGGAGCCATGTTATGCTCCCCCATCACCCACGAATCCAGCCAAGGAGAATCAATACTCTCCCTATAACTGATCAACAGTTGATCAACCTTGTCGGCAAGGGTGTATTCCAGCGGCTCTTCCGAGTCCCCCATCTCATCAAACTTCTCCATCGTCCCACGATTTGCCTGTATAACTAAACGTCGCTCATCGCTTACGCTAAGACGAATTGTAAACAACCCACCCTGCCCACCAGCCAACATCAAAGGAGCAGAATAAGTGACAGCATTATAAACCCCGGTAAAGCTCTGCCCTTCTGGTCGCCCCATTTTGTAGGTTGTGACCAAGTAAACACTATCTAAACTATTACGAATAAAGCCACATACCGCGCGCATTCTAGCCACTTCACTCGTACGCTTTTCGAGAGTTTTTTGAGTGGCACCCAATGTGCGTAACGCGGTCAATGTCGCTAGCACGATCAACGACAATATGGTTAAAGAAATAACCATTTCAATCAATGTGAATCCCCGAGATTTAAGGCGACTCATTACTCACCCGCGTCTGTATTGGGACAACAGAATGTAAACTAAATTCTCGCTGAGGAGCCCCTCCCCAGCTTACTGTTACCACAATACTGCGAAGATACGGTATCGCCTCGTCGGGCAAGCCATCCGATGTTGATATGACCTCCCAACTATACCCATCCCCAGTGACACCGGTAACACTGAAACTCTCAAGCGGCACTAAGCTATGCATTGCCAACAGTGATTCAGCCATACTTATAGCGTATACATAATCTTCACTAGTACTAACACTACGCACAGAACCGCCAGCGGCTTTATAAAGCATGCCCAAGGAGATCCCCATAATAGCGACTGCCACCATCATTTCTAACAGTGAGAAGCCTCCGTAGCGTGCCTTATAACACGAGTTACGCATATAAAGCCTCATTCTTACAGCCACTAATCCAGACGCTGCTGCTGAACGTCGCCTAACAACCAACCGACACTGATCTTTGTTCCACCACTAGGCCGGGAAATAATGATATCCCCTCCAGACGCACCGCCATCGGGATAGAAGCGAATTACCGCTGAATCCTTGCCTCGTTGCAATTCGCGCGCAGCCACCACATTCAACGATAAATGATCAGGAAGAACGTAAGTCATGTCATCCAACTGAACCTGTCTCAACTCCACATTAAACACTAAATCAACTGAGTGACCACGGGACTGAGCAAGATACTTTCCGGTATCGATTAAATGACGAATCTCTGTCAGTGACGAACGATACTGCATACTTTTATACAGCTTGTTCGCAACCGGAGCCGAGGCTCCAAGCAGCATTGCAGCGACGGCCAAGGCCACCATCATCTCTAGCAATGTAAACCCAGCTGTATGCAACCGTGAAGAACCGCATTGAAGCTGCACGAAACTTACAGCTGCCAGTTACCGAGGTCGGCATCCTCTCCGTCGCCCCCAGCCTTGCCATCACTTCCCAACGACTGAACGTCAAAGTCCGCATGGTCTCCAGGATACTGGTATAAATATTCCCTCTTCCAAGGGTCTTGCGGTATCTCGTTGCGACGCAAATAAGGGCCATTCCACCCGTCAACGCCGGGGTTTTCAACTAGAGCCTCCAACCCTTGGTCTGTGGTTGGCAGCTTACCGGTATCGAGCATATAAACTTCTAATGCCTGCTCGAAATCACTAATCTGGACTTTTGCCGTTTTAGTTTTAGCGCCGCCCAGTTGATTGAGTACCTTTGGCCCAACCAAACCTGCTAAAAGCCCAATTATGGCAAGTACAACCAGCAACTCAACCAATGTAAAACCTGTCTCAGAACGCTTTATTCTCATAAAAACCTACCCTATTGCCTTATATCGCACCTAAACGGCCAAATCGTTTACAGATAAAATACCCATCAAGATAGCGACAATGATTACACCGATAACACCACCCATCCCCAAAATAAGCAAGGGCTCAAGTAATGTTAAGCTACGCTTTACCCCAGCGGAAACCTCGTCATCGTAAACCCGAGCCAACTCCAACAACATCTCATCTAATTGGCCAGACTCTTCACCCACCTTGACCATTTGAATCAAAAGTGGCGAAAAGCGTCCAGAATCAACCAGAGCTTGAGACATATGTCCCCCACGCTTCACCTCTGGCGCCAATGTTTCAAGTTCCCCTCGAACCACCTCATTACTCACCGTACTGACGGCAATATTTAGCGACTGCAAAACTGACACACCACTCCCCAACAAAGTTCCCATCGTACGGGCAAAGCGTGACGTTTCATACTTAAAAACCACACTACCAAGCATTGGCACTCGTAGCATACGTCTATCCAACCACAGCTTACCCTTTGACGTTTTCACCCAGCGTCGCCCAACATAAATCATCGTTCCCACAATCAGCATTAACCAAACACCATTAGCCTTAACAAACTCTCCACCCGCAATCACAATAACGGTCAGAATAGGTAACGCGTCCCCCATATCCGCAAACAAAGTTTCAAACTGAGGAACAACAAAGCCCAGCATCACTAACACCGAAATTACAGCTACTATCGCCAATATAGCCGGGTAAATCAGTGCCGATACAACCCCCGAGCGGACTTGTTTGGCTTTATCCAGCTGATCTGCCAAACGCCCCAATATGCTGGACAGGGAGCCCCCTGCCTCCCCCGATCGCACCATATTAATATAAAAATCATCAAACAACTCTGGGTATGACTTAAGAGCATGGCTAAAACCTTTCCCTCCTTTTACTGACGCCAATATGTCTTCCATAATTGCTTTTTCAGCATGATTGGCGCTCATTCCAATTAGAACTTTTAAAGCTCTGTCGATTGGCAAGCCTGCTCTAAGCAGCACAGCAAGCTCACTAGTAAATGACAACACCCTATTACGATTAAAACTACCACGACGGCCGCTTCCCCTTGACGCAGTTTGCCCATCCGCCACACTAAGAACAATCAACCCTTGTGTACGCAGCTCGCGTGCCACTAAATCTTGGCTAGCCGCTTCTAGGCTACCTTCAACCAAACTGCCATCTCGGCGCGCGGCTTTATAGGAGAACGTTGGCATACAAGCAGATCTCTAGGGCGTTAACGAATTTATAGGTTTTGACAAGGTCTTCACGCGACCTCCCAGCGATTAGAAGGCATAGAAAAAGAAAAAGATTTAGCTCACATCAGAATCAGAATCATCGGACTGATCTTGAGTGACGCGCGCCACCTCAGCAAGCGAGGTCTCGCCTAGAGCGACTTTACGCAACCCATCTTCATACAAAGTCAGCATGCCCGAGCGGCGAGCAACCTCTTGGAGCTTCGCTGTATCGGCTCCCGCTTGAATCGCATCGCGTAACTTAGCATTTAATGCAAACAGCTCATGAATCGCAGACCGCCCACGATAGCCTGTAAATTTACAAGCTCCGCAGCCAACTTCAGAAAAAATTGTACTTTGCCCCTGCGATAAAAATGGTGTCAAATGGGCCGCTATTGGCCCAATTTCAGAGATGGGTGTCTCTGTCCGGCACACCGCACACAGCTTTCTTACTAAACGCTGAGCCAACACACCGTTAATCGAAGAGGTAATCAAAAAACGCTCAATACCCATGTCTTCCAAGCGTGTAATTGCGCCCGCAGCCGTATTAGTGTGTAGCGTCGATAACACTAGATGACCAGTGAGCGCCGACTGTACTGCGATTTGCGCAGTCTCAGTATCACGCATCTCACCAATCATAATAATATCAGGATCTTGCCGTAATATTGCGCGCAAGGCACGAGCAAAAGTCAGCTCAATTTGCGGCTGCACCTGCACTTGGTTAATTCCATCTATCTGATACTCAACCGGGTCTTCAACTGTAATGATCTTAACCTCTGAGGCATCGATGCCCGCCAATGAGGCATACAATGTTGTCGTTTTCCCTGAGCCGGTCGGGCCAGTCAGTAACAATACGCCGTGAGGTTTCGCCAAGAGAGCCCGATAACGCTTAAGATGATCTGGAGAGAACCCCATATCATCTAAATTTAACCTAACACTATCACGGTCCAAAACCCGCATAACCACACTTTCGCCATGAACTGTAGGGATAGTAGACACCCTCAAGTCCAACTCGTGCCCTTTAACACGAATCATGATACGTCCATCTTGTGGCAAACGACGCTCTGCAATATTAATCCGAGCAAGTAGCTTTATCCTCGATGCGATGGCGGGCGCCAAGCTCAAAGCAGGCGGGGATGGATCCTCTTGAATAATACCGTCAACGCGATAACGTAAGTGCAGCCGATCTTCAAATGGCTCGACATGAATATCAGATGCACCCAAATCTAACGCAGTATGAATAACTTGATTTACCAACCGAATGACAGGCGCTTCACTCGCAAGGTCTTTTAAGTGCTCGACAAATTCATGGTCATCAGTACCCGCAGGCAAATCATCATCAGCCGAACTGCCACCTTCCGTATCTTGTTCACGCAAAGAAAGCGACTGATTAATATCGGCATCTAAACCTAAATGCAGAACTACAGGACACCCTAGCGCCATCGCCAAGGCTTTCTTTAAGTACTCGTCCTGCGGTGTTGTCGAGGCGAACTCGGGAAGCGGACCTCCCACCACGGGCACCACGAGATTGTTAAATAAAAAGGCCTCAGCTAAGCCATCCAAAAAAATGGGAGTCGCGGGATAATCTGCACTACGCAGCAATCGAATATCCAACTGGACTGCAAGCACCGCCGCAACATCCGAATCAGAAACCACACCAAGCTTAACCAAAACCTGGCCAAACAACCCACCCATTTCCGCCTGAGCAAGCAGGGCACGCTCAATATCCCTTGAAGATAATTTATTAGCCGCAAGCAGAAGTTGCCCTAAAGGCTTATGATTGTGGTCTGGCATAGACAGCTCCGTCACTCGTTATTTCGAAGCATCATCTACGTACTTAGATTCGACCTGCCGCAACAAATCTTCATTAAGTTTGTAATTGCTCGGAGAGCGCGCATCCAATGTTAGCTGCTTACGCACATCCACCTCTACGCTAGCCTGTAACTTAGCAACCAACTGCTCCCGAACCTCATCGAATGGCTTCTTACCCGCAGGAATATGCTTATTAAGCTTTATAAGATGATAGCCAAAGTTAGTTCTAACCAACCCACTAACCTCACCCGGCACTCTTAAAGCAAAAGCCGCCTGCGAAAACTCTGGAACCATTTTTTCCCGGTTAAACACGCCCAGATGGCCACCTGACTCCGACGACCCGTCTTCTGAATACTCACGCGCCAAAGCTGCAAAGCTCTCACCAGCGGCCAATTTCGCCTCAACAACTTCCGCCAAAGCCTTAGCCTCAGCTTCATCACGATCTTTATTAATTCGAATTAAGATATGTGACGCATCAACCCGCTCTGGCGCCTGAAACCTATCAGACTCAGCAACATAAGTCTCTTTTGCGAGAGCTTGCCAATCTGTACGCCCAACAACATCCGCCACCCGCGAGGCAACCAAAGCATCGTACATCAGCCGGTCACGCTGCAAGTCAAGCTCCCACTGTTGCTGCTTCGACCAATTAACGCCTTCGCTATCAGCTCTATCAGCTAACAGCCGAATCATCATCAGGTTTTCCAACAAACGGGGGATGGCACCAGGCTCAGCAAAGCGTTCTAACGTTAAGCCGTTGTGAAGACGCTCCTGCACATAGTGTTCTAAATCGGCTGCAGTGATGGCAACTGTCTCAGCGGTAAGCAACACCTGGTCGCGAGGTGATTCTTCCGCACAGACCCAAGCTGAAACACCTACACTCAAAGAAAGCAAAGTAAACACGAAACGAACCAAAAAAACCTCCGGATAATAGATGCTTCTAATGACAAAAAGCGCAGGTCATTTACATGACCTGCGCCACTGCTAGGGCCTTTCTATCAGACCACCTAAAACTTTATATTATTTGCTACCATAATATGTCGTCCGATAAACGGCACAGTTATTATCGTCGCAATTTTCATTTCGAGCATTTAAAAAGTACTGAGTGTTCTTCTGAATTAAGCAATAACCCCTTTTGGGGGCTTGTGAATAGTTAATGTTGGCCACTTCAGTATTTTTTGCGCTACACACCGTATGCTCATCATCTATCGAGCCGCCTGGGCAAGTCGAAATCCACAGCTCTTTACTCACATGTGTATTCCCCGTGGTAGCGTAAATAGAAGTTTTCATAAACAAACTATTAGTGCCGGTCGACATAAATGGGAACGATATAGTCTCGTGCCCCAGATTCATCCTAACCTGCCCCAATCCTGCGTCAACTTTAAACCCTGCTTTCTCGACCACGCCAGCAGGCCAAGCCCCCCCATTACCACAAGCACTTAAATCATATCCGCTAGGGTCAGTTGGATCAACTGGATCAACTGGATCAACTGGATCAACTGGATCAACTGGATCAACTGGATCAACTGGATCAGGGGGCGTATAGTCCCCTACCACAACACAGGACGTACCGGCGGTATCCGGCTCAGTCCCTTCACCACAAGCATAGCCGTCAGTAACACCGGGCAAAGTACCCTCTAAGTATGTCACATCCTGAATAACTACTTGACCACCCTCAACGGTAAGGGTTCCAGCGCTATAGCGCACTGGCTCGGCACCATCACCAAAAACTAACTCAACACTAGTAGCTGCAACAGCGCCCGTGGTAGCCGTCGCCACACACAGCACTAAAGCTGTTCTTATAAATTGTTTCATATCACCCTCACAAAAACTTTTTTGTCAATTTTTTGCCACTCAGTGGCACATCGCAAGGCTTGCATACATCACGCCAACCTAACCAACCAAGCATTAAAACGGCGGCACCTTATTTTTATATCCTAACCGGCTGCCCACACATTCCATTTGCTCATTAGGCCGCATCATGCCAACCACTGTCAAGACGGCATACAAAATATTACAACAGAGTTAAAGTTTTAGGCAAAAAAAAACGCGGCCCGAGGGCCGCGCTCTTACTCCATCAATCCAATTTTAATTGGAAATTTGACGGCTATACTTGTGCTCCACAGCGCCAGCGTAGTTAGAGAGGATGCCCTCACCATCTACTTCTAGCTTGCCATTTTGGTACTTCTGAATAGCAAAGCCAGTCACCGGCAAGCCAATGTAGGTATTGTTATCACCAACAACCTGACGGGCATTATACTCTGCAGCGTTACCGCCTGGAGGCACAGCGTTAGACAAGTCAATTGACGCCCAACCGTCTACAAAGCCATCGGCTAGATTAAGGTTGTAGGTCAAACGATCAGATGAATCCAAAACACTACTACCATTAAAGGTCATAATGCTAACTTCGGTACACAAGTTGAAACCATCTGGAATGTCTTCAAGTTGCGGTGGAAGCGGAGAGAAGTCCAACTGCTCTTCGATTTGCTCTGGAGTAGGAGTACCTTCGTCACGATCCCAATAAGTTACATTGATGTGCTCACAAGCTTTATCACCGTCCCACATAGCAGAGAAGGGCGCGCGAGCCGCAAGCGTAGTTTCTGAACTATAAAAACGCTTAGTAGGCATGGTAATAACCCAATCGGTCTCGGCTGCAATACCCGAATCCAACACGTAATCGTTCGAGAGAGTATCACGCATAAACAGCGAGCTAACCGCATCAGCGCTATTACCGCTAAAGCTGTCAGAAACAACAGCAATACCCGACCCGTCATCATAAAACACGTCAGAGAACTCGTCAGCATTCAGCATAGATGGGTTAACACTGCCAGTATCGGTATTCACAGCAGTACTTGTGAAGCCACCAATTGCTACAGCGTCATAGGAAGCGCTGGTACCTTCCATAACATCAATTATGGAAGCGTAGCCGTACAGACCGCCCGTTGGAGGCACGATATTCCGAGAAGCGCCAGTACCACCGACACCCCACTCACCTGAGCTCTTCCAAGCATTACGCAATCCGTCACAGTTTGCAGGCACGCCAGCGCTGTGGGTAGCCCAACCAGCTGCACCAAAGGTGTTTGTGCCAGATTCGGTGACGGTGCCGTCGGCGTTCTCCACACCCAGAACACCCATTTCGATCACTTCTACGTAACCTTCATGAGTACGCGCCATGCTGCGATTACCATCTGTGGTCGCCTGACCCGTATCAGTCCACGCATAAGCGTAGTTTACAAAGTCAACACCGTCCGCACCAATTTCAGGGGCAGTACATGAGGTTTCACCCTGCGGGTCAGCTGGGTTTGCGCCTGCGGCAAGCACCGCAATTTTACCAGGGCTTTCGCCATCACCGATCCCAAAGTTTGGATCAGAAGCTGGTGCGCCATCAGGGCGAGCAACATCATCCACATTAGACGACATTGAGATACCACCTGCCCAATGGTCATACGCAGACAGGTACAAGTTAAAATCGAGCACCTCCTGGCTGTTCTCACCTTCCAAGAAGCGGACTTTAAGAGCCTTAACTTCATTGGTTGTGTTAACGATGTTGATATTGGTGAAGTTTCCGCCATCCACAGTATAGTAAGGGAACAGCAGCGCCTGACCTGTGCCGTCCGCACTCAAATAAGCTGCCTGAGCAGTACCTGCTGCACCAGCCAGTCCAGCCAGTATTGCCAAAGGTAGAAGTTTTTTCTTCATTGTCTAGCTCCTAGATTTACAAAGTATCATTTTGTTTTCTGTTAGCGGGCGCCTTGGTGGCGCCCTAATAAACTCGATTTACCACCAGCACATGACCGGCCAGATGCTCGACGAACATCCAATCGCGTTCTAAATTAACACACCCTTCAGGCCATAACAATAGCAAAGCTGGGTGATTTTGGGCGCACAACACAACCAGAAGCGCAGCCAAACTTAAAGTTAGACCAAGGTCACACTTACCGACACTAAGTGCGCTTACCAGCTCCTGAATGACCCAGCCTTATTCCGACAACGGCAGTTTACCCGCACTGAGCGTTGCTGGGAAGCCCCCACGAAAGAATTATGACCGCAAAACCGCCACCGCACACCTGGGCCGACTCGCTAACCACCATGAACCGCCACCCTAAGCTGGCGTAACACCTCTGCATAGCTCACAGCACCAAAAATGGCCGACCCTACTACAAAGGTATCCGCGCCAGCCCGTGCCACGTCAGAAATATTGTGCACCTTTACACCACCATCAACTTCTAGCCGAATAGGCAGGCCGCTCTCATCAATCAGCTGACGCGCCTCGCGAAGTTTATCCAGGGTATAAGAAATAAAGGTTTGACCGCCAAAGCCCGGGTTCACAGACATCACCAGCAACAAATCCAGCCTCGATAACACCTGACGCGCAACACCTACAGATGTACCCGGGTTTAACACCAACCCCGCCTTACAGCCGAGATCCCGTATTAACTGCAAGGAACGATCGAGATGGCGCGTGGCTTCTGGGTGAATACTTATAAAAGAAGCACCCGCCTCGGCAAACTGCACAATAAGTTCATCGACAGGATCAACCATAAGATGCACATCAATAGGAGCACGAATTCCATAGTCACGTAGCGCCCTGCAAACCATCGGCCCAACAGTCAAGTTGGGCACGTAATGATTATCCATAATATCCAAGTGGATCATGTCCGCTCCGGCCTCCAACACATCATCACACTCGGCACCCAGCCGGGCGAAATCTGCACTTAGCACCGACGGCGCTATAAATATTTCCTGAGCCACTCGGCCTCCTACTGTTTCACTGTTAGGCACAGCTTGTGCGATGAGCGTATTTTGTCACTATAGAGCCAAGTCTGTCACCCTAGCAAATCTTGCCATGGAAATTATATCGCGCATCTAGCATAATCCGGCACTTTCAACTGCAGAGCGCAAGCGAGCCGCCAACCTATATGACGACTTTTATACCAACACTGCACGGACTTAGAGGCGTTGCAGCCCTCGCAGTCCTACTGTTTCACTGGAACGCATTATTCCCCGCTTTTGGGGGCTGGGCTAGCCCTCTTGAGCTTGCTGGCACAAAATGGAACTTGTTTATGCAGATTAACTTTGGCTGGCTGGGGGTGCCGTTATTTTTTGTCTTATCGGGTTTCTTGCTCGGTGGGCAATTAAAAGACAAGGAGCTGACGCGCGGTACGCTGTTACACTTTTGGCGGCGTAGAATTTTACGCATTTACCCCGCAGTATGGGCCCAACTCGCCATATTAGCATTGATTGCCTACTGGCTACCGAGCCTTTTTCCACCGCTCTCGACCTTCGAGCTAACTCAAAACTTACTACTGTGGATTAACATGCCACCATGGATGACCAGCCCCATCAACGGTGTATGGTGGACGCTCCCCATTGAACTATCTTTTTATGCGGTACTACCATTAATTATTTTGCTACAGCGTAAATGCGGCTGGATAAAAGCAACTTTTATATGTTTTTCACTGGCAATCCTGTGGCGTTACACCATCATACAAACACTACCAACCGATAATTACACACAACATCTTCCGCTGCTCGATATGCTCCCAGGCAGCATCTCCTCATTTGCCGCCGGCTTTGCCATCACCTTCTTAAATATTCGCTGGAGCAAACTGCAGTGGCGCCTAGCATGCTTAGCTGCGGTTGTTTTATTTTTAGCACTGGAATACTGGTTGTTAGCATTTATCGACGTTTACTGGAGTGGGCACTGGCTCCTTGTTATATGGAACCCCTTGATCGCATTATCACTAGCACTGATGGTCTATTGCGCCACCCACCAACAGTGCCACGGCGCTGTATTAGGTAGCCGACCACTCGTTTGGCTGGGAGAGGTTAGTTTTGGCATATACCTATGGCACTTCCCGGTCCAAAAAGCGCTAAACCTTATTGCCCCAGGTTATTGGGACACACCTACTACAAGCGCCTTGGCGCTCTGCGTATCCACACTAATTACACTACCGCTGGCAGCATTAAGCTATTATTTCATCGAAAAACCTATTATGGGGTGGCGCAAGACACGAGCGGCGTAACGCTTTGCACAGCTATTACTTAGCAAAGAGCAAGATCTCGTTATTATGAACCTCGACTGCACCTTTGGTACAATCGGCTGGGCTCATGAATTACAACGTCCTCCTGAGGCGCACGTATATTTTTTAATTCCAGCCTCGGAGCCTCCCCAGCAAGGCACAAATGACCACTAACCTAAACACTACCAAGCACGGGCTTAAAAAGCCCTGGATGATACGCTCGGCAATACAACTAGCTCCAGCTGCAGTTGTTTTTTCTGCGCTCGCCTTCACACTGACAATGCGTATTAGCTACATTAACGATAACTTTGGGGACGCGGTAAATTGCAGCCACTGCTTCACCGAGAATGTGGTGATTTTTGATGCGCCATTTTTATTTGCCCTATCGGCACTCTTCATGCTCAGCATCACCAAAACCCCCGTGCTGCTTCGCATTATTGCTCGCCTAACCGCTTTATTAGGGGCATTGTTATATATGGGCGACCACATAATAAGCCAGAACATGTTCACGCGCTTACAACTCGCTGACATCAGCACCTATGGCTCACAGGTGGGCTTAATTGCAGAACATCTAAACAATACAAATTTTTTAGGCTTACCAGTACTCGCGGCAATGATTCTCAGCGGTATTATTTCGCTGTTGTTTGTGTTTCTGCCCCGCTACTCGATACCAACGAAATATTCAGTAAGCGGCCTGAGCCTGAGTTTATTATGTAGTGCTATTGCCTTTGTCATACCCCCTACGGTATACGTACATAATTGGGCCATGAGAAATGTCGTCAGCGCAAATTTAACGCCAGGCGTAGCACAAGAGTACAGCGCCGAATACAGGCACGCCCTCCCTCTTAGACCTAGGCAGACATGCCGCGCGCACGCGCCAAAAAACGACATTATCTTGCTAATACTCGAGTCTTGGTCCCCCTACCAAAGCGCGCTTTGGGGAGGCGAAAAGAACTGGACGCCTCGTTTAGACGATATAGCCAAGAAGAATACGTACTTTTCGCAATTTTATGCAGCAGGATTTTCTACCAATGAAGGACTCGCTAGCATTTTAACCGGGCTAGAAGCTTATTCCCCAATCAACCCATTTTTTGCCAGCACGCCATTTCAAGGGCTTTGGTCTAACACTCAGTCAACCGCTCCCCGCTACATCACAGACAGCGGGTATCATTCAGCTTTTTTAACTACCGGCAACCTGTCATTCGCAAAAAAAGGAGAGTGGCTCAGCAATATCGGATTTGAGTACGTTGAGGGTCACCAGGCTTCTTTTTATAATGGGTTGCCTCGTTTGCATTTTGGTGCGGCCGCTGACGAGCACCTGTATGCCCGGACGCTGGCCTATCTCGACAAGCATAAAAACTCTGACACACCTTTGTTTGTTACCGTAGAAACCGTCTCGTCACACCAACCATTCATTCATCCTCACACGGGAGAGCGAGACATTCAGGCCGTATTCGAGTATATGGACAGCACTGCCGCCGACTTCTATCAAAATTTAGACTCCAGCGGGTTCTTCACGGCTGGAGGGATGCTCATAGTAGTAAGCGATCATCGCTCGATGACGCCAATAAGTCAGGACGAACAAAAAGAACTAGGCCACTTAGCTGCGTCTAAAATTCCTGCGTTTATCGTCTTTCATGGAGCCCCCGCGGTAGAGATTGATGATCTAGCACACCAGGCTGATATTTTGCCAACACTAAAGAGCCACATAAGCGGTAAAGAATGCACCATCCCTGACAAGCTAAACTTAATCTCTGGCGCGACACAACAAAAAGATAGGTGCGTATTTCACGCTAGAGGTGATCAGAGGGACCATATAGATGTTATTTGCGCGAGCGGCAGTGGTACGATCAAGCTCTCGGGAGATAACTCGCATTTTATTTACAGCAAACATTTAACACAAAACCAGAAAGCGATGTCTTTGCTCAAACTAGCAGACATGCGAATAGCGCTTACCGAAAATCAGAAAAAGTGGTCCGCTACACGCTAGCCTCTATTTCGTGCAGTCGCTCAATGGTTCCAACATCGCGCCAAATACCGTCATAAACCGATGCTGTTAATCGTCGCGTTTGCAGCTCATTTGTGAAAACCTCAGCCAAACCGAAGACTATCGAGATGTAAGGGTAACGTAACACTAACGCTGGATTGATCAGACTGATACCAGAAAATGTATAACCAAGCTCACCATCCGAGATGGCGGACAAACTCCCATCCTTGATGGCAAAATCACCAATAGGCTTGAAGTCGGGGTTGGGAACTAACACTAGATGGGCTAACTCTCCTGCGGGTATAGACCTCGAAACAAGCGCCTTAAAATCAAAATCAGTAAAAATATCCGCATTAAGCAATATAAATGGCTCGCTTCCCAGCAGTGCGGCGGCATGAACAATTGCGCCACCGGTTTCGAGGGGCTCGGGCTCTTGCGAATAAACGACTTGCAGCCCCCACGCTGAACCATCCCCCACAAACTCTTGGATTTGTGCGCCGCGATAGGCGAGGTTAATGATAACCTCAGTAATACCGGCGCGGGCCAGCGCCTCTAGGTGGTAGGCAATTAACGGCTTACCACGTACAGGAATGAGCGGTTTGGGCAAAGTATCGGTTAGCGGACGCATTCGTTTGCCAAGGCCGGCCGCGAGAATCATGGCCTTCATATCACCCCCATCACATTTACATCAGACAAAGGTTGCGATTGATACCACGACTGAGCCTTACACGCTGGCACGATACGGGCGGCAAACCAAGCGGCAAAATCTTGCAGTTCTGGGTAACTGGCGGCAACCTCTTGCACGTAGAGTATGACACGAGGTAAATCGGCCAAATATGTCGACTTACCATCGCGCAAGTGCAGGCGGGCAAAAACACCCAATACCTTGATATGCCGCTGCAATCCCATCCAGTCAAAATCGCGCAGATAATCATCTGGATTGACAGGAAGCATGACGCCAGCATCAATAGCCATGTCACCATAAGCCAGCGCCCAGCGACGCACATCAGCAGCGGGCAAACGCACATAACAATCACGCAATAGGGAGACCAGGTCATAGGTCACTGGCCCCACTACCGCATCTTGAAAGTCAATGACGCCCAAACTACCGTCGGCTTTTATGAGCAAGTTACGCGAATGGAAATCCCGGTGCATAACAACCTGAGGCTGCTCCAGCGCCCGCATCGCCAGGCGACCGAATACACCCTCTAACATTACCTTTTCGTCAGCGTTCAACGTCAAGCCCAATAAAGGTCCCACAAACCATTCAGCGAACAATCCGAGCTCTCGGCAAATAAATGCCTCATCAAATACAGGCAGCAACGCGACATCCTTAGGCGCTTGGGCTATAGCCAGCAAGGTAAACAGTGCCTCGCCATAAAGGGTCAGCGCGCTCTCGCTATCCAGCTCGGCACCAAACTCACGTGAGCCAAAGTTTTCTAGAAGCACAAACCCTCGGGAGGCGTCAACAGCCCGAATGTCCGGCACAGCCACTCCAGCGCCGCGCAGTAATCCCGCCACTTGCACAAACTGAGGTGTATTTTCGCTGGCAGGCGGCGCATCAACGGCCAGCAGCTCAGGGGCTGAATCAACTGTGTAGTATCGCCTAAAACCTGCATCACCGGCGCAACGCGCTAAGGTTATAGGCTGCCGCAAAACCTCTCCAGCCCACAGTTTTAGGGCATCTTCTCGCTCTTGTTTACTATCCAACCAAGCACGCTCCAACATTAGCCATTACACTTACCAGCCTAAAATCCTACAGGCTAACAAACCGTCTGTCAGCTTACTCTGAATTTACCACTAGCAAACGGCAATTGCTGCGGCTTTTAGCTTATGCCAACCCTGCAACAAACACGGCAAAACACTACGCGTATTAGCGTGTGAATTCGGTTTCCCCCCGCGCGGGTTAATGCAGTAGAATGGCCAGCTTATCACGCGCCTGCATCCGGGCTTTGCCGCCCGCCTTCACGCGCGTTCGTTGTATCAGGGCGCCCATTATTTAAGGATTGTAGAGACCTCTCAATGGCCGATCTAGACCATCGCTTCCGTCACCGTCTATCAGGTAGCATAAAGTTGACCACTATAAAGGAAGCTACACTTTCCTTACTGGCGCTTACGGTGCTGAGCCAAAGCTCGGCGGTGGCCGATAGCTATCAGTCCGGCACAGAGCACGATGCAAGATACGGGCGCATTGATTGGGTACCCCGCGAGCAGCTACCGGAAGAAGAGCGCGCAAATCTGCCGGCCGGCTGTTGCGGTGCCTACGTTAGCCCTTATCGTGCCGATCCAGACGCGACCGCTATTGATCAGACCAACATCGAAGCCGATGCCGATAAAACTTCCGCCAGTGGCGGGCAAACCATCACCCTTGAAGGTAATGTCGAGCTGCGTCAAGGCTCGCGCATGCTGCGCACTCAGCGAGCGGAGCTAAACAATACCAGCGGCGAGCTGATCTTGAATGAAGGCGTCACGATCCGCGAAGATGGCTTACTGATCTTGGCCGACAACGCAAAAATGCAACGCGATAGCGGCGATGCCAGCATTGATAACGCCGAGTTTGTGCTCCATGAGTCCCGTTTGCACGGCCGCGCTGGCAAGCTTGAGAAGTTTGGCGATCGCTTGCTACGCTTAACCGACGGCAGCTTTACCACCTGCGAACCAAACCACGAGTTTTGGCGTATGGAAGCCTCTGAGGTGGAAATACACACAGACGATAGCTACGGCACCGCTAAACACGCACGCCTGCTGATTAAAGACATCCCCGTCTTTTATATGCCTTACATGGCGTTCCCCATCGGCGACGAGCGTAAAAGCGGGTTGTTATTTCCATCGCTCGGTACAAGCTCGCGCAACGGGCTTGAGTTTGCCCAACCCGTTTACTGGAATATTGCACCGCAAATGGATGCCACCATAACGCCGCGCTTTATGGAAGAGCGCGGCACCCTTTGGGACGGCACCTTGCGGCATTTATCATCGTACTTTTCCACCCAAATATCAGGCGGATTCTTAGCCAGTGATGACGGTGGCTACGACAAGCGCGCCGAAAACGACATTGCCTCAGGCGAGAAAACACCCGAGGAAGCATACCCACACTTGGGGCAGGACCGCTGGCTAATCAACCTGGACCAAACCGGGGGCAAACGCAGCCGCTTTAAAACCCGTATCGACTACACCGACATCAGCGACGTCGATTACCTACGGGACATTACCAGCAGTGATATTGACGTTTCCCGGCAATCGCGCATCAGCAAGTTTGGCGAAATCAGTTATAACGGCGAGGCCTGGAAGGTTGGCGCCAATGCCGAAGAGGTGCGTTATCTCAATGAGTCAAAACAAGAGCCCTATAAACAGCTACCACATTTGTTTGCCAATGGTAGTTTTCGCTTGGGCGACTGGCAGATCGACCTCGACAATCAATTCACCCGCTTTGATATCACCGAGTACTATGCCCGCGATACTGACCGCTTGGTGGTGGGCGACCGCTTTAGCAGCGATTACGGCCTAACCTGGGACAAACGCTGGCAGTGGGGCTTTTTCCGGCCGCGAATGGGCGTTAAAACCCTGAGCTACCAACTGGAGCAAGCCGATTACAACCCAAACGGCCAGATGCCAGATGACACCATTTATAGCGACTCTCCCTCCCTCGTCGTGCCGCAAGGCAGCGTCGACATGGGCATGTTTTTCGAGCGCTTTGGCAGCCTCGGTGGCACCGAATTTATCCAAACCCTAGAGCCGCGCTTGTTTTACTTTTATAGCGATTACGAAGATCACTCTGAGATCTACTCCCCCCTAAACGACAGCAATCGATACATCGACTTTGACACCAAATACGTCACTTTCGACTACAATCAGCTGTTTCGCACCACTCGGTTCTCAGGCTACGACCGTATTGATGACGCCAACCAGCTAAGCGCCGGCCTTACCAGTCGCTTTATCTCACCGGTAACGGGCATCGAGCATCTGGAGTTAAGCGTCGGTCAGATTTACCGCTTTAGCTCGCCACGGGTCACCCTAAACCCTGAATATCAACCAGAAGAAGAAACCTACGGGCAATCTGAGTTTGCCGGCCGTATTGCCGCTCGCGCAGGCGACTACCTACAAGTCAGCGGTGATGTCCTGTACGATCAACACAAAGATGAGGTCTCTAACGCGAGCGCCACTATCGAGTACGCCGACGATTCAGACCGCCTAGTCAGCCTGACGTACACCTATAAACGCGATGTGCGCGAGCTGGATATTGACGATGAGATCACACCCGAGCTGGGCTCAGAGCGCAACCAACTGGATATAGGCGCATTTGTTCCGGTTAGCAATAGTTGGAGTATCATTGCTCGCGCCAACTACGATTTAACCTACGATCAGGAACTCGATACCTTTGCCGGGTTCGAATACAGCGATTGCTGCTACCGGGTGCGCCTGTTATGGCGCAAATGGCTCAATTTTGACTACAACGACGGCAACATCCTCGATAGCGTCGAGGACGACGATTACGACGATGGCTTTTTTGTCGATATTCAGCTCAAAGGACTGGCTAGCATTAGCGAACGCGTAGGTAGCCTACTGGGCAAAACCATCTTAGGTTACGACGAGCGCGAAAAAAACTTACGATAAACAAACAGTGATTACTATGACAAAGAAAAGCTTGGCAGCCCCCCTGCTTCATTTGATAGGCGCCCTCAGCCTTAGCATTGCCTCAAACGCAAACGCTGAGACCGAAATACTCGACCGCGTTATCGCCGTCGTAGACCAGGGCGTCGTTTTGCAAAGTGAGTTTGACGAGCGCAAAAACTCCGTTCTGCAAAGGCTCCAGGGGCAATATGATCAGCTTCCGCCCATGGACGTGCTCGACCAACAAATCTTAGATCAGCTGATTTTAGAGCAGCTGCAACTAGAAGAGGCCGGGCGCTACGGGATGGAAATCTCTGACCAGCAACTCAACCAAACACTGCAACAGGTAATGGCCAACAATGGCTTTACCACGCTGGACGAGCTATCAGCCGACCTTTTAAGCCAAGGTATGTCACTCGAGCAACTACGTGAAAAACTGCGCCGCGATTTACTGGTCAATCAAGTCCAGCAAGGCGTGGTAAATAACCGCATCCGTGTTACCGAGCAAGAGATCGACAACTTCCTCGCCTCCAGCGACGGCAAATTTGCCACCTCACCTGATTATCACTTGGGTCACATCCTAATTAGCGTTTCTTCATCGGCCAACCCCGATGAAGCGCAGGAAGCCGAGGCAAAGGTCAACGACATCTATCAACAACTGCAAGATGGAGCCGACTTTAGCCAGATGGCCATTGCCAACTCGAACGACCAAACTGCCCTAGAAGGCGGCGATTTAGGTTGGCGCAAACTGGCCCAGCTACCCGAACTGTTTAGCGATGTCGTTAGCGAGCTGGACGTCGGGGATGTCTCCAAGCCCATCCGCTCAGGCGCAGGCTTCCACCTTATTAAAAATATCGAACAGCGCGGCGGTGGCGAGCAACTGGTACAGCAAACCAAAGCTCGACACATTCTGATCAAAACCTCTGAGATCATGGATGACGAAACCGCCAAAGAGAAGCTCACCGAACTTAAAACGCAAATCGAAGGTGGCGCTGACTTTGCCGAATTAGCCCGAGAAAACTCTGAGGATATCGGCTCTATGCTCGAAGGCGGCGATCTTGGCTGGGCCACCCCCGGCACATTCGTCCCCGCCTTCGAAAACGCCATGGCCAACAGCGAAATTGACGAGATTGCCGGCCCCTTTAAAAGCCAATTTGGCTGGCATATTTTGCAAGTCACCGATCGCCGTCAAGAAGACATGAGCGACGTAGTGATCCGCAATAAAGCGGCGCAGATGATGCGCGAGCGCCGCTTTGATGAAGAACTGCAAGTGTGGCTGCTGGAGTTACGCGAAAACGCTTATCTCGACATTAAAGACCTCGACAGCAGCACGGCTGACGATAATGACTCTGACAGTGGCGCTTAATGACTCAAGCAATTGCACGCATTGCCATCACCCCAGGGGAGCCGGCGGGTATTGGCCCAGACCTGGTTTTGGCGCTAAGCAAAACAGCTAGCGACCATGAATTTGTTATTATTGCCGACCCGACGCTATTAGAGACGCGCGCCCAAATGCTGGGCGTAGCCGTTAATATCGTCACCGTTAGCGCCGACGCCCCGCCCCGCATACCGGCCGCTGGCACGTTGCACGTTCTACCCGTGTCGCTCGCTGCCGGCGCCGCGGCGGGTAGACTCGATCGCAACAATGCCCGCTATGTGCTCGATACCCTCGATGTCGCCATTGATGGCTGCCAAACTGGTCACTTTGACGCTTTAGTCACCGGCCCAGTCCACAAAGGCATTATTAACGATGCCGGCGTCGCTTTCAGCGGACACACAGAGTACCTTGCAGAGCGCACCAATACGCCCCGCGTGGTGATGATGCTTGCCACTGATGGGCTTAGAGTTGCGCTAGCCACCACTCATATCCCGCTCAGAGAAGTCGCCGACGCCATCAACCGTACGTTATTGCGCGAGGTTATCACCATTACCGCGCACGATTTAAAAACAAAATTTGGCATTGCGCAGCCGCGTATTCTGGTGTGCGGTTTAAACCCTCACGCCGGCGAAGGCGGTCACCTAGGCTGCGAAGAAATCGATACCATTGAGCCTTTATTAAGCGCCATGCGCCAGGAGGGCTACGATTTAATCGGCCCCCTGCCGGCCGATACGCTCTTCACCCCCAAACACTTAAATAACGCCGATACGGTATTAGCTATGTACCACGATCAAGGCCTGCCTGTACTTAAGTACCAAGGGTTTGGTCGAGCGGTTAATATTACCCTTGGGTTACCCATTATTCGCACATCGGTTGATCATGGCACAGCACTCGATCTGGCCGGCACCGGCAAAGCCGACCAAGGTAGCCTGCTAACCGCCATTGATTACGCCCAAACCATGATCCACGCGCGGCGCGAGGCCGACCAATGAAAACATCTTTTACGCCGGGCTCCCCCCACCGCGCACGAAAACGTTTTGGGCAAAACTTTTTAGTCGATCACGGTGTTATTCACCGTATCGCCAGCGCTATTCGCCCCCGTCCCGGGGAAACCTTGGTAGAGATCGGTCCCGGCCAAGGGGCGCTCACCGAGCCGCTGGTAGCCAGTGCAGAAACCTTGCACGTCATTGAGCTAGACCGAGACCTAGTCCCGTGGTTGCGGGTGCGTTTTGATAAATACCCAGGCTTCACATTGCACCAGGCCGATGCGTTAAAGTTTGATTTTGCCGAATTAGGCAGCGCCGATAAGCCCTTGCGAATCGTTGGTAACTTGCCCTACAACATCTCCACGCCGCTGATTTTTCACCTAATCAGCTTTGCGGATAAAGTGCAAGACATGCACTTTATGCTGCAAAAAGAAGTGGTCAAACGGCTCGCCGCCTGCCCTGGCGAAAAAGCCTTTGGCCGATTGTCTGTGATGGTGCAATACTACTGCCGCGTCGAGCCGCTGTTTGATGTGCCGCCCGGCTCCTTTGACCCAGCACCTAAAGTCGACTCGGCCATTGTCCGTATCACGCCCTACCGTGAATTGCCCCATACGGTGGGTAACATTAAAACCCTAGAAAAGCTGGTTACCGCCGCTTTTGGGCAACGCCGTAAAACTTTACGCAATGCGCTCAAAACACTGCTTGATGTCACCGACATGGACGACCTTCCCGTCGACATATCCAAGCGAGCCGAGCAACTAACCATGGCGGAATTTATCGCCCTAAGCGACGCCATTGACGAGCGCCTTAAGAACTCACAAAATAATGCCCATGACTGATACCGCCTCTGAATTTTGCAACGATATTGCATCCAGCATTGCCATTGATGTAGACACAGGTTTTCTCGCCGAGCAATCGCAACCCGAGCAACAACGTTTCGCGTTTCGCTATACCATTACGATTCACAATCGCGGTGTCCAAGCGGCGCAGTTGCTGAGTCGCCACTGGGTTATAACCGACACCAACGATCAAGTACAAGAAGTACAGGGCCTTGGTGTGGTGGGACAACAACCGGACATTCCCGCCGGTTGCAGCTATACCTATAGTAGCGGCGCCATATTGGCAACGCCTGCTGGCATTATGGAAGGCAGCTACGAGTTTCGCCAACCCGATGGCGAGACCTTTACGGCCCCCATACCGGCATTTGCCCTAGTGCCGCCCGGCGCGTTGCACTGACACCATAAACTAACACGGCGACTATAAGACCGATACGACCATGAGCACCTACGCAATAGGCGACATACAGGGTTGTCTCGACCCGCTACTGCGATTGTTGGATAAAATTGATTTTGATCCTTCCCACGATCGCTTGTGGATTGCCGGAGACTTGGTCAACCGTGGGCCCAGCTCACTGGCGACACTGCGGTATCTGTATTCATTGGGCAATGCAGTCACCGCCGTTTTAGGTAACCACGACCTGCACTTTATCGCCGTCGCCTACGGCCACAAGCGCAAAGGATCATTTGACACCCTTGATCAGCTTTTAAAAGCGAACGATTGCGAAGAGCTGATCCATTGGCTACGCCACTGTAAGCTTCTTCACAGCGACCCAACACTTGGCTATACCATGGTGCACGCTGGCATCCCGCCTATTTGGGACTTGGAGCAAGCCACCGCCCACGCCCGAGAAGTCGAGGCGGTACTGCAAAGCGATTACATCAACGACTTTTTGGCCGAGATGTACGGCAACAAACCCTGCCAGTGGAAAAACAAGCTTATTGGCAATGCACGGTTGCGGCTGATTACTAACTACTTTACCCGAATGCGCTTTTGCGATGCTGACGGTTTACTCGATTTAGACAATAAAACGGCGGTGAGTAGCGGTGAGTTTTTGCCCTGGTTTGACCATCCACAGCACGCTTGTCGTAACGAGAGGATTGTATTTGGACACTGGGCAGCATTAGAGGGGCAAGCAGCGGCGGATAACGTCATCGCGCTAGATACCGGCTGTGTCTGGGGTGGCTGCTTAACCGCACTGCGATTAGAGGATGGCAAGCTGTTTCGTACGCGCTGTAAAAAGAACTAAAAGGTAGTTAATCATCACCCTCTTTCAATACGCGGTTGCGGCCCTTCTCTTTCGCTTGATATAACGCATCGTCAGCCGCCTTAAACAGCTGCTCTACGCTTCGGCCACCGGTTAATGTCGCCACGCCAAAGCTTGCCGTGACTTGCAGCTCACCATCAAATTTGTGCTCTGCGATCATCGCTCGCAACTTCTCGGCAATGTGCTGCGCGTAGTGAATACGAGTATTGCGACATACCAGCACGAACTCCTCCCCTCCCCACCGGGCAAACAAATCCGTCGCACGTATGTGCTCTTTAACCAAGGCGGATATACCGGCTAAAATATCGTCGCCTACCGCATGGCCGTATTGGTCGTTAATCTTTTTAAAGTGGTCAATATCCATCATTACGATAGACAAAGGTTTGGCGCTATGGCGCCACTCCCAAAGCCCGTTTTTAATACTCTCTTCAATACCCTCACGATTAAACGCCCCGGTCAGAGCATCCGTTTTGGTTTTCGCTTCAAGCTCACGAGAACGGCTATCCAAAAAAAGATTTACATCCATCAGCTCCTGCTCGCGTTTTTTGCGCTCACGCACCTCACCCGTAAGCTCCAGCACTCGGTAAGCAAGAAACAACAGCACAATAACCACCCAAACCACAATAATCCCCAAGTACCAGTCTGCCGTATCAAACCTTTGGCCGACCAACTCGACGCGACGCAATACAAAACGATGCTCGCCGGGTAAGTGGCCTGAGCCTGTCTGTACCTCAAAGCTCACTATATTGTTAAACTCAGGGTGGCTCAGCTGAGGCGGAATATTCTTTTCACGCAGCCACCAATTGGCAACAAAAAAGTCGCCAAAGCTAAATTCGTAATAAGCCTGATCCTTGGCAGGCGAGAATTCGAGTTGGTTGTACTTAGTCGTAGTGTCATCGCTCGCGACACTGTAGCGGCTATTATAGTTGCGTAAAAAAATACGTACGCTGTCGTTGGGGCCTTCGTAATCTAACCAAATTTTGACCGTTCGGTAATTACTAAAGTTAATGCCTTGGGTATAGCTGCCAGTTAACCGCACTTCAAAACCACAGTGGGGGTAAGCGTACCCCGTGGCATGTAAATCGCAACGCCAGACATAGGAGTCTGCCGCACCCGAGATCATTTCAGATTGGCTGGTACCGCCAGAGAGGCGATCATTGTATAAGCGATTGTCGAGCCCCTCAGTAGGGTCAATAACAAAGGTTTCTTGTAACACCCATTTTTGCCCTAAAACCGCCAATGCCGTCAGTACAACCAGCACTAGCAACGCTTTTTCAAATCGCATTTTTGTAGGCATAACTGACCTCTAACCCTAACTGGGCGAATAGTCTCGCCAAGGCGTCATTCTTATTTTATATTTTCTAGAGCGTTTTATCTGTACTGAGCATCGGCCCTTTTAAGTATCCTACCTAGCACTGACTGTTGCAGCACAGAGAATACGCCAAGCAATAATATTACTAATCGATTTTTACGATTTTGCAATTCACAGTTTAACCCTAACACACGGTGTTAACTATGTCGTTAACCATGACAAATGTGCCACATAATCATTGGCGAGTGGCAAAGAGGAGGGATTCAAAGGTGTAAGCACAAGAACCTGGAGGCAGACCAGCCGCCTCCACGCTAATCGAGACTGTAGCGGTAGGTTTTAGTAACCCAACTCCCACAGCTCATCACAACCGAGCTCATCTTTAAGCCGGCGGCGTTCCAAGCGATCTTCCAGTTGCCGCCGAATCGCCAGCTGCCGCAGGCTGTTTTCTTTTGCTGTGGTGATAGACGTATCAGAGTCTACGTCATCGTCTAGCAGGGTATCGTCATCGTGATCCACGGACATAAGCTTTTTACCTCATAAAATAGCGGAGTCGCGAACAAACATCGATAAGCTAATTTCAGAGCGGTTTTTAGTGGTAAAACCCGCCCTGACGCTCACAAACGCTATTTACCACAGTTTTTTGACATTACCTAGCTTTTTTCTTAGGGTTTAAAAGGTGATTCATTTGAGCACTAACGGTTTCCATAATGCTCTAGGATATGACACAAGCATCCGCGATCCCATAACTGCTATAGTTAGAGATCAACACTTGAGGTAGCAATAACCCATGACCGATAAGCACATGTACTCTGTTGGCTGGCGCGAGTGGGTACACTTGCCCGACTTTAGCGGTATACACATTAAAGCCAAAGTAGACACCGGCGCAAAGACTTCAGCGCTGCACGCTTTTTTTGTCGAGCCTTTTGAGCGTGAAGGTGAAGCGTGGGTTCGCTTTGGTCTTCACCCACGGCAAAAATCCAATGAAACAGAGATTATTTGTGAAGCTCCTGTCCACGATCAGCGCGAAGTAACAGACTCGGGCGGACATAAAGAGGTGCGTTATGTCATCGAAGCTGCGCTGACGATAGGCGGACAAACGATCTTAACAGAGATGACGCTTACCAACCGCGACACCATGACATTTAGAATGTTGCTCGGACGCAACACCCTAAATGGACACTTTACGGTCGACCCTCAACAATCATTTTTGTGTGGTGGCGACAAGCTAAACGCCCCTTAATCCAGGTTAAGCCGCCGTTATTAGTAGCGATCACACATAAAAATTAATTAGGACTCTAAATGAAAATTGCCATTTTATCTCGCAACGCCAAACTCTATTCTACCCGTCGCTTAATAGAAGCCTGTAAAGAGCGCGGTCACGATCCTCATGTTATCGATATTCTAAAGTGCTATATGGACATCACCCCCTCCAAACCCGCCATCTGGTACCGCGGGCAAGAACTTGAAGGGTTTGATGCCATTATTCCACGGATCGGCGCATCGGTAACCCACTATGGATTGGCGGTGATCCGGCAGTTCGAGATGATGGGTGTGTATTGCCTAACTGAATCTGTGGCACTCGGTCGATCGCGAGACAAGTTGCGAGCCCTGCAGCTGCTATCGCGCAAAGGCGTGGGCATGCCTCGCACCAGCTTTGCCCACAATGTTCACAACACCAAAGAGCTTATTCAGTTAGTGGGTGGCGCCCCTCTCGTGGTTAAACTGTGTGAAGGCACCCAAGGCCGTGGCGTCGTTTTAGCCGAAACCGCCAAAGCTGCTGAGAGTGTGATTGAGGCGTTTCGTGAGTTGCGCGCTGAGTTTTTAGTGCAAGAGTTTATTAAAGAAGCCGGTGGTAGCGATATTCGCTGCTTAGTCATTGGCACTAAAATCATAGCCTCAATGCAACGCACCGCCCCCGATGGCGAATTCCGCTCAAACCTGCATCGCGGCGGCAGTGCGCAACTGGTTAAGCTGCGCCCGAACGAACGCACCACCGCCATTAAAGCGGCACAAACAATGGGCTTAAAAGTCGCGGGGGTGGATATTCTGCGCTCTTCACGCGGCCCCTTGATTATGGAGGTGAACTCCTCTCCCGGGCTTGAGGGTATCGAGGGCGCAACAAGTAAAGATGTCGCTACAGAGATCATCAAATACATCGAAGAAAATGCCCGCCCACACGCCAACCGCACCAAAGGCAAAGGTTAATCCCCAATGGCAGCAAACCATACCGTCACGATTGGTGGAGAGCAGGTTTTACCGGGGCAAACCAAGAGCATTGATATCCCGCTGGCGGCGATGTACACCCACACCGACGTGGGGCTAACGGTACATGTCATTAATGGTAAGCGTCCGGGCCCCTGCCTATTGCTAACCGCCGCCGTGCATGGTGATGAAATCAACGGGGTTGAGATTATTCGCCAGGTGCTCGGCAGCAAACAACTCAGCAAGCTGCGAGGCACTTTACTGGCCATCCCGGTGGTTAATGTGCACGGCTTTCTCAATCAATCGCGCTACTTACCCGACGGTCGCGACCTCAACCGCTGTTTTCCGGGCAGCCTAAAAGGTTCATTGGCCGGACGGGTCGCTTACACGTTAATTGATAAAATTCTCTGCCACGCCACCCATTGTATCGATTTGCATACCGGCGCTCGTCACCGCACCAATTTGCCGCAAATTCGAACCGATTTAAGTCAGTCCGAGACTCAAGAGTTGGCACTCGCGTTTGGTTCACCTGTTATCTTAGACGCCCAGCTGCGCGAGGGCTCGCTGCGCCAAGCGGCCGCCGACAGAGACATACCCTTTTTACTGTACGAAGCCGGCGAGGCTTTACGATTTGATGAGTTTAGCATTCGTGCCGGCACGCGCGGCGTCATTAACATCATGCGTGAACTGAACATGCTGCCACGCAAAGTTAGGCCTGCCAAGCCGACCACGGTTACCATCGCCGATGACAGCCGCTGGGTGCGTGCGCCCAACAGTGGCGTTATGCGCACCATGGTTCGCTTAGGTGCCAGAGTAAAGAAAGGCACCGTGCTTGCGTATATCTCCGATCCGGTAGGCTTAGGGCAGAAGGCGGTACTGGCGCCGGCCGAATCCATTGTTATCGGCTTAACCAATTTACCTCTGGTACACGAGGGTGAAGCTTTGTTTCATCTGGCCAATTACAGCAAAAAAATACATCAAGTCGCCAATCAGGTAGCCACATTCCACGATACCTTCGGTAGCTCTGGCGACGAGGAAGAACCATTTTTTATCGGCCAGGATGACTCACTGGAAGACTAACCACGACGCTGGTCGCCATTAGGCCAGCCCCTTTAAAGACACTACATTTGCGTTAAACGAAAACTCACCGCTGGCGGTAAAATGCTCGGCAAAACTTTCGCGCGCCATGGGTTTAGCGTAAAAATACCCCTGCGCTTGATCGCATCCTTGTTCACGCAGCCAGTCGGCTTGCTCAACCTGCTCGACACCCTCTGCCACTACGGTTAACTGCATGTTGTGGGCTAAGGCAATAATCGACTTGGCAATAGCCGCATCATTCATGTCGAGCGGCAAGTCGTGAATAAAGCTGCTGTCAATTTTTAGCTTATCAATGGGGAAACGCTTTAAGTAGGCAAGAGATGAATAACCCGTCCCAAAGTCATCAATAGAGAGCGACAACCCCATTTGATGCAACTGATTGAGCTGATTGATCGCTTCACCGGCGTGCTCCATGGCGCAGCTTTCGGTAATTTCCAACTCTAAATACTCAGCCGGCAATCCGGTTTCGCGTAAAATCGTTGCAACCTTTCCTGGAAAGTCGCGCTGGCGAAATTGTCGGGTCGATAAATTAACGGCTATTTTCGGGACTCTTTGGCCGGCATCAATCCATGCTTTTTGTTGTCGGCAGGCGGCGCCCAACACCCACTCTCCAAGTGGCACAATTAAACCGGTTTCTTCTGCCAGAGGAATAAAGTGGGCGGGTGACACCAAGCCGCGCTCTGGATGCTGCCAACGCACCAGCGCCTCAACCCCTGTCAGCTGGCCGGTATTAAAATCAATTTGGGGTTGATAGTGTAAAGTTAACTGCTCCAGCTCGATTCCGCGGCGCAGGTCGTTTTCTAGCAACAGGTAATTAACGGCCGAAGCGCTCATGCCCGTGGCGTAAAACTGGCAGTTGTTCTTGCCCGCCTCTTTCGCCTTGTACATGGCGATGTCCGCGTTTTTTAATAACTCGTCAGTCGCCTCGCCGTCATCGGGGTAAACACTAATACCTATGCTGGCGGTTATCGAGATCTCGTGGCCGGAAACCTCAATCGGCCGCGCTAGCTGCACCAACAGTTTATTGGCGATAAACCGAACATCTTCAATGTCGTGGACACCTTCAAGCACCACCACGAACTCATCCCCGCCGAGTCTGGCAACCGTGTCCATATCCCGCACACCTTCATTCAGGCGCCCGGCAATGGCCTTTAGCAACACGTCCCCGGCATCGTGTCCGAGACTGTCGTTAATGATTTTAAAGCGGTCTACGTCTAGCAGCATCAAGGCCAGCTTACTGCCAGCTCGCGCCGATCGCGCTAAACCATGCGAAATACGATCGTAGAAGAGCGAGCGGTTCGGCAGAGAGGTCAAGGCATCGTGAAACGCCATATAATTCAGCCTAGACTGCTGCTCGCGAAGCGCGCTTTCGGCGAGCTTTCGATCCGACACATCGGTACAAATCGTACACACGCCAAACACTTCGCCGCTGCGATCACTAAGGGGAAACTTCACTACCAAGTAGGTGTGCACGCTGCCGTCTTTATGGGGCAAGTCCACCTCAGTCTCATAGGGGCGGCCTTTATCTAACGCCGCGGCCTCGACGTTTTTTAACGACTCAACCAGTTGCGCGGGATAAATATCCTGGGCTTTTTTACCCACAAGCGACTCATCCCCAATGTTGGCCAACTGTTTGTAATGCTCGCTCGCCATCACCACGTTGCCATTTAAATCTTTAACCGCGATCAACGCCGGGGAATAACGCAAAATGGCATTCAGGTAGGTTTCACTGGCCCACAGAGCGCGTTCGGCATCATTGTTGCGCTCGGACTGCAGCGCCAGACTGCGCATATCCGCAATTTGCCGCACCATCAACGCACTAATCAACCACACAGGCTCAAGCGCTGTCACACTTTCACGCAAAACGCGCTCATCGCCCCTACACTCTAGGTAAAATGCCGCCGCAGGTGCATCAATAGCTTCTACCGGGATGATAGCGCAGCTAATATCAGGGCCACCTGTTCCGTATTGGTTTTGCTGCGCAGCAAAGCTACGGGCAATAAAATCGGTAGGAAAATTATTAAGCTGGGACAAAGGGGTGTTAATAGAGTGCGTATTAGGCGCGTTATCGCCCGCGGCCAGCGCAACAGCATCGACTTGTAACTCACCTTCACAATCGAGCAAAAGGGCTGCACGAATCACGCCCGGGCGTGCAGCAACCAGCCCCACCAGACGTTGAGCGATCTGCTTATGATTGAGCCGTTTAAAAAGAGTCTGATACTTTCTAATCAGCTCGACGGCACTGAGTTTGTGTTGCATAACATTCCACAAGAGACGTAACGATTCACATAGCGGTTAACACCCCTGATTATAGGAGTGAATACAGACGCTATCATGCCCTGTGGTGAAACCGGTTAACTATTTAACTCGGTTACCCCCTAGCCCGCCCCTTATACGCGTAACAGAGCGTTAAGAGATCGTTTAATAACTTCAATTTATTAGAATATAACCGCGGGTGCAAGCGCTAAGACGGTGTACGCCTCATAAACGTCGTCGCAAGCCACCTTCACCTAAGCCTTGTGGCATTAAGCGCCTTTTAGCAGCGACTCTACTACAGCCAATAAAGTGTCTATCTGCTCGTCTGTACCCACGGTAATACGCAAATAATCGCTGATGCGCTCGCGGTTAAAATA
The DNA here is from genome assembly GCF_042847215.1 of Gilvimarinus japonicus. Lineage (GTDB taxonomy): Bacteria > Pseudomonadota > Gammaproteobacteria > Pseudomonadales > Cellvibrionaceae > Gilvimarinus > Gilvimarinus japonicus. The sequence continues at coordinate 3,175,582 of NZ_AP031500.1, forward strand.
GCGCACCAAAATTTTGTGCTCGCGCAACTGCGCCGCCAACGTCTCGGCCGACACAGCGGCGGGCGGTTTAGCAAAGATAAAGTTGGCCTGTGAAGGCAGTACAGTAAAGCCCAGCGCCTCAAGCCTACTTGTCATCCGGTCGCGGGTCGCCACCACCTTGGCGCAACTGGCCTTAAAGTAGTCATCGTCTTGTATTGCCGCCGTAGCAGCACGCTGTGCCAAGCGATCCAGCGGGTATGAGTTAAATGAGTTTTTTACACGCTCCAGACCCTCAATTAAGCTCCGCTGCCCCAAGGCAAACCCAACTCGCATACCCGCCAAGGCGCGCGACTTAGAAAAGGTTTGCACCACCAATACATTGTCATAGCGTGACACTAAGCTCGCGGCGCTCTCGCCGCCAAAATCTATATAAGCCTCATCCACTACCACCAGAGTATCGGGGCGTGCTTTTAGTAACTGCTCGATCTCATCCAGCGCCACCCCCATACCGGTGGGTGCGTTGGGGTTGGGGAAAATAATGCCGGCCGCTTCAGTGGAATAATCCGCAAGCGCCAAGCTAAAGTCCTCCCGCAGCGGAATCGTTTTAGCGGGCACACCAAATAATTGGCAATAAACGGGGTAAAAGCTGTAGCTGATATCGGGGTAAAGCACTGTGCCGCGCCCCTGTAGAAACGCCATAAACAACTGGGCCAACACTTCATCAGAGCCATTACCCACAAACACTTGACCAACATCAAGCTGGTAGTAGTCGGCCAGTGCCTGACTCAGCTCAGAGGCGTTGGGGTCCGGGTACAAGCGCAGCTGATCAACAGCGTCACGATCGATGGTTTTTGCCACCTCTGGCGATGGCGGGTAAGGACTCTCATTGGTGTTGAGCTTGATCAGCCCCGCTATTTTAGGCTGCTCGCCCGGCACATAGGGCTCAATCTCACGAACGACATCGCTCCAGAACTTAGACATTGCTGCTCCGCGCTTAAAAGTCGCGATTATATCAGAGCCACCGGGCCGTTACGCTTGATATTACTACCGTTAGGAGCTCGCCAACCAAATAATGCTCGCCATTCGGCCACTGGTATCGCCGTCACGTCGGTAAGAGTAAAAGCGCTCCGCATCGTTATAGGTGCATATTCCGCCGCCGTAGACCGAGCTTACGCCACACTCGGACAATGCCGCGCGCGCCAATTGAAATAAGTCGGCGTAAAAATGCAGAGGGCGATTTCCTGGCCGTATGGCGGCGGCAATGGCATCGCTGTGTGTAACGCTGCCAGCCGTATCAAAAAAAGCCTCTAGCACATCGACGCCCACCTCAAAGTGATCCGCCGAAATCGCGGGGCCCAGCCACGCCATTATTTGATCGGGCGGCGCCTTAAAGCGCGCCACTGCACGCGGCACTATACCCGCCGCCAGTGATCGCCAGCCGGCGTGAATCGCCGCCACTTGGGTGCCTTGGCGGTCGCACAACAGGATAGGCAAGCAGTCAGCGGTTAATACAGCGCAAGGCAAACCACGCTGCATCGTCACCGCGCCATCGGCGGTACGCACACGGTCGTCGTTTTCAGCCTCAACCACTTTAATCCCATGCACCTGCTCGAGCCATTGGGGCTCGGCGCTTAAGGCCAGCTCAGCGCATAACTGTTGACGGTTAGACAAAACCGAAGCGCTATCATCGCCAACGTGAGCGGCGAGGTTGAAACTCGAATAGCCCCCTTCACTGCTGCCGCCACACCGTGTACTAACAGCGGCCTTCACCGATGCCGGCGCGGGCCACTCTGGCACGAGGTAATGCTCTGGAATCCAATTACTCATCGGGATTGTGTAGCGCGTGTAGCAGCTGCGCCATATCCTCGGGTAAAGGTGCTTGCCACTGCATGTACTCTCCGGTAACGGGATGATCAAGCCCCAATTGCGCAGCGTGCAGTGCCTGACGGGGAAAATCCCGCAAAGTTGTCGCGAGCTCGCGCGCTAACGTATGCAGCTTGCTGGGCCGTTTACCATACACCGGATCGCCCAATAAGGGGTGACGGATATGCGCCATATGAACCCGAATCTGATGGGTGCGACCGGTTTCAAGCTTTAATCGTAAATGGCTGTAGCCACTCAGACGCGCCAGCAGCCGATAGTGAGTCACCGCCTCTTTACCACCATGAGTCACCACCGCCATTTGCTTGCGCAACCGTGGGTGTCGGTTAATAGGTGCGTCGACTTTTCCGCCACCGGTCATATCGCCGCAAGCCAGCGCCTCGTATTCGCGGCTGACCGTACGTGCTTGCAGTTGCGCCACCAAGTTGGCATGAGCGGGCAACGTTTTCGCCACCACCATCAAGCCGCTAGTGTCTTTATCCAGCCGGTGCACAATACCAGCGCGGGGTAAATTTGCTTGCGGGGGGCAGTAATGCAATAGCGCATTGACCAGTGTCCCGCTGTAATTGCCGGCGGCCGGATGCACCACCATGCCGGCGGGCTTATTAATCACCATTAGGCTTTCGTCTTCAAAAACGATGTCGAGAGGAATCTCTTCGGGGAGCCACTCGCCTTCGGGGGTCAGTTCGGCCTCAAGCTGCACCCGTTCGCCCCCCAATAATTTGTGCCGCGGGCGCACTTGGCAACCATCGACGGTTAACTGCCCAGCTTTAACCCAGCTTTGCAGGCGCGCCCTGGAATAATCAGGGAACAAGGTTGCCGCCGCTTGGTCTAAGCGCAGCCCGTGCATCTGTGCCGGTACGATGGCACTGTGTTCTATGGTTTCGGTCATTCCCAACCTGGCTCCCAGTTTACGGATCTGGTCGCACCCTGCCTGCTTTGGCTTGGGCGTCGACTGTGTTTAAATAGCGGGCTTGGAGACTGTAGAAAAACGACTAGCTCGGCCTCCAGACAGTAAAATTAAGCTCAAATGCGCACTTATCGAGTATAAACGACGCATTTTCGCTTACTTTTCCGTCCGGCTTTTGCTCGGAACGTTTTAAAACAACCCTCTTAGTGCCCACTGGCGCTGCGATGATAACGAATTATGAGTTGTAACCCTATGCGAGCCCTAGTTTTTTTAATTGCCGGTCTTTTTTTGGTCCTGCTCAGTGCGTGTTCTTCAAATGAGCAACAGGACTTCACCTCGGAGTCCGATTTGTATGAATCGGCCCAAGAGCAGCTTGAGCGCTCCCGCTGGGAGAGCGCCATCCGCTCTTTACAGCTGCTGGAGGAGCATTTTCCCTTTGGCAAATATGCCGAGCAAGCGCAACTTGAGCTGATTTACGCCCATTTCAGCTCAGGCGAACCCGACGCGGCTACCGCCTCGGCCGATCGTTTTATTCGTCTGCACCCGCAACACCGCAATGTTGATTACGCCTATTATATGAAAGGCTTGGCGGCTTACAGCAAAGACGAGAACTTTCTGTCACAGATCATGCCACTCGATCAGACCCAGCGCGACCCCGGCGCCGCCCGAGAGTCTCTGAGTTATTTTACCCAGTTACTCAACCGCTACCCTGATAGCCCCTACGCCACCGATGCTAAAAAACGCATGCTTTACTTGCGCAACCGCCTGGCTCGCTACGAGATTCACGTTGCCAACTATTATTTCAAGCGTGGGGCGTATCTCGCATCAATCAATCGCGGTAAGTACGTGCTAGAAAACTACCAAGAGACGCCCGCCGTACCCGACGCGCTAGCGGTTATGGTGCAAGGTTACCATTTGCTGGAAATGGACGAGCTATCGGATCGAACACTGGCCGTTTTGCGCTTAAACTATCCGGACCATCCGGCCTTTAATAAAAGCGGCGAGTTTGACTTTCAGCATGGCGACGTTAGTGGCGAGCGCTCTTGGCTCAGCATGGTCACCTTTGGGTTGTTTGATAAGCGCGACCCGCGCGGCTTTGATTCACGCCGGGTCTACGACCCTCAGTACCAAGACGCACCGCGTGCGACTCAGTAACACCCCGACAAACGCATAAAAAGGGCGGCACGTTACTTGAACGTGTCGCCCTTTTTTATGGCCGCGATTTTATTACCCAGCGGCTACTCGCCCGCTTGCCACCTAGAGGTAATAGGGTAACGCCTATCGCGGCCAAAGCCGCGCTGGGTAATCCTTGGGCCAATGGGTGCCTGACGCCGTTTGTACTCGTTAATATCCACTAGGCGCACAACACGGGTGACATCCTCGCGAGCAAACCCCTCCGCCACAATTTGATCCGCGCTAAAGTCACGCTCTACATACAACGCTAAAATAGCGTCTAGCACGTCATAAGGGGGCAAAGAGTCCTCATCTTTTTGGTCGGGCGCCAACTCGGCCGAAGGCGGCCGGGTGATCACCGACTCGGGGATCACCTCGACCGTCGCATTGCGATATTTCGCCAAGCTAAACACCAACGATTTAGGTACATCCTTAAGCGCATCAAAACCACCAGCCATATCGCCATACAAGGTCGAGTAACCCACGGCCAACTCGCTTTTATTGCCCGTGGTCAACACCAAACAGCCCTTCTTATTTGAGATAGCCATCAACACAACACCGCGACAGCGCGCCTGTAAGTTCTGCTCGGTTGTCTCCACCGCTGTACCGGCAAACTCATCATTCAACGCGGCCATAAAAGCATCGTACATTGGCTCGATGCTAATAGACTGGTAGCGCACGCCCATACGCTCGGCTTGATCAGCCGCGTCGGTTTTACTCAACTCAGAGGTGTAGCGAAACGGCATCATGACGGCCTCGACGTTATCAGCGCCCAATGCATCGACGGCAATTGCCAGCGTTAACGCCGAATCAATGCCACCAGATAGACCGAGCACGACGCCTTTAAAGCGATTTTTTTGCACGTAATCGCGCAAGCCCAGCACCAACGCCTGGTACACCGCCGCCAAATTCGAGGGCTCCGGCGCCAAGGAGTGCTGCGCCAGCTCTAACCCGCCGGCGCCACACACTATATTAATGGGTAACAAGGCAGGCGCAAATGCGGGCGCACGGGCGCAAACAGTACCGTTGTGATTCACGGCCATAGAGCCTCCGTCAAACACAAGTTCATCCTGCCCACCCACCATATTAGTGTAAATAATGGGCATTTTGCCTTCGCGGCTACGCTGCTCAAGCAATTGCTCTCGTTCGCGCGCTTTACCTTGGTGAAAAGGCGAAGCATTAAGATTTAACATCAAGGTAGCGCCAGCATCGCGCGCCTGAGTCATAGGCTCACTCTGCCAAATGTCTTCACAAATACTTAGGGCTGTCGGAATGCCTTTTAAATCAAATACACAGACTTTATCACCCGGCACAAAGTAGCGCACCTCATCAAATACTTGATAATTCGGCAAGTGTTGTTTGGCGTACTCGGTAATCAGCTGGCCGCCGGCAATCACACCGGCCATATTAAAAATGCGTCCAGCTACCACCCGGGGGTAACCAACAATCAAGGTAATGGGCAGCGCTGCATCGAGCAACACGTTCAGGGCCCGATCGATACGTAACTGCAACGATGGCCGCAACAACAGGTCTTCTGGCGGGTAACCCGTCAGAGTCAACTCCGGGAACAACACAGCGTCCGCCGCATATTCATCCAGCGCTCGCTGCGCCTCCCTTAACACCAAACCGGTATTACCCGGAATGTCCCCAACCAGCGTATTTATTTGCGCCATACATACGACGACTTTACTCATGCCTTGCCCTCTTTGCAGCCAACCCCGATTAAGGCGCCATATTGTCCGATAAAGGCCTGCATTAAGCAAAGCGCAACGATTCTACCTTGGCGGTAACAGCCTAAATGACCGGCAAAGCCTGCTGACTAAAACAAAATATGTCAGTTCACACTCAAAAATGTGTATTTTTTAATCCGCCTAGACCAATTTTGAGTGTAGGCTGAATCGTTGCACTCAAGCAATGCTGTACAATCGCCTTATCGGCTTTTATCTCAACCAAGCCAACTTTACGGCCCAGAATAATACCTATGAAATCCATTAATACAGCGATAGATCCCAGTTATGACCCATATCAACTGTTACGGGTGTACACCTATTATCGCGTGCTATTGGGCAGTTTACTGCTGTTAATCTATCGCAGTAACCTCGCCAGCAATGTTCTGGGCAGTGAAAACGCCTCGCTGTTCGTCTACACCACCTGGACCTACACCATTGTCAGCCTCGTCACCTTAATCACTTTGTGGCGCAACAGAAGCACTCCCACGTTACAGCAACGATTTTTGGCCATTCTTAGCGATATCATCAGCATGATCCTAATCATGTACGCCAGCGGGGGGGCCACCAGCGGCTTAGGGTATTTGCTTATTGTTGCGGTGGCTGCAGCCGGCATGCTACTACCGGCACAACTTGCGGTATTTATGGCCGCGCTAGCCACCATTGCGCTTATCGGCGAGAGCCTTGTCCATCACTTGGTTTCAGGAGTGGACTCTAAAGCCTTGTTTGTCGCCGGCTCGCTCGGAGCGATGATTTTTATCACGGCGCTAACGTTTCAGTACGTCACCCGTAAAATTAGAGACAGCAGCGACAAGCTGGCGGCACACGCGCAGCATATCGCTCACCTCCAAAAACTCGCCCGGCTCATTGTCGAGAGAATGCGTACGGGGATCGTCGTACTAAACAAAAACGACGACATCGAGCTAATTAATGAGGCCGCGCAAACCCTACTGGGCCTGCAGAACGCAGGTGACGTCAGCTTATCGCTGAACCAAATACCTACCCTCAAGAACCAGCTAGAGCAATGGCGCACCGGCCGTGCACAGGGCTCTGACATCGTCGACAATCGTTATGGCCCAACCAACGAACTGCGCATTAGCTTAGCCAATCTAGAGCTTGGTAAAACCGAAGATACGCTGGCTTTTATCGAAGACAACCGCGCCATTATTCAGCAAGCACAGCAGCTAAAGCTCGCCTCGCTCGGGCGTCTTACCGCCAGCATCGCCCACGAAATTCGTAACCCACTTGGCGCCATTAGTCACGCCAGCCAGCTGCTGGGCGAGTCGCAGCAAATCCCTGACGATGACCGTCGCTTACTTGAGATAATCAGCAACCACACCAAGCGTGTTAACCAGATTATTGAAAATATTTTACAGGTCTCGCGTCGTAAAACGGCCACGCCAACCACCCTGGAGCTTACCCATTGGGCACAGCAGTTTATCGATGAACACGACCGCGACAGCCAGATGGATATCGGACTGAAATTTGATACCATCCCCGTGCATGCAACGTTCGATGCGAGTCACTTGCAGCAAATACTCACCAACCTTATCGAAAACGCACTGCGCTACACACCGCAAGATTGCCAAGAGCCGGTGACCTTAGTGATCGGTATCGAACCGAGCCGGCAAACACCTTATATTAAGATCGTGGACAAAGGGCCAGGAATCGCTCCAGACAACCAAAAACATATCTTTGAGCCCTTTTTTACCACAGAGAGCACTGGCTCAGGCTTGGGACTGTTTATCTGCCAAGAGCTTTGCGAGGCCAATCAGGCCTTTCTCCACTACCAGTGTGACGATGAGCAACCCAGCTGCTTTATTTTGCAAATGGCACACCCAGACAAGGCACAACAATGAGCGAGAAAACCGCATTAGTCATCGATGACGAACCCGACATTCGCGAACTGTTAGAGATTACACTGGGGCGAATGCAAATCGACACACGCAGCGTCGCGACTATTCGCGACGCCAAGGCACTGCTCGCCAAACAAACATTTTCTTTTTGCTTAACCGACATGAAGCTACCAGACGGCAACGGCTTAGAGATTGTCGAACATATTCAGCAGCATCAGCCGCGCATGCCGGTAGCCGTTATAACCGCTCACGGCAACGTCGACATTGCGATTGAATCGATGAAAGCCGGCGCGTTTGACTTCATCTCTAAACCCGTCGACCTAACAACGCTACGCAAACTTGTTAATACTGCCATCCAATCGGGCGACCTACCCAACGAACCGTCCAACAAAACGACCCTACTGACCGGCGAGTCGTCATCCATTGTTCGCCTAAGTGCCAGCATACATAAGCTTGCGCGCTCACAGGCGCCGGTTTATATCAGCGGCGAATCAGGCTCGGGCAAAGAACTGGTTGCGCACTCCATTCACAACCTGGGTCCGCGGGCAGACGCGCCTTTTATCGCAGTAAACTGCGGTGCCATTCCGCGTGAGTTGCTTGAAAGCGAATTATTTGGCCACGTCAAAGGCAGCTTTACCGGCGCCCACCAAGACAAACCCGGCCTATTTAAAGCGGCAGAAGGTGGCACATTATTTTTTGATGAAGTCGCCGACTTGCCATTGGATATGCAAGTGAAGCTGCTGCGTGCTATTCAAGAAAAAACCGTGCGTCCCGTCGGCGCGGCAGGAGAAATAGCCACCGATGTGCGGATTCTCTGCGCCACCCATAAAAGCCTCGAACAAGAAGTCGCTCGAGGCACCTTTCGCCAAGATTTATTCTACCGGCTCAATGTTATTCAGCTGGCCGTTCCCGCCTTGCGCGAGCGCCAAGAAGATATCCCCATACTGGCCGAGCGATTACTCAACAAAATAGCGCGCTCGGTAGGGCATGAGCCACCCGCGTTATCAAGCAAGGCGTTAACGGCTCTTATGGCTTACTCATTTCCAGGCAATGTTCGTGAGCTAGAGAATATTTTAGAACGCGCATTTACCTTGTGCGAAGGCGATTGTATTGACGAGTCTGACTTACAATTGCCAACCGCAGCCTCTACCATCGCCACCGACGATGCCCCCACAAAAGCTGGCAACAACGCAAAACCCGACCACTTTCAACGGTGTTTAGAGCATGAATCTCTGGATGAGTATCTAGAAGAGATTGAAAAAGAAGTACTGTGCAGCGCACTGGAGGCTAATCGCTGGAATAAGACTCAAGCGGCAAAAAAACTAGGCGTGAGCTTTAGGTCGTTACGGTATCGGCTGCAAAAGTTGGGGCTGGATGATTAGTCCAGCCCCGGACACTATCAGCTTACCAACAATTTTTAGGGTCTGGGTTTGGCGTTTTTTGGCCTAAGTTGTTCAAGCCCATAGTGTTAATACAGCCGGTGTCTCCAGTTTGTGGGGCTTTAACCGCCGTAGCCGTCAAACTGTAGGTCGAGGTATTTGCATTCAGAGCAATAGTATAAAACTCCTCAGGTGAAGTGGTATCAATTTGGCAATTTGCATAGGAGTTATCCAAAGTATAACAGCGTTGCAACTGCTGCGCAGCATCATTCAACGCCACTTTGGCGTCGGCCCGATTGCTTTTTCGTATACTGCCCATATAAGAGGGGTATGCAATAGCCGCCAAAATCCCCACAATCGCTACCACAATCATAAGCTCAATAAGGGTAAACCCCCGACTTGACTCTTTTTTCACAACGTTTCCCTCTTATTGAATTTGTCGCCAACTTTGACGGCCCTTCACAATACTCGGATCTTCCTGACAGGCAATTTCCGTGCTGCCATCGGTATTTTGTTTAATAATATAAGGTTCGCCATCACAGGGGCCACAGCTCGCCCCCTCACAAACAACAGGGCCAGTCAGCTCAGTAAGGTTTTCTTCCCTCTCACCTGGTGGCTTGTTATCACAATCAGGTCCTGTACAAGGTTCTCCACAATCAGGTCCTGTACAAGGTTCTCCACAATCAGGTCCTGTACAAGGCCGTTCAAACGGTCCGTTGCCTACCCCAGCTAAACGCATTAACCAACTGCTGCCACCAAAATCACATGGACTGGCCGAAGGTATGACCGTGGGAAAGATTAGCTGATCAAAAGTTAAAATAGGCTTGCTGTCGACACGCTCCCCCCCAACGGTATTAAAGTCCAACAACCAGCCATTATAGGTGTCCCAATCGATCTCGTAGCCATTATCACCTTCGCCTTCATAAACTTGTCGTGTGGTTCCTGTTTCCGTGGTAATCCTTTTAGGAAGCAACTCATCACGTCCCACCAAAGCCCCCTCGTCGGCAATCCCATAGAAGCTTTGCTCTGAGGTAGAGCTCAGATCACCCTCGGTTAAATACCGACCAGTGCCAAAGTACACCATGGTAGGCGGTGTGACGGGAGAAATTACCGGGTTTAAGCCTAATACAGGTGCCGCCGTAATCGGTTGGGAATTGCCCTCACTACCTTTCGCTTCAAAAAGCACATAATCCAACGTGTTATCCATTAGGTTGAACTTATACATATTCCCAGCTAAATCGCCAGCATAAGCAAAACGAGCTAAAAAACCACTACCGGTCCTTATAGAAGGTTCAGCCAAGCCATTATCACCACCCACATCTGTTTCTATATAGGTAGGGGTATAACTACCATCCAGCGGAATAATCACCAAACGGGACTTGCGATCATCGCTATTGTAGCCGTTGCCGGTAACGATAGCCCAGCTGCCATCGGCCATGGGCGCGATAATCGGTGTGCCGGTAATATTGCCAATTTTTGGAGCATTTTTCTCGTTAAGCTCAAACAAAATATTCTCGGCATCAAAGCCGGCTGGATCTGTTACGTCGAGCGCAAATAACCCTTTACCGCCTGCCCCTAAGGTGCCTACTAAAATGGTGCGCCAACCGCCGTTAGTACCGCCGATATAGGCATCGCCCACAAAAAGTTGGCCGTCAACGGAATATTGATGTTCACTTAAAGAGCCTCCATAAGCTTTATCACTCATAGCCTCAAGTTGCTCATAAACCGTAGAGGGAATATAAGCAAACTCCTCTGCCCCATTACTAGCGTTAAAGGCGTGCAACATGCCGTCGTTGGCACCCACAAATACGGTTTCTGAATCTTTGCCAGCAACAAAAGTCCTATAGCTATCTTGGCCATTGCCATCAAAAATACTCATGCCAAAACCGTAGTCTTGAGAACCCGCAAATTTGGGACTGGAATTAACGATATCCCCAAGCAAGGTATCGCGCTCACGGAAACCAGGCACCGCCGCCCCTGCTACCCAGCTGGCACGCTCCTCACCAAATCCGTCATCACCATTTAAAGCTATTGTTTGCGATTGGCTCAAATTGCCCCATTCAAAAGCGACACCGTTCTCGTCATCGTCATTGTATGTCCACAGATTACGACTAGAAGCCTCCGGCATCATCTGGGCAGCCGACCAAATAACCGAACCAAAACCACTATCAGTGACTGGAATAGCCTTCAGATCACCCGTCCAGCCTTCGGTATTAAAGCTGGCCTGGAAGGTCATGGTATCTGTACCCACCTGAGTAGAGTTTGCCGCAGCCACGGCGCTGGCTGAGCCCAGACCGCTTACAAAAGTGTCAAAAGCCTTTCTCAGGGATTCGACCAACTCACCTGGGTCGGTGGCATAGAAGTAGCTTTTATCCGGATAACCTGCGTCAGGTTCAGTCAGCTCATTGCCATTCTCATCTTCTTTCGGAAAGCCTCCCCACTTGGCGGCATAATAGAGCGGCTGCTCCAATGGCTTAGCCGTCGAGGTACCAATGTCAAAGTTTTGAGTCGTTGCACTTGCGTAGCTACTGGTGCACCGACCTTTGTAGGAGTCTCGACAATGACACTGATTAGATCCCGAGCTGCTACAGCTTAATGCAGAATTAATCGGATTATCGTACGAGAAATGGTTAATTCCCGAATGGACATGAAAACCATCTTGGGTAGTACCACTAATGACATAACCAAACCCCATGCTATTAGGCGTGGATTGAGCAATTACCTGAGTAGTAACATCAACTTCCGTGGCCGTCACGCGATAATTGACAACGCCCCACATATCTTGGTCAAAGTCGCCTCCCTGCTCGCTGTCCTCCCAGTTAACATAAAGTTGACCGTCATATACTTCACCCTCGTGATCCTGCGCAATCACTTTAAAATCTACAATTGCACAGTTAGCATCGGGTGTGGGTGTGGTATTTCGGCAAGCAGGCTGAATACTCACTGTCTTGCCCGCCACGCCTGGCACCGGAATATCCACCCGAGGTACGGCGGGCGCCAAGGCCACACCAAAAGTTTGTACAGGTTCTCTATTTTCTGAAATACCGTTAAGCCTAGCATGGTATGCAAGCCCGGCGATTTGGTAGCTCCCACCTAGTCTCGGAGCATCTGGACACGTACCTTTCACGTTTGAAAGGCTACTGATAGTTTTTGCAGTACAGAGCTGATCATTGTTGCTACCGGACTCACCTACGTAGAACTGATTACCGTGAATCGACTCATTACCACCAACAATATTAGTTAAAGCGTCGAGAGTTTTACCACCTGCGATATCACTAAAACCGCCCAACTGATCAGAGTCATACGAGCTAGTGGAAGCATTAAACTGCAAAACGCTTAAGGGGGCACAATAGTTCACCGCCTCATCAATCGGGTCTTGCCAATCAACGCTTACCAACCCATCGATATAGTTATTATCATTAACCGAAAAATTGGCATTTTTGCCCGCCAAATACCGTAGGGACTCCAAGTACATTTCGGATTGAGGATTACCCCAGTTGCTACAGCTTCCGTCACCGAAAGACGCCATCTCCCAGGGGCAGTTATCAGTGCTATTATATTGTCCCGAGCTAAAGCTATAACGCGAGATACGTATAGCATCCAGCGTACCTACAATCCCCAAACCATTTGCAGGGAGTTTAAATGTACCATTTGTATTAATTTCATCCGTAATAGAACTTGCATTTTTACGCAGCACACCACCGGACTTGTTCTTACCGTAAGATCCGGTAATCAGGCCAAAGTATACTTTATCGTCTTCACCATATTCTTGCAGCAAACCTATCGGCTTTAAACCACCGCCCGCGTACGCTAGGCAACCCTCGTTATTCTCTTCATCCATGTGATTTGGGTTACATACTTCAACGCGAACAATTAAATCATCCAGCCTTGCAGAGCTCTTTTTTGGGCTATCAGAGTAAGCATTAATACCCGACAACGAAGATTCATTGTCGTTACTGCCATTTCCCCAGCGGCATTGCCACCCCTCGTTACTCGCCCACAAAGAGTAATTGCCTTTTGCCACCTGCATCAAAGGCGGTGAGTTTACATCTTGAGATTGTTGGTCTCTGTTGCTAGGGTCCGTGGTATTACAGATAGTAATGCCCGAGGCGGCAATGCTGTCGTCGCCCGTAGGTACGCTATAGGGCGTCAGACTAGATAAGTCCGAACCGTTATAATACTTGGCAAATGAGTGGGCATCCTGCGTCAACATTGCACGCTCTAGAATGGTGCTGCCCGCTTCATCTGTCGAACGTTTGCCGCCATATAAAATTTTACGCACGGTATCTATCCGAGTCATAGTTGACCAGTTCAGAAAGTTACCACTCCAATTATTACCCGAACAATAATGATCACCGGTATTGCCGGTTGGCCGAAACGCGCCGCCAGCGTGCTTGTAACATTTGTTTTCGTCAAAATAACCGTAATATGACAAATCATTGTCGTAAGTTGTATCGGCATAACCATCGCCGTCTAAATCAGAATAATCATCGTAGGCCTTAAAGAAAAGCTGATGATCGTTAGACATATTCAACATCATGATAGGCCGCACGGGCTGAGCCAAAAACAGTGGCGATTGAGCTAAGTTAATGGCAGAGACAGAGTGTACTGTTCCTAGCGCCAACAACGCGGAACAAACAGCCAATAAAGTTTTCGCCGACAACGAAAACCTGGACAGAGCTTTTTTCCCAAACATGACATTATGCTCCCAAAGTAAATGAATAGCCCGATGTATCACCATCAGTTTCTAAACCCTGACTGGACAATGACCCGCGCATCGGTCGACCCACCTGCGGCGTGGGATGTGACACGATAGCGGCGCTCAATGTCTTTTGCCAAAAGACTCGCAAGATCCACAGCACTTCCCTCCAAGCCGGATGAAAAGAATGTGACCTCCTCTACTAAATAGTGGGGCTGTTCAGAGACGTGATCAATCGTTCCGGTATACTGGGTAGTAAATGAGTTCCAGTTAGTTAAATCTTGCCAAAAAGCCAAGCCAGACTCACCCAGAGAATCCGTAAACCCTACTTGAGCACCAATAACACTTGGAGTTGCCGCAGCCTCTGCCTGACGCAGAGCGGCCTCTGACGACTGAAACGCCAACTGCTTGTCCCGCATATTGCCAGCCATTTGCTCTTGTAAACCGCTACCTCGGATTGCCGACAAACCAATTATTGATATCAACAAGACCATTATGAGCCCAACCAAAAGCGTCGCACCTGATTGCAGCTTCTGTAACTTGCATCGACTTTCCATTTTACTCACCTTGTTATAAAGGAGCGTTCAAAATAACTAGGTCTTGCTCCGGTAAAAATAAAGACAATAGCCATAAAATCACAACAATTTGTTACGAATTGCGACGGTCGTTCTAAACACTTTGCGAACGCGATTGTCATCCGCAGTCACTTCTTCACCAGCAAACGTATAGGTTTGTTTATCACTAGCGGCATTATCACCGGGTGTCATCACCAAAGCCTCTAATTGCAAAGACACCGCATTTTCCCAATTAGCAACAGCTTCTGGCGCCACATAATTATTGGCCACTCGATCTGCATCGGTATCCACTCCCACGTTATAAAATATGTTTTCCACACCAACTAACAACGGGAACGACGGTTCACGCCCAACTTTTTGATACAGAGTTGGTATATTATTCGGGCCATCTGCGATATAAAAAACTGAGGTTTTTAAACGAAACACCTCGGCTCCCGGATTGACATCTTGGGTTGGGTAGTCTGGATTTCCACCCCATTCAGTAATTTGATTTCCTGGATCAGAGCCTGCTCCATGGGCCAAAGTGACCATGCCACCGTTTTCAGAAACCCCCGTCACCTGAAAGATCCACATCTTTTCGAAGTCTGCGGCAACCAAAATATCACCCTCACAGATACCACTCGGACAATCTTGGCCGGCGGGGGTTGTCAGTTCCACGTAGACATTACCAGAATCATTCTGCTGTACTACTGGAACCGACATATCCGAAGCGGTGTAAACTGCAACTACTTGAGTATCAGAGTTCGGAGCAGGGTTTAGCACCAAGCCTGCAGGTAGCGAATCACCATTAAAAACACGCATGGCGGTTTCCGGAGAGTAATCGTTTCCAAATTGATTTTTGTTGTTTAATGTAGAGATCATATTCCACGATGTGGCGTAAGCCGGACCAAAAAAGCCCGCTTGGCGAACATCACGAGCCATAAACTCAACGGCCAAGCGCCCGGTCTCCTGCAGCCGAGAGAGGCCCTGCTGCGTAGTGAATACCGTTTTACTGGATAAAAACATCTGTACTACGCCGGCCATCAACAGCAAGCTAATAGTGATAGCGACCATTAGCTCAATCAACGAAAAGCCTTTTTGCTTAGCCATTCTTGCCTCTTATATTCTGGAGGTGTAACCAAAGGTGGTGCGCTCGACTTCTTCACCACCCGCCTCAGCCACGGGCTCATCCCAACTGATTGATACGGTGCACACACGAGCCTGGCACTCGATCTCCCCATCACCACCGGGTAACGACTCCACCAACTCATCCATATCTGGTTGAACGATATTTTCTAAAGTTGAGGACGAACGCATTTGCTCCAAGGCATTGTACGCAACAATATTAGCTTGCGAGCGATAATAAGCGCTGGTGTTATACTGCAACGACCGTGTTTGCAAAGCGGCCAAGGCCATAAGCGCCGTGGACAGTACAAGCACTGTAATCAGTACCTCAATCAAGCCCACGCCCTGCTGGCTCTTAATATTCTTCATGGCGACGTCCCCGAGCAGTCAACTTCTTCCACATCAATCATGCCTGCCACTCCTACAGTAATGTCACGCTGTCTTGGCCCTTGGCAGCCCTCTACGAAGGAATTAACTACCACCGAAGCTGTATTTGCTGGACCACC
Organism: Gilvimarinus japonicus; assembly: GCF_042847215.1. GTDB lineage: Bacteria > Pseudomonadota > Gammaproteobacteria > Pseudomonadales > Cellvibrionaceae > Gilvimarinus > Gilvimarinus japonicus. The sequence continues at coordinate 3,191,371 of NZ_AP031500.1, forward strand.
AATTCGCCCTAACTGCCCGGTGCTGGTAAAACGAACAAAATTGGTGGCACCATTATTTGTTGCCGTGATTTGCGTTGCGTCGTCAAAATCGCTGGTGTGGCGAAGGACGTCCCCCACGACTGGAGCGGCGGCTTCGTCCGTCGCCGCTTCATCCACAAAGATAATCCAACCATTGGTCCAATCGTTGGCACACGCATTTCCTGCATTATTCGCTGCGCACAGGCTTACACGGCGGCCTCGTTTAACCGCTTCGGTTTTAGTCACTTGAATCGCATTAACCAAACTCTCCCCAACAGCCTCTGAGTGACTATTTAGGATCATAGTCTGAAAGCTCGGCGCAGCCATGGCAATCAAAATAGCCAAAACCACAGTGGTGATCAGCAACTCAATCAGTGTGAAACCGACCTGGTCTCGCTTCATAGTAAGGTATTCCTTTGTGATTTGGCAGTTCGCCATCCGTCACCCCAGAATTGACGATTACATTAAGTCTGACTATATTCATTAAAGTTAACATGCTAACCACAAAGCACCAGTGCTGCCAGATGTGCGGTCAGCAAAGACGAACGAACGGAAGCAAACGAAGATTAATCCGCCAGCGGGCGAGCAAGGAGTGCTCACTTATGCAAAGCAACCTAGGCTTCACCTACATCGAATCTATCATCACCCTTACTGTAATGGCCATCTTGACGGCATTGTTGGCACCCTCCTTCACCCGACTCATACAAAACCATAAAGTAGAGAGCACTACCCTTGCCTTGCTTGAGGCGGTACAAACTACCCGCAGCTACGCCGTTAAGAGCAACCGGAGGGCGACATTAGCCAGTAATCCAAGCTGGGAGGATGGCTGGGTCATTTTTTACGATGACGACCACGATGGCGAGATTGACGCGGACGAAACATTATTAGTGGACCGTCCAGCAGTCGCTGAAGATGTGGCTATCCACGGAAATCGCTTTGTCGACGACTACATATCTTACCTAGGAAGCGGCGCTAGCCGCTGGGCTTCGGGGCGTAAGGGTGGCTCTTTTCAGGCTGGCACTATTACGGTCTGCCCTGAAAACGAAGGAGAAGGTTACGAGCTGGTTCTATCTCGCGGGGGAAGGCTGCGTAAACACTCCATTACCGAAACCGAATGCTCCGAGGCACCAGGTGCTTAAGTATTAATAATGCCAACTAACCCCGGAGCTCACGCGGCAACGAGAAACTGATATTCTCTGGGATCCCCTCCACCTCAACAGGAAGGCTTGCACCCAGTGCAATCAAGTGATCTACCACTTGCCGCACCAAGGTTTCAGGCGCAGAGGCGCCAGCAGTAATACCAACCTGCTTTTTATCTTTGATCCAGCTGTCATCGATATCGGCCGGGGAGTCTATTAGGTAGGCCTCCGTACCGCAGCGCTCAGCCAGCTCGCGCAAGCGGTTGGAGTTGGAGCTGTTGGGCGAGCCCACCACCAACAACAAATCGCACTCTAGAGACAGCTGACGCACAGCGTCCTGACGGTTGGTGGTAGCGTAGCAAATATCGTCTTTGCGCGGGCCTTGGATCTGGGTAAATTTTGCTCGCAGTGCAGCGATGATTTCGGCGGTGTCGTCCATCGAGAGCGTCGTTTGGGTGACGTAAGCCAGACGAGACGGGTCTACAACTTCAAGCTTAGCCACATCCGCCACGCTTTCGACAAGATACATCTTGCCGCCATTGCGGGCGTCGTATTGCCCCATGGTGCCCTCAACTTCGGGGTGACCGGCGTGCCCAATCAGGACGCACTCGCTGCCGTCACGACTATAACGCGACACCTCCATATGTACTTTGGTAACCAACGGGCAGGTAGCATCAAACACTTGTAAGCTGCGCTCGGCCGCTTCATTACGCACAGCTTGGGAGACGCCATGGGCGCTAAAAATGACAATAACGTCGTCAGGCACTTCTTCCAGCTCATCAACGAACACCGCCCCACGCTCACGCAAAGTATCGACCACGAATTTATTGTGGACCACTTCATGACGAACATAGATAGGAGCACCGAACACATCTAGAGCCCGGTTGACGATATCAATCGCGCGGTCGACACCAGCACAAAAACCGCGTGGGTTAGCCAATTTAATTTGCATAGTTGAAACCTATGGTTTCTGGAAAACGGGATACGGGGCGCGTTCAGTGCTCTCCGCATCCCGCAAAATTAATGTACCTGAGCCGGCTCGATTTGCAGAATTGCCACCTTAAAGGTGATGTCCCGGCCCGCCAGCGGGTGGTTAAAGTCAACCGTAACTTCTTCATCGTTAAAGTCAACTACGACACCCGGCAGCTCGGTATTTTGCGCATCGGCAAATGACAACATTAAACCTTGGCTTAACTCCAGCTCCGGCTCAAAGTCCGAGCGCGGGATTGTCTGGATGTTATTGGGATTATGTGCGCCGAAGCCCGCCTCGGGTTTAACGGTTAACTCTTCTCGGGCACCTTCACGCAAACCAAACAACGCCTGCTCAAACCCTTTTAAAAGTTTGCCATCGCCCACCGTAAAAGTAGCTGGCGAACTTTCAAAATTGGAATCCACCAACTGGCCATCGGGTAGCGCCAACGAGAAATGTAGCGTCACACGAGTACCCGGCCCAACGGTCAAATCACGCATGGCCATCACCTTTGCTCGCCTTACCGGCAGTCTCTTTTTTAGCGTTAAACAACATATCTACAATTAACCAAAAAGCACCAAAACAAATGGCAGAATCTGCCAAGTTAAACGCCGGAAAATAATTATCTTGATAATGCACCACGATAAAGTCGACTACGTGACCAAGCACCACGCGATCGTACAAGTTACCTAACGCACCGCCTAAAATAAACCCAAGCGCCATCGCCTCAATCCAGCGGGCTTTTGGCAAACGCGCCAACCAAATCACAATCACCACGCTAAACACGGCAGCAATAGCGGTAAAAAACCAACGCTGCCAACCACTGGCGTCGCTTAAAAAACTAAATGCGGCGCCTGGATTGTGCAGCAAGGTAAAATTAAAAAACGAGGTAAATGCCACAGGCGAGTTGTAATCCAAACTCGCCACTACCGCCGTCTTACTCCACTGATCCAACAAGAACACAATGGCAGCCAATAAATACCAGCCCCACGGATGCGCTATCTTTTTCCACATAGCCAAGCCCCTTAGGCGTAGTGCCGAACTTCACCGGCGCCATCAATGTTATCAGCACAGCGCTGACAGATTTCCGGGTGAGCCGCCACGGCGCCAACATCAGCGCGAAAATGCCAGCAACGTGCGCACTTAGGTTGCTCGGACTTGCTCACGGCAACGCGTAAACCTTCAACGTCGGTTGCAATCGCATCATCGCCAGCGCTACTTAATGGCGCCAACGTGGCCGCCGAGCTAATTAAGATAAAACGCAGCTCATCCCCCAGCAACGCCAGCTGGCACAGCAATTGTTCGTCGCAATAAAGCGTTAACTCTGCCGACAAAGAGCCACCGATTACGCCTTCACCCCGCTTAGCCTCCAACACTTTGTTGGTAGCCGTTTTAACATCAGCCACCTGCGCCCAAAAATCATCACCCAGGCGGGTGTCGATACACTCGGGCAATGCAAACCATTCGGCGGTAAACACACTGCCTTCAGGCTTGCCGGGCAACTGTTGCCACATTTCAAAGGCGGTAAAGCTCAGCACCGGCGCAATCCAACGAGTAAACGCCTCTGCCAAATAATACAGCGCCGTTTGCGCCGACCGACGCGGACGTGAATCAGCTTTAGTGGTGTACTGACGATCTTTAATAATATCCAGATAAAAACCACCCAGCTCAACCACACAAAAATTATGCAGTTTTTGATAGACCTGATGCAGCTGGAAGTTGTCGTAGCATTGGATCAACTCTTGCTGTAGTTGACCGGCGCGGCCCACCACCCAGCGATCAAGTGCCAGCAACTCATCTTCCGCCACTAGATCGGTAGCTGGATCAAAGCCGTTTAGGTTAGACAAAATAAACCGCGCGGTATTGCGAATACGCCGGTACGAGTCAGCGGTGCGTTTTAAAATTTCTTCCGAGACGCTCATCTCTGAGCTAAAGTCAGTGGCCGCCACCCACAGGCGCAGCACATCGGCGCCCAAGTCATTAAAGACTTTTTGGGGCGCGACGGTATTGCCTATGGACTTAGACATTTTTCGGCCATCGGCATCGACAACAAAACCGTGGGTCAAAACGGTTTTGTACGGCGCCGTACCGTTCATGGCCATTGCCGTTTTTAACGATGACTGAAACCAGCCCCGGTGTTGATCGGACCCCTCCAGATATAAATCGGCCGGGTAGCTTAAGCATTCGCGCTGCTGAAGTACGGCGTAGTGCGTAACCCCAGAGTCAAACCACACATCCAACGTATCGGTTACCTTGTCGTATTCGTTCGCCTCATTTCCTAGTAAGCTCGCCGCATCTAGGTCGTACCAAGCATCCATGCCGGTTTTTTCCACGTGCAGCGCGACTTGCTCGATTAGCTCGTCAGTACGCGGGTGCAGTGCGCCGGTTTCTTTGTGGACAAACAAGGCGATCGGGACGCCCCAAGTGCGCTGACGGGAGATACACCAATCGGGACTGGACTCCAGCATCGAGTCGATACGTGCGCGCCCCCAGTTGGGCACCCACTGCACTCCCTCTACCGACTTTGCGACCTGGCCACGTAAATCGTTTTTGGTCATGCTGACAAACCATTGCGGCGTCGCACGAAAAATTAACGGCGTTTTGGTGCGCCAGCAATGTGGAAAGCTGTGGGTGATTTTACTTTCAAAAAACAGTGCGCTTTTTTCTTTGAGCAGGTCGATGACTTTTTCATCGACTTTATACACATGCTCACCGGCAAATACCGGCACATGATCGCGGTACAGACCATTATCATCGATATAATTCAGTGTACCAATGTCGTATTTACGTCCTACCACAAAGTCGTCCATACCGTGATCGGGCGCTGTGTGTACACAACCAGTACCCGCATCAAGGGTAACGTGATCACCCAAAATCACCGGAACTTGGCGTTCATAAAACGGGTGCAGCAAGTTTTGCCCTTCAAGAGCGGCGCCTTTGGCTCGGCCTACCACGGTAAAATCTTCGATGCCGGCACGCGCCATAACCGACTCATACAGTCCTTCGGCCATTACTAAACGCTCGCCCGCAGCCGCCACAACAACGTAATCCAACTCAGGGTTAACACTAACGGCCTGGTTGGCCGGCAGGGTCCAGGGGGTCGTGGTCCAAATCACCACCGACAGCGGTCCACTGCCGCTCAAATCATCAATCGCACTGGCGGCGGCATCTTGGTCGGCAAAAGCAAATTTCACATCGATGCTAAACGAGGTTTTGTCTTGATACTCGACCTCGGCTTCGGCCAGTGCCGAGCCCCCCACCACAGACCAGTAAACGGGTTTAAAACCCCGCTGTAAGTGCCCATTGTCGACGATTTTGCCCAAAGCGCGAATAATATCCGCCTCAAACTTAAAGTCCATGGTGAGGTAAGGGTTGTGCCAATCGCCCAACACACCCAAGCGCATAAAGTCTTTACGTTGACCATCAACTTGGCGCGCGGCGTACTCGCGGCACTTTTGTCTAAATGCTTTAACGTCTAACTTAACACCGGCTTTACCGTGTTTTTTCTCGACGTTGTGCTCAATCGGTAAACCGTGACAGTCCCAGCCCGGCACGTAAGGGGCATCAAACCCACTTAGGGTTTTGCTCTTAACGATAATATCTTTAAGGATCTTGTTAACCGCATGACCAATGTGAATATCGCCATTCGCATAGGGCGGACCATCATGCAGAATGTACGATTTACGTCCCTTACGCGCGGCACGGATCTGCTCGTACAGACCATCTTTGGCCCACGCTTTGAGCATCTCGGGCTCGCGCTGGGCCAGGTTGGCCTTCATGGCAAAAGACGTTTGGGGCAAATTCAAGGTTGCTTTGTAATCAGTCATTGTCTTCAGTCAAATGTCAGTTAAGAGTGGGTAATCCAGTGGACGCTGGTGGCACGGCAGCAAAATAAGCCTGGGCGCCACGAATATCATCCTGCAATTGTGTGGTTAGTGCCGCAAGCGATGCAAATTTTTGCTCGGCTCGTAACCGCTGGTGAAACATCACCTTTATAGGCTGACCATAGATGTCTCGGTCAAAGTTTAACAGGTGCACCTCCAATAGGGGTTCCAGATCTCCCGCTATGGTGGGCTTTGCCCCGACGTTAGCAACACCAGAGTAACACTTGCCATCGGCCAACTCGGCACTGATCACAAAAACGCCCGACAGCGGCGAACGATAGCGCTGCAAGCGGACATTGGCCGTAGGCACGCCCAACTGACGACCCAGCTTTTTACCGTGACCGACCCGGCCGCTGATCGCGTAGGGCCGGCCGAGGCAGGCCTCAGCCCGGGCAAATTCACCGGCCTGCAGGTGTTGGCGAATCCGGGTACTGCTCACTCGTTCGCCGGCGAGGGTTAAGGTACAAGTATCGGTGACCCCAAAACAGCCCTGCGCGCCAACACGTTGCAACAGCTCGTAGTTACCCGCGCGATCACAGCCAAAGCGAAAATCATCGCCCACCACAAGATGACGAATGCCCAGGCCATCGACCAACACCCGGTCGATAAACTGGCGCGCCGTCAAACTGCGAAACGCCTCGTTAAACTGCAGGCACAACACTTTATCGACACCGGCGGCAAACAGCGCCTCAAGTTTTTCACGCAGGCGCATCAGCCGCGCCGGAGCCCGCTCCCGAGAGAAGTACTCGTGGGGCTGGGGCTCAAACAAAATCACCACAGAGGGTAAGTTAAGGCGCTCGGACACGCCCTTGAGTTGACGCAGTATGGCCTGATGCCCCAGGTGAACACCATCAAAGGTGCCAATGGTGGCCACAGACCCCCGATGGCGCTCGCGCAGGTTGTATAAACCGCGAATAAATTCTGGGGCCTGACTCTTCACACGGAACCTGTTGACGGCGGAAAATCTGACGCGTGAGTATACAGCAGCAACCTTATTGGCGCGAGACGTGGCGCAAATTCGACGGTTTAAAACCCGTCAACAACAACCCGGCTAGGTAGACGATGGCCCCCGCAGCACACACCAGCGCCAGGTGCCAAATTCGCTGCCCAGCCGACCAAACCTCCCAGTCACCCCAAACGAGCATTAGCGCCACCAGCACCACGGCCATAGCAACATTAGCACACGCCATTTGCAGCCCAAGCGCCGGCCACCCCTGATGGCGCCAATAGACACCTAATTTTCGCAAACCGCGGTACAGTAAAAAGCTGTTGACGTACGCGGCCAGCGACGTCGCCAACGCCAAGCCCACGTGGCCGATCTGCCAATAAAAGTGCAGCGGCAACACAAAGGCGATGTTCAACGCCATATTCACCGCCATAGCAATAATGCCGATACGCACCGGTGTTTTCATGTCTTGGCGCGCGTAAAAACCCGGCGCCAGCACCTTAATGAGCATAAAGGCCAGCAGCCCCAACGCGTAAGCGCGCAAGCTAAGCGCCGCCATAGCGGTATCGGCGGCGCTCGTCGCGCCATACTGAAACAAAGTGACCAATATCGGCTCGGCCAGAATCACCAACGCGACAATGGCTGGCAGAGCAATCAAACAGATCAACCGCAGCGCCCAGTCGAGTGTGTGAGCAAAGCTGCCCGGGTCGCGAGCGGCGTGCTGGCGCGACAAATTGGGCAAAATCACAGTCGCAATGGCAATTGCGAACACCCCTAGCGGCAAATCGGCCAAGCGCTCGGAGTAATACAACCAAGAGATACTGCCTCCGGGCAGCAAAGACGCGATAATCGTATCGAGCATTAGATTGATCTGACTGACTGACACCCCAAACAATGCTGGCACCATCAACGCTAAAATACGCTTTACCCCCGGGTCCGCCCAATCCAGCTTCGGCGAAGGCAGCAGCTGCAAGCGCGCCAAAAACGGCAACTGAAACACAAGCTGCACGACACCAGCCGCCAATACCCCCCAGGCCAACCCCAGCGCGGGTGGGTTAAAGTGCGGCGCCGCCAACAACGCCGCCGCAATCAAACACACATTCAGCAACACGGGGGTAAACGCCGGTACGGCAAACTGGTCGTAGCTATTAAGAATCGCGCCAGTAAGCCCTGTTAGCGAGATCAACATCAGGTAGGGAAAAGTAATCCGAATCATATCGGTGGCGAGTGCAAACTGCGTTGGATCAGAGTGAAAGCCGGGGGCAAACACCGTTGCTACCAGTGGCGCGCCCAGAACCGCCAGCGCCGTTACCAGCAGCAAAACCAACCCCAAGCCGCCCGCAACGCGATCAATTAGCGCCTTTACCGCCGCCAGTGTGCCCTGCGAGCGATACTCCGACAACACCGGCACAAACGCCTGAGCAAATGCCCCTTCAGCAAATAATCGGCGCATAAAATTGGGGATTTTAAAGGCGACAAAAAACGCATCGGCGCCACCGCCGGCGCCGATAGTGTGAGCGAACACTACATCGCGCAACAGCCCCAGCACCCGCGAGGCCATCGTCATAACCCCTACTTTACTGCTAGAGCGCAGCAAACCCGGGCGGGCAACCGCACTTTCCGCTGTTTTAGGCTCCGGCGTTTCTGTCACACTTCACTCACTTATAGCATCAATATCGTGCGCCATTATCGCTAGCCCATCGGCAAATGAACAGGGCAAATCACCCACCCGGAAGCCATTCGCTTGACATTGGTACCGCAAAGAAATACTGTACATTCAAACAGTATCGCAATGGAGATTAATCATGGCTGTAGTCGCCGTTTGGAAATGTGACCGGGATGGAAAGATGTTTGATGATAAAAAAGCCGCCGAAGCCCACGACAAAATGCTCGAACTGGCCGCTAATATTACCGAACTGATCGAAACCTCGGTTAAAGGTATTAGCGAAGAGCACAGCGAAGCCATTGGCATGCTGCTGGCTGGCAAGAGTGACGTGCTGGCTCGCGCCTGTAAAGGCAAGCCCGAGCTGCTGCTAGAAGAGACGTCGGAAGATAGCGTAACACCACTGGTTGCCAATCAGTAAAAGCCGGCCGCGCGACAATGCTCACCACAGTGCTGGGCGACTCCTCCACGGGTCGCCATTCCACACAGCACTAGGCCTGTTGCCACTAACAGGCATGTCGCGGCAGTACACCGCTTCCACAACGTACTGTCGCTTGCTTGACCGCCGCATTCCCTCAACGGTGCGGCGGATTTTTTAACCCCACCTAACCACTGTCCCACTCTGCGCCCTCGGTTATTTTGCGCTATTATCCACGCCACATATCTTTTGCTGCCATTGCCTACACAAGGAGCCCCTATGCTCACCGAGCTGCCACTACTGCCTGCCGACCCTATTTTAGGCTTAAGTGCCGCCTACCACGCCGATACCAATCCAGACAAAGTCGACCTAGGGGTTGGCGTGTACAAAACCGAACAGGGAAACACTCCAATTTTAGCCTGCGTGAAGCAGGCTGAAGCCGAGCTCTACCAAAACGAGTCCAGCAAGGTCTATACGCCACCGGCCGGCGTGCCAGGAGCCAACCGCGCAGCCGCAGCGCTGGCTTTTGGCGAGCAGCATGCGGTGATTCGCGATCAACGGGTAGCCACCATTCAAACCCCTGGCGGCTGCGGCGCCCTGCGGGCCGCTGCCGAGCTTATTGCCAAAGCCAAGCCTAACGCCACCATTTGGGTCAGCAACCCGACATGGGGCAACCATGTTCCATTATTGAGCAGCGCCGGAATCACCTTAAAAGAATACCCTTATTACGATTTTAACCGGCAAGCCATCGATTTTGACGCAATGTTGGAGGCCTTACAGCAAGCCGGCAAAGATGATTTAGTCCTGCTGCACGCCTGCTGCCACAACCCGAGTGGGGCTGATTTAACCCCTAACCAGTGGCAACAAATTACCGAGCTTGCCGCCAAGCGCGGCTTTACGCCATTTATCGATATGGCCTACCAAGGTTTTGGCGACGGCATCGTCGAGGACGCTTACGGCGTGCGACTCATGGCCGACCAGCTGCCTGAGCTGATCCTTGCCACGTCTTTCTCAAAAAACTTGGGGCTTTACCGCGAGCGCACCGGCAGCCTCAGCATTGTTGCGCCTTCCGCCACCGGGGCGGCGGCCAGCCTGAGTCAGATACTGAGTATCACCCGCGGCCTATACTCGATGCCACCGGCCCACGGCAGCTCGCTGGTTGACATTATTTATCACAGTGAAAGTTTGCACGCCCTATGGCTACAGGAGCTAACCGATATGCGCGAGCGCATCAGTGGCTTGCGCGAACAACTGGTGGGCGCACTCAATAGCACCCAACAGCAAATGAACTTTAGCTTTATTGCCCAGCAACGAGGCATGTTCAGCTTTTTAGGGTTAAGTACCGCGCAAGTGACTCGCTTAAAAAATGAGTTTAGCGTGTATATGACCGATAACAGCCGCGTAAACATTGCCGGCGTTAACGGCGCCAACCTCGACTATGTAAGCCGGGCTATCGGACAAGTGTTAAGCTAACACTCTTGGCAGCCGGGAAGGGTGAGGCACCTGCCGAGCCAATCACACCAGCTAAGCGACAATAACGCCCCAGATATAAACTAACGTTTGCACCGGCGGCACCCGACCTGCAGCGGCGCCGCCTTTACTTACCTGAGCGCTACCATCCAAGACTGCACCCGTGGTGCAGTCATCTAGAACGTTAACCGCAAACGCGCGAGCTGAAGGCTTACCCCTCTTCCGGCGGCGGCAAAGGCGTTGCGCTATCCACTTTTAACACTGCCCGCTGTAACATCACCGAGTTAGGGTAAGTAACGGTGTTGCCATCATCTAACCGGATAATGACATGAAACATGGTGATCTCGCTGATAACACCGGTCATCTTAAAGTCCGGATCAAGCACTTGAATGCGATCGCCCACTCGGTAGGGAAAACCAAAAAAGATAATCACACTGGCGGTGATATTGCTTAATATCGACCACTGGGCAAACAGCGCAATCCCCACAACAGCAAAGATCGACGACAAAAACAGCGTGACATCGCCGTAACCTAACCCCAGCACCAAGCAGATAACCACAATGGCGCAGAACAGCAGCGCAAAATGCGTGACTTTGTTGATGTACTCCACACGATACAAGCTGACCGAGCGTTTAATGGCGAGATCCCGCACCACTCGATCCACTAACCGCGCCAACAACAAAAAAACCACTATACAGCCGCTTAGCAGCAACACTTTTAACACGCCACACTCCTTTCCAACTCAGGTAAATTTGAATACTGTACAAGCTAAACGCCACCAAGGTAGGCAGGCGGCTATGCTAGGCTATTGCCCGTCACGCAACAACAGGATTAAACCGTTATGTCCCTACTGTGTATCGCCCACCGCGGCGGCCCCGGCAATGATTTACCCGAAAACTCACTTGCCGCAATTACCCGTGCACTTAACAGCGGCTGCAGCGGTATTGAGGTAGATGTATGGCACTTACAAAATAAGCTATACATTACTCACGACCACCGCTTGGGCCGGGTTACCAGCGGCAGCGGCGCACTATGGAGCTGCAGCCGAGAGCAGCTCGACAATGCCCGGCTGGATAACGGCGAGCCGTTACCAACGCTGCAACAAGTTCTCGAGCTCGTCGGTGAGCAATGTTTATTGAACATCGAAATTAAAAATGCCAATGCCGCCGATGCCGTCATCAAAACCCTACAAGAGCAACGTGCAACGACCGGCGGAAGCCTAGAGCACATCATTTTATCAAGCTTTAATCATCACGAACTGTTCCGAGCCAAGCGTCTACTGCCCAGCCTTAAACGTGGAGTTTTGCTCGCCAGCGAGCCACTTGATTACGCCGCTTGCGCGACATCGCTGGCGGCTTACTCCTGCAACACGGCGCAAGAAGCTTGCAGTCGAGCATTCAGTGAGGATATTCACCGCCGAGGATTTAAACATTGGGTTTATACCGCCAACCACCCAGATGAGTGGCAAAGGCTAGAAGATATAGGCGCGGATGCGGTTTTTACCGACCATGTCGATGATTTTATGGCGTATCGCCGAGCGCGTGAGTCATAACATTAACCCAACGCCCACCGAGCTTAGCTCGGCGCACTAATTGCCAACCCCGGCGTCGATAAAACTCCGATTGGTCAGTGGCCGTCAACCACAAACCTGTCATGCCCAGCTCGCGGGAGAACTGCCGAACGCCCTCAATTAAACCGCTGGCGACACCCTGCCGGCGCCATTCAGGAGCGACAAAAAGGTTACTCAACCACAAAGGGGTATCTGCCTGGGGGGTGCCAGGGCGAGCACCTAAATGATAGCTCACCACGCTGACACAGCCGATTAAATCACCACTGCCCGGCTCAAGTGCCAGCCATGTTTGCGGTACACAAGCGCAACCGATCAAATGCTGCAGCAAACGCTCACGGCGCTTGTCTTGATGGCTTTGCAGCCCTTGGCGTAAACACTCGCGGTGATGCCATGTCGCCACCTGATCCAGGTAGTCCGGGCAACTCGCAAGACTTACCCGGTGCCAAGCAAGCTCGCGCTCCACCTGCAATTAGTGTGTGACGCCAGACCACTGCTGGACGTCGTCACCCTGCACTTGTTTATCCGCATGATAACTGGAGCGCACCAGCGGGCCACAGGCAGCGCGGGTAAAGCCTAGCTCTTTAGCGAGCGCCGTATACTCATCAAACTCATCTGGGTGCACGTAGCGATCGACCGGCAAATGATCTTTTGAAGGCTGTAAATACTGGCCAATGGTGAGCATATCAATATTGTGCTCGCGCATATCGCGCATTACCTGAAAAATCTCCTCTTTGGTCTCGCCCAAGCCCACCATCAGACCAGACTTAGTCAAAACATCCGGGCGACGCTTTTTATACTCCGATAACAGCTTAAGGCTCCACTCGTAGTTAGCACCAGGGCGCGACTGGCGATACAGGCGTGGCACAGTCTCGAGGTTGTGGTTAAACACATCGGGGGCCTCGCGCTCTAAAATATCCAGCGCCGGCTCCATGCGCCCACGAAAATCCGGGGTCAGAATTTCTACCTGCAAATTAGGCAAGCGCTGGCGGGATTCGCGAATACAATCGGCAAAATGCCCGGCACCACCGTCGCGCAAATCATCACGATCCACCGAAGTGATTACGACGTATTTTAACCGCAACTCGGCAATCGCCTCGGCCAACTTAATCGGCTCATTGGCATCCAGCGCATTTGGCTTACCGTGGCCCACATCGCAAAACGGACAGCGGCGTGTGCAAATATCCCCCATAATCATAAAGGTGGCGGTACCGCCACTAAAGCACTCACCCAGGTTGGGGCAGTTGGCCTCTTCGCACACCGACGACAAGCCATTTTTGCGCAGCAATTTTTTAATGCGATCAACCTCTGGCGAGGCCGGCACACGGACCCGAATCCAGTCGGGTTTACGCGGCACTTCGACTGCGTCGGAGGCGATGACTTTTACCGGAATCCGTTCAACTTTGTCCGCGTCACGCAGTTTCTCGCCTTGCTTGTGGCGGCGTGTGCGTTTTACAGGCTGGATATCGGGTATTTCAATCGTCATAGTCAAACTCTTTCGGGCCAATGGCCGTTGATGCAAAGATTGTTAGGCGTGTGCGCACCTGACACAGGGCGCCAACCATTAAAGGGCAGGCATTATAGCGGTTTTATAGCCCAATTTCTGTACAAACTCATCGACAAGCGCCGATTTAACCGCCGCCATGGTGCAGGAACTGGCGCCTAGGCTGACCATGTCGGTCATTTGCAGCCCGGCGTAACCGCAGGGGTTGATCTGCTCAAACGGCGCTAAGTCCATGGCTACATTCAGCGCCAAACCATGAAAACTACAGCCGCGCCTGACCCTCAAACCCAAAGAGGCTATTTTGGCGCCGTCGACGTAAACCCCCGGGGCATCCGGTCGCGCGTACGCATCTATCGCAAAACGAGCTAACACCGCAACAATAATTTGCTCGATCAAAGTGACCAATTCACGGACACCCAGCTTGCGACGACGCAAATCCAGTAGTGGATACGCCACTAACTGGCCCGGACCGTGATAAGTCACCTGGCCGCCGCGGTCGCTCTGTACCAGCTCAATTCCGTCCAGCGCCAACAGATGCTCGGGCTTTCCCGCCTGCCCCTGAGTAAAAACCGGTGCGTGCTCTACTAACCAAAGCTGATCCCTAGTGTCCGGCCCACGGTTGCTGGTAAACGCCGACATCTCGTGCCAAACGCTCAGGTAATCGCGCCGGTCCAGATCATGAACCTCTAGCTGATCAACTTCAGCGGTCACAGGACAACTTTGGTAACGGGGTTTGCTCGCAGGGCTTGGTGGATGGTTTCAAGCTGCTCGACACCCGTGGCGGTGATATATACCGTTACCGACTGAAAGCGACCTTTTCCACTGTCTTTAACAGTGGTGCGCTCGCGATCAAAGCCCGGGGCGTGCTCATCCATCACCTCCATAACCAACGAGTACAAGGTGTCGCCCGCCTCACCTAACACTTTGATGGGGTAACCGGGACAGGGAAATTCAATTTTGGGGGGTTCTTGCACGGATTGAGACCTCGCTATGGCAACAGCGGGCAATTGTAACAAACATTGTGCCTGACAGCTGCAGCCGTCAGACACAATGCGGTCAACTCAATAAGCTTCTAGCTCAGCAAGTCGGAGATAAACAACTTAATAGCGTCAACAATTCGAGCGAAAAAACCCGCCTCAGGTACAGCGGCTTGAGCTACTGCGGGCACTTCGGCCAACGTCTCACCGTTCAAGGTCAGCGTTAAGGTTCCCACTTGTTCACCTTTCTTAATGGGCGCTTTAAGTGTATCGGGCAATTGCAGCGCAACTTCAATACTGCCGCGACTCCCCCGGGGAATGGTCTGCATCACGTCTTCGGCCACGGTAAGCGCCAGCTGGTCGGCCTCGCCGTACCAAATGCGAGCGTTTTCAATTACGTCACCCGCGCTATACAGTGTCTGGTTCTCAAAGTAGCGAAAACCATACGCCAACAGCTTTTGCGTCTCAGCCGCGCGGGCGTCCTCACTCGCAGTACCCATCACGACCGAGATCAAACGGGTGTCGCCACGCTTGGCCGACGCGACCAAGCAATAACCGGCGGCCTCGGTATGGCCGGTTTTCAAACCATCGACCGAGTCGTCGCGAAACAGCAGGCGATTGCGGTTAGGCTGGTTAATACCGTTGTAAGAAAAGTACTTTTCTTTATACAAATCGTAATACTGCGGGTGATCCTTGATAATCGCCCGCGCCAACAGGGATAAATCCCGCGCCGTCGTCAGGTGCCCTTCGGCAGGCCAGCCGGTGGCATTCACAAAGTGGCTGTTCGTCATGCCCAGCAAGCTGGCCGTCTGGTTCATCACATCGGCAAACGCGTCTTCACCACCGGCAATATGCTCCGCCAATGCCACACTGGCATCGTTACCCGATTGCACGATAACACCGCGCAGTAAGTCGATCACTGACACTTGGGTGCCTTCACGAACAAACATTTTCGAGCCGCCCATCTTCCAGGCAGCCACACTAATATTGACCAGATCCTCTTCACTAATCCGCTGATTTTCTAGCTCCGAGGTCACAATGTAACTGGTCATCATCTTAGTTAAGCTCGCCGGCGGCAGCTGCTCGTCGGCGTTTTCTTCAACAATAACCTTACCGGTATCGGCGTCCAGCAATAAATAAGCGGAGGAGGCCAATTGCGGCGGCGCAGGGATTAACACCTGCTGAGCATTAGCAACAAGAGCGAGGGTAAATAGGCCGCAAGCGGCTAAAGTTTTGGCAAACATGAATATCCAGTCTTTAAGTCAGTTAGTCAGGCAAAGGGTTGGTAAAGTGTAACGCAAAGACACCGTGGACGGCAGCTTTGCTCAATCTTTCACAAGGTGGCTGTTGTAAACACCCACCGCCGGAAGCTGCTCGCGCACACGATTGACCTCCTGCTCGTCAGTTAGCGGACCAATACGCACCCGATACAAGGGTTTGGCCGCGTTAAACTCACTGATAAACACCCGAGAATTCATCGACGACGCCACCTTATCGCGCAAGCGCTTGGCGCTCGCCGCGCTGGAAAACGCCCCCACCTGCAGGTAAAAACCATCGGCGTGACTCGCGGGGCGATCATCGGGCTTCAGAGGTGGCGGTGGCGTATCACCCGGCACAATAATCTCTACCTCAACCGGTCCGGTGCCGGTTTTAGAAATTCCCAGGCGCTGCGCGGCAGCGTAGCTTAAATCGATAATACGCCCCTGATGAAACGGGCCGCGGTCATTGACCCGCACCACCACACTGCGGCCGTTTTTTAGGTGGGTAACCCGCACATAGGACGGAATCGGCAGGGTTTTATGGGCGGCCGTCATGGCGTACATATCGTAGGTTTCACCATTGGAGGTTTTGTGCCCATGAAACTTTTTACCATACCAGGAGGCATTACCACGCTCTTTATAACTGGACTCATCCTCAATTAGATAATAGGTTTTGCCCAATACGGTATACGGGTTTTTGTTGCCGGCGCGAGTGCGGGGCTCCACCTTCGGCACGGCATCGGGAACATGGGATAAATCCACTTCACGGTCCGGCCCGACATCCTGATCGATATGATAGCGGCTAGGCGGTTTACTGCTGTTACTGGAGCAGCCCGCTAAGATCACAACAGCTAAAGCCAACCACCATACTTTATTCACGCGCACCTCCACTCTCGCGGTGCGCCCGCGCAATTGCCTCGGCCAACTGGTGCACCGCCATAGCGTACATATGGCTGCGATTGTAACGCGTAATGACGTAAAAATTGTTAAACCCCAACCAGTATTCATCGCCCAATGCGCCATCGAGCTTAACCGCCAGCGCTTTCACCTCAGAGGGAACATGACGAATAGGTTGCAGACCCGCCTCGCGCCATTGCCCAATGGTGCGCTCGGGCGGCACGATTTGGTTAAACACGATAGCGCTATCTAACGTATCGTCAGGGCGCGCGCGCAGCGTCACAAGCTCACCGCGCTGCCAGCCATGACTTTTAAAATAATTTGCCACGCTGCCAATAGCGTCGGTTAAGTTTTCCCAAATATCCGGTAAGTCATCGCCGTCAAAATCCACTGCGTAGTGCCGGTAACTGGAAGGCATAAACTGCCCAAAACCCATTGCCCCGGCATAAGATCCCTTATGGGCCAGGGGGTCTTGCTGATGCTCACGGGTGAGCAACAGGTACTGCTCAAGCTCGCGGGTAAAAAACTCACTGCGCGGCGGGTAGTTAAACGCCAGGGTGCTCAGGGCATCCATCACCCGGTAGTTGCCAGTAATGCGCCCATACAATGTTTCAACACCAATAATGGCAACAATATACTCCGCCGGTACGCCAAACTCTTGCTCAGCACGAGCCAACGCCTCGGCGTTATCGCGCCAAAAGGTTACGCCACCTTCAATGCGCGCCTCTTTAATAAAAATTTTGCGGTAGTCGGCCCAGCTTTTGGTTTTTTCGGCCGGTCGGGATATCGCATCGAGAATCGGTTGACGCTTCTCGGCTTGCGCAAATAACGCCTGTAGCGACTCGCGCGTAAAATTGTGCTCACTCACCATACGCTCGATAAACACTTGCGCCTCTGGGCTCTGCGTGTAATCCGCGTGGGCAGCACTTGCTAACAACAACACCGGCAACCACCAGTGCCAGACACGGGCAACCGACCTACAACGAGTAAACAGCAAAGTGCCTCCTGACAAGCTCTATAGATAAACAAACACGGTATTCGCCCGCCATAGCTAACGGATTACCTTGCGCGGCTCGGTGGCAATCGCCATTAAAATCCCAAAACCCGCCAGCAAAGTCACAATTGAGGTCCCCCCCTGACTTACTAGCGGCAGGGGAACACCCACCACCGGCAACAAACCGGACACCATACCGATATTAACGAACACATAGACAAAAAAGGTCAACGTAATACTGGCCGCTAATAAGCGACCAAAGCTGTCTTGCGCACGCACAGCAATCAACATGCCGCGCAGCACGACCAAAATATAAAGGGCCAGCAACACCAGCACGCCAATCAGGCCAAACTCTTCCGCCAATACCGCGATAATAAAATCAGTGTGCCCTTCCGGCAAAAAATCGAGGTGCGATTGAGTGCCGTGCAGCCAGCCTTTACCCGGCACGCCACCAGAGCCAATCGCGGTTTTAGATTGAATGATATTCCAACCCGCCCCCAAACGGTCAGCTTCGGGGTTAAGCAGTGTCAGCACACGTTTTTTTTGGTAATCGTGCAAGACAAAATGCCACAGCGGCCACAGGCTCGCCAATAAAACCGTCACCGCCGCAAGTATGTAGCGCCACGACAAACCGGCAAAAAACAGCACCATCAAACCTGAGGCGGCCACCAAAATTGAGGTGCCTAAGTCCGGCTGTTTAATAATAAGTACGGTAGGCACGGCCACCAACGCGAGGGTCCAAAATACATGTTTAAACACCGGGGGCAAATGTCGTTGCCCAAGATAAGCGGCAATCGTCATGGGCATTGCCAACTTCATCACTTCCGAGGGCTGAAAACGAAAACTGCCCAAGCTTAGCCAGCGCTGCGCGCCCTTAGCGCCAACCCCGTGTAACACCACCAACACCAATAAAACCACCCCTACGGCATAGGCCCAAGGAGCCATGCGGCGCATAAAATGCACAGGCACTTGCGCCACCACAATCATGACAAAATAAGCGAGCGCAAAATAAATACCTTGGCGCTTGAGCGTAGCCAGAGACTGGTCACTGGCGCTAAACAGCACCACCAGGCCGCCGGCGGTAATGGTGAGCAGCAATAATAGCAACCAAAAATCGACATGTAGGCGCTGCTGCAAGCGGTCGCGCTTGCGCAAGGCGCGATCAGACTCGGGCAGGCGACGAAGAAAGTCTTGGTTAGGCACTCTTAGGGTGACTCCTTTAGCTCGCCGTTTTCATCTAACAGCCACGCATCAAATACCCGTCGCATCACTGGTGCTGCCGCGCCAGAACCTGACTCGGCATTTTCTAACAATACCGCCAGCGCAATTTTTGGGTTTTCCAAGGGCGCAAACCCCACAAACAAAGCGTGATCCCGGTTGCGCTCACTGAGGGCGTCCGAATCGTACTCAGCGTTTTGTGCAATCGCCACCACCTGAGCCGTACCGGATTTTCCCGCCATACGGTATTTAGCACCGTCGGCGATTCGCCGCGCGGTGCCATGCTGACCGTGCACCACCTCGGCCATTGCCTCGACGCCGAGCTCCATGACCGAGGCTTCCACATCCACTTTCTGATCGACGATGGGCGGGCGCGGCTCGCCCCCCACCGAGGCCACCAACTGCGGCCGCAACCGCACACCGCGATGGGCAATCGTGGCCACCATAGAGGCCAGTTGCAGCGGCGTTGCCAACACATCGCCCTGACCGATCGCCACATTTAAACTGTCACCCGGATACCACGGTTCGCCACGGGCACCGCGTTTCCAGTCCCGTGAAGGCCAAATGCCGCGGCGCTCATTGGGCAAGTCGATCTCAGTTTTTTGCCCCAATCCAAACTGATAGCCAAAGCTGTGCATTTTATCGATGCCCATATTAAAACCGAGATCGTAAAAATATACATCGCACGACTCAGCAATGGCCTGCTTAAAATCGACCTTTTCGCCGTGCCCCCAACGCTTCCAATCACGATACAGCCGTGAGCTGCCTTTCAGTTTGTAATAGCCCGGATCGTATACCGTTGTCTCGGGAGTAATAATGTCGTAGTGCAAGCCGCCCATGGCTACCACCGGCTTGATGGTCGAACCCGGTGGGTACTGTCCCTGCAAAAAGCGATTAAACAAGGGTAAATCGCGAGACTGATTGAGCTGACGATAATCTTTAAAACTAATACCCGTCACAAATAAATTGGCATCAAAACTCGGCGCACTCACGGCGGCTAACACACCGCCGGTCGCGACATCGATGGCAACCACTGCACCACGGTGTCCCTCCAGTGCGGCCAAGGCTTCTTTTTGCAGCTCGGAGTCAAGGTGCAGCGTCAGATCACTACCAGGCTTAGGGTCACTGCTGTCCAGAATACGCAACACCCGACCCCGAGCATTAGTCTCTACGTTTTGGTAGCCCACCTCACCCAACAGCTCGGATTCGTACGAGCGCTCTAAGCCAATCTTACCGATTGAGTGCGTGCCACTATAGCGCTGATACTCCTCGGAGCTAAACCCCGACAATTCGTTTTCATTAATACGGCCCACGTAACCAATAGAGTGGGCAAACAGGTCACCTTCCGGGTAGTAACGCACCAGCTGCGCGTGCACCTCGACCCCGTCAAGGCGAAATTCATTAACCGCCAGTCGCGCCAGCTCTTCCTCGGTTAAGCCAAAGCGCAGCGGCACCGCATCAAACGGTCGGCGCCGTTGACGCAGCTGATCGTTAAATTTTTCGATATCGTTAGGGCTGATATCCACCAGCGTTGCGAGAAACTCTAGTGTCTCGGCGAGATCGGGCACCCGCTCGTGGACAATAGACAAGGTGTAGCTGGCTCGGTTTTCGGCCAGCAACTTACCATTGCGATCGTAAATAAGCCCCCGGGTAGGCGGGATAGGCAAGACATGCACGCGGTTGCGATCGGACTGAGTGACATAGTCGTCATGATGATCGACTTGCAACGAATAAAAACGCAAAATCAACATGCCCGTCAGCAGCACAATCACCACACCGGCAAACAGCGTGCGCGCAAAAAACAAACGCGCCTCGCGGTGGTGATCTTTAAAGTGTCTCGCTTCGGACATAGGGGTGTCAGATCCTACCCAGCGCTCGACGCGCCTTCGTGTTATTTGTGATAAGGGTGGTTATGCAAAATCGTCCACGCCCGATACAACTGCTCGGCCAGTACAATCCGTACCAATGGGTGCGGCAAAGTTAACGCCGACAATGACCAGCGCTGCTCGGCCAGTGCCAGTGCCGAGGGGGCTAAACCATTGGGCCCGCCAATCAGTAAACTGACATGGCGGCCATCCATACGCCAAGCGGCTAGTTGCTCGGCCAGCTGCTCAGTACCCCAGCTTTTGCCTTTCACATCCAGCGCAACCACCCGATCTCCTTTCCCGATGGCCGCGCGGATTGCGTCCGACTCCCGCTCCATGGCTCGCTGAATATCACTATTTTTACCGCGCGGGGCCAAGGGTAGCTCGACCAGTTCTAACTCCAGATCGCCGCGCGGCAAGCGCTTAACGTACTCGTTATAGCCCTCTTGCACCCAGCCGGGCATTTTGCTGCCCACGGCAATCAGTCGTATGCGCATGGCTTAAGCCTAGTCTTCGGTGCGGTTTGCCGGCGAGACCGACCACAGCTTCTCAAGGTCGTAAAACTCACGCGCTTCGGGCAGCATCACATGGAGCACGGTATCGCCGTAGTCCACCAGCACCCAGTCGCTGCCCTCTAACCCCTCGGACCCCAGCGGCGCCATATTGGCTTTTTTAGACTCTTCGATCACATGCACAGCCATCGAGCGGATATGGCGATTTGACGTACCCGTGGCGATAATCATGGTGTCCATGACATCGCTTTTGTCACGCACATCTACCTCGGCGACATCGCGAGCTTTTAAATCTTCCAGAGCTTCCAAGATAAGGGCGTTGATTGAGTCTGACATTGGTTACCTATTTATGTTTCGTAAAGTGCGTGTGTAAATCCAAAAGGAACGCGCGACTTAACAGTCGTCTCGCGCTCCGTAAAGTTGTTGCTCGGCAATATAGCGGCGCACCGACTCGGGCAATAAAAAGCGCGTCGACAACCCCGCCGCCGTAAGTGTGCGAATTTCAGTGGCACTGATATCCAGCGCCCGTATATCAAGGTGCACCACAGCCCCGGCAGGCGCGGCAGATAACGCTTCGGCCCCGGCGCTGTAGATGCGATCAAACTCGGCCAGCTCGCCACCAGCTGGCAACTGATACCCCGGACGATTCACCACCAACAAATGGGCAAACGCCAACAGCTCGCGCCAGCGGTGCCACTGGGGCAACCCCAAATAGGCATCCAGCCCCATCACTAACGTCAGGGAGCACTCGCCGCCGCGTTCGGCGCGCAGCTGCGACAAGGTGTCAACCGAGTAAGACGCGCTACCGCGCACAAGCTCCCGGTCGTCCATTTGCAAACTGGGGTTGCCGGCAATACCCAGCGTCACCATCTGTGCGCGCCGAGCACTGGCCACCCCGGGATCAGCCCGGTGCGTTGGGATATGGCAAGGCACCAGGCGCATCTCGTCAAACCCCAGCTGCTGCACTAGATCCAGCGCCAAGCGTAAATGGCCGTTGTGCACCGGGTTAAAGGTACCGCCAAAAATGGCGACTTTTTTTCTCACAGCAAAATAACTCGCAACCTGCTAGCGTCCCCCGGCCTAATGACGAATCTGGCCATCGCCAAAAACGATCCATTTTTGCGAGGTTAACCCTTCTAGCCCCACTGGGCCCCGGGCGTGGATTTTATCGGTCGAGATACCGATTTCGGCGCCCAAGCCGTACTCAAAGCCGTCGGCAAAGCGGGTCGAGGCGTTGATCATGACCGAGCTGGAATCCACTTCGGTAATAAAACGCCGGCCGCGGCTGTAATCTTCCGTCACGATAGATTCGGTATGCTGCGAGCTGTAACGAGCGATATGATCCATCGCCTCTTCCAGCGATTCCACGATTTTAATAGACAGCACCGGTGCCAAGTATTCGGTCGCCCAATCCTCGTCGGAGGCGGCGTTGGCGGTAACAAGCGCGCGGGTTTTTTCACAGCCGCGCAGCTCGACGCCCTCGGCACGATAGGCATCAGCCAGGCGTGGCAAAATTGCCTCGGCTACCGCCGCATCCACCAATAGCGTCTCCATCGCGTTACACACACCGTAGCGGTGAGTTTTGGCGTTTAGCGCAATGGCAAAGGCTTTGTCGAGGTCAGCTTTGGCATCAATGTACACATGGCAAATACCGTCTAAATGCTTGATGACCGGCACCGATGCCTCACGGGAGATCCGCTCGATTAGGCCTTTGCCGCCGCGCGGTACAATCACATCAACAAACTCCGGCATAGTAATCAGCGCGCCCACGGCCGCACGATCGGTGGTTTGTACCACTTGCACGCAGGCCTCGGGCAACCCCGCCGCCCTAAGGCCACGGGCAATACACTCGGCAATTGCGCGATTGGAGTGAATCGCCTCACTGCCGCCACGCAAAATAGCCGCATTACCCGATTTAAGACACAAGCTCGCGGCATCGATGGTCACATTGGGGCGAGACTCATAAATAATGCCCACCACGCCCAATGGCACGCGCATTTTTCCCACTTGGATACCACTGGGGCGGTAGCTCATATCGGTAATTTCACCGCAGGGATCAGGCAGCGCCGCGACTTGGCGCAAACCTTCGATCATGCCATCAATCGTGGCGGGCTTCAGCGCCAAGCGGTCCAGCAGCGCCGCGTCCAAACCATTCTCGCGGCCGGCGTCTAAATCTTTGGCGTTTTCTGTGGCAAGCGTGTCGCGCGCGGCATCAAGCTCACGCGCCATTGCTTGCAGCGCTTCGTTTTTAACACCGGTGCTGGCCGCTACCAGCGCCCGCGAGGCGGCGCGCGCTTCGCGCCCGACCTGAGTCATATACTCTGCTACCGAAACAGTATCCAACATGCCGTAAACCTGTCTTTTAAAATATGCGGGAAAATAGCGGCGATTATACCTGTTTACACAGGTATTTTGCGGGTTTTGCCACAAAAGCGGGCATATTTAAACCGGACGCGAGAAAAACTTGTGTATCCAGCGCCGCCAAAGCGCATCAAGCCCATTATTTTCAGCGCCGGTTCAGGCTCAGCGGGCTACTCTAGGGTACTGCTAAATAGTTACATTAACCTTCGGACTCATAATGCCAGCCAATATTGCGCCCACCAACCACACCAGCGTCATCTGGCGAGCTTTCGAACTAAGGCTAAGGCACAGTACAATGGTCTTTCACACTCACAGCGCTGACCACAGACTATGATTCGACTCATTTGCATTATCGCGGGCCTGTTACTCGCCACTTCAATGGCCGTCGCCGCGCCGGGCGCACCCACTCTAGCGGGCCACCTTGCAAACCCGGTTGCCGCGGGCAGCGCCCAGTGTGCCATCAGCGCCGCCAAAGCAGGCCAAATTGCCAGCAAGCTATACGGCGGTAAAGTGATCGACGTAAAACAGGTAAGCGTACAGGGGCGAGCGGCGTTTCGAGTCAAGCTACTGCAAAGCAACGGCCGCATCCACTCGGTGCTTATCGACGCAGGCAACGGCCGGCCACTGCAATAACCACTCAAACCACAAGGGATGCTTTATGCGCTTACTGATTGTCGAGGATGACAGCGCACTGCGCACTGAGCTGGTCCGCCAGCTAAGCGTGGAAGGTTACGCGGTCGATGGCGCCAGTGATGGCCGCGATGGCCTGTTTATGGCCAGCGAATACGATTATGACTTGGCAATTATCGACCTTGGCCTGCCCGAGATTGACGGCCTTAGCCTAATCGCCCAGTTGCGTGCCAATGGCCGCGATGCGCCCGTTTTGGTACTCACCGCTCGCGACGCGTGGCAGGACAAAGTCAAGGGGCTTGAGGCCGGCGCCGATGATTACCTTACCAAGCCGTTTCACCCCGAGGAGCTGCGCGCACGAGTACAAGCATTATTGCGCCGCGCTCACGGCGCCGCGCAAAACCGGTTGGCGTTTGGCCCTTTAAGTATCGACACCGATGCCAAAACCGTCGCCCTCGAAGAGCGGCCCATCGAGCTCACCAGTTACGAGTACAACACCTTACTGTATTTAGCGCTCAACGCCGGAAAAACGCTGTCCAAAACCGAGCTCACCGAACACCTTTACGCGCAAGATTACGACCGCGACAGCAACGTCATCGAGGTATTTATTGGGCGGCTGCGCAAAAAGCTCGACCCCGACGGCAGCCTCACCCCCATCAGCACTCTGCGCGGTTTGGGGTATCGCTTTAACCTAACCCCCAACTCAAGCCGAGAGCCTTAACGTGGCGCGCGCCACCCTTAAGGCTCGGCTGCTGATTGGCTCGCTATTGGTATTGCCAGTGGTGCTTATAATCGCCGGGGTCGCGCTCGATCGCGCCTACCGCAATAGCCTGGAGGCCGCCGAACAAGTGCGGTTAGAGCGCTACTTTTATTTACTGTTTAGTCTGGCTGAGCTTAGCCCAACCCACAACGGCGTGCACCTAGAGCTACCCGAGACACTTATAGAGCCCGACCTTGAGCAGAACACCTCAGGCATTGCCGCGTTTGTGTACAACACGCACAGCCATCTAGTCTGGCGCTCCAACTCCAGCCGCCTACTCAGTCCCGCACCGGGCTTTGCCGATTTTTCGCCTCAGTGGCGCCCCGGCCAAATGCACTTTCGGCGCAGCAAGATCGGTACCGATCACTACTTTTTTGCACAATTTGACACTTTATGGGAAGACGATCGCGGCATTACTCACCCATTCCGTTTTGCCATACTGCACGACACCGACAGCTTTCGGCTCGCCCTAGCCGCCTACCGCACCCAACTATGGCAGGGGCTGGGGCTGGTCGCGCTGGCGCTGCTCGCCACTCAAGTACTATTGACCGGCTGGGCCCTTGCACCTTTGGCCCGCTTGGCGCAGTCTTTGGGTTTAATGCGCAGCGGCGCCAGCCAAACGCTTATAGGCCATTATCCGCGCGAGATTCAACAAGTGGTCGACAGGCTGAATGAAGTATTATCGCGTGAGACCCAACTGCGCGCGCGCTATCGCAACCGGGTTAATGATTTAGCCCACAGTCTAAAAACACCGCTGGCGGTACTCAAAGCCACCAGCGACAGGGAAGACTATCAACAACACGTTAATCAACAGGTGGAACGCATGGAAAAAGTCGTCCGGTACCAACTGCAAAAAGCGGTAAGCGAGCACGCCGGTAGTGGCTCACAAATACCGCTACGGCTAACGCTTGAGCGCCTAGCCGATTCGCTTAAGAAAATTTACCGGGACAAAGGTTTAAGTATCAATCTCGACGTACCCGCCGATATCGCGTTTATCGGCGACGAGGAAGACTTAATGGAGTTGGCCGGCAACTTATTGGACAACGCATGCAAGTACGGCGACGGCACAGTAACCGTGACCGCGCACCTAAGTGATCAATTACTTACCATGCAAGTGGACGACAACGGCCCGGGCATCACCGACACTATGCGCAACAGCTCGATGGAGCGCGGCAAGCGACTTGACACCGCTATGCCCGGCCAAGGTATCGGGCTGGCGGTGTGCGCCGACATCGCCTGCAACTATGGGGGCAAGTTGACTATCGGCCACTCACCGTTGGGCGGCGCCCGCTTTGAACTGGCACTACCCGGCGCCACACTCGCCTCCCCATCACCCTAACGGGCAGTGCTAATGTTAAACGTAGCCGTCGGGGTTATTGCTCTGCCAGCGCCAACTGTCCTGCATCATCTGCGCTAAGTCTCGCTCGGCACGCCAACCAAGCGCCTCGCAGGCAAATGCCGGGTCGGCATAACACTGTGCAATATCTCCCGGGCGACGGGGCAATACTTTATAGGCAAGGGTTTTGCCGCACGCCTGCTCAAACGCGCGCAACACCTCTAATACCGAGCAGCCAATACCGGTACCAAGGTTATAAGCGCGACAGCCAGGCGGCAGCGGCAGCGATCTAGTTAACGCCGCCACATGACCGGCCGCCAAATCCACTACATGAATATAATCGCGCACGCCCGTACCATCGGGGGTCGCGTAATCATCGCCAAACACCTGCAAAAACGGGCGCTTACCCACCGCTACTTGTGCCACGTAGGGCACTAGATTATTAGGAATACCCGACGGGTCTTCACCGATACGGCCGCTCTGGTGCGCGCCCACTGGGTTAAAATAACGCAACAGCGAGATATTCCAGCCCGACTCCGGAGCGGCGGCCACATCCTCCAGCATTTGCTCGATCATTAACTTACTGCGGCCGTATGGGTTGGTGGCACTGCGGGGAAAGCTTTCGTCGATAGGTACGCTGGCCGGATCGCCATACACGGTTGCCGATGAGCTAAAAATTAAATTCCGTACCCCGGCCTCGGCCATCGCCTCGCACAAGGTTAAAGCGCCAGCGACGTTATCGCGGTAATACGCTAAGGGGATTTGTGTCGACTCACCCACGGCTTTTAAACCGGCAAAGTGCATCACAGCTTGAATATTATGCCGCGCAAACACATCCGCTAAAGTAGCACTGTCATTAATATCCAGCTCGTAAACCGTTGGTCGCACACCGGTTATCTCGGCAATGCGATCTAACACCAGCGGCTTGCTGTTGCAAAAATTATCGACAATCACCGGTGTAAAGCCCGCTTCAATCAACGCCACACAAACATGGCTACCTATGTAGCCGGCGCCGCCGGTCACTAACACCTCTGTATCCTGCGGGGACATAAGCCGCACTCCTTAGCCTAACTATAGAGACGGGATTATCGCATATTGCCAATACCAAGGGAGGCGGAAAAGTACAGACAAAAAAAGGGGCAAACCGAAGTTTGCCCCGACAGCTTCATGCTCGCTGTGATATCTGTTAAGCGGAACAGATTTTTTGTCTGGCTTGCTTAAAATTCACATACTTAGAATTCGATAGGCAAACTCAGGGAAACAACCACTTTGGCATCTTCATCTACTGTGCCATCGACATCATCGACCGGAATACCCAAGGTAAAACTCAGGTTGTCGTTAAACGAGTAACCCAAATCTACGTGCGAGTAATCATCTTCGTGCAAACCGTAAGTTACACTGAACTTGTCAAAAGTTGCACCTATAGTGGCATACCAATACTCATCCAAATCTGCCACACCGTGATAGTAGGTCAAAGCAACAGGACCAAATCCCACGGAGCCAACAATTTCAGTTAAATCGCCAATATCTGGAGAGCCATCGATAATCACTTCGTTACCGGCGTCATCCAAGTATGTCTCATTCGGCGCGCTGGGGTAGTTGTAGTTCCATACACTGATGTCGTAGCTAAAGCTGCCCGCTTCACCGCCGTAACCTACGTACAAATCGTACTCGGTCCCCTCAGACGCATCACCAGAAGAAGCCCACACACCACCGTACAAACCGCCCGTGCTAACGGTTAAGTCACCTGAAATAGCCGGATCGCCATTACCCAAGTCATAACCGCGCCAGTAGTACATGTTGGCTGCCCCCACCGATGCCGATACTTCAGCATTGGCAACCGGTGCAAACGCGCTCAAAGCAAGGGTTGACGCGGCAACGGCACTAGCCAGTACTTTTTTGTTAATCATCTTCATGAAATCTTCCTCTAGTTTCTAATGGCAACTGTTTTTTAAGGTAGCTCCCGATTCTGTCGCAGGAGTCCCGTAGCCGTCGATAGCACACCGATACAGCTTGCGATGCTAATAGCGAAGACCGCGCCAACTTGTAATTTCACTTAGAAATCATAGAGATAGAAGATTTCACGGGCAGCCAGAGCAAACCTTAGCAACCACCCAAGCACCAAGCCTGTGCATTTATTAAAGCGGCGCGATAGGCACAGCACCAATATAGCGCACCACCATTACCTATGCTTTGGGTGGCGCCGAAATGGCAATAAATCGAGGTAGAGGACCAGCGCGCAAAACACCAATGCCGTCCCTATAAGCGCTTCGGTACTCAAGCGCTCACCCGCCAATAGTGCGCCGCTGCTCAGGGCCAGTATCGGCGTTATTAAGGTAATCAAGGACACCACCGAGGGCGACAAACGCGACAGCACAAAAAAGAACAGCGTAAAGCCCAGCAGAGAACCGCACAGTGCTAAATAGACAATGGCCGCCACCGCTTGGGTGGGCAACGCCGGCATGGGCGCATCGGCCAGCCACCAAAATGCAAGCAACCCGGGCATAGCAAACAACAGCGAGCCAGTGGTCTGGTTAAACGCATCGACGCTAGTGCGCTGCGCTTTTAACAGCACGCTACTGGTCGAGAACAACACACACGAACCCAAAATTCCGGCAATGCCTATGGCCGCCCCCTCATCCAGCGCCAACTGACTGCGAAAAATCACCCCCAGCCCTAGCACTGCCAACACCAACGCACATAAGCGCTGCCGGTTAAACGGATTATCTTTAAGGATAAAGGCAGACAACACACCCGTTACAAACGGCGACAACGCAAAAATCACGGCAATTAACCCCGAGGGAATAAACTGCGCCGAGTAATACACCAAAGGCATATTGGGAAAGATACCGAGCGAGGCAAATAAATACACCCAGACAGCCCCCGGGCGATCAAACAAGCGCCGGCCAAGCAGCGCGTTAATCACCAGTGCCACCACCAACGCCAGCAGCATGCGCGACAACACCGCCGCCATAAAATGGCCCGAACCGTTGCTCCAGACAATGGCGAGAGGCGTGGTGCCCCAAATAAGCACCACAAGAATATAGGCGATCAGTACCGGCATGGTTTTTCCCTCACAGTAAAAGCCGCCCCGTCCATCGGCGCGACGTACCGCAAAACCACCAAAGCCTTAAACGAAAAAAGGCCGCAGTGGAGTGCTGCGGCCTTTAAGAAACAAAGTGTTGTTAATCTAGCTTTAACATCTACTCACCTGCTCTTTAACACCGCAACAGCTCGCCGCAACCGCTAGCCAGACTCGGCGCAGTGCAATACAGACGGGGTTTGCGATCAACAAGTGCAACATAAACAACATCACAAATAGATTAAGCGTTTAACTCTACCTTCAAGGGACGCGGCAAACAAGCATAAAACGCGCATTTCGTTAAGAAATTGTCTACCATGGACGCCTCCGTATAAACCAATGAGCAACCGACGTAATGCAAGTGTATTTAGTGGGCGGCGCCGTGCGCGACAAACTGCTAGGTTACCCCTACCACGAGCGCGACTGGGTGGTGGTAGGCGCCACCCCCGAGGCAATGCTCGCCCAAGGCTTCACTCCGGTGGGCAAAGACTTTCCCGTATTTTTACACCCAAACACCAAAGAGGAATATGCCCTCGCCCGCACCGAACGCAAAACCGCCCCTGGCTACACCGGCTTTGCCTTTCACGCGAGCCCAGACGTCAGCCTAGAAGACGATTTGATTCGGCGCGATCTCACCATCAACGCCATTGCCGAAGACGAACAAGGCAGACTATCTGACCCCTTTAATGGCGCGCAAGATATTCGCGATAAAAAACTGCGGCATGTCTCTGACGCCTTTAGTGAAGATCCGGTACGCATCCTGCGCACCGCCCGCTTTGCCGCGCGCTATCACCACTTAGGTTTTACTGTCGCCGAGTCGACCATGGCCCTGATGCACGCCATGGTCGAGGACGGTGAAGCCGATCATTTAGTCGCCGAGCGCGCTTGGAAAGAAATGTCGCGCGCGCTGGGCGAGCGCAATCCCGAGGTGTTTTTTACCCTACTAAAAACCTGCGGCGCTCTGGCTAAAATATTACCCGAACTCAACCGACTGTTCGGTGTACCGCAACCGCCCGAGCATCATCCAGAAATCGATACCGGCGAACACAGCTTAATGGTTTTGCAACAAGCGTGTCGGTTATCGACCGACACCTGTGTGCGCTTTGCCGCCTTGGTGCACGATTTAGGTAAAGGCGAGACACCGCCGGACAAATGGCCCCGCCACATTAACCACGAGCAATTGGGTCTACCGCTTATTAAGACGCTGTGTAAACGGCTTGCAGTGCCCAACGATTGCCGCGACTTGGCACTCCTGGCCGCGCAGTTCCACACCCACGTGCACCGCGCCTTTGAGTTGCGCCCGGCCACAGTGCTAAAACTGCTAAAGCAAACCGACGCGCTGCGTCGCCCCGAACGGTTTGCACAGCTGTTATTAACCTGCGAGGCAGACTCCCGTGGTCGCACTGGGTTTGAGGCGCGAGATTACCCACAACCTGGCTACTTACATCGCGCGCTGGAGTTGTGTCAAACCGTAGACGTAAAAGCGTTAGTTGCAAAGGGTTACCAAGGTGCCGAGCTAGGCGCCGCCATTGATGCCGAGCGACTACAAAAGCTCGAGGCGTTAAAACAGCAAACAGATAAGGAACGACAAGCATGAGCGAACCCGTGGTATTAATCACCGGTGGTGCTCGCCGCATCGGCGCGGCCACCGCACGCGGCTTACACGCCAAAGGCTGGCGCGTTATCGTGCATTATCGCAGCTCGAGCCGCGCGGCCGAACAGCTCATCGGCGAGCTTAACCAGCAGCGCGCGAACTCGGCGCGGGCGTTAGCCGCCGATCTGACACAACTCGATGATGTCGGGTCATTAGCGCACGCGGCTATTAATGAGTGGGGACAGCTCGATGCGTTAATCAACAACGCCTCTACTTTTTATCCTACCCCTATCGGCAGCGCGACTGAACAACAGTGGGATGACCTGATTGGCAGCAACCTAAAAGCGCCGTTTTTTCTCGCGCAGCATTTGTGCGAGGCGCTAACAAAAACATCGGGCGCCATCATTAATATCGCCGACATTCACGCCGACCGACCACTGAGTGAACACTCCTTGTACTGTATCGCCAAGGCCGGCAACGTTATGCTAACCAAATCATTAGCGCGCGAGCTTGCCCCCGGGGTGCGAGTAAACGGCGTAGCCCCCGGCGCCATTATGTGGCCAGAGGACAGCGCCGAATTAAGCGATACCGCAAAAGCAGCCATTGTTGATAAAATTGCGCTAAAACGGGCTGGTGCTGCCGACGATATTGCCCGTACTATTGATTTTTTACTGAACGATGCACCTTATATTACCGGCCAAATTATCGCTGTGGATGGCGGCCGAACCCTCAGCAACTAACTCGCTACACGCAAGGCTAAGGATACCACTATGATAAAAACCCTCCGACTCACAACCGATGGTCAAACACAGTACGGCGGCGTCGAGCAGATAGACGCTTGGCGTGCAGACGACAGTGGTTACCTGTGGATTGATATCGAAAGTGAAAATATCGAAGATGAGAAAGCGCTGCTATTAGCCCAGGGCTGCCACCCTCTCGCCATTGAGGACGCACAGCGCAAACGCCACCCACCCAAAACCGAAACCTTCGACAATCAAGTGCTGATTCTGTATCGCGGCATTACGGATTTTGACGAAGAGCTAAACGTCAGCCAGGTACCCATCGCACTGTTTGCTGAAGAGCGCTGCTTAATCAGCATTCACCAGGGCCGCTCAATCAGTATCGAGAAAAACTGGAACAACCCAGATATCGACTTACTGCGCCAACCGGCGCTGCAAGCGGTGCGAATCATGCACTACTCTGTAGGCCGCTACTTAGAGGCGGTTCTCACCTTTGAGGCCCGCATTAACGATCTTGAAGACATGATGCAAGAGCGCCCCAATGACGAACTAATGCGCTCTTTAATCGCCTTTAAATCGCGGTTGCGCAAACTAAAGCGTACCTTCAATTATCATGAGCGCGTCGCAACCACACTACTGCATGAAACACCGGATGTGTTTGCACAACAATCCCCCGACATCGGCCACGCTCTGCAAGATTTATTTGATCGTTGCGAACGCGTTAACAGCCTTTCCGCCATGTACTATGAAATCTGTGGCGATCTTATTGAGGGTTATTTATCGCTGGCATCGCACACGCTAAACAACACTATGCGAGTGCTTACGGTAATTACAGCGATTTTTGTTCCCCTGACGTTTGTCGCGGGCATTTACGGCATGAACTTTGACTACATCCCCGAGCTGCACTACCGCTATGGTTATTTTATCGCCATGGGATTGATGGCAACCATGGGTGTGGCCTTGCTGGGGCTGTTTAGAAAGCTGCGCTGGTTATAATAAAAAGCTACATTAACAATACGGCCTATAAAACCCGCTGGCCGTATTGTTAAGAGCCAAAAAAACTCTAAACGTGGCCCACTGTGACAACCGATAAAAACACGGCAAAACGACGCGCCCCAATGTTGTGGCTAGCAATAATACTGACCGCCATAGCGGCTGTGGGGCTGCCGCAAACCCTGCACGCGGACTACTATCGCCCGGCCAATACCGGCGCGGATGCGCTATACTCACCACTAAACAGTTTTTCTCACTATACCTTTGATACCTTGCAGCTACCGGATAACTTCGATCAACACAACATCGATCACCGTTTTAGCACACTGTTTGACAACCTTACCCACCCAGACGCCGCCATCAACAGCGAAGGCGGCTGGGGGCGTTTTATCAACCGCCAGATTCTGCCCTACGACACAGAGCACTCCAGCGACTGGCCTACCGCGCTCCCCAATTACGCTTTACATTTGTTTGGTGGCGGTATCGTTTATCGGCGCGACTTAGAATACTACCGAGCCCACCAATACGCCCATCCGCTATGGGCAGCCGTCGGCACCGCGATGGCCGCCGAGCTGGCACAGGAGGCAATAGAGAAAAAAACCTCCGCCGCCGACGACCCGGTTGCCGATGTTTTTATTTTTCGCCCTTTGGGCATCTGGCTGTTCTCGGATGACCAGCGCGCAGAATACATCGAAAAGAATCTCAAGCCGGCCGTTTGGCCGCACTTGATTCTCTACGATCCCAGCAATGATCAGTTACGCAACACCGGCATCAGCTACGTGGTGCGCCCGCAACTTCTCAGTCACGGCAATACGGAGCTATTTGCTTACATGGGCATGAATAATCTGGTGGGGCTATCACATACGCTGGCCAGCGGTAACACCTTGTCGTGGGGTGTGGGCGCTGCCATCACGCGCATTGCGTTTCCCAATGGCGAGCTAAACTATAAAACCCGCCCCAGCGTCGGGCTCTTTGGTGATCGTAACGGCAACCTTTTGTGGTCAGCGATTTACAATGGCACCGAGGATTTAAAACTGCGGGTTAATATTTACCCGTGGCAAAATCAACCGATAAAATTTGGCGTGGCTCTTGGCGTGACCGATGATCAACGCGGCTGGCTTGGTGTTACGCTTAACATGCCGCTCGGCTTGGGGGCAGGTTTTTAACCGGCCGCTTACCACCGCACAGCTGCCATAACGACTAATAACGACAGGGCAGCGTCAAGTCTCGCCAGACAAAATCAATAGGCCACAAATGCTGACGGGATTTATCGTAACCGTGCCACAGCTGCGCATAGCTTTGCTCCAGCTCTGGGTGAATCGTTTTCGGGGCAAGCTCCGCTAACGGCTGCAAGACAAACGCGTTTTTGGTGATCTCATCTCGCGGCAACTCAATGCCGGCGGTGGTGCCAACAAAATCACCGTACAGCAAAATATCAATATCCAGCGTGCGCGGGCTAAACTTAGGGCCGTCGCGATTGCGGTCGTTATCGTCCTCTATTTGCTTAAGTCGGGCCGACAGCTCGGCAATATCAAGCTCGCTGTGAATACCCACCACCAAATTTAAAAAGTGGCTGCCCTCAAAGCCAACGGACTCGCTTTCGTACACTGTCGAGATATCCAGCTCACCAAACTCATCGGCCAGCGCATCAAGCGCGGCACTAATGTGGCGATAGCGATCAATATTACTGCCAAGACTTAAATACACAGGCTTCATGCCGGTTTTTCTCCGCGCTCGATGATTAAACCCACATCCCGCGCACCGCGTAAGGCACCTGGCTTACTGAGCCGCAAGCGGAGCCAGGGCACAGCAAACTCCTCGCGCACCAAGGCAGCGATTTCTTCAGCGAGCGACTCAACCAGCAACGCATCGCGCCCTTCGACGTAAGCGATAATACGCTTAGAGACAGCCTTATAATTGAGCGCATACTGAATGTCGTCCGTTTCGGCCGCGCGGCGAATATCACTGGCCATTTCGATATCAAGGCTAACGGTTTGACGCACTTGGCGCTCCCAATCGTAAATGCCAATAATGGTCTGAATCTCAAGGTCGCGTATATAAACAATGTCCATCGGGTTCTCTTTATTCACCTTTAAGCAGAGGTACTTACATCAAGCGGCGGCAAAGTATCCAGCGGCCAGCGCGGGCGCACATTAACCGCGAGCGACTCACGCTGCCCTGCCGCCAAGCGCTGCGCGCCGGCGTACGCGATCATAGCGCCGTTATCAGTACAAAACTCGTGACGTGCGTAAAACATCTCGGCACCTATTTTGCCAAGCGCTCGCTCTAGCTCCGCGCGCAAACGGGTGTTGGCCGATACGCCGCCGGCAATCACTAAACGCTTTAAACCAGTGGCCTCCAGCGCCCGGCGGCATTTAATCACCAAAGTCGAGACAACAGCCTCTTGAAACGCGCAGGCAATATCGGCAGAGGTTTGCTCATCGGGCAAGCCATCGGCGCCGGCGTATTTGGCCACGGTATTTAAGGTGTAGGTTTTTAAGCCCGAGAAACTAAAGTCTAGCCCCGGACGGTCAACCATAGGGCGTGGAAAGCTAAATCGGCCAGGGGTGCCGCGCTCCGCCAAGCGCGCGATATGCGGCCCACCGGGGTAGTCCAAATCGAGCATTTTAGCGGCTTTATCAAAAGCTTCGCCGGCGGCGTCATCCAGCGACTCACCCAATAACTGGTAGCGGCCGATACTCGCAACACTCACCAGCTGAGTATGACCGCCAGACACCAGCAGCGCCACAAACGGAAACTCCGGCGGGCTGTCCTCCAGCATAGGTGCCAGCAAGTGGCCCTCCATATGGTGCACCCCCACCGCCGGAACATCCCAGGCATAGGCCAAGGCGCGGCCAACGCTTGCTCCCACCATCAAAGCACCGACCAGGCCGGGGCCTGCGGTGTAGGCAATACCATCGATATCCGCTGCGCTGCAGTTAGCATCGGCCATTACTTCGCGAATCAGTGGCAGTATTTTGCGCACGTGATCGCGCGAGGCCAGCTCGGGCACCACCCCGCCGTATTCGGCGTGCACGGCCACCTGCGAGTACAGGCCATGGGCCAGCAGGCCGCGCTCGGTGTGGTAGACGGCCAGACCCGTCTCGTCGCAGGAGGTTTCAACCCCCAATACCAACATGGGTTTAGTCACGAAGGGCTTACTCACAAAAGTTATCTCAAAATCCGGGTTAAATAGAGCCCCACTGGGCCCATTTTTGCCGCTATCATATAGGCCAGACACGGTCGGGGCCAGCAACCAACCAAAAAACTCCCGCGATTCGATAAAAAACCCGCCTCGGGTGCTTGCAGGCATCTGGATAAGTGGTTAGAATCTGCGCCCCTTAGAAGTTGAGTCATTTCAGGGCCGCTGGCCTTTATTAACCAAAGGTAAAAACATGCCTTCAGTAAAGATTAAAGAAAACGAGCCGTTTGACGTCGCTCTGCGTCGCTTCAAACGTTCTTGCGAAAAAGCAGGCGTCTTAGCAGAAGTTCGCAGCCGCGAATTCTACGAGAAGCCCACCGCTGTTCGTAAGCGCAACATGGCGGCCGCCGTTAAGCGCCACGCCAAAAAAGTACAGCGCGAATCA
The DNA here is from genome assembly GCF_042847215.1 of Gilvimarinus japonicus. Taxonomy (GTDB): domain Bacteria; phylum Pseudomonadota; class Gammaproteobacteria; order Pseudomonadales; family Cellvibrionaceae; genus Gilvimarinus; species Gilvimarinus japonicus. Next base: position 3,227,755 of record NZ_AP031500.1, read on the forward strand.
CGTAAGTTTCAGCGCCTGTATTAATGGCGCCTGCTGCTAAGCCAAGGCTTTGCAGCAGCTAGCTCTCAGAGAAAGACAGGGTCTATTATGGCAGTTTCTGCAATGAAAACCCGCATCAATGACGAGCTTAAAACCGCCATGCGAGCCAAAGAAAAAGCTCGCGTGGCGGTTTTGCGTCTGGTGATGGCAGAATTTAAGCGTATCGAGGTCGATGAGCGCATCGAGCTTGACGACGCCCGCGTACTTGTTGTTTTAGATAAAATGCTAAAACAGCGCCGCGATTCTATCGAGCAATTCGACAGCGCCGGTCGCGCCGAACTAGCCGACCAAGAGCGCGCCGAAAGCGTCATTATCCAAGAATTCTTACCACAACCACTCAGCGACGCCGAGTTGGATGAGATTGTCGATAAAGCCATTATCCAATCGGGTGCCAACGAGATGCGCGACATGGGCAAGGTAATGGGCCTAATTAAGCCGCAAGTACAAGGCCGTGCCGATATGGCCGACGTTAGCCGCCGCATCAAATCGAGCCTTGGGTAGTCTGGCAAAATCGCTACCCGCCGAATTTGAAAGCGGCTAAAATCTCTCTATGAGCCGCATTCCACAGTCTTTTATTGATGAGCTGTTAGACCGCGTCGACATCGTCGAGGTGGTGGATCATCGCGTCAAACTAAAAAAGACCGGCAAAAACTACAGCGCCTGTTGCCCGTTTCACGACGAAAAGACCCCCTCCTTTACCGTCAGCCCCGACAAGCAATTTTTTTACTGCTTTGGCTGTGGCGCCAGCGGCAATGCCGTGGGCTTTTTGATGGACTACGAGCGCACCGAGTTTCCTCAAGCGGTCGAGCAACTGGCCCACCTGTGCGGGATGGAAGTACCCCGCGAAGAGCAAAAGCCTGAAACCACCCGGCAAGAGCGACTGCGCCGGCGGCTGTACGAGCTGCTGGAAAAGTCCAACGATTTTTACCAAGAGCAACTGCGCCAACACCCCGGCAAAACCAAAGCCATCGAATACCTTAAAAACCGCGGACTAGACGGCCATATCGCCCGCGATTACGGCATCGGCTACGCACCGCCGGGCTGGGACAATCTGTTAAAAACACTGGGCACCAACGGCGACGATCGCGACGGCCTACTTAAGGCAGGCATGCTGATTCAGCCCGAGGACTCCGACCGCCTGTACGACCGCTTCCGCCTGCGCATTATGTTCCCGATCCGCGACACCCGTGGCCGGGTAATCGGCTTTGGCGGGCGGGTGCTGGACGACAGCAAACCCAAATACCTGAACTCCCCCGAAACCCCCGTGTTTCACAAAGGGCGCGAGCTTTACGGCCTGCACGAGGCGCGCCAAGCGTATCGCAACCTGCCCCGCCTGCTGGTGGTCGAGGGCTATATGGATGTGGTGGCGCTGGCACAATTTGGCATTCGCTACGGCGTCGCCACACTTGGGACCGCCTGTGGCGAAGAACACCTAGAGCGAGCGTTTCGCTACACCAGCGAAGTCGTATTTTGTTTTGATGGCGACAGCGCCGGGCGCCGAGCCGCCACCCGGGCGCTGGAGGCATCGCTGCCCGCGATGACCGATGGCCGCCAGGTTAAGTTTTTGTTTTTACCCGACGGCGAAGACCCCGACACCCTAGTGCGCCAGATCGGCCCCGAGAAGTTTGAAAACTTAATCGACATGGCGGTACCGCTCGAGGACTACCTGTTTGACGCCGCCGCCGAGGGCATTAACATTCGCACCATGGAAGGCCGCGCCCACCTAAGCAAACGTGCCGCCCCATTACTGGCAAAGCTTCCCAAAGGTGTATTTCGCGAACTGATGTTTGAGGCGCTGGCCACCCGAACCGGGCTAAACCGCGCCACACTGGAAGAGCTGGTCGACACGCCAGAGCCTCTTCCCTCGCAGCAGCCCTCGCCACAAGATCGCTCACCACAGCCCTCACCGCGCACCCACAGCAGCCAAAGTCCGCGGCGCGAACCGCACGATCAAGATTCCAGCTTGTCCACCCCCGACTGGGACGAACAAACCGAGCCGCCACCCGCCGAGAGCGAACAATGGACCCCGGCTGATTACGCCGACTTTGAATCACTGCCAGTCAGCGCCTATGACGACGCCCCGCCCACGGATTACACCGAGCAACGCGATGAGCCGCCGGGCGAGCCGGACACCACTGGGCCAGAAACCGCCATTGCGCGCAACAGCCAATACTTAATGCCGCCCCACAAAAAAGCCATCGCCCTACTGCTTGCGCACCCAGAGCTGGCCGCCGAAGCCCCCGATCACGAGCAGTGGCTCAGCCAAAACAATGGCGAACTACGCCAGCTAGGACGCCTCCTTAAATTACTGCACGAGCGCAGCCACTATCAGCTATCGCACATTCTGGGACACTGGCGCGCCAATTACGGCCCGGATGACACCGAAAAGCTTGCCGCTATCGCCGGCCACGATATGCTGCGCGCCGCCGCACACTTAAGTCGCCCCAAAGATGAGCGCAGCGAAGTCATCGAATACGATCGCAGCGCCGCCTTTGCCCACAGCCTTGATAAAGCGCGCCAGCAACTGCAGGCGAGCGCCCGCGCCCGCGCCCTAGCAAAATTAAGCAGCAGCGACGCCCACAAGCTGAGCCGCGCCGAAAAAGAGGCGCTGTACGCCGAAGCGCTCGGGCAAAAACTCCACTAACCGCACCACGCGCCCAAAAAGCGCGCAATCGCTCGAATATCATCGTATTTAGTGGCACTTATTTACCTATCACCTAGTATCTAACACGCGCTTTACGTTATAATCCCGCGCTTGCTTTTTTAACCGCTACGTTTTACAGGGTCCCTAATGGCTGACGACGCTAAACAGCAACAGTCTCGAATCAAAGAGCTCATCGCCCGAGGCAAGGAACAAGGTTACTTAACCTATTCCGAGGTGAACGATCACCTGCCAGAGGACATCTCCGATCCGGATCAGGTCGAAGACATCATCCAAATGATCAACGACATGGGTATTCGGGTGTTTGAACAAGCCCCCAACGCCGATGACCTGTTGATGGCTGATGGCGACTCCTCTGCCGATGAAATTGCCGCCGCCGAAGCCGCCGCCGCACTGGCCGCCGTGGAGACCGAAGCCGGTCGCACCACCGACCCCGTGCGTATGTACATGCGTGAAATGGGCACCGTGGAGCTGCTAACCCGCGAGGGCGAAATCGCCATCGCCAAGCGGATCGAAGAAGGCGTACGCGAGCTGATGCACGCCGTGGCCTATTGGCCGGGCTCGGTTCAAACCATCATCAACGAATACGAAATGGTCGAGAAAGAAGAGCGTCGCCTGGCCGACGTGATTATCGGCTGGCTCGACCCGTCTGACGAGATCCCTACCGCTGGCGCCCCCGCCGCCGCGAAAAATAACGACGATGATGATGACGACGAAGAAACCACCTCGGGCGTTGACCCCGAAGAGGCCAAAGAGCGCTTTGGCGCCCTAAAAAAGCAATTGGCTAAAGCCGACAAAGTTATCGAAAAGCACGGCCGCGCTAGCAAGCAAGCCGAGAAAGAGCTGGACGAGCTAGGCGAGATCTTCAAATTCTTCAAACTGCCGCCACGGCAGTTTGATCCGGTGTATCTCAGCGTGCGCATCATTCTTGATCGCGCCCGCCGCGAAGAGCGCGCCATCATGGAGCTGTGCATCCGCAAAGCCAAAATGCCGCGCAAAACCTTTATTAAAGAGTTTCCCGGCAACGAGTCTAATGACGAGTGGATCGGTGAAATCATTGCCAAAAAGCGCGATTACTCTGAGGCCCTAAAAGCCTACGAGCCAGAAATCGCTCGCGCCCAACGCAAACTGCAACAAATTGAAGAAGACAGCGGCCTGCCGCTTAGCAGCATTAAAGAAATTAACCGCCGCATGTCCATCGGTGAGGCGCGCGCCCGCCGCGCCAAAAAAGAAATGGTCGAGGCTAACCTGCGTCTGGTTATCTCGATTGCGAAAAAGTACACCAACCGCGGCCTGCAGTTTTTGGATCTAATCCAAGAGGGCAACATCGGCTTGATGAAAGCCGTCGATAAGTTCGAATACCGTCGCGGCTACAAGTTCTCGACCTACGCCACCTGGTGGATTCGTCAGGCCATTACCCGCTCGATTGCGGATCAGGCCCGCACCATCCGTATTCCAGTGCACATGATCGAGACCATCAACAAGCTCAACCGCGTATCGCGCCAAATGCTCCAGGAGATGGGCCGCGAGCCCACCCCAGAAGAACTCGGCGAGCGCATGGAAATGCCAGAAGATAAAGTTCGCAAGGTGCTTAAAATCGCCAAAGAACCTATCTCGATGGAAACCCCCATCGGCGACGACGAAGACTCGCATCTGGGCGACTTTATTGAAGACAGCACCATCGTCTCACCGGTAGAGTCCGCCACCAGCGTTGGCTTAACCGAGTCGACCCGCGAAGTACTCTCGGGCCTCACCGCCCGTGAAGCAAAAGTACTGCGCATGCGCTTTGGTATCGACATGAACACCGACCACACCCTTGAGGAAGTGGGCAAACAGTTCGACGTTACCCGCGAGCGTATTCGCCAGATCGAAGCCAAGGCACTGCGCAAACTGCGTCATCCTTCACGCTCCGATCATCTGCGTAGCTTCCTGGACGAATAAGGGATTTACAAGAGTTTTGGGACGGCTATAATGCCGCCCAGAACGGTGAACGGTTTATTATTCACTGCGAAAAAAGAATATTACTACTGAACGCAGTAGATTTTGGTCTCTGACAAGGCGCTTGGGAGCCACCCGCAAGGAGCATATATTAATATGTGACTGAGGATGGCAAGCAACGCAGCTCAGGGGGCAAAAAATCAAGTTCAGGGCCTTTAGCTCAGTTGGTTAGAGCATCCGACTCATAATCGGCAGGTCCCCAGTTCAAGTCTGGGAAGGCCCACCACACAAAAAGCCGCCACCTATTTTTGGGTGGCGGCTTTTTTATTGACCTTTAACTCAGTTGGTTAGAGCATCCGACTCACCTTCTCATATAAGTCGGGGCAGGTCCCCAGTTCAAGTCTGGGAAGGCCCACCACACAAAAAGCCGCTACCTATTAAAGTAAGGTATTATCAACATCCAGTGCCAGCAAGCGTCTATTTCTAACTTCAATTTCCATAGGTTCGATTTTACCTTTGGGACTGGATGACTTACGCCGCGACTAGTGCCCCTTGATGTTGGGCAACACCAATGGTCAATATACACCCCGAGTTAAACGCTAAATAATCTTGCTCTACACCGTCTGAGAAAACCACACCATTTTCCGGCATGAAAGACTCCAGTTGCAGAGTTTTGCTCTCGGTGACTTCTCCAAATACCAGTGATGCTCCAGTGGTTTGACTCGGGAAGGGTTCGCGAACGGCAAACTGCAACCAGCGGTCGTCCCAGGCAAAACCGCCAGACAAGGGGTGCCCGAATTTTCCGGTTACCCCCATGGCACCGGCCAAAATGGACTGGAACCAACCGCTGGACCCCATGCCAGTCGATACAATGACTCCAGACGATGAGTGGCTCTCTGACTGGCCGTTCCAACTTAGCCGATATCGAGCCGATGTGTGGGTTTTGGGGCCAATAAACAGATCGTTTACCGCAAGCAAGGTTTGACCGTCGTTGGTGGAGGCTTGTGCAAAGGTGACCGCTTTAATGCCGGCTTGCTTGGCGTCTACCTGAGCCACAATTTCTGCGAGATCATTGACCCGAAAAGGCAGTAATTGGCCATCCCAACGATCAGGGTCCGGGTTAATCGCAATCACCGGCTGGCCTTTCAGGTATTTCAGCGTATTCGCAACCAAACCATCTTGACCAATCACCACCACGATATCGTCAGGGCTGAACTGATAGGTCGGTAGCAGGTTACGCTCCAACCACTGAAAGCGACCGCGCTCCTTGAGGCAGCGCTCTACCTCATTGAGCCGTTGCTGATACAGGTCGTGCTCATCCAGGTAGTCCTGAACATCCACCTGATTGTGCTCAAGGTAGAACCTGGCCTGTGGCCAGGTATTGAAACGTTCTACCAGCTCTTGCATCCGCGTCTTGCGATGAACAACGACAAACCGTTGTTGACTGCGCTGACTCATTGACGGACCGCCTTTTTCATCATGTTGGTGAACACCTCAGGGCCGATGTTGAGTTCCCCGATCTTTCCAGCATTCTGCGCCATAGCCTCCATGGCCATCGCCATCATTTGTTCCGGCTGCATGTTGGCTAAGGCCATCGCTTTCAAGTTTTCAACGGGTAACTCGCTGAAGGCTTTCATACGGGCGGCGATGGCGTAGGCTTCAGAGTCGGCCTCTTGTTTACTGTTCTCTACACTCAGCAATACCAACTCTTTGCGTTGGTTTTCCGCTTCAATCTCCGCCTTAATACGCTCTTGCTCGCTTTGAGCGTTGCCTCGCATGATCGCTCGCTCGTTGTTAATGCGAGACTCAGCGATTTCCTGCTCTTTCTGTTGAATGACAAGCTCGGTCTGCAGCTCCGCGTCTTTGATGGTGCGTTCTTGCTCGACCGCCGACTTACGGCGAGCGTAGATGGCATCATCGGCCTCCTTGAGGATAGATTCACGGGCCTCGGCTTCCAGAGCTTTGCTCGTCTCGGGTGAGGGGGTAATGGCTGCCACCGAGGCATCAACCAACGCCATACCCAGCTCGTCCAGAACGGGCTGAACCGCCAATTCGGTTTTCATGAGCTCGACCAGTGGTTGGCTCAAAGCTAAGGAGTCTCTCAAGGCTACTGATTGCACCTTATTCTGGACGATAGATTGTGCCGCTCGTACGACCCGATCCGTCAGTTTCAGTGGGCCCTCAGAGGCGTACGACTGACCGTCAGCTTTGAGGTTAAAGTTCAACACGTCCGCAATCTTGTCTGGGTCAATTACGCGGAAGCTGATTTGCCCTTGTATACGCACGGACTGGTAATCGGCAGTTTGCAGATTAAAGATAAAGGGGGCTTCCTGCACGCTAACGGGAATGGCGGCTATTGAGCTAGTGGCCTGCATATAGAAAAAGCTTAAGCCTTTGCCCTTTTTACGTACTCGACCGCCTGAGGTCTTGATCACGTAGGTGGCGGAATCTGCCTTGTAGTATTGAAATCCGAACATGCCGTCCTCCTTGAATAGTGTCTTTTGGTCACTTTGTTGAGGCGATAGTGTCTCAAGGTCACTATTGCTGTCAAGGTTATTTTGTGTCTTTTAGACAAAAAGTTTGTTCCTGGTTATCAGTCGTCGTAGAATAAGTGTCAAACAGACACTAATAGAGAGCTTCAATGAACGAAGAAACTTATTTGCGTGACTATGACCCCAAAGCCTTCGACTCGCCGCTGTTGAGTGTGGACGCGGTACTTTTTACCTACCGTGATGGGCAGTTGGAGGTGCTGTTGGTGGAGCGATCCAATCACCCAGAGATGGGTAAATGGGGGCTGCCAGGCGGCTTTGTTGACCTTGATGTGGATGAAACACTTGAGGACACCGTCATTCGTAAACTAAAGGAAAAAACCGGCGTTGTCCCACCGTACGTAGAGCAGCTCTCAACCGTAGGGAATCGCAGCCGAGATAAGCGCGGGTGGTCGGTAACGGTATGCTACACCGCACTCATCGCTCATCAGGAGTGTGAAACGCATATAGACTCTGTATCCGACGCGAAGTGGGTCAACCTTAAGGACTTGGAAAAGCTGGATCTGGCCTTTGACCACAAAAGTATCATCGCAGCAGGCCGCGAGCGCCTCAAACAGAAGGCGTTGTATTCAATTGTACCCGCCTACACACTGCCGGAGAAATTTACGCTTTCAGACCTGCAGCATGTTCATGAGGTGTTGCTGGGGAAACCTCTGCAGAAAAAGTCGTTTCGCCGTCGAATTGAGCAGGCAGATCTGATCGTCGACACCGGTGAGAAGTCGGCCGAGAAAGGTCGCCCCGCCACTCTATACCGGTTAAAGCCTGAAGCGAGCCAGCACACATTCATTCGTAACCTCGAGCTATAAGGGATATTGCATGCGCTTTGAAGGTAAGAAGATTGTCTACATCGATATGGACCACGTGCTGTGTGACTACGAGGCCGGTTTCAACGCTCACCAGACGAAATACCCGGAGCTGGCGTATCCACAGAGTCAGCCGGGCCTTTATATTGGCCTCGACCCCATGCCGGGTGCCGTCGACGCATTCAAATGGCTGTCCGCGCAGCCTGAGCTCGAAGTGTTTATTCTGACATCGCCCTCTGAGAAAAACCCACACTGTTACAGTGAGAAGCGGCAATGGGTTGAAAAATACCTTGGGATGGAGACCGTTAATCGACTGATCATCAGCCCCCACAAGGATCTCAACCGGGGCGACTATCTGATTGATGATAATGTCGCAGGAAAGGGGCAAGATCATTTTGAGGGGGAGTTGATTCACTTTGGCTCAGAGCAATACCCTAATTGGCAGAGTGTTACGACATACTTTTCTAATTTAGCTGCACGCTAGTGTTAGTGCGCACTCAATCACGCATACAATAAAGACTAATCAGCATCGCACCTTCCAAGCTACCCTTATGAATAAAATTAGTGTCGATTAGTCACAAAAGGCTTGACGAGAAGCCGGACCGCCCATATAGTGTCCTTAAGCCACTAAGGTGCATTGATAACCACAACAAGGATTTACCCATGAAAGTTACCGCTATTTCTGGAAAAGGACATGAAGAAACCCTACTGACCTACGACACTTTCACCTTTTCCGGAGGGGAGGAGCATATTCGTTTCGGCACTGAACCAGCGGATGATATTGAGACCATCAAAATCACTGTCAAATTAACCGACTCTTCAAGTATTTTGAAGCTGATTCTCGCTGTTGATGCTCTTAGAAGAAAGTATGGCCCTAAAGTATCCATTGAATTGATCAGCCCGTATTTTCCATACGCTAGGCAAGACCGGGTTTGTGTAGAAGGTGAAGCTCTTGGCGCGCACGTAATGGCTAACCTGATCAATACATTAGGCTTTGATCAGGTCACTATTTGGGATGCGCATAGTGATGTCTCTCCTGCACTTTTGAACAATGTCACAAATATACCTCAGGGAGTCATTATTGAGCGGCACGCAGAGCTGGCACAACGACTTCGAGATAAAAAGCTAACACTTGTATCTCCAGATGCTGGAGCGACCAAGAAAACCCAAAACGTCGCAAAGTTCTTTGGCGGCGGCATTGAGGTCATGCAGGCGGATAAAGTCCGAGATTTAAAAACGGGAGAAATAACCCATACCAGCATTCACGGTGATGTGGCTAACAAAGATGTTTTGATAGTTGATGATATCTGTGATGGAGGAAGAACCTTTATTGAACTGGCAAAAGTCCTCAAAGAAAAACAATGCGGAAGAATCTCACTCTATGTCACTCACGGCATTTTCTCAAAAGGAATAGAGGTGTTTAACGGCGTAATAGATAACATCTATACCACTGATTCTATCAATGAGTTCCACGCGACAAATAAAACTGAAAATCAAGTAAATTTAAACATAGTTAATATTTAAGGGACCAGATATGACCATTTCAGCACCAAGCATGCAGAAAGATGTTTACAAGGAATTCCACGGACGTGCCTACCACCCAGACGTCACTGAAGTATACGCAAATTACACGTCACGCTCTGGTAAGAATAGCAATGTTGCCGGTAACAATAAGGTTGCCTTTGTTGGCCTTCAGTACTTCATAATGAGTTACTTGCTAGAGGAATGGGACAGTTTTTTTAAGGCGGAGAAGCAAGAAGCTGTCGCAAATCACAAAAGAATAATGAGCGCCATGCTTGGTTACCCAGTCGATGTGAAATACCTGGAGGATTTGCATGATCTGGGATACCTCCCTTTACGAATAAAAGCGCTCCCCGAAGGCACCCTAGTACCTTATCAAGTGCCGCCGCTGACTATTGTGAATACGAAAGAAGGGTTTCAATGGTTAACAAACATGATTGAGACCGTTCTAAGCTGTGAAAACTGGCCTATTCAAACGAGTGCCACTACCTCTACAGCCTACATGAAGGTATTCAAAGAGTTCGCGCTCAAAACAGGTTTACCGCTTGATTTCGTGCCTTTCCAAGGCCATGACTTTAGTTTTCGGGGTATGTTCGGAAAGCACGCGGCAGCGATGAGTGGCTTTGGTCATTTAGCCTCTGGGTTGGTTGGAACGGACACCATTCCCGCTGTCCTGTTTGCCGAAAAGTACTATGGCGCAGATGTGGACAAAGAACTGGTAGGTTGCTCTGTTGATGCAACAGAACATTCTGTCACCTGCTCCTGGATAATGGAGGGCGAGATTGAATTCTTTCGTTATCTTATGCAAGAGCAGTCTCCAACAGGAATCCTAAGTGTGGTGTCAGACACATGGGACTTCTGGACATTGGTAACAGAGTACCTTCCAGAACTTAAAAACGAAATTCTGGCTCGTGACGGTACTCTAGTCATTCGTCCCGACTCAGGTGATCCGGTGAAGATTCTGACTGGGTATATAGCGTCTAGCGAAGGTGATTACGCCGACAAGTTTGAGCATATTAAAGATGCGTCGGAAGAAGCTTTTAAAAATGGTTTTGAAGCCTTTTGCTGGAATGGTGTGAACTACGCTGTCATGGATGAAAGTGGTGATATCACTGCATTAATGGATTGTGAGATTAAGGGGCTGATTGAGTGCTTGTGGGATACGTTTGGAGGCACAACCACAGACAAAGGGTTCAAATTACTCGATGAGCACATCGGCGCCATTTATGGAGATGCCATAACCTTGGAAAGGCAAAGGCAGATTCTACAACGGCTTGCCGATAAGGGCTTCGCCTCGAAGGTAGTGCTTGGCATTGGATCGTACAGCTATCAGCACGTCACCCGGGACACACACGGTTCTGCCGTAAAAGCGACCAGTATCGTGAAAAATGGAGAGCGCATTGCAATCTTTAAGGACCCCAAAACGGATACCAAGAAAAAATCTGCAAAGGGGCTTTTAAAAGTAGTAAGGGAAAACGGTGAGTTAGTGCTTATCAACGATGTCAGCGAAGAAGAGGAGAAAGATACGCTCCTGAAGACCGTATTCGAAGATGGGAAGCTAATTAAAAAAACCACGCTTCAGGAAATAAGAGCACTTATAGACAGTCAAATTTAATTTTCGTGTGTGAAGGAGACTGTAAATCAAACTGTGTAACTGCCAGTTTATAAATAGTCCTTTAATCGGTCATCGAACATTATCATAAAGTGGTTCAGTGCACAGCGCCAGTTGCGAATGGGCATTATCCACTTTTTTAACGCCTCCGTAATTGCAAGGAATACGACTTTCTTGGCCGAGTCATCTGTTGGAAAAAGTTTCCGCTTTTTGATGGCCTTTCTGATGACGCTGTTCAGCGATTCTATAGCGTTGGTGGTGTAAATTGCCTTGCGAATCTCAGGCGGGTAGCTAAATAGGGTGTTGAGATTATCCCAGTGAGCTCGCCAGATACGCGATATCTGAGGGTATTTCTCGTCCCAGGTTTCGGAGAGTTGATCCAAGGCCAGTAAAGCCTCCTCCTCGGTCGCTGATTGATAGATACGCTTGAGGTCGGCGGTAACGGTCTTGTAGCCCTCCCAAGGCACGTAGCGCACAGAGTTACGCACCATATGTACGATGCAAAGCTGGATTTGAGTCTGCGGGTAGGCACCGTTTAAGCATTGGGGTCAAAGCATTGGGGGCAGGGACCTGTCGCTTCCAGTGCAACAGACGTTTCATGGCTAACGCCTTGGGCTTCTAGCCATCTGACAAGCTCCTTATGGCCGCTATGCGTATTGCTAAGCGCCTTAGTTTTGTATTCTCCACTACGAGCAATACAAACATCGAGCTTCTTCTTCGATACATCAATACCAACGGCAACATCATTCATCATATGCATCCTCGTATTCAGGCTTAAAATACATTAGCCTAAGTTACCCTTCGAAATGGATGAACGAAAAACAGACCGGTGGACTTATCTGACCCTCAGCTTCAATGAGCTTGTGCCTTGTCAGTCTCAACCGATCTGGCCGTTGCATCAGGGATATCTTCCTGACCATCATCGGCATGGTCAATATACGAGGCCTTACATTTCACACTTGCGCATCATTCATCAAAGCTTCTTACTGTCGCATAGCTGACGCCAAACGCATCACCTCGACAAGGGATGAAGCGAAAACTGAGATATTTAATTTTATAGAGATGTTTTACAATCCAATAAAACGCCACACTCATACAGGCGGCGTATCGCCTGCTAAGTTTGAAGATACGTACTTTTTGGAGTCAGCCAGTGTCTAGTGAAGTCTGGGAAGTCCAAATCAAACTTACCAGCCTAAGTCTTCCTCAAGGGTATCCACCAACTCACCCGCCAGGCGTTTTTGCGTGATGGTATTGGGGTGATAATCACAGCCATAACCATCCTCGGGCTTAATCTTACCAAAGTCGGCCACCTGAACGACGCCTGAGGCTATCGCCTCTAAATCGGCTTTTTGTGCGGCGCGAGCATCCCCTGTGAGCATCGGGCTGACCATCAGGTAGACCGGCCGGCCGGGATAATCAGCCTGCACTTGTGAAACAAACTGCGACATTGCCGCACGATACCCCGGCGCACTGCCCTGCCAAAAATCGTTAGTGCCAATCGCAATCACAACCGCATCGGGGCGAAAGCGCGAACTATCCCAAGCGCTGTCAAAATCGTCACCCAGCGTCAATTTACGGCGCTCGCCAATAGTCGGATTGATGGGCTCTTCTTCGCCGTACGAACGCCATACCCCAATACCGGACCAGGCGATGATGTGGATATCGGCATTAAGCTGGCGCGCCGCAACCCCGGCGTAAGCAAGCAAAGGGGTACTGGTTGCCTGCGAGTAACTGCAATCTTTACTGGTGCCCTCGACACCATAGCCTGCGGTAATGGAGTCGCCAATAACCAATAAACGGCGCGATGAGGGCGTGGGAGGGGTGAGTAGCTTGCCGTCTGTGACCGGGTCAGAGGTGAGCGTGGTCACCCCAGCAAACGTTTCGGCCAACCGGGTAAGCCGTACGCGATGGGGAGCGTTCGCGAGGCCTGCTACCAGGGAGTAGTCTGCCTCTCCAGCCTTTACCCACAGCTCCGAGGGCTCGCCATCCACTTCGACCAAAAACCTAATATCAGCGCTACTGGCGAGCCGAATTTTGGCGGTGGTACCTTCAAAGCGAAACAGAATGGCCGAGCCGGGCCAACTAAAAGCTGCGCGCCCAGGTTCACGCCGGTCAAATCGGCCAAGCAAACGTACCGAATCGCCGGAAAACACTTTAGCTGCCTGCGGCTCCTGCGCCTGGGCGGGCACGGTCGATAAAATAGCAGACACAATAGCTACGGATAGCGCCAGTGCGCCAATCATACATTTGTTGTTATTCATACCACTCCTCAGGGCTGATTATTATATAAGTACTATATATTGAATACAGGCCAAATGCCCAGCTCTGGCAAACCAAACACTGCGGACACCAGAAGATTCTCAACAAACCCCTTGCATTTCGGTTGAAGTCATCTTAAATTGTGTAACCGATTTCATTTTTATAAAAAGAACCTTTCGGCTATAGAAAACCGACAAGGCTTACAAAAATAAAATCGATAAAAAACAAGGTCGTATAAATCATTATTAAATAGTTTTCACAAGCAAACACAAAAACCATAACAGCTAAAATGTAACCGGTTACCGGTACCTCTGTTGGACCACTCATAAAAACGTAAATAAGTTGTTAGACCACAAAAATGATATCGATAACGAGAAGGAGTAGTTTGATGAAAAAGAGCCATGATTTTAATAAAAACCTACTAGCCAAATGTGTAGCCTCGATTGCTTTGGCGGGCGTCAGCCTTCCATCATTCGCACAAGACGGCAACATGGAAATGCTTGAAGAGGTTGTCGTAACCGGCGTGCGTGCGGCCCAGGCCGACGCCGTTAACATCAAGCGCGACGCAGACTCAGTGGTAGATGCCATCTCCGCCGAGGACATCGGTAAATTGCCTGATGTCACCATCACCGACTCGCTGCAACGTATCAGTGGCGTGCAAATTCGCCGCTCTGCCGGTGAAGGTACCGCACTTAACATTCGCGGCATGCCGCAGGTACTCACCACGTTAAATGGCGAGTCTTATTTAGGCGCAAACTCCCTAACCACAGTACAACCTAATTTTAGTGATATTCCATCACAGCTGTTCTCAGGCGCTGAGGTGGCAAAATCTCAAACCGCCAGCTTTACCCCGGGCGGGATAACCGGCGTGGTCGACCTGCAAACCTATCGCCCGTTTGATTTTGACGATGGTTTTACCATTTCAGGCGCGGTGCAAGCCGCCCAAGGGGCGGACACACAGGAAACTGACCCGTCCGCCAACGTGCTCATTAACTGGAAGAGCGACCGTATCGGCGTTATGGCCGCAGTATCACGCCAAGAGGCGACGCTCGCCAACTACTACGCCGGTATGGCCGGGGGCGGTGAAAACGCCGGGTGGAGTGGCTTTGCCACCGAGAGCTGGGCCTATGGTGACCCCACTGACGTTAATGGCGACGGCGACACCGACGATACTTTCTGGGCTTATCAGGGCCATCAAGCGTTTAACCGTGCAACCGAGCGCGAGCGCACTGGTGCAAACCTATCGCTGCAAGTTGACTTAGGTGGCGGCTTTGAGCTGGTCACCGAAGCACTGTTTACTGAGCTGGACGACAGCGACTACATGATGGGCCTTGCCCATTCAGACAAGTGGAACCGCTGGGGCTGGTTTAGCCCAACGCAGTCGAGCCCTAAAGACGCCATGGCCGACGGTGCCAACCTGTCAACGGTACAAGAGTACACAGGCAATGGGCGACGCATCAAAACTTACTCGGCCGTACAGGCGCAAGATGCCGAGTCGCAAAACTACAATGTCGAACTTAACTATGACAACGACGGCGCCTTTAGTGGCTCTTTGCGCTTAGTGCACGGCGAAGCCGAGCAAGAGCGTTTAAACAGCTATATGGATATCGACTTGGCAGACGGTAGCCAGTGGGGTGTTAATTGTCAGTACTACCCAGCGGGCACCGCCGGCAGCCAGGGCGATTGCGCTGACGGGCAACTGCAAACCAACCCCGGTGGCTACCACGGCTTTCCGACTTTAAGTGTTGACTACAGTGGCAGCGATCCTTCTTGGAGTGGCTTTGACAACAACGCCAATATCGGTCAAAACGGCAACGCTATCGGTGCGGCACGCAGCATTAACTCGTACCTAGAGGACGTTAATAGTTACTCTCTGGGCGCCTTAACATCTGAAAACAACTTTACCCAAGAAGGTGAGTTAGACGTAGCACGCTTTGATGGCGAATACCGTTTTAACGAAGGGTTTGTCACCTCGATTGAGTTTGGCCTGCGGGTAAGTGAACGCAGTGTCGACAACGCTGTGTTCGACTTGCTTTCCCCTATTGGCGAAGCTCAGTGCGCGGTTAAATGGAAAGCCACCGACGTTACCTTAAACGGCGGCGGTATTACTGACGCTTGCACTGACGGCGACGGAGACAACTTCTACACCGCCGGTGTCCCTACACCTATTAACGAACTTAGCGCCACCCAGGTCAGCGATTTTGGTAGCGTATCGGGTATCCCAGCCGTTTGGTCTGTCGATCCTAAGAGCATGCAGGACGTCGAGAGCTACCACAACAACTTGTACCCAGGCACTTTCCGCTCCAACAACCCGGGCCAGTCATACCAGGTCGATCTGGACGAAACCAGCTACTACGTTCAAGCAAACTTTGCCACCGGCATTATGAGCGGTAATTTTGGTTTGCGTCAGCTGGAAACCGATCTGACCGTGGTACAAAATCAAGTGGGCGCGGCTCAGCCTTACGGTGCCGCCGCCGAAGATAATGGCGACATCGTCACCAAACGATCGTTTGATGATTTACTGCCATCGCTAAACTTGCGTTTTGATTTAAGCGACAACTTAGTGGCTCGCGGCTCTCTTACTCGTACCATCGCACCGCTGGATTTAGCACAGTGGGGGGGCGCACTTACACCGTCTTACACGCTCGACGGCGATGCCGATAGCGATACGTTTGGCAAGTTTATTGTCAATGCCGCTAACTCTACTGGCAACCCAGAGCTCGACCCTTGGAAGGCGACTAACTACGATCTATCGCTGGAATACTACATCGGTAACGCAAGTGCCGTGTCGGTTAACTGGTTCTACATTGATGTCGAAAGCTTTATCGAAAGTGGTTCGATAGAAATGGCTTTGCCAGACCAAGACGGCGTGGTGCGTCGCGATGTCAATGTAACCACCAGCGTACAAGGTGATGGCGGCGTCCTTAAAGGGGTTGAGCTCGCCACCAAACTGGCGTTTGACGACTTCTTAGATGTCGACTGGCTGCGCGGCTTTGGTGTTGATGCCAACTACACCTACTCACCTAGCTCGTCAGGCAACACCGGGTTAAATGGCGACGACTTACCCTTCGGTGATAACTCGGAAGATGTTGTGAACCTGGTGGGTTGGTATGAGGCTGGTCCATTTCAGGCCCGTCTGGCTTACAACTTCCGCAGTGAACGCGTCGTGGCCTTTGATCAAACCTGGGGCAACGGAACCCTGTGGCAAGACTCTACATCTTATGTAGACGCCTCAGCGAGCTACGACATCAACGATAACGTCAGCGTATTTATCAACGCGTCGAACATCACCGGAGAGAAAGAAACTTACTACCTCGAGTGGAAAGATCAGTTCGCTTGGCAAAACGAGTACGAAGCTCGTTACACGCTGGGCGTGCGAGCCACATTCTAACTCGAGCTAACCGAACTGGGGGCAGTAATGGGCAAGCTCCTAGTTGCTCAAGCTAGCATAGCATGGGCTCTCCTTTTGGCGCGTTAACCTAGGGTTAACGCGCCCTTTTTTTATGCCCTTAATTACCGGTAATAGGTTTACAGTCTTGCTAGATTTTAGAGGCTATAAATGAAAGCGTTAATTTATCGTCCCGATAGCGATGAGTTTTTATTACAAAACGTACCCGAACCAGACGCCCACGGCTTTAACGTCAAAATCAGGGTTATTGCTACAGGGCTAAACCCCGTCGATAGCAAAGTTAATTATTGGTACCCCAATGTACCCGATCAAGCGTCGCCTTTTGTGGGAGGACTGGACGTAGCCGGAGAGATTATCGCAGTGGGTGAGGATGTGACTCACTGGCAGCCGGGCGACCGAGTTCTCTACCACGGCAACATGTTTCGCCCCAGCGGCGGGTTCGCGGAGTACGCACTACACGACTCGAGAACGCTGATTAAACTACCAGCAGTAGATCCAGTAGAAGCGGCGGCAACACCATGTGCCGGCTGGAGCGCATTACACGCACTAAAAAATAAACTTAACATTGAGCGAAGAAGCTCAATTTTGATCGCCGGCGGCGCTGGCGGCATAGGCACATTTGCCATCCAACTGGCAAAACTCCACGGTGTGAAGACTATTATCGCGACAGCCTCGGCAGCCAAGCACTCATACCTACAGTCGTTGGGGGCCACCCACACAATCGATTACCACAAAGACGATATTCCCAATACCGTACGCGACATTACACGCAACCAAGGTGTAGAGGTTGCACTGGACGCAGTAGGGGGCGAAAACGATATCTTGTGTGCTAATAGTTTAGGGTTTGAAGGCGAACTGTGCGGTTTAGTAAGTACGCTACGCCCCGAACGCTACAAGGCCCCTTTTAACCTAGGCTTAAGCTTCCATCAGCTAAGTCTTGGCGCAGCACACACTCACAACCCGCATTTATTGTTAAAGCTTGGCACAAGCTTTTCTCGTCTGCTTGAAGATCGGAAAATCTCTTGCCCCAAAATCGAAACGGTAGACTTCTCAGGCCTCGGCGATGGATTACTCGCACTTCGCCAAAAAAAGACCTCGGGAAAAATTGTATTTACCCCTTAACACCACTATTAACAGCCCTAACCCTAGGCCAAGCGCCGTCACACTCACTCCACAAAGGGGATACTAGATGCAGCGGTCGATAAACCACAGTCACCCTTAGTGCCCTGTAAAAGGTACCTCACTGCCTCTGTCAGATGATAAGAAGATTTTCCCTGACTGCCCTTAAGAGACTCGGCATCGGCCTCGCCACCGGAGGAAATATAAAACCACTCGTTACCATTTTCAAAGTCGGGAAAACTCTTAAAGTAGTAGCTCGCTGTCTTTTCCAGCGGCTGACGAAATTCGCGACCGGCAAAAGTAAAAGCGATTATGGCCTCAGAATGTTGCCACCAGGTTTTTCGGTCGTCGAGAATATCTCCGCTGATGGGGTTTACCTCCGAGAAAAAGCTACCCGGGACGCTTTTATCCCATACCGGCTGAGCTAACGTTCGCCGTAGGATGCTCCTTCCTTTTTGCAGCGCACGAGAGCGACGCTCGCTGGCGATAAACTCCCACTCCTTAGCCGCTCGCAGTAAAAACCATGAAAACTGAAAGTTATGCCCTGGAGAAACGGTAAAACAGCCGGGGGATTCTGCCTCTGGCTCTTGGCCACAAACACGCCACTGGCGATCAAAAACAGCGTTAATCCAACCGGAATCTTCATTCCATATTGGTTTATCTAGCGCAATGTTTAATGCCTCTGATAGTAACGGCTCGTAATTCGCACGATGTTCGACATCGACGCGCCAAAGGTTGGCCAAATAGGCGGATACCGGGTAAATCAACGATTGAATGGTCTTTTTATCGACTAACGGGCCTTTGTCTCGCGCGTAGGTTGTGACAAAACCTTTACCGCCCGGATCATAAAACCGTGCCACAAAGCCATTATGCAAACGATGAATCTCTTGCAACAGCTCAGGGTTGTGCGTTCTACCATACAGCTGCGTCAAACCATTTAAGCCGTACGCTTGCTGCCAAATATCCAACGTACCAGTATCATCAGCGTCGGGATTTGCCGCGTACGGAAGAAAGTACGGCCCGTGTGAATCGCTACCCAACATGTGCTTAAGCTGATAAGCCGCTGACTTTTTGGCGTATTCGATATTCTCGGAGTCATAGCGACTCGTCCAAGTAAGTGCGTAAATTAAGCGGCTAAGAGATACTGTAAAAATTCTATCACTGACTCTGTTACCCTTTGCATCTAACTCAGAGTAAAAAACGTGTTTCTCGTTGTCCCACCCATGTCTTTTAAAAAACTCGACAGAATTAAGCGACGCCTTAACCCACAGCGACGAATTTTTACGGTAGAACTCATCTTCACAGAGAGGCTCGGACTGACCATCAGCGGCCGCATTAACCCCAACGGCATAAAAAATCCCAATCACAAGTACGAAGAGTGCTTTTTTAGGCATAGTAATGAAAACCTCTCTCGCTTTTAAACTCTTAAAGAACATGGAATTAATGACGATTACAAGTTGGGGGCAAAGCTAAAAACGTGCCTGAACTGGCGGAAACGCAAAGGCCAATAAAGTGAACCGGCCGAGCCCTTAAGGGAGCTATGCAACCATAAGAGCCCGAAAATCTAACACCTATCGACCTTAACCGCGGGCTATGGCGCCGCCAAGCCTCGGGTTAAAGCTTCCCGGCAGCAAGTTGCTGCGCTGCGTAATCGCAGGCGCGCGCCGTTAACGCCATAAAGGTTAACGATGGGTTTTGGCAGGCACTAGACGCAAAGCTAGAGCCATCGGTCACAAATAGGTTGGGAATATCGTGCGATTGGTTAAACCCATTTAGCACTGAGGTTTCCGGGTCGGCACCCATCCGAGCGGTGCCCACCTCATGAATTGCCAGGCCGGGTGGACGCGGATTAACATGGGCCTGCACATTCTTCAGCCCCGCCGCCTGCAGTATTTCGGCAGCGCTTTCGCCCATGTCGGCAATCATTTTCTTTTCATTACTGCGATGTTCGCAGCTCATTACCAATTGCGGCACACCCCATTTATCGACTTTGGTTTCGTGCAAGCGCACATGATTATCGTAATGAGGTAACATTTCCCCCTGCCCACCCAAGTAAAAGCTCCAATCACCGGCCGCACGTATCTTGTCTTTTAGAGATTTGCCATACAAACCGCTGTTTGCCAAGGTCTGCCAACTATCGCGCTGGGCGCTGCCGGCAAATGCATAACCGCGAACATAATCCATTTCTTGCTTGGCAACATTACGGAACCGCGGAATATAAATACCGGTGGGACGACGACCTTTGTAATAGCTATCGTGAAACCCCTCTACTTGAGCGGTGGCTCCCACACCATAAATGTGATCCATTAAATAGTGTCCCAACGCACCGGATGAGTTGGCAAGGCCTGTGGGAAATGCTTCACTTTTAGAGTTAAGCATAATCTGGGTGGTGCCCAACGTTGACGCACACAAAAATACGACTTTGGCATAATACTCACGAACCTCAAGCGTTTCAGAATCGATCACTCGTACGCCAGTCACCCGGTTCTGCTTATCGTCATAAATTACACTGTGGACTACGCTATCGGTAGCAATCTTTAAGTGTCCGGTTTTCATCGCTGCGGGTAGCGTCGAGCTTTGCGTCGAGAAGTAGGCCCCAAACGAACACCCTTTTTGGCATTCATTGCGGGCCATACACTGCCCCCTGCCTTGAGCCAGGTGCTCCGCGCTGGGTTTCGATAAGTGTGCGCAGCGCCCCATAATCATTTTGCGATCTTTATAGTGCTTTTCTATGCGCGCTTTAACGGATTTTTCGACCTGATTAAATTCAAACGCCGGTAAAAACTCACTGTCAGGCAAAACTGCCAGGTTCTCTTTACTACCGCTGATGCCTACGTGCTTTTCAACGTAACTATACCAGCCTTCTAAGTCTTTATAGCGAATGGGCCAGTCGGCACCGTGACCGTCTTTGGCGTTCGCGCTAAAATCCATTTCACTTAGCCGGTAACTCTGGCGATGCCACAACAGCGACTTTCCGCCCAGCGCATTACCACGAATCCAGTCGAAGGGTTTTTCCTGTTGATACGGGTACTCCCGATCATTACCAAAAAATTGTTGCGTGGCAGCGTTAAAGGCGTAACACTTTTTTTGAATATAAAATTCTGTATCAATGGTATTGGCCTCCAGAAGGCCACGCTGTGGCATCTCCCAGGCTTTAACACCCTCGCCAATATAGTCTTTACGATGCTCAACGGCTTGGCCGCGTTCTACCATCAAGGTTTTAAGGCCTTTTTCAGTCAACTCTTTGGCGGCCCAACCGCCAGTCACACCGGAGCCAACCACAATGGCATCAAATGGCTCTTTAGCCGCTTTAATATAGGGATAAGACATAACAACACTCATATTTTTATGGTTAGACAAACGGCGCCAGCGACCAGGAACGGCCCACATCGGAAAACGGCACATCACCATCGTAGCCACCCGGAATCGCCAGATAACTCAGCTCTTGGGTCGCACCGACCTCACTGGTGTAATAAGAGAAGCTCACCAGCGCTATAAACTGCCGCCACACCAACGCCTCTTGTGCGTTAAACGGTGCTGAGCCTTCATGCAAAATTTTGGTGAGTGTTTGTTGCTGCGCCTCGGTAAGCTCTGAGAAACGCTTGCCATGGGTCGCCTTCGATTGCTGATCAAGATTATCCAACAACTGCAACAGACTCGCCTGTTGCGCACCTGACGTACACACACGAATATGGTGGTCGAGATAGAGATGCACACCCGCGCCAGTAGCACTTGGGGTGTCGGTGGCTGGGATCACCCTGTCAGCCAGCGCCGCAGCGCACAGCATTTGCGATGCACTGAAAAGCTTAACGTTAGCCGACGCTGACGGCGCTTTTGGGTCAAATTCAGCTAGCGCATCGATAGCCTGAGCACTTACGCTTAAACCTAGGATGCCTGCGAGACTTTTAAGAGTTTTACGCTTGCCAAGATCATTTGGCAGGTTGGGAGCTGCTTTCACGGTTATCACCCATTGTTTTTATTGATCGATGTAATCGATTACAACACTTGAGCTGGATATCCGCAAACGCCTTTAACTTAGTTAACATTTCTTGGCAGTGAGCCGATGAGCACACGTTTTAGGCCGCATTTATAACCGGTGCATGTGCCGTCGATGTAAACGCCAGTGAATCGCTTAAAGCCTCAACTCAAACCCTTTAGATAGGCCGGCATAGTCGCGGTGGTAACTCGTTATTCGAAACGAAAGAGAAACAGCCCCGAGCGATTAAGACAAGCCAAACGCGAATGTCCGTCGAGTATCAAAAAGTGATCTGGGCCCATATAACTATGGGTTTGTCGTTAACCAAAAAGCCGCTGTAAGTGGTTATTGATAGATCTGACCGCTAGCAGTATTAACCCTAGCGGTCAGATCACCTTCTTTTGGAATGAAAGCTTAGCTGTTTAGCATTAAGCCTTACCAATCAATCCTATCGAAATCCATCCAGCCCCAATCGGCACTGATCTCCAATTGATTGCTACCGGCGTTAAGACTAACCGGCATTTCAAGCGATTGCCACTGGCCGATAACGCCGGCAAAGCTCACGCTCTGCGGCTCGCCGTTTACCAGTATTGTTTGCTGCTTGCTGGAATACGGTAAACGATAGCGAATCGTCAACACTTTAGAGACAGCCTCGGGCTCGGTAATGCTCCAGCGCAAACTGCCCTGCCCGGCCATTTGCACATAAGTCTCGCCACTGGCATCGGTATCACTTAACACCGTAACACCGGTAAGCGCTACCGACTCGGCCTCGATGCCATCCTCCGCGGGCAGCAACTGTCCCGCCTGTGTCAACATCAAGCTGCGCGCTAAGCTACCGGCGACAAACGTTACCTCGCCCACGCGACTCGCCCCGGCATTGGCCGGCCCCGACAGTGTTAATACTGTATCGCCGGTACCGCTTTGAGGGGTAATACTCAACCAATCGGGCAAGCTGGACGCCACCCAATCACTGTCGCTGTAAAGCATGACGGATGCAGACCACAGCTGAGCCGGGGCGTCCAGCTCTGAAGTTTCAAGCATTAGCTCTGGTGCATCGTCCAGCGCCGGTGCGCCCCACACCTCGAGCTCCCAAATGGAATAGCCCCACTGGGTCGCGCGACTCAAACCCAACACTCGCAAATAACGCGCGGATTGCGAGAGCAAAACCTCGTCGCTACCACCATCGCTATCGGTCACAAGCGCTGCTCGAGTCCAGTTCGCACCATCTTCCGAGCTCTGGATTTCATAATCCTGCCCATGTGCAGCTTCCCAGTGAATCACCACTTTCTCAATCGCGCTGCGCTGTAATAAATCCAGCATCAACCACTGATCATCGCTCCACTCACTCGACCACCGGGTTTGCAAGTTGCCATCAACCGCCGCGCCAGCACCACCGCTGTAGCCATCACTGGACGACGCCGTCACTAACGCTCCGGCGGCCAAGTTTTGGCTGCAGTCGTCGCAGGCAAGCTCGGCGATTTGCAGTGTCACCATGCTGGTAGTGGTAAGCTCTGAGTCATCGACACTAAGCTCCACCACAACCGTTCCCGGCTCACTGACAACCAGAGTCGCCTCACTTTGATTAGCACCCGATAAACTAGCACCCGCACCCGAGACGATTCGCCATTGCAAATTGAGTCCGTTGCCAGGCAGGCCGTCGTCACTCACCAACGCGGTTAAGTTAATCGGCTCGCCCACAAACAAGTCTGCACCACTGACAATGTCCACTTGCGGCGCCTGGTTAATCGGCTGTTGCGATAACATAAACGAGACGCTGTCCGAAACCGATAACTCGCCATCATTCGCCGTCAGCTTGGCATCATAGACACCCGCAACACTCGCACTCGCCTGAGTTTGAGCACTGTGCTCGCTGCTAAAGGTTAAAACTCCCGGCCCACTAACTTGCTCCCACTGTAGCGTTAAATTACCCGGTTGAGGCAAGTTGTCATCCGTCACTTGCGCTTCGAGCTCGGCATTGAGTCCGTCTGTTTGTACCGCTGCAAACGTTAACGTCGGTGCGTTATTAACCGGCGGATGCGTATTGCCCTCGATATTGGCAACAGACAAAGTATCAATGTGGGTATAACCCCACCCACTCTCTAAGCGGATGGTGTTAGTGCCGGCAACCAAATCGAGCATGACATTGACCTCGGCCCAACTTTGGTAATCCCCTGTACCCGGAAACTCAATGGCTCGGCCTTGGCCATTAACCAAAACACTATGTTGTTTATTGCTATCGGCGGCATAGCGCAACCGAGCACTGTACTGCCCGGCGGCCTGGGCGTTTATGTGCCACTCAATCGCGCCGCCGTCATTAGTCAGCCCGGTCACGTAACCGCTGCCGTTAAAACCAGAATCTTGCGTATCAACAAATGTACCGCCCGATAGCGCGGCCGCTTCTGCCTCAAACACAGTCCACTCTGGCGCGCTCGCCACCACAATATTTGACGCACCAGACTCTCCGCTTTCATTGCTGGCAAACACTCGGTAATAATAGGTTTCGCCGGCACTCGCGCTATCGTCCGAAAACAAACTATCTACCGCTGGATCGTAGCGGTTTTTGCCATCGCTAATGTTGCTCGCCACCGTTTGCCAAGGCCCCTGGGCAGAGTTAGCCCGCTCGATACGGTAAAAGCGTCCCACCGGCGCGCCTAACCAATTAATTCGCGCGGTCGAAACGATTGGCCTAAGCTTAGGCGCCTCGGGCACCGGCAGTGGCTGAGCGCTGGCATGCCCGTTCATTTGCGCCTGAGCGTTACGCACTAAGTCAACCACCGACTGCTCTTCATTCGCGTCGCCGTCCGGAAACCCGGGGTAGTGATAGCTATAGTGGCCGGTGTACTCTTGGTGCCAGTAAAAACCACCATCATGGCGGTGCCCACGCAGCCCCCACACTAAGCCTCCGGCGGCTTTAGCGCCCTCGTGATCGGTATGCACAACAGCCTGCATAATATCGTTTAGCTCGGCGGCGGGACGCAAACCAAACTCACCTACCACGTACACTTTTTGCCCATCAATAGCGCTTAAATCCAGCGCAACTTGCGCGGGGTTATTGTTGCCGACATTGGTGTAATAGTGGTTAGAGATAATATCAACGTCGGTATTGTTCAGCGCGTAATCATTAACGCGGGTATAAGTACCATCTTGAATAAGGTGATTGTGATCCAACGATTCAATATGAGCGACTGTCTCGGTCAAAAACGGTTCGGTGGTGCCGCGCAGTTCGTTGCCTGTTTCCCACGCCAGGATTGCCGGCTCATCGCGGTAGGCAACACCACTAATGGTATTCACGCGGGTCAGTACTTGCTCGATGATACTTTTATAAGCGGCGTAGGTTTGGCTGGAGGTATCGTAGAAATCATCGGCGCTTTCACCATAAAAAGCCGCCAACTGTTGTCGCCCGCCCCACCATTCCCAGTGGTCAATAAAAGGGGCAATAATCTTTAGGCCGTGCTCATTAGCCAGCGCCAACATACGGTCGTAGTGCACCATGGCCGTCTCGTTTAAACGCGGCATTCCACCGGGGCTAAGCGGCGCTAAAATATGAGTCTCGCGACCACAGACACTGTCGTACGATTGCTGCACCGATAAGGTGTAAATGCGAGTAGCTTTCTGCCCAGTACGAACGATCGATTTTATCCAGTTTTCTTGCTCGTCGGCCGTTGGCCACTTAAAGTACTGTCCCCACCCTCGGGGATCTTGCGCACAGGGGCCACGCGCATCATCTTCAATGCGATGCAGCTCTGGGGCGTGAATCCCGGCAAAGCGAAATTCCTGACCATCTAATGTTAACGTGGCGCCATCGCGCTCAACAAAACTGCTCGACTGCCCCAACGCCATACCACTAACCGCCATGGTGATTACGGCTACGCTTAGTTTAACTTTCATAGTATTTACCTTTTCAGTGCGAGGTCACCATCCTTATTTTTTTCGGTGCCGGCACATAAAGAGAAAGCCGCAGGCTCCGCTGCGGCAAATAAAGGTGCCGGCCCTTACGGACCGGCTAAAGGTGAGGTTTATTGGTTGTTGAGTGATTGATAGAAGCTCGAGCGCTCTTGCATCAGATCGCACACCGGTTTGTGTAAATCGATGTGGATCTGGTTGCCCTCGGCGTTCTGACCCGGCGCACCAGTTTCCGTCAGGTTTTGCTCGGCGGGGGTGATGGCGCAATACATTTGGAAGCCGTCGTTATTGGCAGTCCAGGCATCGGTAGGGGCACCGTACGGTCCCGCACACCACTGACAACCATCCAGCGGGGTATTACCATTGCCCCACTCTTTACCCGATAACTGCCAGGCCAGCATGCCGCCGATAACGTCTTTATGCTCTTCGGCTTTGGCGTACCAGTCGATAAAAACCTCGGTACGACGTTGCAGGTCTTCGGCAACCGTAGCAGCCGAGGCAACGGGCCAGCTAAACTCGCCAATGTAGGTCGGCTTGTTTAAGTTACGCCCTACGGCCGCCAGCTGATCGAAGTTAGCCAGGGTTTCTGCATCTGACATATTCCACCAGGTGGGGTACAAGTGAGCGCTAATGGCATCAATCGTGGCAACGTCATTCACCTCTTCGATAAAGGCGAAATCATCGTTGGTACCATTGTGATTAAAGGATGATTCGGCACCGATAGACACCAAATGATTGGGCGCTAACGATTTAATATGACCCGAAATATCGGCTGCCCAGCTCTTAAAGATATCGGCATTGCACGAGCTTTTACAGCGTGGCTCGTTGGCAATCTCCCACATCATAATGGCCGGATCTTCCGCATAGGTATAACCAGTGCTGTCGTTGTAATGCGATAGCAAGGCGCTGATAAACGCTTTGAAGTTCGCAATAGACTCAGCGTTGGCATAGGGGCTCGCGCCATAAGAATCGAGGTTACCAAAGTAGTTCCACTCATCAGCGAGCGACAACACCAACTTCACGTCGTACTCGTGTGCCAGGGCCACGTAATTGTCAAACAGCTCAAAGCTACGGTCGACAATGGCTTGCTCCTCGGCAGTACGATTCGACTTGGTCAGCAAAAAGTCATCACCGGATTTCATGTTAATGCAGACACCGTCGTGAGTTTTGGTGTCGTTACAGAACATCCAGGTGCGCACCGACTTCATGCCCAAATGCTGTGCGCGCTTGAAGAAGTCTTCCGCCATCGCTTCTGGTTTATACATTAGGTAGTACTGGTTAGAGCCGTTGAAGTAAAAGGGCTGATTACCCAACACAAACTGAGTACCCAAAGTATCAACGTACTGCGTGCCAGTGACGTCCCCCACCTGAACCCGAAGATTTTTCTTCAAAGTGGTGCCGGCAAGACCCAACTCTATGTCGTAAATGCCATCGCCCGTGCCCGGTATCAGGAGCGGTGATTCGCCACTGTATAGCTGGGTGGGGCCATCATTAACCGAGTAAGTAATGTCTTTATTGCCTTGTTTGCTAAAATCGACCGAGATATCACCACTGTCCAGCTCGGCGAAAGGCGCGGGCGAATGAATATCCAAGCTGCCCATAAAGACGGGACACACCTGATGGACGTTAACCCAACCCCAATCACCTTCGCGATTAACCAGACCCACCGTATGAATACCGGCCGACAGGTTATGCACAAAGCTCTTAACGCTAGGATCGGTTACTGGCGCATCCAGCCAGCTCATATTGGACAAGCCGCCATCATCCAGCCGGTAAGAGACGAACTTATCGCCACCTTCGGTACTGTAAGTTAACCGCAATTCGTATAAGCCCGCCTTATCGAGAGGAATCTCCCAATAGGCCGCCGAGCCATTTTCACCCGTCACCTTGGCACGATCTTCGTACAATTGCGCGTCGCCTTCCAAAATTACCGAGTCGACACCATAGCAGTCAGCGGTTGCCGGCAAATCGATCACATTGATAATTAACCCCAGCTCGCGAGTACCGGCTTCGGCATCGGATAGTGCAACCGTTAAGGCGGTTGAGCCCACCGGCAGAGTGGCGAGGTAGTCTTGCGTTAAAGTTAACGAGCCATTATTAAACGTATAGTCCGCGCCTACTGTTAAGCTTTCTCCCGCATGCATCAAAGCATCAAAAGTAAAAGAACCTTCGTTCAGTGATACCGTCACAGGTGCCAACGCACTGACACTGACATTCGCCTCATCGCGGCTTAAGTCGGGCTCTACGATTGGTGCGCTGTCGGCGTGCACAACAAAGCTTAACAACATCGAATCGGCTTGTTCAGCATCGTAAAATTCGGCCTCTAAACTCGCTTGTTCGCCAACACTAAGGGTCGACAAAAAGCTGTTTAACAGCGTAATTTGACCCCCAGTTACCGTGTAATCAACCCCTTCACTTAACACCGAGGTCCCAACGGTAATTCCTTGCAAGTTATAACTTCCAGCATCAAAGTTATAGGCCAAGCTATCGCCACTGCCCACAACAAAACTTTGTTGCAAGGGTGTAATTTCAGGCTCTTGTGGTGGCGTTGCCAGTTTATTGATGCGGATTTGCTCGACAAAAACATACCCCCAATTATTACCGCTGCCAAGTACACTGACCGACTCAGTGCCAGCCATTAAATTGGCCTCAATGGCAATGGTCTGGGTAGCGGCGTCTGCCGTGGTAACTTGCTGAGCATTGTTGCCCACCACAAAGGTGTTGGCTTTTTCGCCATACGGGGAGTTAACATCAAACTCCACTAAATACTCACCGCTTTGCGGTACGTTAAACGACCAACTCGCTTCGCCGTGTTGTAGATCAACCTGCCCATCGGTGAGCACTGCACCTAGGCTCAGGTCGGCCTGCTCAGGCAATAAAATCTGCTCATCAGTCACAGCAACATCCGTTACAGAAATCGTCACCGTAATGTCAGCGGCATCCGTAAACTCAATGCTTAACGTATGCGAACCGTCATCAAGCGCACTAAGCGCAGCCGCATACAAAGTCACCTGGTTAGCATTACGCGTGTAATCAGATGCGCCCAGTGTTTGCCCATCAATAGCTAGCGCCGCAAAATCAGCACCATCACTATTCAACGCTAAGGTGACATCGGCCACACTAGCTTTATTAACACTAATAGAAGTAGGTGAAACACTCGGCTGCGGCGCATCGGCCGGCTCGATCTGCAGTGACACATCGACATCGTTACCATCGCTAAAATCGACGGTCAGGGTATTAGCACCCAATGCCAGCGAATCTAGGTAAGCGCTGTACAGTGACAACTGTGAACCGCTAAGGGCGTAATCGGAGCCAGCGCTAGCGCCAACGATACCAAGCACTTGCACGCTGGAATCCGGCTCAACCGTAAACACCAGGTTATTCATACTGCCTTGAGTGTAACTTTGCGACAAAGGCATAACACTGTTGGTTATGGGATTGGTATCATCACACTCCCCGACAAAGCCCCAAGGGCCCCACTGGCTGTTGCGATCGGGCGGCGTGTCTTTTATCCACCATTTGGCTTTAAATTCTGCTGAGTTGTAGCGAACTAATTCTCCGCCAACGTATTGAGTTTGCGAGTCATACGCTGGCGAATCACAGCTTGCGGCGTAGGTTAATCCTGCATTTGCTATTAATCCCACGCTACTGGCAAGTAGCAAGGCTCTGTGTTTCATAGGAAATACCTTCTCTCATTATTGTTAATGTATGCGGCCAATCGGCCGTTTGTTAGTTCTCCTTACGATCGACACCGATCCTTTCTCACCAAAAAAAGTAACCGATTACACTTTGTTGACTCTAAAAAACAAGTTTTTTTATATGACCATCAACAAACAAAAGTAATCGATTACATTTAGGGGCGCAGTATCGTACAGCTATGAAGGTTATGCGACTCGCTGTCGCAAAACAGTGATAACGTTCACACGACGTATCAAACAGAGAATTAATTGCTGATATTAAGACTATTTAATAGTGTGTTTTATTATAGAAAAGTTTGCGCGCGATACCTGCTGGCTATTATTTTAACCGCGACAAAAAACAGGGGTAGCGCTAATGCGCCCCCCTGCAAAACTTGCTTTTAAACATTAGCATTAAACGTTAAAACCGACCGCGTACCGAGAACGCAATGGTACGATCAAACTGTTGCGCCAACAGCAAACGCTCTTCTATTTGCACGTAAGAGCGCTCCCCCTCTTGCAGCAAATTGCTGCCAGACAAAGTCAGCGACAAATAATCATTTACGTCGTAGTTAATAGATGCATCCAGTTGTCCACGATCCGAGGTGTACTCGGGTCGCCCACCAAAGCCTGTGGCGGTATTAAGCGCTTCATCTTGCCAAAAGTAAGCAATACGCGCCCCGAACCCAAAGTTCTCGTAATAGCCAATTAAGTTGTAGGTATTTTCTGAGTTACCCGGAATCGGCAGCCCCTCGGGAGTTTCACTGTCTAGATACGTGTAGTTTGCCTGCACCCCAAAACCCAGTGGCAGTGGCTGTGAATAACCCAACTCCACACCAGACAACTCGCCTTCGCCATTTACAGAGCGAGTAAAGTTACAGGTGCGCGTTTCGCCACGCGCTCGACACTCACTCATAATGCCACTTTCAGTGGTAATAAAGCTGGAGAAGTCTTTATAAAATAGCGCCATGCTGGCAAAGCCTGCTTGATCTTCATCAAAGTACCACTCTAATGAAAGATCAGCTTGATCGACCAACCAGGGGTCTAAATTCTCATTGCCCACTGTGCCTGTTAATGAGTTAACGTCGGTAACGGTATACCCCGGTACCAAAGCGCCTAAGTCAGGGCGTGCCATTGAACGGTTGGCGGCAAAGCGCAACAGCCAGCTTTCGTGAAACTCCCAGTTGAGGTTAAAGCTAGGCAAGTAGTTAGTGTAGCTGCGATTCATTTTTTGTTGCTGATAATCGCTTTGCGCGTACAAGTCATCAAACAACACTTGCGAAATGGCATCATCGGTCACGGTGTATGAATACGAGGTGGTATCAGTTTCTACCGCCCGAACACCGGCGTTACCGTAAACCATATCATCGGCGAGCGAGAAATTCGCCTTAAGGTAAAGCGCCTGGGTTTGCTCTTCGATACGATAGTCTTGCAGCTTGTCAGACATAGCACTCATGCCCCACACCTCATTCAAACGCCCTGCCGGATCGCTGGCAAAAGTAAAAGCATTGCCGCTAATCCACTGAGAGGGAAACTGCCCCGCGCCGTCGACACCCGACATAAAGCTGCCGTCGGTGATAACCGCCAGTCCCTGACGCTCTGGCGGCTGTACGTACAAGGAGTTACCATCTTCAGCACCGATGCGCACGTCGGTAAACAACGCCCCCGCCGCTTCACATTCGCTGCGGCTTAGTTGATACGCATCCAGCGTACACTCTTCACGCCAATGGCTGGCAACACCCCGCGATGCAGTACGCTCGTTAATGCGCTCTGCGCCACGGTAGCCAAACTCCAACGAGGTAATCGGGCCCGCTTCTATGTTCCAGTTAAAATCTACCTGCCCGGCGTTATTGCGCGAGGTAAATTCATCAGCGTATAAACCAGTGTAGGCTACCGCATAAGAGTACGGATCAGTCAGATAGTTACCCCCACCGGCAATATCGTTGGGTCCATCATTGGGGTCGGCAATGCTTGGGTTAACCCCGGTTAGCGTCGGATCAACAAAAACAGAACCTAAATCTCCAGCGGCCATATCATAACCAAAACGCAGGTTTTCGGCGCAGTCGACCGGCCCACCACTAAACGGGTCAAGAGGTCGAGGGTCGCGCCACGCGCAGTTAATGTTGCCATAACTGCCCTTTAAGCTCTGATTCATCCAGTCGCTGTCAAAAGTGGATTTACCATAGCTAAAGTTAGTCGACACCGACCAGACATTTTCCGTCCAAGACCCACCCAGTGAAATGTTGGTATTGGTAATATCGCGAGCCGCAGCCTGACCGCCGGCAGTATGGCTGTCGCCGCCAGTAGCGGCGCTGGGAATCTCAAACCCACCCGACACCAACGTCACCTCGCCATCGACCTGCATGGGATTACCCTCTTTATCGACCGCTGTGGTACCCGGGGTAAACTGGCCAAACTGCAAGTCTTCAAAGCTATTTAACGCAATACCCTCGCCGGTATTAATGTCGTACAGACCTAGCGATAAGGTACTCGCGGCCACGGTTTCATCGTAAGAGGTTCTGACCCCTTGCAGATAAATATCCAGCTCATCCAACGGCTTAAACTGCAAAGTAATATCGGCGGCAAAGCCATCTTGACGTACTTCACGCTGTTCTAAATTAATTTGCTGCGGAGAGATTGCCACCCCAGTCTGGCCACTGCTGTCGGTGGCAGTAACAAACTCAGTCAACCCCAAGGCATCGGGGTTAGCACCAAAGTAAGGTGTGGCCGACCAATTGCGGTAGGCGACCGTGTCATTTCGGGTCAAGTTTTCCTTATCGGTAAGGCTGACCATAACACCAAATTTGTCATCCCAGTTTTTACCCAAAAACAATGAATAGTTTTGCGTATCTTCTTCGGCAACATCGCTATAGGTGTTTTTAAAGGTACCCCCAATAAAGTGATCGTCTAAATCCAGTGGTCGGCGGGTTTTTAAGTTAACGGTACCGGTTAACGCGCCTTCGTTCATATCGGCCGAAGGCGCCTTAATGACTTCGATGGTCGAAAGTAAATCAGAAGGGATATCTTCTAGCGATATACTGCGATTAGAGGCCCCGCTTAACCCCGGACGAACACCAGCCCCTACATACGTCGAACCGTTTAACTCAATATTTACTTGCGACATACCGCGAATACGAATCGTCGAGCCCTGACCATTGCGGTTGCCAATTTGCACCCCGGTTACCCGCTTAAGCGATTCGGCCGCATTTTGATCGGGCAATTTACCCATATCCTCAGCGCTAATGGCGTCCATAATCTGGCTCGACATGCGCTTCATATCCGCCGCCTCTTGCAGCGAGCGACGAATACCTTTAACAACAACTTCTTCGAGTAACGGCTCCTGATCTAGCGCGGTATTGTCTTGCGCCACCGCCACAGGCGTACTAAGCGCCATTGCCGCAGCACCCGCTGCTGCTACGTAACCGACAATCACACTGATCGGATTTTTTTTAAGAGTTCTATACATTTCTGAGAACCTCATTGTTCATTCTTATTCTAGGGCCGGCGTATGGCCGCCCCCATCAAGTTAAGCTCGTAGGTTACGGCTGACGAATAATTTCTACGTTGTCGATGAAAAACGTCCCGCCCACATCCGCGGCTTTGCCATTGGCGACAAACTCCAAACCCAGCAACAAAACATTGGTGCTGTCATAGCCGGTACCGGTAAAGTCAAAGGCATCTTCCGTGACGACAATTTCGATCGTGTTCCAGCTGTCTCCCGATAACGCCCCGATACCGTTCCAGCCCAAACTGCCGTAAACGTAACTTTCATCTTTGGTAAATACTTTAACGCCCATATTGCCGTCATCGACATAGGATTGCGGTACATACAAATCGAGCCGCACCACCGCTGCCGTCAAATCAAGCGGCTCGGCGCCCACCGACCGAGACCACATTAGCTTGTCGGAGCCACTACCCCAGTTAATCTCCAACGCCATGGAACCGTCGCCCATGTCAGTACTGTGGCTAGCCACAACACTGTCTTCGGTGATGGTGCCCTCACCATAATCAAACGCCCACAGGTCAAGCGCCTCCGGCAGAGTAAAATCCTGGCTTAACAGTGCATCACTACCACCGGTTTCCACCAACTCGGCAATGCGCAGGTTATCCAACAAGATATCCCCCGCCACACCGATAGGCTTACCGTTAGACACAAACTCCAAACCGACGCTGGCAATATCGGTTAAATCAAAGCCATCGGCCCAATAGCTACCCGGTAGAGGCGAGTCAGTAATGTTGGCAAACTCTAAGGTATTCCAGCCCGGCGACATCGCCGACACAGGTGACCAGCCAAAATTACCGTAGCGAAACTGCGAATCTTTGCTATAGAGCTGAAACCCCATATTGCCCTCGGCTATGTAGCTTTCTGGCACGTAGAGATCGACGCGCAGGGTTTTACCCACTAAGTTCACCGGTGACGACAAGCCACGCTCGTAACCAAGTTTATCTTCTGAGCCATTTTGCCAATTAAACGCAAAGCGCATGGCGCCACCATCATTGCCAGCGTCTGCCGCGTAAGATACGTCGTACGTTAAGGCGCCTTGCAAATCAGACTCGTACCACGCGTCCACTTCCAGCGCGTCGTCAAAGTAGTTAGCTTCGATATCCTGCAAGCTGAACTCACCCGCGACACAATCCTGAATCACCGATGGCGTCACACGAACGTTATCCAGACGAATATCACCGGCCACATTAACCGCCTTACCGTTTGCATCAAACGAAACGCCCACTTGCTGCACTGCGGCGACATCAAACCCATCGTCGGCATAACCTAACGAGTCGACGGTAATATCCTGGTACGCCAAACGGTTGTAATCATCACCGGTAAAACTCGCCACGCTGTTCCAGCCAAAATCGGCGTAGCGGTCCTCAGTGTCGCGAACAAACAGCTTTAATCCCATATTGCCGTCAGTAACATAGTCTTGTGGCATATAGACATAGGCACTAATGGACGCACACGTCAGATCAACCTGATCGATCTCGGTGTCATCCAGCCCTAACACATCTTGTGCGTAATCGGTGCTTACCGCTAGCTGGTCGGTCGCACTGCTCCACAGCGGCGTTATAATAAGCGCCCCTTGATCGTCCGGTGACGCAGGGTCAGTACGGCCGTAATCTTGCTCCCACCAAAGCTCGGTTTGTGCCTCACCCTGCCAGTTGCTTGCGGCCCAATACTCGAGCTGATACGTTTCATCAAAGTTATAATTGAGCTCATTAATCGGATAAGAGAAAGTGCCTAGTGGCAAGCGGTCTGGATCTACCGGGTCCCCCAAGTCGACGGCTTGCGTATCGTTGCCACTGCCACAGGCTGTTAGCAAACCACAGCAAGCCAAAGAAACAACCGCTGCGAGCTTATTCACCCGAAGGTCTGTCTTATTTTTTATTAAAATACCCAACATTTTTTTATCCTCTATTTAACATCAGGACAAAAACCGAGCGATACACGCTCAGTTTTATCATTCAGGGAAGTCAGCTGCATTGGCCGTTGCTTTAATACCGTACTGACCATTAACAATTTGCTCACCGCGCTCGGTAAGCTCCACACTGTCTTCCGAGGTAGACATATCAAGGCCGGCCGCATCACCGCCGTTACCCTTCCAGGACCAAGCTACCCAACCAAACGGCGCGGCAGATAACTCGGTAGAAAAACCAACCACACCCTCGGCTTTTACCGCAGCCTCTGTCAGCGAGCCTTCCGCCCAGTCAAACTCCCAATGCTCAGCATTGGCGACAAACGGCTCACTGAACAGCGTGTCGCGCACACCATAGACACCCAATTCATCAACGGCTAAAGCTCCCGCCACCGCGGCTGGCTTGCCATTGGCTTCAAAGGCGATACCAAGCTTATCTACATCGGACAAGTTAAAACCGTCGGCGGCGTAACCAATATCGCCCACCGAGATGTTGGCAAACTCCAGTGTGTTCCAAGCATTACCGTTTAACTCCGACGCACTAAAAGAGCCAAAGTCGGCATAGGCCCACGCCGTATCTTTAACAAATAGTTTGATAATTAAATTGCCGTCATCCACATAACTTTGCGGCACCCACACTTTGGCTCGCATTGTCATACCCGAAATATCCATTGCCTCGGCAATGTTCACCCGGCGCCACAAAATTTTATCGGCGTCAGTTTGCCAGTTGACATCAAAAAGCATAGCGCCATCGCTGGCTTGATACTGATCGTGGGTGACAACGACGTCGGACTCACCAAGACCTTCGAGATAATCACTCTCCCAATTGTCTAACGCACTGGCGAGCACAAAAGTGTCGGCAACCGCCGCACCAGAAGCGGCACTTTTTATCGTGTAATTATCAAAATATATGGGGCCCATAACCGTACCGGATTTGTCATTAGCGGCAATCTCCACCCCTATTTTGTCCACTTGTGTAATGTCAAAATTATCGGCCACAAAAGGCATTGCCGAGCCATCACCTATGTCGGCACTAACGGTATTCCACTGCCCTGGGGTTAACTCGCCAACCGTCAGCTCTTTAAACGAAGCGTAAGCCCAGTTGGCCGCATCTTTCACAAAAAGCTTAATCAGAGTCTGACCATCATTGACATAATCTTCAGACACATAAATATCAACGGATATTTGTTTGTCACTAATGTCCACCGCCTCGGGCAGCACAGCGCGCCAAAGCACCTTGTCGCTTTGCGAATCGGCCCACGGCAAATCGAATGCCAGCGCACCGTCACCCTCAGCCAGCTGCATTAACTGCTGATGTGGAACCACGTTAGGAGCCTGAAAGCCTGAGCCACCAAACTCACCCACGATGGCGGGTAATCCAGCCGTTTGCAGCGCTTGCATAGCCTGTGATATTTCGTCGCGGGTATCCCAAGTGCTGTGGTAGGCGTGGGCCGAAAATAGAATATTGTTGGCCGGATCGTGGGCCATTAGCTGCTCGGCACGACCACCCAAAAAGGCGTAGTAATCCTGGCCACATCCGGGCGCATCGATAACCAAAGGAACATTAAAACCAGCGTCGCGAAAACCGGTAATCAGACTTTCATAAGTTGACACCCAATCGGCATACTCACCAGAATCAGCGGCAAAAATGTTGCTCGGGCCCCACTCATTGGCGATATTAATCATCAGGTACGATTGGTACTTTGCCTCGGCCAACACAGGCAACCACTCACTAAACCAGAGGGCATCAACGTCTGCCAACAACACCGATTCGTCGTTGCTACACGTAATGTCCTCTTCCCACAGCATGGGCATTGCCACCATACCTTGGGCCACAATGGCATCCAGCGCCGCGCGCAGTTGCGCTGCCGTGGTATCGCGGCGCAACTGAAGACGCACAACATTTGCCTGAGTTTCGCCAATCGGGGCCACAGCGGATAACCGAGCCTCGGGGTTGTCGCCATACTGCAAGTTAATACCGCGCAACATCAGCGGTTTACCCGTAGCGTCTAATAGCTGTTGGTCGGCAACGGTTAGTACTTGCGCATCGGCAGGCGGCACCGGCGCTTCAGGGTCAACATCTGGGTCTGGCGTAACCGCTGAAGGGTCGTAAAAACCTTGCTCTGGCGCCGAAAAGCTCTCGCCCTGCTGACCACCGCCACCACAGCCGGCCAGCATTGCCGCCATTACGGCCACGTATAAAGTGCGTTTTTGCATCGCATACCACCTCTTAATCGTTATTATCACAACTCAGAATTTTTATTTTTGCCCATACGAGCCTAAAAGCAGTGCTGACTCCGCCACTCTCACCAACAAAAAATGTAATCGATTACATCAAATATAAAAACATTTTTACTTAAAAACACCGGTATTCAGGCTCGATGAGCGTTAAGCAGTGTAAATCAATGTAACCGTTTACACAAAGTACACAAAACTTTATTCATTGACAAGCTCAGCGTTCGGCAAGCGGAATTTTATTTGTCGAGGGGGGGGGCCGACTTTAAGCAAGGCGCGGCTACCGCACAAAGCCGCATTTTTACGCGCTCTGCTTATGTTGGTCGTGACTCAGGTAGGTCATAAAATTGGGGCTGGCCAGAAAGTACTTTCTAGCCAGCCCCAATTGCTTCTTTACAAGGAGGGTTCTATTTTTTTCCCAGCTCATAGACTCCGTGCACAGTACGGTTGACTGTCGGCCCGCGAATATTACTAACCGAAAAAATAAAGGTGGAGGGCCCGGTAGCGCTTATCGCAGATTCCGAGCCGCGCACGGTTACCCCTGCAAGGTCCAGCTCACTGTTGTGCGCAACGATGCCGTTACGGCCAATTAACTGGCCATTGGTCATAGTCACGCGAGACTGATTAACCTGCAGCGCAACGTGTGGCGACAATACATTCACATTGCGCAGCTCCACCTCAGAGTCTGTCACAACAATCGATTCGGCTTGTACATCTTCTAGTACCGCGCCATCGCATTCGCGCAAGTCAATGGCGGTAAAAACGCCCGTGTAATATTGATCGCGCTGATTGCGACACACCAAATCGCCGTTTTGCAAGGAGGAGGTAGTCGGCTCTGAAGCTACTGTGCTGCCGGCAAAAAAATCGAGCAATAGCGGGTTGAACGTATCGGGCTGCGCCATAGGCACATGCCCGGTATTGCGAAGAACCACTCGCCGAGCTTGAGGTAGTTGCCCCGCCAGCAAAACGCCTGTTCGCGGTGGCGCCACAGGGTCTTGATCGCCCCAAACAATTAAGGCCGGCACACTTACCTGCGCAAAAGCATGCGTAAAATCTTCACCAATTAAAGCAAGTGCGGCGTTTGCGTTGGGCTGATCGTCTAACAGGGTCGACCAAGCGGTATCGCTAGCGCGCAATATTTTTATAGGGTCGGGCAGGCTTTCGGCAAAGCTTAGCACTTGGCTGCTCCACTGACGCAACTGATCGCCTGCCATCTCTTTGACAGAGGCGGGCAACGAATCAATATAAGGTGCGGTGCCGCTGCTGATTGGCAATGCACTGGAGTGTGATAAAAAAGCCGTGCGTTGCAAAACACCAGCAACACTGACCAGCGCCACGCGGTGCAAGGTATCGGGAAAGCTCGCCGCATAACGTAAGGCAACCGCGCCGCCCATGGAGTGGCCCACTAAATAAATGCGCTCATGCCCGTTTTGACTCACTAACCACTGTAGTACGCGCGCATATTGCGTGGGCGAATAACGCCCTTTAGGTTTTTGCGATAACGCAAACCCGGGCAAATCCATCGCCAACACATGGTAACGCTGCGCCAGTGCGGGAATAACATTGCGCCAATCGCGATAACCATTTTGCCCTAAACCGTGCACCAGAATGACGGTCTCGGGATTGCCCACTCCGGCCTCAACTAAATACATACGGCTATTGAACACCGGCTCATAGACAAAACCCGCCTGCGCTATCCCTGTTAGACTAGGGACGACCGGCGGCGCCTCAATACTCTTTTCCGCCAAGCGCTCAAGCACCTGTGCCTGAGCGGTAACGCTTAAACTCAGCGCTATACTGACCAACCAACTGCCTCTACAAATTAACGACAAAAACTTCTCCAAACTCTTTTGATCGGTGCGCAGTAATAATGTTTTAGCGCTTACGTTTATCGTTAAAGGCCACGTCTTCGGCTTGCGTCGTGCCGGCATCGTCCTGCAGAACCCGGCGTAGCTCATCAAGATTTTTGCGAATGGCGCGGCCGTAGCTTTTATCGTCGCCCCACAGCTTAGCCAGTTTGCGCAATGATTTTTCATCGTGCTCTTCAAACAATTGCCCCGCTCGCTCGGCCGCCTGCTCTGGCTGCCCCAAAGCCTTGAGCGCATCAACGCCAAGCATCAAGGCCGAGTGAAATGTCTCGCGCCGCAGCCCTGCCACATCAGCGGCAATAAGCTGGTAAGCGTGCCGTCGGTCAATGGCCCGCACCAGTATTTTTAAATTGGGAAAGTGCTTTTGCGCCGTCGTCACAATGCGCATTGCCCGGTCGGGCTCATCGACCGCCACCACCAGTATTGCGGCTTCGTCGCCACCAGCGGCACGCAACAAGTCCGCGCGCGACGCATCACCATAATACACTTGGTTGCCAAAGCGACGTACCAACTCTACCTGCCCCGGACTATGATCCAAAATCGTCATGCGGTAGCCCTGCGCGCTAAGCAAACGTCCGACAATCTGCCCAAAGCGGCCGTATCCGGCGATAATTACATGATCGGTAGGCGCAATATCGGCATCCGCCTCCGGCTCAGGTTTATTTTGTCCGGTTCGGCTAAAAAACACCTCATACGCGACCAGCAGCAGTGGTGAAACCAGCATCGACAGCGCGACTATCACCGTAATAAGTTGTCCAACCTCGTCACTAAAAACAGTCATCTCACCCGCGGCCGAGACAATTACAAAGGCAAACTCACCGCCTTGCGCTAAGGCCAATGAAAACAACAGACCGCGCTTAACGCCCATCTTAAAAATAAGCGCCAGAAACATCAGTACGCTCGCTTTAAGTGTAATCAGGCCAACAACGGCCAGCGCGATCACGATGGGCTTATCAAGTAGCACATCAAAATTCACACTGGCGCCGACGGTAATAAAAAATAACCCCAACAACAGCCCTTTAAAGGGCTCGATATCGACCTCGATCTCGTGACGATACTCACAGTCAGCCAGCACCACACCGGCAATAAAAGCTCCGAGCGCAGGCGAAAGCCCCACGGCCTGCATCAATACGGTTATGGCAACGACAATCAATAGCGCAAAGGCGGTAAAGATTTCACGCGTATCTGTCTCAGCTAATAATCGGAACACGGGTGCGGCCAAAAAGCGCCCGGCCAAAATCACCACTGCAATGGTCGCAATGCTAACCAGCACCTGCATCGGCGCCGATAAGCTCGCAATAAAATTGGCATCGGGGGTAACCGCATCAGGACTGCCACTACCGCTGCTAAGTAAAGGCAATAACGCCAGAATCGGAATAATAGCGATGTCCTGAAACAGCAGTACCGAAAAACTATTGGAGCCGGCAGGGGTTTTTAACAGCCCCCGCTCGGTGAGCGACTGCAATACAATGGCTGTCGACGACAACGCTAACGCCAAGCCGATGGCGAGAGCGGACTTCCAGGCGAGATCGCTCACCGCGACGATGATTAAGGTTAACAGGGCCGCCGTGAGCACAACCTGAAGGCCACCCAAGCCAAGAATCGGTCGGCGCAGTGCCCACAATCGCGCCGGTTGCAGCTCGAGGCCGATCAAAAACAGCATCATAATAATGCCGAACTCGGCCACATGCATGACGTCGGTCTGATCACCCACCAAGCTTAGTGCGTAAGGGCCTATAATAACGCCGGCAAATAAATACCCCAGCACCGAACCAAGCCCCAACCGCTTGGCAATTGGCACCGCGATAATAGCTGCACACAAATAGATCAGCGCATTTTGTAACATCAAACCGTCTCCTGGAAATTATCCCTCAACGCCACCTCTTGCACACAAACACTGAACCACGACACTACTAGCCGCCGTACAATGCTAAGATAAACGCTTATGCTAATAGCGCATAGTAGCGCCCACACACGTATTTATATACCAGCAATAGGAGACTCGTCCCCATGATCACCATCGAGTCCGTAAAAGTCACGCCAGTTGCCGCGCCCCCGACGGGATTTGGCGGCGATGCCCGCAATATCGCTCAGGGTGGCCCCACGTACGCCAATGTTTATCTACAGCTTGGTACTAACGATGCCCAACTAAGCGGCAGCAGTATTATCTTCACCAACGGTCACGGCCTTAAGGAGATGTGCGATTTAACCGAGCAGTTTGCAACACGCTTCTTGCTTGACGCTAATACCCCGGTGCGAATCGACACGTTACACGAGGGCACAAACTTTGGCCGCCTGTGCCAATCGATGCTGCAAGACTCCGATTACGGCTGGCTGGGCGCGGTGGGCATGTCTCGTATGGCCATTGGTGCCGTTATTAACGCGCTGTGGGATCTGCTCGCAAAGCAGCAACAAAAGCCCGCATGGCATGTGCTCGCCGAGATGACCCCGGAGCAACTGATTGCCTGTATCGACTTTGAGCACATCAGCGATGTGCTGGCACCAGCCGAAGCACTCGCCTTGCTCCAAGACGCTCAAACGGGCCTTGCAGAGCGTATCAAGCGGGTGTATCAACGTGGCTTGCTCGCCTACAACACCGCGGGCTGGAGTGGTATTAGTATCGACGAGCTGCAAACGCAAACCCGGCTGATGATTGATCGCCGATGGCCACAAATTAAAATTAAGGTGGGCGCCAGCTTTGCCGAGCGTCGCCTTAAGCTTAACGAGCACGCAAAAGCCCCCAGCCGTACCGAGCTTGACCAGTTGGCCCGGCAAGCCGCCGACGACGATCTGGTGCGATTGCAAGCAGTGTTTCAAACCATTGCCGCGTATGACCGCCGGCACCACCCACTGCAAATTGCGGTGGACAGCAACCAAGTGTTTGATACACGCTCTGCCGTCGTGTTTATCGGGCATCTCGCAAAAGAGCTGTACCGTCTCAACCCGGACTATAAAATCGTCTGGTTTGAAGAGCCCACAACCCCACACAGTGCCATGGCACATTTAGCTATTCAGCATGCTCTGCAATTGGCCTTTACCGATTATGAGCCCAGCTTAAACATACCATTATCGACCGGCGAGCAAGGTGCGTCACCAGTGGTTTTTAAAGACCTGTTATTTGCCAACCTTGGACGTTTTGAGCACGAACAGACCTGCGCCATTGAGGTCATTCAGATGGATTACTCTCGAGTGGCAGGCATCGCTGATAACCTTGCAATTTTATTGCTCGCCCAACAGGCGCGCCGCCAAGGCCGCGATGTGCGGATTTGCCCCCACACTGGCGGCATCGGCTTGTGTGAGGGTATGCGCAATGTACAAGCCCTGCAGCACGCGCTGTTTGGCCACACAAACGCTGGCGGTACACCCGACATTTTAGAGTTTGTCGAAGAGCCCGACCGCAGTGTTCACGAAGGCGTGTTCCGCAACCCCGCCATTGTCGTCGACGGCCACTACCAAATGAACACCACCCCAGGGGTCGGGGTCGATTACAGTGATGAAGGCTTAGCCCTCTACCGGCTTCCCGATGGCCAAGCCTGGAGCGCGAACGAAAAATACCGCGAGCTCGCCAAACGTCTTAGCCGTTAAGCGCGGGC
This sequence comes from Gilvimarinus japonicus, assembly GCF_042847215.1. GTDB lineage: Bacteria > Pseudomonadota > Gammaproteobacteria > Pseudomonadales > Cellvibrionaceae > Gilvimarinus > Gilvimarinus japonicus. The sequence continues at coordinate 3,270,329 of NZ_AP031500.1, forward strand.
TCTTACCCGCCAGGCATGAGCCGTGGATACTCTGCACTGCAGCCACGGCTCAATGATCGGCATCTGCAGCTCGCCGACGTTACCTACCTTGGTCACCGCCTGAATCATCATCGGTAGACGGCTGTTGCGCTCCGCGCTGTGATACGGGCGATTTAGCGTGCTTGGCATCCGTATCCGTGCCGTTAGCAGCAGCGTCCTCGTCGTTATCGGCTTTCGCCTCTAACGCATCGTCGGCATCCGTCATACGCTCAACCATAATGCGCGCAGGCGGCGCAGTACCGTCTTTATCTTCACCAAAGTACAGTGTCTGATGGGGAAACGGTATTTCGATATCGTGTTTGTCAAACGCGTACTTCATGCGGCGATTAAACTCTCGGCCCACGACCCACTGTTTGATCGGCAAGGTCTTAATGCGCGCTTTAATAATAATGGCGCTATTGGCAAAGGCATCAACCCCGAGCACTTCCAATGGCTCTAGAATAAGCTCTTTAAAATCCTCGTCTTTTTCCATTTCTGCGCTAATGCTTTTTAACACATCAATCACCTCGTCGGGGCTTTCACGATAGGCGATGCCAACATTAAACATATAGTAACTAAAGTGCTTGGTGTAGTTCTCAACCACTGTAATCTCACTAAAGGGTACGGTATAAACTCGACCGTCCAAATCCCGCAGCTGCACTTTGCGCAGGGTGATCTTCTCAACCAGGCCCGTACGGTTACCCACACAAGCTACATCACCTACCTGGATAAGGTCTTCAACAATAATAATAAACCCATTTAGCACATCTTTAATAAGCGCTTGCGCACCAAAGCCGACGGCGACACCAATAACACCGGCACCGGCCAGTAGAGGTGTTACATCGATACCCAGCTCGGCAATAACAGTGATACCAAAAATGACTAAAACCACCCCGTAAAGCACATTGCGCGCAATGGGTACTAGCGTGTTAACCCGCGAGCTTCCGCGCTTTTCCAAGCGGTAAAAATAACGTTCCACGGCGGCTGATATCAGCTCGAATAAAATCACCGAGAAAATCAGAGCGATCAGGAAGCTAAACAAGCTTTCAAACCATGACACAACGGTTTTACTGATGGTGAGATCGGCAATACCACCCCACCCCACAACCATAATCGCCAAGCCGGTAAACAGAAACACAAACAGAAAGAAAATAATATTGATTAAACGCTGATAAAAATTCAGCCGGTTATGGTTAAAGCGAAAACGTTTTCGGGCTGCATGCAGGCGAGTAAACAGCTTTTTATTCAGCCACTGAAACAACACCACGACCGTTACGGCGATAAATACAATTAAGCCAGTCGCCAGCCAGCGGCCAGAGACCGTTGACTCAATACCGAGAGCATCCAAAGCCCCTTCTACTCCGCTCTCCCAGCTTTCGGTTACCTCGTCGACATTAATCACCTGGTTGACATCCACCGCCAACGAGTGGGACTTGCTCGCGCTTTCTTCACACGAGTCGCCTTCGCAATCGCTTGACGCCGAACTCGCGCTTGAGGATTCTGAGCTCGAAGAGGACCCCTCACCCAAATCAAGACTAAACCCCGGCATAGCTACCGCGACTTGACTGACACAAGCAAGCAATAAAAACGCTAAGATTAGGCGCCATCCGACGCAACGAGAAGGGTTCATAGCAAGGTTCTCTTTGATTACAGTTAGGCGTATAGACTGTGCACCGTCAGGTCACACAATAAAAAACGGTGGCGTACTCTAAAGTACGCCACCGTTTTAGTACTACTTGGTATTACTTAAGCAATACCCACAATGGCAAGATTAGCAATTCTCGCCAGAGACTTCTTCACAAGCGTCTTCCATGCCGTCACCGACGTCATCAGCCGCATCACCCATTGCATCTTTGGTTTCTTCGGCCGCGTTATCCATGCTTTCGCCCATTTCCTCGACAGGGCCATCATTGGTATCGCACGCCATAAGAGGGACAGTGATCATCATCATTAACAGTAATTGTTTAATTGCTTTCATTTTTTGCTCCTTGGTATTGGCTGTTTTTTCTTCGCACCCAACATAAGACTGTTATTTACAACCTATGTCTGGCGTTACGTGTTTTACCTTATGCGTGAACCGTGCCAACTTTTAATAAGACCGTATTAGTGGCCTGCAACGCGACTCTAACTCTTTAAAAAGGCTTTTCTTGCAACTTTTACACGCAACATCTGGTAGCTTACAAAAGCAATCATCACCAGCGGCCAAGGCTACAGGCACTAACGCCTCGGCCTCCGATGCCATCAGCTGCTATTAGGTTTTAGCACACTCCCCGTTAATAGCAAACAAATGCTCTGCGCGCTTAACCAAGCACTCGCTCCAATGCCGCCAGCGACAATGGCTTTAACAGGCCCGCTTCAATACCGCACTGCTTGGCACGCGCCTCGTCCAAGGGATCACCGCTGGCCAAAATCAGCCGGGCATCAGGCACTAACGCCCGGCATTGCTGCGCCAGCTGATAACCATCCATATCCGGCAGGTTGGCATCCAGCAAAATAATACTGGGCGACTCGCTCACCAGCAAAGATAAAGCTTCGGCCCCGTCGTTCGCGCCCAGCACTCGCCACTGCAGCAGCTCCAGCAAACTGCTGGTGGCCAGCAATGCATCAGGGTTGTCCTCGACCACCATAATAACAGGCTGCTCTGAAGCTTGAGCGTCAGCCGCTTCGGCCTCCGGGCCATGTATTGCGCTGGCGGCCTCGGCGCGCAGATGGCGCAACAACAAGATGTGCAATTGCGCCTGATCGACTGGTTTACTTAAATAAGCATTAAAACCCGACGCCAAACAGGCATCCATATCGCCTTTCATATGGGCAGCGGTTAAGGCGATAAGCGGCGTTGTAGGGTCAACTTCTCTCAGGGTTTGGGCCGCTTCATGTCCGCCCATCACGGGCATATGAATATCCATCAGCACCAGGTCGTAGGGCTTTCCCTGTTGTTTATTGGACTTAATCCGCTCTATGGCCTCAGCGCCGTTCTGAGCGTAATTGACCTCGACCCCCGTCATTTTAACGAAGTGGCCAATCAACATTCGGATATCCCGCAGGTCATCCACCACCAAGACACGACCGCTAAGCCGCGGCACCTCGCTTAACGGCCCGCGCTCGTTGTCCACCTCAAGAGAGAACATCTCGCGGTCTTCGTCCGGCACTTCACCCACACCGATATGGAAGCTAAAGGTGCTGCCCTCGCCCGGCGTGCTGGTGACATCGATAGCACCACCCAGGCGCTCGACCAACTGGCGACTAATGGCCAGCCCCAACCCGGTACCCGCCTGAGACTGCGAGTAAGAGTCTTTGGCTTGGACAAACGGCTGGAATATTGCCGCCTGGGACTCAGGCGTAATACCCACACCAGAGTCGACCACCCAGAAGTGAAGTTGCTCAGCTCCCTCAACCGCCACCATTTCAACCCGAACAATAACGCGGCCATGATCGGTAAATTTAATGGCGTTACCGATTAAATTTAACAGCACTTGGCGCAAGCGGGTCGGGTCAGTAACAATCCGGCGCGGCAGCGGCGTCGGGGTTTCCATCAACAACTCAAGGTTTTTATCCACGGCAGCGCCGCGCATTAAAAAATAGATGTCGGTTAAAAACGACGACAAATAAACTTGCTGGGGCTCAAGCTCAAGCTTGCCCGCTTCAATTTTAGATAAATCGAGAATATCATTCAGTAAGCCCAACAAGTGCTTACCATTGCGATGCACCACCCGTAAATGACCGGCAGACTCCACATCTTTGTTGGTGTTAAGCAACAGCTCCGTAAACCCGAGAATTGCTGATAACGGCGTGCGTAGTTCATGACTGAGGTGGGCTAAAAATTCACTTTTTGAGCGGTTTTCGGATTCGGCTTTTAAGCGCTCGACTCGCTCTCGCTCCATTTCGCGCCGCGCCAACGCGTAGCGAATGGCTCGGGCAAGCTGCTCGGCACTGAGACTGGCTTTTACCAGATAATCTACCGCGCCGGCCTGCAACGCCTGCATATCCACCTCGCCCTGGTGCATACCGGTCAGTAGAATAATCGGCCCGGTAAAGCCCAGCGACTGCGCCTCGCCTAGCAGCTCAATGCCGTCGCGGGCACCTAAGCTATAGTCCATAAGACACAAATCGTGCACATTGCTGCACAACTGCTCTCTACCGGCTTCGTAACTAGGAGCCCAATCCACTTGATTGGGCCCCGTTGTTATTTCATCCAGCAGGTCGCGGGCGAGTAAAAAGTCATCTTCATCGTCATCGACGATTAATAGCTTTACGTCTTGCATAAAAAGTTACGGTAACTCGACAAATTCTACCCAGTACTTACCTAAGGTGCGCATCAGATCTACCAAAGCATCAAACGTTACTGGCTTAGAGATATACGACGCGGCGCCCAGATCGTAGCCTTTAATCATATCCTCTTCCGCTTTTGAGGTGGTTAAAATCACTACCGGAATACGCCGTAAAGCCGGATCGCCTTTGATTTCCGCCAAGGCCTCGCGGCCGTCTTTTTTCGGCATATTTAAATCGAGCAAAATTAAACCTGGCAAAGGATAAGCACTGCGATCGGCAAACTTTCCATCACCTTTTAGGTACTCTAATAGCTCGACTCCATCCTCGGCGAAATGCAGCTCATTGAGGACACGACTTTCTACCATCGCCTCTTCGGCCAGCAGTCGGTCATCAGCATCATCATCAGCCATCAGGATGATTAACGGCTTCTTTTCTACATTCATGGAAGGTTATTCCTCTATCGTTGCCAGCTCGAACTGAGTGGTTGGCATAATAATAATAAATTGGGTTCCGACACCGACTTCACTCTCGGCAATAATACTGCCGCCATGGCGCTCGACGATTTTTCGGCAAAGCGCCAATCCAATACCCGTGCCAGCGTATTCATTGCGGCCATGCAAACGTTGAAACAAGTTAAACACCCGATCATTGTATTGGGTGTCAAACCCAATACCGTTATCGCTAAACACTAAGCGAATCCATTCACGAGTCTCCTCACCTTCGTCCTCTGGTACATCTTCTGCCGCTACCGGCTCACTATAGACTTTAATCACAGGGACCGTGTCCGGGCGTCGGAACTTAAGGCTATTGCCTATCAAGTTCATAAACACTTGGCCCATTTGCGAGGGGTCGGCGTCAATCTGTGGCAGATCACGCGCCTCAATTGTCGCCCCGGAATCTTCGATGGCATACTCCAGATCTTCTTGCACCCCCTTCATCACATCATTGAGGGCAACCGGTTCAAACGGTTTTTGCTGCGTGGTCACCCGCGAAAAGCTCAACAAGTCATCAATAAGGTGCGACATGCGTTCGGACGCGGCGTGCATTCTGGCGATATAGTCGGCGCCGGTGTCCCCCAGCGCCTCACTGTATTTCTTAAGCAGGCGATCACCAAAGGCCCGAATTTTGCGCAGCGGTTCTTGCAAATCGTGCGAGGCCACAAACGCAAACTCTTCTAGCTCGCGATTGCTGCGCTGCAATTCATCGGAGTACTGCTGCAGGGCATAGGTGCGTTCTTCAACTTTCTCTTCTAGCTCGCTATTGGCTTGTTCAATCTGTGCGTAAAGCGCACTCACGCGCCGCGAACTGCGATACACCGCCAGAAAAATCACCAACGACAGCAGCAACCCTAAAATATTGGTAGCAAATAACGACTGCAAAATAAACTGACGATCTTCTTGCGATTCGTAGCGATTTTTATACAGCAACATCAGCTCATCGGCTTCCATATCATCAAGCAGCTCACTGAGTTGGCGCATCAAACGAGCCCCCACATCCGAGCGAACACGATTCATGGCTTGCTCACGCTCACCGGCATGCACCAGCGAGACCGTCTCTTGCATCTCATCAATTTTTTGATTAGTTAGCTCAAACACGCGTTTAAAACGTGTTTGCTGCACGGGTAGCTCCGTGGAGGCCCCCGAAAGCGATGCGAGTAACTCGTCGGTTTTTGCGAGCGCGTCATGGTAGGGTTGCAGGTATTGGCCGTCGCTAGTCAATAAATAACCGCGCTGACCACTCTCGGCATTCACCAGCTCTGTTTTTAGCTCTTTGATAAGAGCCAACACTTCTAGAGTATTAGTAACCCCTTGGCTGTTTTCGTGCATTACACCAATGGAGCGATAGGCAGTACTCATGCTAATAATAAAAAATGCCACCAGCGCCAAGAGTACAAACAACCAAGAGCGACCTGGTAATTTCTTACCTTTGCGAAAAAATCCGATCAAGCGTTATCTCCTGCATCAGTGCCATTAGCTGACTGCTCGTGAGACAGCTGATCACGAAGCTCCGACAGCACAGTATCGCAGCGTCGGCACTCCTGCAAAATCCGTTCAAAAATAGCCGTTGCTTTGTCGGTATCGCCGGTCCGCTCTAGTGTTAGCTTGCCGAGTTCGGCATTTACCGAAATGTTATTAAGTGGGTTTCGCACATCGTGAAGCAACCGCTGCGTGTCGCTACTCATACAAATCCTTGCATATTTTAAAAAGTGAATTAAACCAAAACTTACCGCTGACCATCTCAGTCCGAGCTACTGCTCGGAGTAGCTGTTCAACCGGTTGTAGAGAGTCTTTAAACTAACACCCAGCATCTCGGCCGCTTTTTTCTTGTCACCGCCCAAGTGCTCCAAGGTCGACTCAATCAACTCACGCTCAACATCTTCGACCGTTTTACCGACCGTAATACCAGCATTTTTGTTATCGCCAACTTTAGAGAAAGGCGACGACAAGTCATCTGGCAACACCAGCATCTGAGTCTCAGGATCGGCCATAATAAAAGCGCGATGCACCGCGTGGCGCAACTCACGCACATTGCCTGGCCAGTCGTACGCCTGCAGCCGCGCCAGATCTTTAGGGTCGATCGCAATACTCGCTTTATACTGTCGGTTAAAGCCCGCCAAGAAGAACTCGATCAACATCGGAATATCATCGGGTCGCTGACGCAAAGGCGGAATATGTATCGGGAACACAGCCAAACGAAAGTACAAATCCTCCCGTAAGCACCCTTGCTCCGCTATATCCATTTCGCTGCGGTTGGTAGCCGATACCACTCGGCAATCGACATCAATTGCACTGGTAGCGCCCAACCGAGTGACTTTATGGGTCTCCAGCACTCGTAACAGGTTGGGCTGCTGATCGATTGGCATCTCGGTAACCTCGTCCAAAAACAAGGTCCCCTCGTGGGCCAGCTCAAACACCCCGGCTTTGCGGTGAGTGGCACCCGTAAAAGCGCCCTTCTCGTGGCCAAACAGCTCACTGCTGATTAAGTCCCGGGCAAACGCGCCACAGTTTGCAGGGACGAACGCGCCCTTGGGCTTACTCGCCGCATGAATAGCTGACGCTACCACCTCTTTACCCACGCCACTCTCCCCCATCAGCAAGACATTCGCCTTAGTCTGAGAAACGCGCTCAATCATCTGATACAGCTTTTGCATAGGCGCCGACTCGCCCACCAAATGACCAAAATGCAAAGCGGCATCGGCTTCACCGACATCATCATCGGCTTCAAACAGCGATTGCAACTGAGCCAGATCAATAGGTTTAATCAAATACGAGATATTGGGGCCGTACAGATCTTTAACGATAGATTTTACCGAGGGGTGCCCGGTTACTAGAGTAACCTGGGTTTGATCACGGTTTTTAATAGAGTCCAGCACATGCAGGCCGCTGCCATCAGGCATAATCAGGTCGAGTATTACATGATCAAAAGATCGTCCCGAGGCGGCCCGTTGCGCCTGCTCGACCGTACTGGCTGACACCACGGTGTGCTGAAGTAACTCTAACAGCTCGGTAGTCGCCTCTAAAAACCCTAAATCGTCATCAACCAGTAAAATTTGCGCCACGCCGTCTTCCTCGTTTCTTTAATCCAGTCTTACTCAGGGCGATAATGCTACACCTTTTTGCAAAATATGCGCACTTATTTGCACCCGAAATGGGCGCATATTAACGCCTTTACGCCTCAGCCCACAGGAGCCGGGTGCCCGCCAAAGAGAATTTAATGGGCAAGCATGGCATAAACGTTGCTCAGGTTCCAATCAGACAAGCGTCAACAACATGACTACGATTGGTTTTAACGAGGTATACGATGAACAACTCTCCCCTTAGCGCCCCTAGCGGCAAGACCTTAACTTACTTGGCAGGACTTAGTGGTGTTGACTCGCTCGAGGCCGATAACCTTTCGCGGCACAACCACAACAGCCAACCCCAAAAGCCTCGCAGCTTAACTCAGCGCCTTCGGGTCATCTGGAAAAAACGCCGTCGCGACAGCGCCAGGGCCTAAACATCCTATCGCTCTTCTTGTTTCAAAATTGACGCAAGAGGAGCGATTAGGGATTGCTTACGTAAGAAAGGTATCACGCCTAATGACTACGATTGAGTTGAGATACGCTGCTAACTTACCCCCAAAAGACAACGCCAAAAGTGCGCAAAAAACAATATCGCCCTCTGGCTAAGACACCTCAGGCGAGCAGCCGCAGCCAATCACCCAAATAAACGCATCGATAAACTGCCGTAGCGCAACGCTTTAAGGGGTAAGTTTTTATCCGGCGCTATACGCTCGGACAAGACGCCCGCCACCGCAGCAGCAGCAACGGCGCCCCAAAATAAGGAGCGGCGGTCAAAACCGCCATAATCGACATCAAGCTTGCTACCCAAGATCGCCCTCTGGCGGCTTAGCTCCTGACTCTTTTGCTTTACCCGACCGGTCAAGCTCATTGCGAACCCCCTGCATAATAGTCTTAAATTGACGGCGCGATTCAGACATTGTCATCCGACGACGATAGCGCTTAACACTAAACCACAGTGTCAAAGACAACAGTAACTGCATAACAAAAAGTACCGCAAACCCGACTATCGGCATTCCACTCAGACTGTAGCCTGTCCATGCGAGCAGTGCTGACAACGACAACCAGGTCAGTAATAACGCCGGCAGCAATAAAAGCCAGCTACCCAAAAGAGCAAAAAAGCTCTTAAAGGCCAAAAGCAGCTCTAAGCCCAACAGCTCAGAATAGCTCTTTAAGCAGCCAATTAACTCTTCACCAATAACAACTGCTTGGTGAAACTCTTCCGCGATTCGGTCAGCGGGTCCACGGCTTTTCTGCCCGGACGACGCCTCTGCTTCTAACTCAGGATCGACTGAGCGGGGCTTACTCGCCCCGCTCTCATCTTTAACGCTTTCAGGCGCCACTTAGGATTAATCTCTGTTAGAAGATTTCAGTAAACGAGAGACTAACCAGCCCGCAGCAAAAGCAACCCCAACGGTCACCAGTGGGCGCTCACGCACAAAGTCCTCAGCGCGGTCACCGTACTCACGGGCTCGAATTTTTCCTTCCTCTGCTTTTAAGCGTGCGCCTGCGGCACCGGCTGCACCGATGGAGCCTACAGCATCATAAACACTCGAGGTCGCTTGTTTAACTTGGTCCATTGCTTCAGACATGGTTACTCCTTCTGCGTTGGTTGTGGTTCCAGCTTTCTGCGATTTACCTGATTGTGTAGCCATTGTTAAATTCCTCTCAATAATGGTCTTCCCGATTGATGTAGGTAGTAGGAGCCCCTTTAACTATTGTGCAGGGGCTCAGTACTGTCAAATACACTTAAGCTACATCTCTTTTCTTGCCTTTTACGCTAGCCGGTACAGTACCGACTGTTAAGGCCGGCGGCGACCAAAAATAAGCGACAAGATAAACAGCACCAAAAATACGACAAACAAGATTTGTGCAATGCCCGTCGCTGCACCAGCAATACCGCCAAAACCAAATACTGCTGCAATCAGTGCGATAACAAAAAATAAAATTGCGTAACCTAACATAGCCATTCTCCTTTGCTGTTAACGCCGCCATTTGCAACTGTTAAGTTTTGGCGGCTTTCACGGTTTATACTTCAAGCGTCGTGCCAACTCTTAAAAACCCTGCCTTTACTGGGCTGCAGAGCAACCGCAAGAAACTAAACCGGGGAAAAAACAATTTGGCCCCTTTTTTATTGCAACATCTGCACGTAACGACGCAGCTTTTACATATAACCTGAAGATCTTTTGCGTTAGCGATTAAGACTCTGAAGGCGCCTCATGATGTTCGGTCGCGGCAATGCCATCGTCTTCGTAACCACCATCCAACACACCTACCCAGCGCCCCATAAGGTCTAGGTGGGTCGCCAAAATACGGCCACAAACCAACAGCGGTATCGCTATAAGCATCCCTACCGCGCCCCACAGCCAACCCCAGGCAAACATCCAAAGTACCACCAGCAGCGGGTTCATATTAAAGCGCTGCCCTAACAAGGTTGGCGTTACAAATTGACATTCAATAAAATTTAAAACCAAAAAGGCACCCGGTACTAAAACGATACTGCCCCAACTGGAAAACTCCATAAAGCCAACCCCCGTAAGGATGACCGCCAACAACATGGGCCCTACATAAGGCGCAAAATTTAAAATGGTAGCCAGCGCCCCCCACAAAAGCGCATCCTCCACCCCCAGTAAATGCATCGCACCCGCGGTCGCCAACCCCAAGCCGACATTAATAAGAGAGATCACCAACACATAATGCGAGATATCATTCTGAACAGCCTGAAACACCACGACTGTGGACTTTTTAGCGCTAAAAGTTTGGCGAGCTTTTACCACATGGCGCATTAGCTCCTCGCCAAACACCAAAAAGAAGTATGTGATAACCACCACCGCGCCTACCTGGATGGCAAAAGACGCGGTTGTTTCCGCTAATACCGACACCGCAGAGTGCAGCGTCGAGTCGACGGCACTTTCTATCGAATCACTATTACCTGAAGAGCCAGACATAACACTCTCTTTGATCGCCGACAGCGACTTACTCATCTCGCCCATCTCACTGGCAAGCTTATCGCTTAATCTCGGGATCACTTGCAGCCAACGTGTCGCCGGCTCAACCAACAAGCTAAACAAATAGCCCAGCCCGCCGGTTAATGCACTAATGACAAGTATGGCACCGACAGGCTTGGGCACATAAACGACTGCCAGCAACCGCACCAATCGACTCGAAAACAATGCCACAAATGCCGCCACGAAAATGGGCACCAATAATGTTTGCGAAAAATATAGCGTGTACAACACAGCGAGCACCGCCAACAGCTTAAGCGCCAGCCGAGCCCCGTTAGCCACAAACCTGGCGCTAACATCCGTTTTTTCATGATCGATTTTTAATGATGTAGTCATTCGTTGTGCGCCTCTGGCCTTCGCCTTTGTGGTGTTGCAGTGCCAATAGCCGCACCGCGCCCTATAAACAAAAGCGTAATCAGCTGCGAAAAGCGTACCAGCGCACAAAATCGTACCAAACGGCCGCGCAAGCCCTCTCCGCCGGCCATTCAAACGCGCTTTGCAAAATATCAGCGCATTTTATCTGTAGATTTTTCACAAATTTGCAAATTGCGGCACGGCGATTTCAGGTTAAGCGCCGTAAAGCGAGACCGCACCCTCTGACCAACAGAGCAGCAGCGCCGGCCATACCGGCTGCGCACCTCTTATAAGACGGCGCCCGAAGGCTTTTACGCGATATGTAAGAGTGCGCTTTTTTGCACAACAGCCCTGCTGGCACGATTTACGCATACGTCCCACCCATTAAGGTTAAGCAAGCACAAAAATCACCCCGTCAGTGTTATCGACGAACAGCAGGTTTAATAGCGGAGTTAACCCATGAACAGCCCGGAAAAACATTCACTGCATCATATGATTGCCCCCGTTACCTCAGTCGCGTTAGTCACTGCATTTTCGGTTTCAACGGCCATTGGCGCCAACGGCAAAAGCGCTTACGCGGATAAACCCAGTGCCGATGAGTACTGGGCCGAGTTTAGCCAAGATCAAGGTCAAAGCTGGGACTCAGAACAGGAGGCATTTCGCGATGGCTGGGTAGAAGGACGGCTCGGCGCGGTACTTGCGTTAAACGAGCATTTAAACCCCTTTAACATTACCGCCAAAGTGACCGCCTCAACCGCCACACTTACTGGTGCAGTTGCCAACGAGATCGACCGAGAACTTGCGACCAATGTCGCCATGGGTATAGAAGGCGTCGAAAAAGTCGCCAATGAGATCACCATCGACAACTCGCTGGCAAAAAACACCGACGAAGAACAAGGTCGTAATTTTTCCGAATACCTTTCGGATATGTCGACCACCGCCTCAATCAAGACTGAGCTGCTTGCTTCGTCCAACCTCAACGGTATCGGCATTAATGTCGACACCTACTTAAACGAAGTAACCCTGTCGGGCTCCGTTGCCAACGAAGCGCAATTAAAACTGGCCGAGGCGATGGTCACCAAACATTCCGACATCGAAAAAGTACACAACCAATTAACCATTGAGCCATAGGCCATTGGATTTTATAAAACGAAACAACCGAGAGGCAGCCAAATGACACACAGTGCATTTATCAAAGATCTGGACAACCGTCGCGCACTCGCACGCAAGCACATGATGAACGGGGCGGTCACCGAAGACTTTACCCAAGACAAAGATAAGATTATCGATCTGCTCAACGAAGCGCTCGCCACCGAGCTTATCTGTGTGCTGCGCTATAAAGCGCATTATTACACCGCCCATGGCCGCGGCGCCAAAGTGGCATCGGCCGAATTCTGGGAGCACGCCCAAGAGGAGCAAGAGCACGCCGACCAGTTGGCCGAGCGTATTGCGCAACTCGGCGGCGTACCCGAGATGAATCCCGATGAGCTATCAAAACGTGCCCATAGCGATTATCACAGCGGTGGCGACACGCTGGAAATGCTGCAAGAAGACCTAGTGGCCGAGCGCATTGCCATCAGCAGCTACCGAGAAATGATTAACTATGTCGGCGAAAAAGACCCGACCACACGCCGAATTTTGGAAGAACTGCTGGCAAAAGAGGAAGAACACGCCGATGATTTGGTCGACTTAATTGAGCATATCGACGGTGAACGGTGAACGGTGAACGGTGAACGGTGAACGGTGAACGGTGAACGGTGAACGGTGAACGGTGAACGGAAAGACTAACCGCTCACCGCTTTTGAGCAAGCGTTACTGACGAGATTTTTTAACTATATCGTAGGCCACCTGTATTTCTTGCGCACGTTCAGTCGCGGCCTTCACCGCATCTTCGGGTAAACCCTGACCTGCCAGTTTATCGGGATGGTACTGACTCATTAATTTTCGGTAGGCTTTTTTCACTTCGGCGTCTGTGGCGCTGGACTCGACCCCGAGTGCCGCATACGCGTTGTCTAAATCACCCGCTCGAGACTGCCCACCACCGGCTGATTGATAACCACCACCGGCTGAGAACGAATGTTGCGCTTTAATCATGCGCAGCAGCTGCTCGAAGGCAAAACCGCTAATACCCAGCGCCGCAGCCACTTCACGCAGAACCCGTTCTTCATTGGCGTCAAACTGACCGTCGGCCAGCGCGAGGTTCACAAGATACGACAGCAGCATCTGCACCAAATTACGGTTATTGCCGCACTTGGCCCGAAATTGTGAGTAAGTCGCCTCGGGGTTAAAATCGGCCGCCGACCCCTCTTTAAACAAGTTAATGGCCACCCGGCGCTGATCGGGCGAGAGCCCCATTTGGGTCATCAACTGCTCAGTCTGCGCGATTTCATCTTCACTCACCCGGCCATCGGCCTTGGCAAGGTACCCTAACAGGGTAAAAGTCGTCTCAAAAAAGCACTGACGGATAATCGCCTGCTGCTCTGGAGAGGCCATACGGGCTTGGTTGCGATAGCCTTTGTCAAACATATGGCCAATAAACACACCCAGCATCGCCAACAAGGGGCCACCGACCACAAAACCTAAGACACCACCAATTATCTTACCAATCATGCTTTAATCTGCTCCAATACAACTTGTAGGTTGCAAGCTTACCATTAATAAAGGTCGATACGCGTGCAACAAATCTTTACAGAGCGCGCCCCACTTGCCGCAACAGCGGCCCGCCTTCGCCCGAGCAACTCGATAACCCTAGGGCGATTCCGTATAATCGACGCTCTAATAACATAGCGAATTTCTATGAACGATCAAACAACAGCAACACTCGCGCAATTGCTTGAGCCACGCCTTAGCGATGCCGCTCTCGACTTCTGGCAAAAATCCCAGCGAGAAGTGGCCGCCGGCGTCGAGCGCTCGCGCTTTTCCGCGCTTATATCAATGGCTAGCCGCCACGCCAAGCGGGTGCCACTGAGGTTAACCGAGGCTGAGCTGGCCGCTTGCGAGAGCGCCAAGCCCGGCTGGCGAGCACAAAACTGGAACCTGCTAGAACTGCTGCGGGTTGCCCTGATCTGCGCCCGCGAGGATGTCGGCGAGGCGAGTTTTGCCGAGGATTTTGAGTCGCTATTCGTCTATGCCGACGAGGGCGAAACCTGTGCGCTGTATCGCGCGCTGGCACTGTTACCGGCCGCCGAGCGGTTTGTCTGGCGTGCGGGCGAGGGTTGCCGCAGCAATATGCTAAGCGTATTCAGCGCCATAGCGCTGGATAACCCCTACCCGGTTAAGCATTTTGACGACACCGGATGGAACCAACTGGTCATTAAGACACTCTTTTTAGAGCTGCCCTTACACCGTATCATCGGCCTGGACGAACGCCGCAGCGCCGAGCTAACCCGTATCGCGCTGGATTTAGCCGATGAGCGCGAAAGCGCCGGGCGTACCATTGCCCACGACTTATGGTTGTGTTTGGATTCCAGTCACGCCGAACGCAGCCTCGCACTGGCCGAGCGCCTTTGGCCCGACGCCGACAGCGTTACCCGCTCGGCGATCGTATTGGGTCTGGCGCGGGCCGAGCAACACACGCAAGTACAACGTCTGGCCGAAACCGAGTCAGATATCGACGTCGCACACGCTATCGATGCGGCCCTAGGGGGTAAGTTTGATCAGGCACAATTTGCCCGTCTAGTCACAGACAAAAGCGAGAGTGAAACATGAGATTTTTTGACCCGCATATCCATATGGCCAGCCGCACCACGGACGACTATCAAAATATGGCCGCCGCTGGTATTCGCGCCATTATCGAGCCCGCCTTTTGGATGGGCCAGCCGCGCACCAACGTGGGCAGCTTTGTCGATTACTTCTCAAGTCTGGTCGGCTGGGAGCGTTTTCGCGCCTCACAGTTTGGTATTGCCCACTACTGCGCCATCGGCATTAACTCTAAAGAGGCCAACAATGAGGGCCTTGCCCGCGAGGCATTGGAGCTTTTACCCAACTTTGCATTAAAAGAAGGTGTGGTGGCAATTGGCGAAATTGGCTATGACGAAATCACCCCCGCCGAAGAGTTTATCTACCAAGCACAACTTAAGTTTGCGGTCGAGCACGACATGGTAGTGATGGTGCACTCACCCCACCGCGACAAAAAGAACGGCATTATTCGCAGCATCGATGTCGCGCTTGAGATGGGCGTGCCACCGCATAAGCTGGTGATCGACCACAACAACGAAGAGACAGTACAGAGCGTGCTCGACGCCGGAGCCTGGGCCGCCTTTACCATTTACCCCAACACCAAAATGGGCTCTGAACGGATGGCCGAGATTGTTCGTCAGTACGGCCCCGAGCGCATTATTGTCGACAGTTCGGCCGATTGGGGCGTAAGCGATCCGCTGTCAGTCCCCAAAACAGCCCATTTGATGAAACAGCGCGGCATTGACCCCGCCGCTATCGAACTGACTTGCTGGGGCAATGCACTGGAGGCCTATGCACAATCCGGACAGATCGACGTCGAGGCACTCATGCAGGACGCCGTGATCGACCAATCGCAATCGTTTAGCGATAACTCCGTACTACGAGGCCAGCAGCCCCGTATCGACGAGCCTGTTAAAAACTAGTTAAAAAGAGCGTGCCCGTGCGACAGATTGATCAAAGCTTTACCATGACCTACCAGTTCCCGGTCTGCTTCGACCGGGATACCCTCGCGCCCGAAAACCCGTTGCTGCGGGATATTGTCGAGCGCGCTGGCGACGGGCCGCACCGAGTGCTGCCGGTCATTGATCAAAATGTGCTGGAGGCACATCCCGATATCGTCGACCGCTTGCAGCTGTACGCCGACACCCACGGCGAAGCGCTGGAGCTGATCGAGCCGCCGCTGATTGTGCGCGGCGGCGAGATCAGTAAGTCCGAGCCAACCGAGGTGGACGAGTTTTATCTGCGCACGCAAACACAAAATATCGATCGCCACAGTTTTGCGTTGGTAATCGGCGGCGGCGCGGTGGTCGATGCCATTGGCTATGCCGCCGCAACAGCCCATCGGGGCATTCGGCTGATCCGTATGCCCACCACCGTGCTGGCGCAAAACGACGCCGGTATCGGGGTAAAAAATGCCATTAATTATCGTGGCCGGAAAAATTATTTAGGCACTTTTGCTGCGCCTTTTGCGGTGATTAACGACTTTGATTTTTTAGCCACGCTGCCGGCGCGCGATAAAGTATCGGGCATTGCCGAGGCCATTAAAGTCGCACTCATTCGCGACGGCGAATTTTTTAGTTGGCTGCACGACAACCGCGAAGGCTTAGCCGCGTTTAATGCCGAGCCCACCGAGTACATGATTACCCGCTGCGCCGAGCTGCACTTAAACCATATTCGCACCAGTGGCGATCCGTTTGAGCAAGGCAGTGCCCGACCGCTGGACTTTGGTCACTGGTGCGCACACCGATTAGAGGAAATCTCGGCCAGTGAATTGCGTCACGGCGAGGCCGTCGCCATCGGCATCGCGCTCGATTCAATCTACTCGCACCTCAAAGGCATGATCAGTATCGACTCGCTCAACCGCATTCGTGCCACCCTTGAGGGCGTTGGTTTTACCCTGAGCCACGCCGCGCTTGAGTCGCTGGATATTAATAAGGCACTGCAGGATTTTCGCGAGCACTTAGGGGGCAAATTGTGCATTACCCTGCTCACCTGCGAAGGGGCCGCGCAAGAGGTTGATGAAATTGACCACGTGTTAATGGAGCGCTGCCGCCAGCACTTGCTGGAGGGCACATGGCCGAGCTGACCTATTGCAGCAACATTCACCCGGGCGAGCACTGGGCCGATGTAATGCACAACCTGGACAGTCACGCTCTGGAGGTAAAAGCGCAGCTTAATTCCAGCGCCCCCTTCCCTCTCGGGCTGCGCATTGCCCAGCAAGCCGCGCTTGAGGCCGACGCGCAAGCGATCGCCGAGTTTCGCGCTTGGTGCGAACAACACAACTGCTACTTATTAACCATCAACGGTTTTCCCTACGGCACGTTTCACAACCGCCGCGTAAAAGAAAACGTTTACCTACCCGACTGGCGCACCAGCGACCGTGTCGACTACAGCAAACGACTGGGAGATTTGGCGGTAAAGCTTGAGCCACGCGCTAAACGTATTTCTATTTCCACCGTCCCCATTGCCTTTAAACCCGCGTTTGATGAGACAGCCGAACACGAGTGGGAGATCGCCTGCGCCAATGTGCGCGAGGTAGCCGAACACTACTACCAGCTCTACCAACAAACCGGAGTTTTCTTGGTGCTCTCGCTTGAGCCCGAGCCCATGTGCGTACTCGAAACCACCGACGAAGCCATTGGCTTTTTTAAACGCTTGCGCTTACCCGAGCGCCTGCGTCAGCACGTCGGCCTGTGCTTTGACTGCTGCCACCAAGCGGTAGAGTTTGAAGATGCTCAGGAGTGTTTACAGCGCCTTATCGACGAAGAGATCCCCATTGGCAAGGTGCAGGTATCCAGCGCCCTAAAAGCCACTGGCGACGAGATCACAAAACTACTCAACTTTGACGAGCCGGTGTACTTACACCAAGCGGTCGCGCACTGCCCACAAAGCGGACGGCTACACCGCTTTACCGACTTATCCGACTTTAAAAATGCGCTGCAACAAGGGCAGCGTTTTGATGAGTGCCGGGTACATTTTCACATTCCTATTTTTCTTGAGCACCTCGGCGAGTGCGGCACCACCCAAGACTTTTTGCGAACCCTGCTGCCGTTACTGGATAAAGACACGCCACTCGAAGTTGAAACTTATAGCTTTGCCGCCATCCCCGAGCACCTGCGTACCGACACGGTCAGTGCTAGCATTGCGCGAGAACTCCTTTGGGTTAAAGCGCTGCTACACTGAATCCAGCTGTCTAAATAGTCGCCGCAACATTTACTGCCAACACGAGGCCCCAAAATGCAAAGAACCGTCGTTCTCAACGTGGTCGGCCTGACCCGCGCACTCTTGGGTGAGCACACCCCCAACATCAACAAACTCGCTGGCCGCAGCACCACCATTAAGCCGGTTACACCCGCGGTTACCTGCTCGGCACAGGCGACTTACTTAACCGGCAAGCTGCCCAGCGAACACGGTATCGTCGCTAACGGCTGGTACTTTCGCGATCAAAATGAAGTCTGGCTGTGGCGCCAAAGTAACAAACTAATTCAAGCCCCCAAGATTTGGGATATGGCGCGCGTGCGCGATAAAGACTTTACCTGCAGCAATACTTTTTGGTGGTACGCCATGGCCACCGATGCCGACTACACCTTGACGCCGCGGCCACTGTACTGCGCCGATGGCCGCAAGCTACCCGACTGTTACACCTATCCGTTGCAGCTGCGCGAAACCCTCAGCAAAAAATTTGGCAACTTCCCGCTGTTTAATTTTTGGGGGCCGGCCACTAGCATTAAATCCACCCGCTGGATTGCCGATGCCGCTATGCACATAGAGGCCGAGCACGAGCCCACCTTGCAATTGGTTTACTTGCCACACTTGGATTACTGCCTACAAAAAGTCGGGCCCGATGGCGACATCGCCAAAGACCTACAAGAAATTGACGATTTAGTGGGCGAGTTACTGGATTACTTTAGCGAGCGCAATTGCCAAGTAATACTGTTATCCGAATATGGCATTGTGCCCGTCTCGCGGCCCGTGCACCCCAACCGCATCTTACGCGAGGCCGGCAAGCTATCGCTTAAGGTAGATTTGGGCCGTGAGTATTTAGACTTTGACACGTGCCGCGCCTTTGCCATGAGCGATCATCAAATTGCTCATGTGTATGTGCAAGCCAAAGCGGATATCGCCGAGCTTAAAGCATTGTTCGTCAACACTGAGGGCGTGGCAAAAGTGTTAGAAGGGGCCGAGCGCGCCGAATACGGGCTCGATCACGAACGCGCTGGCGAGTTGGTATTGCTGGCCGAGCCGGACAGTTGGTTTACCTATTACTACTGGAACGACGAAGCCCAGGCGCCCGACTTTGCCCACCAAGTGGAGATTCATCGCAAGCCGGGCTTTGACCCCTGCGAGCTGTTTCTTGACCCGCGTTTGAAATTCCCCAAACTTAAAGTGGCCCGCCGCTTGGCACAAAAGAAAATGGGGATGCGCTATGTGCTGGATGTGATTTCAACCGACCCAACCCAGGTAAAAGGCTCGCATGGTATCTACGATGGCAGCGATTACTCCACCCCGGTATTGATGAGCACCGCGCCCGATTTATTACCCGATCATCAAGTACACGCCACCGATGTCTGCGATTTAATTTTGCAGCATATTTTTAATGAACAAACTCACTCTACGACGGAGCAAGACCATGCCACTGACGCTTAACACCGCCCTAAAACTCGGCCGCGTCAGTAACCTACCCACCGTATGGATGAATGCTATTGCCAGTATCGCGCTAACCAGTGCGGCTTTGGGGACAGGTTTTCCCATCCTCGCTTGTGGTTTGGTTTTACTGGCATTGTCGTGCTTTTACGCAGGCGGCATGAGCCTTAACGATTACTGCGACCGCCATTGGGACGCCGAACGTCAGCCTTACCGTCCTATTCCCGCAGGCAGTATCAAAGCTGGCAGCGTACTTACGTTGTCTTTGGCTCTGTTTAGCGCAGGCTTTATTCTGCTGTGGTTTACCCCCAACGCTCGCGGCATTCTGGCGGCGGGCGGATTACTCGCGCTTATTGTCGCCTACGATGCATGGCATAAACGCCACTGGAGCACTGTGGCACTCATGGCCAGTACGCGCCTTGGGGTTTATTTGGTGGCCGCGTTCGCCATTGCCGGCTCTGCCACTCAAGCGGTGGTCCTGTTGGGGCTTATTCAATGCGGTTACACCCTGCTAGTGACGGTGGTGGCACGAGCCGAAAACAAGCGTCCCCAGGGCTACGGGTTTCCTGTTATTCCATGGATGATTGCCGGTATGGGTCTAGTGGACGGTATCGCATTAGCGTTACTGCTTTCCCCTGTGTGGCTACTTGCCGGTATCGCTACGGTGGTATTAACCCGCTGGGGGCAACGCTATGTGCGAGGTGACTAGCCCACTCAGTGCCACGCTACATCGCACCATAATAGTCAAACAAAGGGAATGCGTGTGAGCTAACCTCCGCACCCAAACCATCAGTTCTGGTGCCTTCTGCTGCTTACTTGGGCTGCCGAGCGCACCGGGGCAAATCGCCACAGCCTTGGCGCGCGCAACCATTAACAGAACCTTTAAGCAAAGATTCACCAGAGCTTCAGCCCCCACTTCGCCCTTGCGGCTTTTATAAAATCGTTTATATCGCATACCGGTCCAACCTCAAACAGCCTTTTCAGTACCGACGCCCTCCTATCGTCACATGGCGCGATTTGCCCTCTGTCTAAAACACGTTACACCGCCAGCGCACCTAACGTGATTGCTTTAAGGTCCGCGGGCTCCATCCAATAAATAATAATTATATGGAATAAAAGATTTAAAAACCGGGAATCCATGTAATTAAAATAAGTGTTTTCATGCCAAACATGATTATTTTTCGATCTAACCGGCTTATTTTTATCACAGTTTTTAACAAGGTCACACTTTAACCGACCACTTATTGACCGAGGTATAGGGTCTTACGGCAGAATGTGACAACGTTGTCTAACAGGGATGCACAACTCCGGGTAAATCTACGGAGACAGCGCTGAGGTAAAAAGTGTCACTACTGCAGGACGAGCAGCGGCACTGCCAGCGGTTGTGTATCGAGCCCTTATGTTGGGAGCGATCAATTGCGACCGCCCATACAACAACATAACAGGGATAACCCCATGAAAATATTGCACTCCATTGGCTTGTGCTCTGTGGCCGCTATCGCGGCACAAAGCGCCCAAGCCTACACCTGCACTAATCTCGATAGCTGGAACGCGCAAACCGCCTACACCGGCAGCTCACAAGTACAGCACAGTGGCGAGGCCTACCAAGCTAACTGGTGGACTCAAGGAGACGATCCGAGCAGCAACTCTGGCCAGTACCAACAGTGGTCCAGCCTCGGCACCTGTGATGGCTCTAATCCGGACGCCAATCAAGCGCCGCTCGCCCGCGTTAATGGCCCCTACAGCGGTATGCCTGGCGGCACAATTGCGTTCGATAGCGCCGGCTCGAGCGACGCCGACGGTAACATCGCCAGCTACGCATGGGACTTTGGTGATGGCGGCAGCAGCACGCAAGCCTCACCATCACACAGCTACGCCTCGGCCGGTAACTACAGCGTCTCGCTCACCGTCACCGACAACGAGGGCGCCAGCGCCAGCGCCAGTACCAGTGCCACTATCAGCGCCGACCCGGGCGATCCAAACGACTGTAATGCTGCTGTCTATATGGCCGGCACCCAATACGCCGCCGGTGACATTGTGCAAAACGCCGGACAAGCGTATCGCTGTGACATCGCCGGCTGGTGCTCGTCATCCGCAAGTTGGGCCTACGAGCCTGGCAATGGCGCTCACTGGCAAGACGCCTGGAGCCAAACAGACTCCTGTGGCGACCCAAACACCAATGTAGCGCCCACCGCGCAAGCCAATGGCCCCTACTCGGGCAGCGCCGGCGGCAGCATTACCTTTAGCAGTAATGGTAGCAGCGACAGTGACGGCAGCATCAGCGCCTACCGTTGGGACTTTGGCGACAGCACCACCAGCACCGCCGCCAACCCATCTCACAGCTATAGCGACGCGGGCACTTATCAAGTCACCCTAACGGTTACCGACAATGCCGGTGCCACCGATGCCGACAGCGCCAACGTAACCGTGGTGGCCGCCGACCAAAACCAACCGCCCGTGGCGCAAATTAACGGCCCGTTTAACACCGACGCTAACACCAGTATTAGCCTGTCTAGTGCCGGCAGCGCGGACCCGGATGGCAACGTTGTCGGCTACAGCTGGAACTTTGGCGATGGCAACAGCAGCACGGCCGCCAACCCCAGCCACAGCTACAACAGCGATGGCCAGTACACTATTACGCTAACCATTACCGATGACGAAGGCGCCACCGACAGCGTTACCACCACCGCTACGGTAGGCACGGTTGACGTCACTCATGGCGATAAAGTTATTGGCTATTTCACCAACTGGGGTGTTTACGATCGCGACTATCACGTCAAAGATATTCACACCAGCGGCTCAGCCGAAAAGCTAACGCACATTGTGTACGCCTTTGGTAATGTGCAAAACGGCAAATGTGTGGTGGGCGATTCGTACGCCGATTACGACAAAGCTTATAGCGCGGCCGAGAGTGTCGACGGCGTTGGCGATACCTGGGATGCTGGCGCACTGCGTGGCAACTTTGGTCAGTTACGTCGTTTAAAAGCCATGTACCCACAAATTAAAGTGGTGTGGTCATTTGGTGGCTGGACTTGGTCTGGTGGTTTTGAGCAAGCCGCCGCTAACGCTCAGCAGTTTGCCCAATCGTGTCACGACTTAGTCGAAGATCCACGCTGGGCGGATGTATTCGACGGGATCGACATCGACTGGGAATACCCTAACGAATGCGGCCTAACCTGTGACAACAGCGGCTTTGACGGCTACAAAAACCTGATGCGCGCTCTGCGGCAAGAGTTTGGTCAAGACGCTCTTGTAACGTCCGCTATCGGTGCAGGCGAGGCTAAGATCAACGCCGCTGACTATGGCGGTGCAGCGCAGTACCTCGACTTTTATATGATCATGACCTACGACTTCTTTGGCGCTTGGAATAAGCAAGGTCCTACCGCGCCCCACTCACCTTTGTATACTTACGATGGCATTCCGCAGGAAGGTTTTACCACCAACCACGGTATTGAAGTGTTGAAGAGCAAAGGCGTTCCCGCCGAGAAGATCATGCTGGGTATCGGCTTTTACGGTCGCGGTTGGACCGGCGTCAGCCAAGCCGCCCCCGGCGGCACCGCAACCGGCGCAGCCAGCGGCACCTACGAAGCGGGCATTGAGGACTACAAAGTCCTTAAAAACACCTGCCCAGTGACCGGAACCTTTGCCGGTACAGCTTACGCCAAGTGCGGCAATAACTGGTGGAGCTACGACACCCCTGCCACCATTAACGGCAAGATGCAGTACGTTAAGCAGCAAGGCTTGGGCGGCGCGTTCTTTTGGGAGCTAAACGGCGACACAAGCAATGGTGAATTAATTAACGCCATTGATAGCGGCCTTAGCAACTAAACGCCACATGGCTAGCAACATAAAAAACGGCGGCCTAGGCCGCCGTTTTTTTTACTAAATATTAAACCTATTGCGGCGCAAGCTGCAGCGTAAACTCGCTCTCGCCACCGGGTAATAGCTCAATCGTGCGTTGTACCTGCTGGCCATCAGCCATCACGGTTACCTTGTACTTACCGTAAAAGCCCCGACTGCTAAACTCGCCAGCGTCACTCGACAGGCCCGAAAAATCATTCCACCAAGTGTCATAAATGGCTTGCTTCCAGGCAACCGCGTTGGGTTTTTCTTGCCAGCTTTGCGTGTACATTGCGGCGTTGGGGTTCCAGTGGGCGCCAGCCCAAAAGCCCCAGTTTTGTACGCCTACGGTGGCTGGATGACTGAAAAATATGGTGAGAAAATCCCGGGTAAAATCCGCCTGTAACGCTTCGTCCGTGGTGTTAACGTCAAACTCGGTGGAGCGAATTTTTAAATCGGGAAACGCCTGATGAAAACGCTCAATAATATCGTAAATACGCGAGATCGATGTAGGGGAGTTACCAAAGTGGCTCTGCAAGCCGATACCGTCAATCGGCGCGTTAGCATCTTGTAAATACTGGATCGTCTGCTGGTAGTGATCCTGATGCGCAAAGTTACGCCCGCCCCCCGACAAAATCGAGTAGTCATTAATATACAGTTTGTGAGCCGGCAAATTGGCGCGGGCTTGCTCAAACCAATCTACCATCACCTCATCGCCAAAGGCATCCATTAAATAATGGTTATCGTAGGGCTCATTTAATACATCCCACTCGTCCAACACGCTCGCCGTGGCACTGGTGATATCATCGATATGATCCAGTGTTACTTGCTTCGCCGTCGGGTCGGCCGCCGCGGGATTACCCTCAGGCAAATAGCCTTGCATTAACTCCGGCAAATTGCGCTTAGAGGGCCACACCAACACGTGGCCACGGGTGTAAAAGTCGTGATCTTGCAGCCACTGCAGTGCCGCGATGGTGGTGGTTTGATTAAAGCTACTGCCCCACTCGCCTTCCCATGGGCCCCACTTTAAGTCGTTTTCGGGTCCACTTTGGTTAAATAGCTCCAGTACTTTCTCACGGTAAATGTCACTGTCATCACCTTCACCCATCAAAATATTGCCTACGGTAACCGAGCCAAAGTGATAAGCGTGTTGTACAAACTCAACATTAACGTCGGCACCACTCACGGCCGCGCCATCGGCATCGACGACGTTTACGGTAAAGTCCCCCTTGCGGTATTGCTCGATACGCGCATTAGCGTCTGCCCGCCAACTGGCGTCCGGCTCCCGGCCAACATAGCTCAGTTTAGTCAGCGGTAAATCGTCCATCGTTAAGGTATTGCTATAATTCAGCAACTGCACACCACCCACCTCAAACACTTGCGCGCGGTCGCCATCGCCAAAGCCCACTTTAACAATCGTTTCACCGGCAGCTTCGGAGCGCGGCATTTGCAATGGAATAAAGTACTCTTCCCATTCGCCCGTACTGTTTAATTCGTGCTGAACGTACTTGGTAAAATCGGGCGTCTCCATAAACACAGTGGCAAAGCCGGCACCGGTTTCGTAGGTGTTCTCGACCGAGCGAAAATACAAATGCAATAACAGCACATCGCCATCGTTTAGGGCTACGGTGGTGGGATACTGCAACTGACCATTGTAAAACTCGCCCGACGGGTTGCTAACCGACACGCGCACCGCTTGCGAGAACTCCTCGTGCTCGGCGTCAACGGTTTCGGCCGAGCCCACGGGGCCGGCGTTATTGCCTTCCCAAAACGCGTATCCGGTTGCCGGCGTTGAGGTAATAACCGATACGCCGCCTGCCGGTACCTTGGTAACAGGTTCTGGCTGGGGTTCAGGTTCAGGTTGGGGTTCCGGCTCTGGTTGGGGCTCGGGCTCCGGTTCGGGCTGGGGCGTTACCGCTGGTGGGCTGCTAGTACCACCGCCGCCGCTACCGCAAGCGGTGACAAGCAAAGCATACGATACGATAAACAATAAAGCCCAAAAAGAGCGACGGGCGTGATGAGCGTGCATGTGTGACCTCCTAACTTCTTGTTATAGTTAATTGCACTATAAGCTAGGTTGCCAACATGGTAAATAGGCAGTAAGCGTCACCAGAACGCATCATCCACTGGTATCAACATAAAACGTCACGACGTGCAAAAGAGGCGCAATGCGCTGCCAGAAAGGCTTTGGTAAAACCCGCCGTTTGGTCGATATGACGTTTACTACAACCGATATTGCTACGGGTTCGTTGCCGGTGTGAGCCCCAACCAGTGGCGTAGCGCGGGTATACGGCGCAACACTAACCACTCAAGTAACAATACGGCGATCATAGAAAGGCCCACCAATGGCAAAGCAACACCCAGCGCGAGGATCAGCCCCGTCACCACCATAGCGGCATTACCCGCGGGCATAGCAGCTGGCGCCCCCAGCCGTTTTGCCGGCTTACGACGCCACCAGAGTATGGTCCCGCTCACGCATAACAGCACTAAGCCCAGTGTGGTCAGGACACCCAGTAATTGGTTAAACCAGCCGAACAAGTGCCCTTCGTGCGCGGCAATTCCAAAACCTATCACTCGGTCTAAGGTGCCCTTTTGAGCAAAGTTTTGCGCCCGCTGAACATCTCCGGTGCGCCCGTCCAGCCAAACGGTCGCCCGCTTAGGTCGGTTTTGGCTCAGCGAGCTGGCTTTAATGACCAAGGGCTCGCTGGCCGCTACCGACAACTCTACGGGTTGCGCCATAGTTAAATCCTGCACGGCGCGCACCACGTGATCGGGCAAATCAACAGACTCAACGGCTTGTGGCCGCCACGCCGGCGCCGCTTTAACCGCACCACTGCTCCAGCTCTGCACCACCGGAGCCGAATTCCACTGACGCAGCTCTTTAAATGCCGCGCCCCACACAGTCGTCCACGGCAGCCCCGAGACCAATAAAAACAGCGTAAAGCTTGCCAACCAAAAACCCGTAACGGCGTGAATATCTCGCCAAAAAATGCGCCGTCCCTGGCGCAATCGAGGGTATAACACGCCAGCGAATCCGTTCGACGTGCGTGGCCACCACAAATACAAACCAGTGACCACCAGGATGACTGCCCAACAGGCGGCAAGCTCGACAATCACCGAGCCCGCCGTACCGGCCAAAAGCGCGCCATGAAACGCTTTGACCTGCTGCATAAACTGATCGCTATACGGAATTACTTTGAGTGCTTTATTTTGATACGGATCGACATAGACCAGTGTCCGCGCGCCGGCATCATTCACACTGATAATCGCCGCGCTAGTAGCATTTGCCGGCAGTTGATACGTCATAAATTGCGCACCCGGAACGGCGGCGCGCGCCGTCGCGATTTGCGCATTCACCGACACAGAGGTAGCGCCCACCGGCAACTGCTGATAGGGGCGATCAACCCAGGCCTCAAACTGCGGTTTAAACAAATAAATCGCACCCGATAGCGCCAAAATAATTACAAACGGAATGCAACAAACCCCGGCGTAAAAGTGCCAGCGCCACACAGTGCGATACAAACGCTGAGGGCGAGACTTTTGCGGCCGGACACCTTCCCGGGGCGCGGTGTGACTAACGGCTTGATTCATTGCTTAACCCACTTACCAATCGTACGAAAAATTAACGTAGAGTGTGCGCCCAGGCCAAGGGTGTGCCACATAGGCGATCTCGTTAGTGAGGTTGTCGATACCGACACCGGCTTTAAAATGCTTAGAGAACTGATAACTACTTTTAAAGCCCAGCCGAGTATAACCGTCTTGCGCGCCGTACACATTGTCAGCGGTATCGGTATTATCTAAACGACCATAGCTATTGCTGGCATATTGCACGCTGCCGCCCACATCCCATTTATCGCTTAGGTGATAGGTCGCCAACAGGTTTCCACGCCACTTTGGCATACGCGGAACTTGATTGCCCTCTATGGATGGGTCGGCGGCGTTGCGGCGAATTTCGGCATCGGTATAGGCAAGATTAAAACGCACATCGAGGTTCTCGAGCCATAAATTATAGGCATTAGCGATAAACTCCACACCGCGAGTGCGCACCGAATCAATGGGAATAAACGTACGAATAGACGTGCCGCCGGGTAACGTCGTCGCTTGAGACTCAATAGAGTCATCAATGTCGTCTTGGTAGATATTGACGCGCAGGTAGCCGTTATCCAGCTCCCGCTGCAGCATAAGGTTTTGGTGCAAACCATCTTCCGGTTTTAGCTCAGGGTTTGCCTCGCTAACAGAGTTGTAAGCCTCGTACTGACTAAACAATTCTTCGACAATCGCAAAACGGTACGCTTGCCCAATCGAGTAACGCAACTGCCATTGCGGCGCTGGGGAATAACCCAACGAGAACTTGGGCGAGAAGCGTGCAATATCGTTGCCCGGCACCTTCTCAAGATCAAACTCTGGCGTCGCGGCATCGTCGTTAGAATAATACCCCCCGTCACTGCGCCAATCTTCATAGCGGCCACCAAAACTTACATCCCACTGCTCGGATAACTGCCAGTTAAACTGCGCAAACACGGCAGCGATATCGGTACGGCCGCCACTGCGACTGGTGTAAGCATCTTTACTGCTGGCGAGATAATTATCCGAGGCGTATACGTCGTAGTTAAGCTCATACGCCTCATAGCGCGCCCCGGTAATAAAATCCAAGCCCGGCACCACAAAGTCGTTAACACTCAGCTTAACATCGGCCGTTTGCCAGCCAGTGTCGTCGTAATCTGCGACCTGGCCCATAAGATTGTAATCAGGGTGCATCGGGTTCGTAGCCGAGCTGCGAGTAACGTCTTCGAGAATATCAAACTGGCTAACATTGGCCTCCAGTGTTGTTTGCTCGGTCAACTCACCAAGCAAACGCAACCCTAGCGACAAACTGCGACGATCGGCACTGCTAACATTAAGGCGATTGCTGGGCACGCTGTAATACTGTCCATCCTGCTCGATTGTGCCACCCCAAAACGACTCACCGCTGGCGGTGGTTAAATAGCTATTGGCACGACCGGTATCCGAGTGGCGATCTTCATAGGCCACGTTGAGCAACGTTGAGAAACGACCAAATTCATAACCGGTTTTAAATTTAAGATTATCGGTGGTGGTATTAATGACGCCCGTATCGCCAAAGTACAAACGCTCAACATCCTGTGAGTCGGCGCCGAGTATGCCCCCGGTTACCGACGTAGCCGTGGTGTCTGCCGCGCTATTGCCCGCATAGTAAAACGACTGCGGTTGGGAATCGTTTTCGAGGTGGTTATACGATAAATAAACACTTAAATCGCCAAACTTATCGCCGTAAGAGGCAAAGCCTTTATACCCACTGACGTCATCATCAAAACCGTAATCGTTAAAGCTTTGGCTAAAGAAAGAGCCATCGACATGGACCTGACGCTCTTGGGGGATGGCCGTTTCGATATTGACCACACCACCCATGGCGTTGCCGCTGTACTCAGCCGAAAACGGCCCGTAGATCACATCGACGCGGGCGATCTCACTGGCCGACACCATAGTCCAGCGCGGTGCGCCGCTCCAGCGCGACTGCAACAAATAATGCAGCGGCACGCCATCGGCAAACACCATTGAGCGTGAGGTTTGAAACATATTGGCGCTGCGAATACCCAAAGTGCCATTTGAGTCGCCAATAAAGCGCCGGCGAATTACCAAGCTCGGTTCGTACTTCACCACATCCTCGGTGGTGGCAACATTAATACTGGTTAAATCTTGCGGGTTCAGTACGCTGGTAGGCCCAACCCGCTCGGCGCTGGAGCCTTCATCTTGCGTGCCCCACACGGTGATTTCTTCTACCGCCGGAGCCTGTGCTCCCGCTTTGACCGACAAGAGCGCCGTCATCAGTACTGCAATTGATATTTTTGTTGTTGTCATTGTTCTCCCCCAGTGTGGAAAGAACTTTACGGTACCGCGCGGTGCCCGCACAGTGACAAATTGTCGCACCTAGGCGCCACGCAGGCGACGCGGTCACAGTTTGGGAGTTTAATGACTCACGGTTTTAGAGAACACGTTAATAATTACGACACCCGTAACAATCAAACCCAGGCCCAGTAATGCGGCGCCATCGAGCTTTTGGTCGAACACCAACCAGCCCACTAAAGCAATAAGCGCCACTCCCACCCCAGACCAAATCGCATAGGTAACACCAAGGGGCAAGCTTTTAACCACTTCTGATAAGCAATAAAATGCCACGCCATACCCCAACACCACCACAACTGACGGCCAGAGACGGGTAAACCCCTCAGCGGATTTTAAAGCCGAGGTGGCAATCACCTCTGAGACGATGGCAATAACCAATAACATCCAAACCATCACTAGCCTCCAAACCACACCAGTACAGACTCACCCACCAACTTAAGGCCTGCCACGGCGAGCAATAAATAACACACCCCGTAAAACCATGTATCGCTCACCCGGTGATGCAAAAACACCCCTAGCCGCACACCAATAGGCGCCAGCGGCAGCAACACCAACGAGGTGACAAAAGCACTTAAATCCAATTGCCCCATCGCTACATAAGGCACTAACTTAATAAAATTGACCACACTAAAAAACAATACCGTAGTGCCCACAAACAAGGTGCGCGGTAAATGCTGCGGCAGTAAATAAATAGAAATAGGCGGACCACCGGCGTGGGCAATATAGCTGACAAAGCCGGCGATACTACTCCAAAAACTACCGCGCACCACGCTCGCCTTTTGCACCGCTACACGCTGCAAAATATGCCGGCCCCACAGGTAGTGCCCGACAAAATACAGTGCCATTAACCCCACCATCAGGCGGATCATATTGGCATCCATATAGGTAAACATAGCCGCGCCAAGGGCGAGACCAAGCATGGCACCGGGAAACATGATTTTAAGGTTGCGCTTATCCCACTGGCCGCGAAAACTCCACAGGCTCACCAGATCCATACTGCACAAAATGGGGAGTAAAACAGCCGCGGCTAAACGCGGATCGACAGCCAGCGATAACACCGGCACCGCAAGCGAGCCAAGCCCGCCACCAAAACCGCCTTTTGATAAACCTACTAGCAATACTACGGGTACTGCTAGTAGGTAAAACAACCACTGATCTATCATCGCACCGCCGGATTAAACATTATCGGCGCGATTTTACACCAACTGCTTACATACGTCTTACTTGGGCGTCACTTGGTAGGGGTTTCCACCCAGCGCATTCGAGATATCGGCAATCGCTTTTTGCGCCCGTACGCTGTTGCCAGCGGCATCCAGTGGCGGCGAGATCACCGCAATACCAAACTTGCCGGGCGAAACCGCAACAATGCCACCCCCGACACCACTTTTAGCAGGCAAGCCGGTTTTATACAGCCATTTACCGGCATCGTCGTACAGCCCTGCGGTGGCCATCACCGCCAGAATCTCTGGCACGTTTTCGGTTTTAGTCACCTGCTTACCCGTTACCGGGTTTTTACCACCATTCGCCAGGGTGGCAGCCATTACGCCTAAATCTTTGGCGTTAACCCCCACAGAGCACTGGCGGGTATAAATATCAGTGGCACGCAAAAAATTATTATCGATATGACCATAGGCGTGCATCAAAGAAGCGATTGCCTGGTTGCGCTGATTGGTCGCCGCTTCTGACTCATAAATATCGTTTAGTACGGTTAGTTTACGACCGGCAAACTGTTCGTATTTAGTCAGAATTTTTCCCCAGATTTCATCGCCGTCTTTACCATCTACCAGGCTTGTTGTGGTAATAGCGCCGGCATTAACCAGCGGGTTCATCTCGGCGCCCTGATATTGCTCGATCGCGACAATGGAGTTAAACACTTGGCCGGTGGCATCCACCCCCATATTTGTAACCAACTCCTCAGTACCGTCTTGATCCATCACCAGCGCCATGGTGTACACCTTGGAGATCGACTGAATGGATACCTCAGAGCTGATATCACCTACGGTATAAAGCTTGCCATCGGTGGTAACAAGGGCAATGCCGTAAATATCCGAGTCGACCTTTGCCAAGGCCGGAATGTAATCGGCGTTGGCGCCCTCATCGATATTTTTATACTTATCGTACGCCGCTTTTAAGGCGCCCTCGATATTCTCTTGGGTTAGCGAGAGCTCGGCCCCATGGGCTGCCGCAACGGATACCAGACTCAGGGCCAAACCCACAAGGAGCTTAGCGGCACGCGCATACAGCGTGTTAATGTGCCGCCCCACAAACCTCTTTTCCATTTTTCGCATCATCGTTCACTCCCTGCTGCCATTGGCATGCGCAATTTTTTAAAAATCTTGGCTAGAAAAAGAATACTTAAACGAAACCTGCACGCGATTATCCGTGCCCGCTGCTCCATTAAAATCAGTGCGCTGTCCCCAAAGGTATTCAACCCCCAGCAACAGGTTTTTACGCGGTACAAACAGCACATTGGCCGACAGGTACTCACCTTTTTTGAAGGCAGAGCCCAACTGAAATGCCTGGTTGTCCACCTCAGTAAAACTGTAGCCCATCGATGAGCTGTAGCGATCGCTCCACTGGTGGTCGTAATAAGCAATCACACCCAACAATGGCACGCTGCTAAGTGAGTCGGCACTCAGCCCTTGGGGCGCCATATCCATGCCGCCGTCGTTCATATAGCTGGCGATACCCTCGCCGTAAACCGTACCCAAGCGCACAGTATTATGGCCCACTTTAAGCGTACCGGTTAGGTTTACGCCCCACCCGAGATCACTGCCAGAGGGCTCGTTGTCGGTGCTTTGTACTGATTCATACGCCACATCGCGCAAAATACCGGCCACTTGAAAATGCCCCCAATCGGCTTCGCGGCGAAAATGCGCGGTCAGATCGGGCAATGGCTGATCGCCGGTAATATCGTATCCCGCCGCCCCCAAAATACCATCGTCGACATCGTTGCCGGGTTTTTCAATCGCTACCGCCAATGTGTTAGTGCCGCGCACAGGCGTCCAGCGAATTTGCGGGTTGCGCAAAAACACCATGCCCGCCGGCCCCCAGTAATCAATCACATTGGGGAAAACATTGCCGTCCATAAACAGGGAGTTGGTTTGGCCGGCCAAAACAGACTGCCACTCGCCATAGGCGTGACGCACGCGCATGGTGGTTTGACCTTCGTCACTGCCGACACCGTATAAATCAAATTCAAAAACGGTATGGATGCTATCGTCGCCCAGCGGTAACGTTGCCTCGACGCCTAAACGGCTCTGGCGCACACTGGCAATGGTTTGGCCCTCGCTGCCGTACTGGCCATCTTGGGTGGGAATGCGCGAGGGCCTTAAAGTGGCCTCCCAGTTGGGGTTAACGCGCTCAAAGTCTTGAATCATATCCAGCTGAGCAAAACCGTAGACCACAAAATTCTTCGCGCGCGCAGCCGTGTTTTGCTCCCCGGCGGTAACCCGCGCCTGCAACGCATTGAGTTGCGCCCGCGTTTGCTCAAGCTCGCGCTGCACTTCGTCTAACTCAGCGCTATAGACGCCAGCGCTGCAAACCAATCCCATCAGTAGCGACACTTGAACGATTGCTTTCACCATGACTTCCCCTTGTCAACAAATCCCGACGGCGAGCGTCTGACGCCAAATGGCGCGATGCCTTAGACTATAGGAGCAATTCAGTGAATCAACAATGTGTGAGGGTAAGTTCTAGGATTTAAATGCGACGCCGCACCAAAAGCATTTATTCGAGCGATATTTACGCCACATTAACGCGAAAGATTAACGAGGTGTTAATCCCGCCAAAAGCAAAATTATTGCTCATTAGAGTATCGCCATCGGTGGTGCGGGGCGAGCCGATAATATAATCAAGCGCGGCACAATCTGGGTCCACCTGAGATAAATTAAGGGTTGGCATCAGCCACTGCTCGCGCATCATAGCAATACTCGCCCACGCCTCAATGGCACCGCTGGCGCCCAAGGTGTGACCAATATGCCCTTTAATGCTGCTCACAGGTAGGGAATCGCCAAACAACCGCTGTGTCGCCAGACTCTCGGCAACATCACCCCAGGGTGTGGCGGTACCATGAGCATTGATGTAATGAATCGCCTGTGGCGCACAGCCGGCATCGCGTAAAGCCAGTGCCATGGCCGCTTGCATGCTATCGGCGTCGGGCTGGGTAATATGGGCACCATCGGCATTGGTACCAAACCCGATCACCTCGGCATAAATAGTGGCGCCACGCGCCTGTGCATGATCGAGCGACTCCAAAATTAACGTGCCCGCCCCTTCGCCAATCACTAAGCCATCGCGGTGAGTATCAAACGGGCTGGGGGTCGAGCCAGGGGTATCGTTTTTGGTACTGGCGGCGCCAAAGGTATCAAACACCGCGGCCTCTGACGGACACAGCTCTTCGGCGCCACCAGCGATCATCACCGATTGATAGCCACTTTTAATCGCCTCATAGGCATAACCGATCCCCTGGCTGCCAGAGGTACAGGCCGACGATGTGGTGTACACCCGCCCTTTTACACCAAAAAATATACTTAAGTTAATGGCCGTGGTGTGGCTCATCATTCGCACGTATGTGGTAGCGGTTACCCGGGTTAAATCCTGGCGGTTAAGTAGCTCGGCAAACTCTCGCGTAGCCGGGGTGCTGCCAGTGGATGAACCATAGGCAATGCCGCATTGACCGCTGGCGATAACCGGATCATTAATTAAGCCCGCATCCATAAGCGCCAACTCAGTGGCACGAGTGGCCAGTTGTGCCACTCGGCCCATGCCGCGCACTTTTTTACGCGGGTAAGAGCTGGGCATTGCAAAATCATCCACCGGGCCCGCCAACTGGGTGTCTAAGCCTTTATAGTCGGCCCACTCTGGCATAACCCGGATACCACTGCGGCCGCCTTTTAAGGCGCCGGACAGGCTTGCCCAGTCGCTGCCAATAGAGGTAACCCCGGCCATGCCGGTCACAACCACCCGGTTCATGCAGAGTAGCGCTTAATAATCAAAGACGTATTGACGCCGCCGAAGGCGAAGTTATTACTCATCACATAGTCGCAATCAATAGCGCGACCGGCGTGTTGAATATAATCCAGCTCGGCGCACTCGGGGTCGACACGATCAAGGTTAATGGTCGGGGCAAACCACTGGCTGCGCATCATCTCTACACTCATCCACGCCTCCAGTGCGCCACAGGCGCCTAAGGTGTGACCGATGTAGCTTTTTAGCGAGCTGATGGGTTTACCTTCGCCCAGGGCGGCTGCGGTCGCGCGGCTCTCGGCGATGTCGCCTTTGGCGGTGGCAGTGCCGTGGGCGTTGACGTAGCCGATAGCGTCGGGGCTGACCTTAGCATCGGCCAGCGCCAGCTGCATGGCCCGAGTCATAGTCTCGGCGCTGGGCTCGGTGACGTGGGCGCCATCGGAGTTAGTGCCGTAACCGACAATCTCACCCAAAATAGTCGCGCCGCGAGCGCGGGCGTGCTCGTACTCTTCTAGTATTAACGAGCACGCACCTTCGCCAATCACCAGTCCGTCGCGCTCAGCATCAAACGGGCGCGGGGTTAGGTTTGGCTCATCATTGCGCGTACTGGTGGCAAACAAAGTATCAAACACCGCGATCGGTGTTACGTGAAACTCTTCGGCGCCGCCAGCCACCATAACGTCTTGCATGCCGTACTTAATCGCCTCGTAGGCGTAACCCACCCCCTGACTGCCGGAGGTACACGCCGACGCGGTAGGGATGATCCGCCCGGTCATATTAAAGAATAAACCGATATTCACCGTGGCGGTGTGGGTCATGGTGCGTAAATAAGTCGAGGCGTTTAAATCGATGGTGGTTTTATCAGTGACCACGCGGGTTAGCGCTGGCACATCGGCGGGCGTGCCAATACAGGAGCCATAAGAGACACCGGTACTGCCATTGGTTAAACACGGCTCGCCCACTAAACCTGCCTCGGTTAATGCTTGTTCCGTGGCGCTCACGGCCATCACCGACACGCGTCCCATACTGCGCAATTTTTTACGCGGATAATGCGCGGGCGTCGTAAAATCTACCGGAGCCCCCAAGCGGGTGTTAAGCCCTTCGATCTCATCCCATTCGGCAAAGCGCTGAATTTTATTGTGTCCAGCGGCCAATGCTGATTGCACATCCGCCCAATTGTTGCCCAAGGCACTGACGGCACCCACACCGGTAATCACGACTCTGCGCATTAGAGCATCCCACCGTTTACCGAAATAACTTGCCGGGTAATATAGCTGGCCGAGTCGCTCATCAGGTAACCCACTAAACTTGCCACTTCACGAGCCTCGCCAAAGCGCTTAAGCGGAATCATTTTTTTCGCCTCGTCAGCAAACACCTCATCGATCATATCGGTTTCGATAATGCCTGGCGCGACACAATTAACGGTGATTTTGCGCTTGCCAAGCTCAAGGGCTAGCGCTTTAGTTGCGCCGATTAAACCCGCTTTAGTCGCGCTATAATTCACCTGACCACGGTTGCCCGCCAGCCCGGCAATGGATGATAAAGTCACGATTCGGCCTCCGCTACGGGCCTGCACCATCGGCATCACCAACGGTTGTACGACGTTATAAAAGCCGTCTAGGTTCGTGTGAATCACACTGTCCCAATCATCTTCGCTCATGGCCGGAAACGCGTTATCGCGGGTGATGCCGGCGTTGCAAACAACGCCGTAAAAGGCGCCGTGATCGGCCACTAAAGCATCGAGCACGGCGCGCGTCTCGGTGCGATCGGCGACATCAAAACACACCAGCTCGGCATCGGCGCCCAGCGCGCGAACCTCCTCGACCACGGCCTCACCTTGAGCGCGGTTGGTGCGGCAGTGCACGGTGATGGCAAACCCTTGACGGGCCAGCTCAAGAGCGATTTCGCGACCGATGCCACGGCTCGATCCGGTAACCAGTACCCGGCGACTCATGGTGTTACTCCTTGTGTTTTCTTTGATTGTGACAGCGGTGATGCTGCTGACAACGTTTGCGGCTCAGTTGCCGCTATATAGGCGGCAATATCGTCGGGCCGGTACGCGGTAAAAATCGCCTCGGCCAGCAAGTCGGTGCGGTTGTGTATCGTCCCGCGAAAAGCGACCAAAGGGCCGTCAACTAAGTTGGCGTGTACACGAATACGCAAAGGTTCTCCCAGCGCAAACAACGGGCAGTGGGCAGTGTACTGCCGTGAGCTGATTAAAAACGCCGGCTCGATCGGCTTGCTCAAGCGAGTATCCTCAATACCCACCCACACAGCGGCGGCTTGAGCCATGTACTCAATCCCCGTCCAAGCGGGCACACCGCCCCGAGACGCATCGTAAAAAATATTGTCTGCCAGAATATGCGCCTCGACCTCGACCTCTAGCGGCGAGCTACTGAGTAGTGTATCCACCAAACGCATCGGCGCTTGGTGAGGAATATAGTTAGCTAAGCTCACGCGCGCGAGTCCCCCAAAACAACAACGGCATTATTGCCCCCAAAGGCAAATGAATGACTCAGCAACACCCGTGGCGAGGCGGGTAACAGCAGGCTATTGTGCTGCGCAAGCTGTAGCTCGGGCAGTGCCGGGTCGGGACTATTGTCCCACACATGAGGCGGCGCACAGCTTTCAATTAAAGCCAACCAACACAGTGCGACTTCAGTGGCGCCCGCCGCCCCCAAGGTATGGCCCACCTGGCCTTTACTGCTGCTGCAAAACGGCTGATGACCAAACAGTCGTGCTACCACCGCCGACTCCATGGCATCGTTTAGCGGTGTACCAGTGCCGTGCAAATTGATGTAATCCACATCATCTAGCCGGCATTGCGCCGCTGCCAGCGCTGCCCGAATAGCCGCTTCAGCGCCGGCACCAGAGGGGTCAGGCGCCGAGATATGATGGGCATCGGACGAGGCACCAACGCCAAGCAACTCGATGTCGTGGAGTAATGGCTCCCGGGTGACTAAAAAAAACGCCGCCGACTCACCAATGTTAATACCAGCGCGGTTTACACTAAAAGGCACACAGGGCTCGACACTAACCGAGTCGAGCGCGGCAAAGCCATTTACCGTTAAACGACACAAACTGTCGGCGCCACCGGCAATCACAGCATCGGCCAGACCGGCATCCAATAAACGCTTGGCCGAACCCAGCGCGTGGGCGCTGGATGAGCAGGCGGTCGATAACGTGTAAGCGGGCCCGGCGGCGCCCGTAAAACCTGCCACTAACGCCGACAAGTTGCCGATCTCTTGCTGGCGGTAATCGTAACTGGCCGGCAACCGCCCGGTTTGCTGCAGCGCTTTAATTGCCGCCTCGCCCTCGGCAATACCCGAGGTGCTGGTGCCGGCCACCACCGCCACACGCTCGGCGCCATAGCGCTCCAGAGCCAATTCGATGGTCGAGCTAATTTGCGTCAGCGCCGTCACCGCGAGCTGCGCATTGCGGCTGCGCAAAGGTGACAGGGCATCTGGCAGGGGCGCCAGATCGGCCGTAACCGCGGCCGTATACGTCTGACGGCCGGGCACCCAATCGCAGGGCGTCAAGGCCCGCTGGCCGGCAAATAGCGCCTGACCCACGGCTTTTTGGCCGGCACCAAGGGCATTAACCAGCCCTAAATCTGTTAGATATGTCGCCATGGTTATCTCTCTAGAGGGGTCACGGTTACACGCCCCCCTTGCTGAGGCAAATCATATTGTTGCGGTCGCGCGGCATCCCAATACCAACTGGGGCGCCCCTGATAAGCCAAGCTTATCGATGTTGCGGTCTGATGCAACTGTAAACCTGCACTCTCGGTACATGCGCTCAGGGGTGTTGTACGCAAGCGCCACCAGTTATACCCCCACAATAAAACGGCGGGGTCGAGCCCGCGGTATAACGGCGAGCGTTCCAACGCCAATTGGCCACTCGCGAGAGTCGCCGTAAACTGCGGCGAGCCAATCGTATCCAGAGCAACAAACACCGTCTGTGCGTCGCTGCGCTCAGTGCGCAGCAATAAATGCTGCACTTGCTCGCCGTGCTGTACCGCTAAGCGCACCGTACTGTCGACGGCAGGAGCACAAGCGCCACTTGGGCTAAAGCGTGCGGTGCTAGTACACGCGCTCAGTAATACGCTGATAAATAATAGCAAGCCGGCTTTAACCGTGTGCATTCACGAAGCCTCTTCCGGCCGACAAAACTGGGCCAATGCATTCATACGCCGGGTTGGGTCTGCCACAAACGGGTTGGCTCTATCCCAAGCGTATCCGGCCAATACAGACGAGATCATATCTCTCACGCTAACGACTTGCCCTTCAAAAAAAATAATGTCCTGAAACAAGCCCTCGTACCAAGCGTCGACAAACACCCGAAAAGTATCAACCCCTTGGCGCAGCGGTTGTTCGTAATCGGCGTGCCAATCAACCGTCTCACCTTCAAGCTGACGCACCAAGGTTGCTACAGCCGTACTGGCCGAGCGCATGGCGATGGTAATGCCAGAGGAAAATATCGGATCGAGAAACTCACCCGCATTACCCAATAGTGCGTAGCGATCGGTGGCCAGCTGCTTTACATTGCGCGAATAACCCGAGAGCTTATTCACCGGTATTGGCCAGCTGGCGTTGGCCAACAGTTTGGCCAATACCGGCGCCTCGGCAATCAGCTCATGCAATAGCTGCTCGGGGGTTTCACCGCGCCGCTGGGCGAGCTTTTCGTCGCTGACAATCACACCGCAAGAGCATTTAGTATCACTGAGCGGAATCAACCAAAACCAAATGTCGCGCTCTTGGGGATGCACGGTTACCAAAATTTTATCGCGATCGAACGCCCCGGGAGCAATGCCGTCCTCCACATGGGTAAAAAATGCCTGACGCACCGGAAAATTGGAGGGCGTTTCTAAATCCAACAAGCGCGGCAACACCCGGCCAAAACCACTGGCATCCAATACGAAACGGCAATCTAATTGGGTAAGGCTACCGTCGTCTGCGCGAGCGGTTAAACGCGAGCCCGTGTCAGTAGCAACACAATCGGTGATGGCCTGACCAAAGCGGATATCCACACCGCGCGCCTCGGCTGCATCGGTAAGCAATTTATCAAATCGCGCGCGCTCTACCTGAAACGTAGTGCCCGGCCCCGCGGTAAACTTCTCTTCAAAATTAAACCAAGTATAACGATCACCCCACGCAAAGGCGGCACCGTTTTTATAGCGAAAGCCGGCATTGTTGACTACATCGGCAAGGCCGGCCTCTTCGAGATAGACCATACACTGAGGCAATAAACTCTCACCAATCGAAAAGCGCGGAAAGTGTTGTCGCTCTAACACCCGCACCCGATAACCTTTTTGCCACAGCAATGTTGCCGCAACTACCCCCGCTGGGCCCGCGCCAATAACAACTACATCTATACTTTCTATTGGCTCTGCCATAAAGATTCCATTACGCTTTTGTTGTTGTCCGTGCCAGCACGACCAGCGGCGCCAGAAAATACGCCAATAAAATGCCAATCAGTACCGTCAGGCCAAAACTGTGAATAGCGGCGGTGGCCGATAGCGCTAAAAGGCCGAACGATAGCACGGTCGTCAAGGTCGATAAACCAATGGCCAAACGGGTGCCCAACTGCTCTGAGTGCGCCTCGCGCAAAAACAAGGTGTAATCAATACCAATACCTAACACCAGCAACAGCGCCATCATATTAAAAACATTCAACGCCTGCCCCAGCGCACTGATGAGTGCCAAACTAACGGCACTGGCAAGCGCGGGCGGCAAAATCACCATCAAGGCACCCGGCGCACCGTAGCGACGCGCCAACAACAAAGCAATCACGCCGTAAGCGAGCAACAACAAACCCGTGGCGCTATGACGATAGTGCTGCAGCAAGCGGTCGGTGCGCGCCACAGGGTCAACCAGTGTGATGCCATCAACCCCCGCTAAAGCCTGTTTGATGGTATCTAACTCACGCGGTGCAGTTAGGCTTATCGCACTGTAATGCAAACCCTCCTCGACAAAATACAGGGGTAAATCGGGTCGCCCCATCAACACCGGCTGCAAAGCCTTTAGAGTAATCGTGTTTGATGTTGCACTGGCATCAAGCATTTGTTGATAGGCGCTATCGGTTAGCTGTAAACGCTGGGCAAGCTCTTCCAGCACCCCGGCATCGACCACCGCGCTTTGCCAAAGCGCACGATTTTCCTGCTGCTGGCGCGGCGAAGGCAACACTCGGGTCAGAGCATCAAAGCCGTCTAAAACTGACCCCTCTTGCAGTGTTTGCAAACGCTCGGCGGCTTTTTCAAGGCGATGCATTAACACCGTGTCGCTCGGCGCTTGCAGTAAAACATATTGCAGCGCTGCGCCCGCCCCCAAACTCTCACGCACCCGAGTTTCCATTTGCACCAGCGCCGGATCGGGGCGCTGCATTTGGCGAATACTGTCACTGGTAGGGGCTAAACTCAGCCAACCAATAAGCAGCAATAAAACCAAGAGCAACCAGCCGGGACGGGCCAGCGGTTGCAGTATGTACTCGTGGGCCCGACTCAAACCTCGCACCAAACGCTGCAAGTAAGTCGGCATAGCTCGCTTAGGCGCTTTGGCCAATAAGCTCGGATAACAGAACAAAACAGTGGCCAATGCCGTCACCAACCCCGCGCTCGATAACACCGCAATTTGGCTAAAGCCCGGAAAACCGGCCGCCATAAAACTGAGATAACCCACAACACTGGTGGCCAAACCAAGCACTAACGGCGGCAATAACCGGCGGCTGCCTTCACTGGCCACCCACTGGCGCCCAGTGGCCATGCGCGCGGCGAAATAATGCAAACTGTAATCGATGGCCACACCCACCAACGCTGCGCCAAACACCAATGCCATCACGTGTACCGCGCCAAATACCAACGCGCTAACCGCAAGGCCGGCCAATACCCCGGTGATTAACGGCACAAAGGCCAATAGCAACAACGCCGGAGAGCGAAACACCAGCAATAATAAAAGGATAATACCCAGCAGCGAGCCCGCGCCCACGGTAGAGATTTCTTGTCGTGCTTGATCAGTACCCGCCAAGGTATAAAACAGCGCACCGGTTTTAAGTACATCGGCGCCGGGTAAATCTGCCCAACGGCTTGCAGCGCGTGCCAGTGCCTCGCGGGCCCGATTTTGCAGTGCAACATTAAAAGGCGAGCCATTAAGTTCTAGCGGTAGTACGTAGTACCGGCGCTCATCAAGTGAAATATAAGCATTACCCGCCTGATCGAGACGGATATTGGTGCTGGGGGCAGTAGCGCGGCTAAAATCGGACAAAGAGCCAAGAGGATCATTAATAAGCGATTGGGCACTCATACCGCCGGGGCGCGTTAACAAACGCCGCTGGGCTTGGTCAACTAACTGATTAGGCGTTAGGTTGCTCAGTTTGTCGCGCCAGGCCTTGGTTAACAACGATGCGTTGTGACCGCGATAAAACTGATCCAGCAAACCCACCTGGCTATCGGCAGCAGCAACCTCAAAACAATCGCACTGACGTAACGTTTCAGTCAAAAACGGTAATGTTTTGCGGGCTAGCACTTCGTCATCCGCGCCAAACAAGAGTACCACCCGACGTTCAAAGCGCGCCGAAAACGCCTGCTCAACACGCGCCTCAGCGCTGCGTGAGTCAGCGTCGGGAAACAGCGCCAAGATATTGCTATTAAGAGCGAGCTTAGGCAGCTGCCAAACCATTAAGGCCAACATCACCAAAAGCCAAAAGCCACTTAAGCGCCGCGCCAGAGACAAGCTATTCACCGGGGTTACTCTGTCTCGTCAGCGGCTGCATAAGAAAAATACAATACAGTGTAGTCTTCCCCGGGCTCGGTGAGCGTAACCTGGTCAATCATGCCGTCTTCGCCCTGTACAACAATGTGCGACAGCACTTTTTGCAAACGCGAATCCTGCGGCGTCAAACCAATCACCCAATGCTCTCCGGCCTCGGCCGCCGTTAACAAGTAAACCGAGAAATAACTGTTTAAATCTTGCAAACTTAAGTCAAACAAACGCCCGAACAACTGAAAAAAGCCGTACAATGCAGGCTCGGCCGACGCGGTAATAGTTTCGCTTTTGCCATCCATTTCTCGCGTCAACTCGCCAGCGGCCATCGAATAGGCAACCGCAAATGGCTCAGTGATACGCCATTGCAAATCACCGTCAGCGGCCAACGTAAACGCCCCTTTAGACACCATCGGCTCGCGTAAGATGGCTAAATGCTTTTGCTGCTTAATAGCACCGCTGACCGGTAGATTTTGCCGCAATTCGTCGGCGATAACTTCCAGCGATTCCGCCTCAGCACTGCCTGCTTGCACCGGATGATCAAATACCCCTTGGGCCACACCCACGCACGACCAAACACACAAACAAAAACCCAACACCTTTGCCAGAACAACGGATTTTCTGGCGCGACACTCAATTAAATCACTCATTTACTTCTCCCTTCTGCCCGGCAAACACTCGAAGCTTTTGCCGGAAAATATCGGGCAAGGTAAAACACATCTCACCGGTATCGCGCGCCACCGCAACTTGTAT
This sequence comes from Gilvimarinus japonicus, assembly GCF_042847215.1. GTDB lineage: Bacteria > Pseudomonadota > Gammaproteobacteria > Pseudomonadales > Cellvibrionaceae > Gilvimarinus > Gilvimarinus japonicus. The sequence continues at coordinate 3,313,096 of NZ_AP031500.1, forward strand.
GCTATAGCCCTTAGTCAATACCGTATCCGTTGCAATATCAATAATTCGATAGTCGATTTTTAGCCGCACATCAGATTCAACTAACGTCGCATCGACCCGAATGGTGCGATTAAACGTGGCGGGCTTAACATATTTCAAACGAACATCTACCACCGGAAAGCCATACCCTGACTCGCGCATGGCGGTGTAGTTGTAAGCGATCTTATCCAATAGCGCGCAGCGCGCGTCTTCGAAATATTTTAGGTAATTGCCGTGCCAGACGATATCCATACTATCGACATCGTAAAAGGGTACACGCAGCTCGACACTGGCTTGCACAAGCGGAGCACTATTGCTCATTGGGGTACAGCTCCCAGCGCTGCGCGCGAATAGCCTCTACCGTTTGGCGCAGCACGCCCTCCAGCGGCCGATCTTCGGAGACAATATCAAAGTCCTCGCGCACCTGAGCCATCATACTGGCTAGCGGTGCGGTAATCGCGGCCTGATCAAAATCCGGTTGTTGCTGTCGCAAGTGCAGCGCTTGGGTTGCCGCCAAAACACCAGCGGCAACCACTTGCTCGGTAAGCTCCAACACCCGTTCGCAATCGCGCGCTGCGATAGTGCCCATACTGACTTTATCTTGGTTGTGACACTCGGTCGAGCGAGAAAACACACTGGCCGGCATGGTGTTTTTTAGCGCCTCGGCGGTCCAGGCTGAGGTGCCAATTTGCACGGCCTTAAAGCCATGATTAATCATCGCTCGCTCGGCGCTCGCACCAGACAAATTAGAGGGCAAGCCATTGTTAAATTTAACGTCCATTAACAGCGCCATTTGCCGGTCAATCAGGTCAGCTAAATTGGCGACGGCGACTTTTAACGAATCCATCGCAAACGCAATGTGGCCACCGTAAAAGTGCCCGCCGTGCAGCACATGTTCGCCCTCGCCATCAATAATTGGGTTGTCGTTGGCGCTGTTTAGCTCGGTTTCAATAAACTGACGCAACCAAGGTAAAGAGTCTTGCAGCACACCAATAATGTGCGGCGCGCAGCGCACCGAGTAGCGATCTTGCAGACGATCGGAATTGCGCTCTACCTCGTGGGCGTTTAAGTCCGAGTGAATCCAGGCGGCAATTTGCCCCTGCCCCGGATGCGGCTTAACCGCAAACAGGCGTGCATCAAAGTGATGGGTGTTGCCCTTTAATGCCACACTCACCATAGCAGTTACCCGAGTGGCTAGGCGGGCCAGATACTGTGCGCGCTCAAAGGCCAAACAGGCGACGGCGGTCATAACCGCCGTGCCGTTCATAATGGCCAAGCCTTCTTTCGGCATCAGTTTTAACGGGGTTAAATTGTGCTCTTGTAAAACCTCAGCGGTGACGCGCTTGCGACCATTAACATACACCTCTCGCTCGCCAATTAAAGCAGCAGCAACGTACGACAGCGGTGTTAAATCACCGCTGGCCCCCACCGAGCCCTCCTCGGGGACGACAGGGACAATGTCGTTATTAATATAACTGACCAACTGCTCTAACAACTCTTCGCGCACGCCAGAATAGCCTTTGCACAAAGAGGCCAAACGGGCGGCTAAAATAGCGCGACCGTGGGTCGGATCAAACTCACGCCCCATACCACAGCCGTGAAAACGCGTTAAATGCAGTGGCAACTCCTCAACCAAATGCGGTGGAATAGACACAGTACAAGAGTCACCGTAGCCGGTGGTTACACCGTAAATAACGCCCTCTTCACGCCACAAATCGCGCACAAATCGCGCACTGGCATTAATCCGCTCGCGGGTGGTGGGATCATCGGTTAAGCGTGCGCCATCACCTTGGGCAATGGCAACAATATCCTCAATGGTGATGTGTCGAGCACCAAATTCGATCGCGTTGGCTGGTTGCTTATTGCTCATTAGTTACATCACTCCTGGTGCTGTTTTCAGCGGAGCGCTCATCGCCCCAGTAATCGAAAAAATTAAACCACTGTAACGGGTAGGCGCGGCACAACTGTTCAAGCTGTTCGATGTAGTCGGCGAGCATTGTCTGACAGGCGCGGTCGCGCTCAGAACGACGTACCCGGCCCGCTTCACGCAGTGGCACCAGCCGGGCGCGATAGCCACTGCCAGTGTCAAACCCCGCCATAAAAAATACCGGGGCATCAAGCAACAAAGCCAGCCAAAATGGCCCCGTCGGAAAACGAGCCTGAGCGCCAAGGAACGGGGCTGAAAAATATCGCTGGGTATTGCCCGGTGGCAAACGATCGGCCAATAGAATTAAAAATTCACCTTCGTCGAGCTTGGCTTTCAGCATCATGGCAGTGGCCGGGGTAATATCATCAACTTGAATCAAGCGCACGCCCGAGCGCTGACTTGCGCGCTCCACCACTTTATTAAACTTGGCGGTATTGGCGTTGTGCAAAATAACATTGAGTTTAAGCGAGCCGTCGTTCTCTACCACCGCGCGACACATTTCTAAGTTGCCAAAATGCGCGCCAAGTAATACACCACCCTTTTTATCCGCCTGCAATTGACGCAGTGTTTGGTGCCCTGGAAAATCGACATCTTTACGCTGAATACGCCCCATCCAAGCATCGAGCCGATCCATTAAGGCCCGGGCAAACGCCAAGTGATGACGCCACACCTGCAACGCACGGGCTTTATGCCCGGTCGCCCTTGCCAGATAACGCGCCGAGTGGCGCCGCACCGAGGCGCGCGTTAGATAAAAATACGAGACAATAATGCACACCACCGGATACACCAGTATCCGGCCACCAAAGCGGTACACCGAAAACAATAGCTGCATACCCCAAGCGCTGCCGCGCTCGCGCGCTTCGGACCAATGGGGGTCAGTCATAAACGCCCCCAAAACTACGGCGCACTTTGCGCGCCAACAGCATCGGCGAACGCGCCAGCATGCCCAAGACTAGACGAGTGTGCATCCAGCTAATCGCCACATTATCGCCCCACAATCGAAAATTAGAAATGCCGTGCTCGGGATACACCACCCGGGTAGGAACGCTCATGATTGTGACGCCACGCCAGTGCAAACGCACCAACACTTCGGTATCAAAATCCATACGCGAACCGAGTGTCACCGCGCGGGCAAGTGTTAGCGTCGGCGCTAACGGATACACTCTAAAGCCACACATAGAATCGCGAATATCAAACGATAGAGTTTCTATCCAAACCCAAACGTGAGTTAAGTATCGGCAATACAACCGCAGCCTGGGCACTGACTGGTCGTACTGAGGCACACCCGAAATAACCGCCTGCGGATGCCGAGTAGCCATTGCTATTAGCTTAGGAGCATCGCTCACCTCATGCTGGCCATCAGCATCGATTTGCAGCGCGTGAGTAAAACCTAAGCGCTGCGCGTGCTGCATACCCAGCAGTACCGCACTGCCTTTGCCGCCGTTGGGAAACTGCTCACACAGCTCACTGCCGGTGTCATCGCACAACCGACGCAACGTAGCGCTGGCATCAGCATCGCCGCCATCGTTGACCAACACACAAGTAACACCTTGCGCCCGCAACTGACGAACACAAGGCTCTACTACATGCGCGTGCTTGTAAACTGGGATAACCGCACAACACTTAACGTCAGTCTCGTTCACGACATCTCCTGAACATTGATCGCGCCACGGGAACAGACACCATTTGGCATGCGATACACAAACTTTAAACGTTTGTGCTCAGGCTGATACTGCACCGTCAACTGTAAGCTCACCGGCGGGCGTACCAGTTGTAAAAATTTATTGGAGGCCAACCCCAAAAACTCAAAACGCTGCTGTAAAAAACGCTCGGCATAAGCGATTACCCAGCCCACCTGAATAACACCCGCCAACACCGGCAGCCCCTCAAAATGACCGGCAAAACACGGCTCGTGAGGTTGCAGCTCTAGCGTCAAGATAAATTCGTCGGCGCGCTGCTGAACAGCAATAGGCTCGGGCAACTGCATTACGAATGACGCTCCTCTAAACAGCGAACAATATCAGCCATTAAAACCTTTCCTTGAGCGTTGCTCGGCATGTGTTCAAGATAACGCCAGCGCCTGGGGATCAAAGGTCGATCAAAAAAACCTGACAAGTAATGTCGCAATTGGGTGTTCAACTTATGTTTGCCGCTGCGCTCAAGCGCCTGTGCCCCCGCCTCTGTTAGCGTTGCCACAACGCCCACTTCATCGCGCCGACCGCGAACCACCGCCGCACGAGCTTGGTCGATTAAGGGCGATTCGCTAAGACGCGCCTCCAGCTCCGTCAAAGACAAGCGCTTGCCCTCCACCTTAACAACCGTATCGACCCGGCCCAAGAGTTCAAATCCGTGGCCGTCAAGCATTGCAATTTTATCGCCCATCTCAAAGGCGTCGGGCAAATTCAGATGGCCACTGCGCACCAGCAGGCAACCGCGCGCCGATTGCGCTAATTCAACCTCGTGCAAAGCGCGCCAGCGCGGTGAGTCGCTCTGGCGCCGCCATGCCACACCGCCAGTCTCGGTACTGCCCAACACCTCAACGGGCGAGCGAGCAAGCTTGGCGGTAAGTCCGGCGGCGGCCCGCTCAGACAGTAAGCCGCCAGAGGAGAATACCTCCAACAAAAGCGGGGCGGAGGCAACAAACACCGTAGACTGAGGGATACGCGCCAAATGCGTCGGGCTTGCAACCCACACCGCCGGGCCATACCGGGACAGTTGCTCGATCAGATCCTCTGGGAATTGCACCGGCTCGACCACAAACGGTGCACCGCGATACAACGGCCACAAGAGCACATGCAGCAAACCGTAAATATGATGATGCGACACGCTGGCAATCACGGGGCTCGCACCGACACTCGGAAAATCGTGGGCCAGCACCGCCACCTCCGCTTCCAGCTCTTGCAAGGTTTTATGCACCGGCTGCGGCGCGCCGGTAGAGCCAGACGTAAATAGAGTAATGGCAACCGGATTATGGCAAGAATACTCCCGCTCGGGTTCGAGCAGACCACGGGCCATTAGCTCAGAGGGGGAGTACTGCGGACAAGTAAGCGCAGGCTGAGGCTCATACGCCAATAACGCATCAAAATGTTCGGCCATTTGCACACTGGCGCCCGCTTGCAAGGTATGAGGCAAAACGATGCGTTTACCCGCCAACGCGAGCGCTAAAAAGGCCGCTAAAAAATCGTAACTATCGGGGAGCCACAAAGCGATAGAGTGCGCGTCCAGACGTGCAAGTGCGCGCGCCAGAAGCAGCACCTGGGCGCGTAGCTCATCGCCGTTAATAGCGGTCTTCGAGCGCCACGCAAGCGTTTGCTTACCGCCCGCCAAAACGACATCCCTGACATTAACCGAGGTGTTCATAACCCGTGTTTTTTGTGAAAAATCAATATTCGGTAACCATACTCAAACGCAAACAGCAGCCCTATGGCAATGTAGGCAATCAGGCCATTGTAAAGTGTCCAGACTTCGCGACTAAAAAACAGTGCAGTTGCCAAAGCAACGCTGGCATTTACGATAAAAAACCCACACCACAAACGCGTAATTGCGATTGTGTAACGCTCGACCACCGGGGGTAAATTACCGTGATATTCTAAGGTAGCAACGCGAGTCGGGATACTAGGCGGACACCAAAGGGTATACGCAAAATAACTCGCCAGCCCTAGGTTAATAAAAACCGGCAACAGCTTTAGCAAGGTCTCGCTGTTAACCCACCACAATATACCAGCGCCCAGAAACATTGCGCCTATTAACAGTAGTCGCTGCCAGCAACGACGCGCAACGACAATCAAACGAAGCAAATAAACGCTGGCAAACAACAACCCCAACCAGCGGGGCTCTAGCCACTGAGTACCAAAATACACCAGCAGCGGGTACAGCAGGAGTAATAACGCAATTACTACTCCCAACCCGCGCATCAACCGTTTCTCATAAGCTCATCGACAACATTAACCGCATCGCCAATGGTGCGAACCCCTTTAAACTGCTCGGGCTTTAACTGCTTACCGGTAACACTATGGATTTTTGCCGCTAGGTCGATAGCATCAATACTGTCAAAGTCCAAATCAGTATACAGATCGGCGTCCAAAGAGATGTCGCCTTCGTCGATCATAAAAGATTGAACCAGAACCGCTTTTAGCTCTGAATATATTTCGTCTTTAGTCATGAAACTCTCGTTTAACTTTGTTGCGCCAAAACAAAATCGCGCAGCGAGGCGACACTGCGAAAGTGCTCTTTGTTCTGCTCAGAATTTGCATCAATTTTAACATTAAAGCGCTTTTGCAATGCCAAGCCGAGCTCCAGCGCATCGATAGAGTCGAGCCCCAAACCATCGCCAAACAGCGGCGCGTCGGTAGCGATATCAGCCGTACTAATATCCTCTAGCTCCAGCTCATCAATGATCATCTGTTTAATCTCTTCAGCTGTATCAGCCATAACGCTTTAACCCTTCCTCAAAATAATTTTCTAAATGCCTGGTCAACAGTCGCGCTGCACGAGGCTTATCAGCAAAATCGTCAACTAGCGCCTGCGGCTGCAATAGCTCGGCAAAATAAACATCGATATCAGCGCGGCGCGGCGGAATCCGATACCAAGGCGCCCCTTTGGTCAAGGTCAATGGGTTGCAGGTTATAAACGCTGTCAGTATCGGCGCGCCGGTGCGCACCGCAATATTAGCCAAGCCGCGCTTAAATCTAGGCGCCTCACCGGGGGCGGTACGCGAGCCCTCCGGAAAAATCAGCACAGCCTCGCCAGAGTCGAGCGCCTGACGACAGCCTTGTAGCAACTGCTCGCCGCTGTCGTTACTGATAAAACCAGCTGCCCGCATCACCCCTTTTAAATACCGGTTGCGCCATAATTCGCCCTTCACTACACAGTTTGCACGGGGCAAATTAGCAAACAAAATCACAACATCAATCAAGGTCGGATGGTTGGCGATCACCAGGCAACCCGGCGACTGCGCTAACAGCTCGGTATTATGCAACCTTACCCGAATCAAACCGAACAACTGCATAAGCTGAACAAACCGGGCAAAAGTTTTTTGCTGTATCGCCCGTACCCGCCGCGCCTTTTTAGCTTTGCTGCCAGGCAAGCCATATACCACCGGAAACACCAGCAAAGATTGCAGCAGACCGCCTACGAAAAAAAAGCCAAAACAGAAGCCCGTTGCACTGATTCGCCAAAGCCGGTCCAGACGTCGCTTAAGCCACATGGTCGAGGCGTTCCCAGCACCACCTTTTGTCGCCTGCACCATAATGCAATTTGGGCTCAAACGAAAACCACCAAGCTAAAAAAGCCAACAACAGCGAGCGATTATCGGGCACCCCCGTAAAAGACTCGCAGCTCAAGCTAACCGGTACCGCCCCCGCTGTTGGCTTGCGCTCCAGCACCAGGGCAATAGAGGCGGGGATGTCGAGTTCGTCAATAAACGGCTCATAAGTGCCCGCCAGCGGCTCATCGGTATGCACCAACAACACCCGCGGCGCACCGGCCGCAAGGTGAGTAACCGCCTCGACCCAAGCGTGAGCCAAAGTCTCGCGGCCGGCGGCGAGCGCCAGTGAGGGCGCTTGCAGTTTATGCAAAATGGTAAATAACCCGAGCGCCGAGTTGTGCACCGATAGACTAAAGGCATTGGGTGACAAAGGGTCGCCCGCCGCAAGCGCCTCGAGCAACCCCAGCGTACGCTGCGTATCTCCGTGGCGGGAGCTAAAAATAACTGGGGTGTCAACATTCAAACGAGTGGCGCAAGGGCCCGCAACTTCCAGTGCTTGGCGCCCCCAGCGAGTTAGCCGCCGCCGTGTCATCGCCGGCACTTGCGCGGCGGCAGGGCGCTCGCTCGACGTCACCGCCTGCGGATTATCTGACCAGATAGACCACGCGGCAGGCGTCTCTATGCCCGGCGCCCAAGCTCTAGCCTCTGATACCCACACAACCATTGATGCACGCAATTATTGTCATCTCCTCTCGCCCGCCACAACGGGCAAATCGGGCGACATTTTACACCACCTTGCAGGCTATTGGCACACTGGTAATGATCCCGAGAGAATGTTTAACCGGCCGCGAGCACCGCCGAAGCTTCTAACACTCGGCCTTGCTCAGTGCTAAGCTGGACGCCCAGCCTAGGCCAGCGGGTGTCGTCGATCGTTATCTGCACCAGCTGTCCCGGTAATACTGGGGCAACAAACTTAACCTTTTTAATATCGAGCACAGGATTCGCCGGAAACCGGCTGACTATGTGAGCATGTATTTTGCCCAATAAATACGCACCCGGCACCAGCGGATAACCGACAAAATGCCCCTGCACGCAGGCGGCGAATTCATCAACACGAAATTGCTCTGACATCGGTTATCATGCCCTCACTAACCGGATAACGATAGACTCTATGACTGCGACACTGATTCCCGACATTGCCGAGCTGATCCCCCACCAAGCACCCATGGTGCTGGTGGATTCTATCACCGCTTGGGACGAACACCATATTATCTGCCACGCCACTTCACACATAGAGCGAGACAACCCACTGCGCGATGACGGCCGCCTTTCAGTATTTGCCGGTGTCGAGTACGCCGCTCAAGCGTTAGCCGCCCACGCGCGCCTAAGAGAACCAGGCCTGCCACCCAAAAGGGGGATGATTGCCACCGCATCCAAGCTAACCCCTTGCTGCCAGTGGCTCGACGAGCATACGGGCACCTTAACCATTCGCGTTGAGCTGCTCGCCAGTAACCTTACAAGCTCAATGTGCCAGTTCCATATAACCTGCGGCGCCACCGACATTCTCAGCGGCCAACTGACCGCCTTGACCGCCGAGCCTTAAGACTATGCCAACCAACGTTTGGCTTTGCCCGGCCGATCTACTTACTGCCAACATGCCTCAGACAACGCTCTGGCTAAAGCGACTTTGCGATACCGAGCGCGCGCGTATGCAGCGCTACCGCACCGAGCAACAAAAATACGGATTTTTAAGCGCGCGAGCGCTGTTGCGCACCATTTTGGCCACTTACTGCCACCAAAAGCCCGAGCAACTTCGATTTATAACAAACCGCGCCGGCAAACCGAAACTCGAACACCCACATGCACCCCATTTTAGCCTGAGCCACAGCGGCCACTGGATCGCCTTAGCGGTGGCCCCCGAGGGCGCTATCGGCATTGACCTAGAGCACCCACGCAAGCCACGCAATGTCATGGCCATCGCCCGCCACTACTATCATCCAAGTGAGCACCAACGGCTCTCGACCCTCGATGAGCCAGCGCGTAGCCGCGAGTTTTACCGACTCTGGACACTGAAAGAGGCCTTTTTTAAAGCCCGGGGCACGGGCATATCAGAGGGTTTAAACCGCGTACGTATCGCACCAGAAGGCCAACAACCGCCGGCGTATTTTGACTTCGAGCCAGAGTTCGCCCGTAAAACCGGCCGCAACACACTTCCCAGGCAATTGTATTACCACCACGAGCCTATGGGGATCGAGGGTCTCCATATGGCGCTGGCACGAGCGGGGCAACCACTCTGCCCCCAGATCACGCTATTTTCTCATAACCAGCTGGCAGAATAAGCACACAGCGGTAGCCCGTCAGCTACACTACACAGATAAGACCCACTGATAGAGCCACACAGCTATACCAAATGCAGCAAAACCGACAGATCATCATAGGAAGCAAACCTATAGGGACGTGGCCAATTTTGTGCTGGATTTTATTTCTCCTCCCGGCCATCAACGCCTATGCTGAGGAGCTTGCAGACAACAGTGCCAGCATCACCAACTACCAATACCGCACCCCCGGCTCCACCGGCGACCATCGCTTTAGCTACGAGATGGAACTGTTGCGTTTAGCGCTCGACAAAACTACGCCCGAATTTGGCCCTTACACCCTAACGCCCGCCGCCCCCATGAACTTACCCCGCGCCATGGCGCTGGCCACAGGCAAAGACAATTTAATTTTTAAAACCAGTTACGCGCAAAAGCTAACCAACACATTTTACTACCCCGCCTACCCCATCGATCGCGGAATATTCAGCTACCGAATCTGTTTTGAAAACAACCAATCGGCCACACAAACCGGCAACATCGTCAACCTCGAGCAATTGCGCAAACTCAGTATTGGGCAAGGTGTCGGCTGGCTCGATAGCGACATACTTAAACACAACGGGTTTTCCGTCATGGAGGCCGCCAACTATGAAAACCTATTCCCCATGCTCGCAGGCGAGCGCTTTGATTTATTCTGCCGCGGACCGAGCGAGATACAACCAGAATGGCAAAACTATGGCGACATCGGCGGCTTTCGTATCAACCCAAATTTAGCCCTTTATTACCCATTACCGCGCTTTTTTTGGGTTCACAAAAGTAAACCCAAGGTTTTTGCCCGCCTTAATCGTGGGCTTCAGCTCGCCTACACCGATGGCTCGGCACTCGAGCTTTGGCGCAAGCACTACCAGGCCAACCTCGACGCCATTAACCTTAACAACCGCCGGATTTTTATTTTGCGTAATCCGTACCTAAACAACATTAATCCGCAGTACAAAAAGTATTTCTTAGGTCGTGAAGAGCTCAGCAATTACTAAACACCGAAACAAAAGCACTTCACAAACGTCAAAGGCCACGCTTAAAACAAGCCCCACCTAATACACCGGGCAAAAACCAAAACAGCTCGAACGAGCGACCCTGCCATTATTAAAGTCATTAAACATGGGTAACGCCACATTAGCGCTTAAAGCAGCATTAGGCTTTATGGCTATCACTTATAGCAATTTTTATCGACGGTAAAACGGAAACGCCCGGTGCCTGATCACCGAGGTTAACAGTTGCGCTACCGAATCAATAAAATACAGGCCAGGTCAACGTAAAAACTATAGGCGGCGGATTGCAGAAACCTATTAACGCGAACTCATTGGGCGTTCAGATAAGTATGGACCACCGAAAAATCATCCACGAAAGCGAACTGGGAGGAGTTAGGAGAGTTATAGAACAAACCCGTCAACTTAGATTATCAACGAATGAACAGCGAGAAAATAGACATCCTGGCCATGACAACCCATGGCCAGGAAAAACACTTGACCTACTGTTTAGGGGTGAAACTACCACCCTCTTGGCGAGGCGGAAACTCTTCGAACGTGGCCATAAAGTTCTTAACCAGGTTCTGCAGCGGCACAAAAGCATACATATGACGCACGAGCCAATCATCATAGTATGAAGAGTCCTCTGGCGCCATCTCGAACGGATCGGCACGAAGGTCAATTAGCATAGGCGCCTTTAGTGGAGTTTGCGCGTTCATCCAAGAGCCTAACCCTTCATGCTGCTGAATGGAGAAATGCGCCTTCCAAGGGCCATAACGAACAGCGCCCAATGAACCATCATCCACAAACGCAAAGAACTCTTTACGTGGCCAAGCCTCATCCGCCCCTTTTAAGCTGGGCAACACGTTATAACCATCCAAATGGACTTTAAACTTCTTGTTTCCCGCCTGATGACCTTTTAGCAACCGCTGTTTTATATCCGATTCACCAGCCGCTGCCATCAAGGTTGGCACCCAATCTTCTAGCGAGATAATCTCATTATTCACTTGGCCACCGGGGATCTGAGCCGGCCAACGAACCATCATAGGTATACGGATACCGCCTTCCCAAGTCGATGCTTTTTCGCCCCGGAATGGACTGGTGCCACCATCTGGCCAGCTGAATTTTTCAGCCCCATTATCAGTGGTGTACAGCACGATGGTGTTATCGGTAATACCAAGCTCATCCAATTTATCCAGCAGTACCCCAACATGCCCGTCGTGCTCCACCATGCCGTCGGCGTGAACTCCGCGACCAGTTTTGCCCGCTGACTCTGGCTTCAGGTGGGTAAAAATATGCATGCGCGAAGCGTTGTGCCAAACAAAGAAAGGCTTACCGGCCTTGTGCGCTCTTTCGATAAAGTCGAGCGTAGAGGCAAGAAACTCTTCATCGATAGTTTCCATTCTTGTTGATGTCAAAGGGCCGGTATCTTGAATTTTGCCATCCGCCGTAGATTTTATAACCCCACGAGGGCCGAATTTTTTGCGAAATTCTGGATCTTTTGGATAATCAGGGTTTTCCGGCTCCTCTTCAGCATTCAAGTGGTACAAGTTACCAAAAAATTCATCAAAGCCGTGGTTGGTGGGCAAAAACTTATCCAAATCACCCAAGTGATTTTTACCAAACTGACCGGTGGTATAGCCAAGTGGTTTAAGCAGTTCTGCTAAGGTGGGATCTTTCTCTGAAAGGCCGATAGGATCTCCAGGCATACCGATCTTCAATAGGCCCGTACGCTTCGGCGATTGACCGGTAATAAAGGCTGCACGGCCCGCAGTACAACTTTGCTGTCCATAACCATCGGTAAATAACACACCGTCATTGGCGATTCGATCGATATTGGGCGTGGTGTAGCCCATCATTCCGTGGTTATAAGCACTGGTATTAAACCAGCCGATATCATCCCCCATAATAACTAAAATATTGGGCTTTTCGGCAGCCAAGGCTGAGGTGGAAAGCAACAATGCGCCAATGACGCTTGCCACTTTATTTACAAGGGTACCTTTCATATCAACATCCTTTTTGTGGAAGATAGCAAGATTTAATAGTAGTCAATAATTATTGCAAAAGCGATCTCATATGACGCGATACCATAATAAGTATCGTCAACAGGCATCTGATGTATAAACGACACATTGTCGCACCAAGAAAGCGCTCTTTTACCGCCACTAAATCAAGCAGCGACCTGGCATACAATTCCCTCAAGACCTAGAGCAATAGAAGTATCTGCACACAACGCGATGCATCCTCTCGGCCCTTGCTATAAGTCACAACCTGAGTTTCATCACTTTCAGCTCACTAAGTGATTGGTCTTAATATGCCTGTACCATCGGCAGCTTGTAAGCCTTTCCTATTGGCTTAGCTGGCTTAACCACAACTTAAACTTAGCATACTGATAGCGACCACGCTGAAGACGCACCTCCAGCGGATACAACGGGGGCACATAGGACAGATACGGATAGGCCAGACACAAAAAAGCCCCGGCTGGCGGGGCTTTCAAGACGATATGGGAGCATATCGGTTAACTAAATGGTGCCCAAGGCCGGACTTGAACCGGCACGGCTTACGCCACTACCCCCTCAAGATAGCGTGTCTACCAATTCCACCACTTGGGCAATTCTATATTAGCTACTCACTGTTAAGGAGCGGCTGGAACCTCATCTTCTGCAACACCGGCACCTTGCTCGACGCTCGGCACATCAGAGCCGCCGGGGACGTCTGACTCATCGGCAGATGCGTCAACAGCACCGCCAGCCGCAGGAACGTCACTCTCAGCGGGTGCGGATTCTATCACGCTCGGAATTGAATCGTCAGCTATGGAAGAGCTATTTTTTGCAATAATAGCGAGACCAAAACTGGTACAGAAAAAGACAAACGCAAAAATAGCCGTGGCGCGGGTAAAAAAGTTACCACTGCCCTCACTACCAAAGACGGTTTGCGATGCGCCAGCACCAAAAGAGGCACCGGCTGAGGCGCCTTTGCCCTGCTGCATTAAGATCAATGCAATGATGGCCAGCGCCGTTAAGATATGAACAATCAGTACTATTTTTTCCATTACTCCGCTCTCTTTACGAGCTTACTGTGTCATGCCAGTAGCAACCTGTTCGGCGCTCTGACATATCGCTATAAATTCTTCTGCGTTAAGCGATGCTCCCCCTAAGAGGGCGCCATCGATATCCGGCTCGGCAAACAAGCTCAGCGCGTTGTCGGCCTTAACGCTGCCGCCGTACAATATGACTAAACCGTTACCCTGGGCACCGAACTGACCGCGGATAAAAGTGTGTACCTCTTGGGCTTGCTCTGGCGTCGCCGTTTTACCTGTACCTACCGCCCAAATTGGCTCATAAGCTACCACGGCACGACTAAACGCCTCTAAGCCCGCCGCCTCAATCACAACTCTAAGTTGCTGACCAATGGCGTCAAGCGCATTTCCCGCCTCACGTGCTTGCTCGGATTCACCGACACATAAAATGGGGGTTAGACCACTCTCTTGCGCCGCTAAAAACTGCTCTGCCACATACAAATCACTTTCGGACTGCATCCGGCGGCGCTCGTTGTGACCGACAATCACATAGTGACAACCACAATCCGATAGCATTTCACCAGAGATCTCGCCGGTAAAAGCGCCATTGGCACGCGGATTAAGACTTTGCGCCCCCACAATAAGCGGGCTACTCGCAAGCGTCTCGGCCAGTTGTGGCAAATACACAAATGGAGGACAAATCGCAGCATCAACGTGTTGCAGCGGACGCCAGCCAGACAAAATTGCTTGGAGTAACCGGTCGTTGGCGGCACGAGTGCCGTTCATTTTCCAGTTACCGACGACTAACTTGCGTCGATCTCCTCTGGACTGCAATCCCACTTTGGTGTCCTCCGTAAAACGGCCGCCAATGGTATCCGAACACTCTTCAAGATACAACGGCAAATTGCCCTAAAAACCGTAGGTTACGCGACTAATTCAGCGCCTTTTCCACCTCTTGCGCGAGCTGCCCGGCCAAGCGCTTTACCTCGGCGCGATCTTCACCTTCAACCATAACCCGAACGACCGGCTCAGTGCCCGAAGGCCGCAGCAGGACCCGGCCACGACCACCCAGCTGTTGCTCCGTGGCGGCGACGGCGGACTGAACGGCAGGATCACTGCTTAAATCGACTTTTTTCAAGCGATGGACATTGATCATAGTTTGCGGCAACTTCACCATCCCCTGTTTAGCACTGTGCAGAGTTTTGTCCATAGCACTAATCGCCAGCAAAATCTGCAGGGCCGAGATGATGCCATCACCGGTGGTGGTCACATTGCCACAGACGATATGCCCTGACGACTCCCCACCCAGCGTCCAACCATTATTGCGCATGGTCTCGATCACGTAGCGGTCCCCCACTTTAGCGCGAGCAAATGGAATACCTAGCGCTTTAAGACCGAGCTCGAAGCCAAAATTACTCATAAGGGTGCCCACCACACCGGGGCAGCCACCGCCGAGCTTGTGCTGATACGCCGCGATGATGTAGAGCAGCTCATCGCCATCGACGACCTCCCCCTTGTGATCGACAAAGATTAAGCGATCACCGTCGCCATCAAAGGCGATACCCAAATCGGCCCCCACTTCCTGCACTTTTTCTTTCAGTGCCTCGGGGTTAGTCGAGCCACAACTGCGATTAATGTTCGTGCCATTGGGCTCGCAAGCAAACGGGATGACTTTAGCGCCCAACTCACTAAAAACACTTGGAGCAATGTGGTACGTGGCGCCATGAGCGCAATCCACCACGATTTGCATCCCCGAGAGCTTAAACCCCCAAGGCATAGTACCTTTGCAAAACTCAATATAACGACCCGCGGCATCCGTGATCCGGCGCGCCTTACCAAGCCGCTCCGCCGTCACCATCGGCTGTTCAAGCTGCTCTTCTATGGCGTGCTCTATATCATCGGGTAGCTTAGTGCCCTCCGCGCTAAAGAACTTAATGCCGTTATCAAAATAACTGTTGTGCGAGGCGCTAATGACAATGCCGGCTTGCGCCTGAAACGTACGGGTTAAATAAGCAATGCCAGGCGTAGGCATTGGCCCTAACAACCCGACGTCGACCCCTGCGTTAATCAAGCCCGCCTGCAGTGCAGACTCAAACATATACCCCGATATCCGGGTGTCTTTACCAATTAGGATCAAGCCCGGCCCGTCGTAGTGATCCACTAACACCCGGCCCGCCGCCCAACCCAGTTTAAGCATAAAGTCAGGAGTGATGGGCGTTTCGCCCACGCGTCCGCGAATACCATCGGTACCAAAATATTGTCGGCTCATATTTACTAACTCTCTTTCTCGCACCAGCCATCTTGCACAGCTAGGTGAACACTAATCATATCGCTGGTGGCGGCCACATCGTGCACTCGAATAATATTGGCACCGCGCAACACACTCTCGTGCGCTAGCGCCTGTGATCCAGGCAAACGCTTATCAACATCGCGGCCAAGTAACGCGCCTAACAAAGATTTACGCGACAAGCCTACTAAAAGCGGCCGCTGATATCGTTGGAACTCAGATAAACCACGCAACAAGGTTAAATTTTGCGCCAGTGTTTTGCCAAAGCCAAAACCTGGATCTAGCAGTACCCTGTCGCGATCGAGGCCAGCGGCTTCACAAGCGTCCAGCCGCTGAGAAAAAAAGTCATGCACCTCGCGCATTACATCGGGGTAAGTTTGTAGGTCGCTCATATTGTCTGGCTCGCCACGCATATGCATCAAGCATACTGGCAGCCCAGTCAGTGCCGCGGCTTTCAACGCGCCCTCTCGGCGCAGCGCGCGCACATCGTTGATCAAACCGGCGCCTGCCGCAGCCGCCTCGCGCATAACCACTGGGTTGCTGGTATCCACCGATACAAGTGCCCCCAGCTCGCGGGTAATCGCCTCAATCACGGGAATAACCCGCTCCAGCTCTTGCGCCTCAGAAACCGGGGCGGCACCGGGGCGAGTAGACTCGCCGCCCACATCGATAATAGCGGCGCCTTCGGCCAGCATTTGACGGGCGCGCTCTAACGCCAGCGCAAGATCAACGGAGGCGCCCTTAAAATAACGGCCACCATCAGAGAAGGAGTCGGGTGTGGCATTCAAAATGCCCATCACTTGCGGCCGCTCAAACACCAAGCGATGAGCAGCGCAATTTATAGGGGCAAGCGAACTAGAGGCAGACGAGGGCAAGGGCATACTGGTCACGGCTTAACGAATAAGATTTGACTAAAACAGTCGAGTTATAAACGGCTTTATAACAGCGCGGAATTTTAGCCGGATACAAATAACCCCGCAAAAGCGGGGTTATAGTACGGCATGTGCGGCTTAGTGATCTTCCGCGGGGCCGCCGATAGGTCCAGCTTTACCCTCTTTGGGAGAGTCGTCAGCTTTATCACTCACACCGCCACCGCCAACATGGCCATTAAAGTCACCATCGTGCCAATCCCGCGGTGGACGAACTTTACGGCGCGCCATCAAATCATCAACCTGCTCGGCATCAATCGTCTCGTACTCCATCAGTGCGTCTTTCATAGCTTCCAGAATATCGCGATTATCGTGCAACAGCTGCTCAGCACGCTTGTAACAGCCATCGATAATCTGACGCACTTCCTGATCAATCAACTTCGAGGTTTCCCCCGAGTAGTTAATTTGCCCCGAGCCAGGCATCATGCCTTCGTCTTCACCATAGTGCAGCGGGCCAAGCTTTTGCGACAAGCCCCATTTAGTCACCATATTGCGCGACAGCTCCGTCGCCCGCTCGATATCGTTAGAAGCACCAGTGGTGATACCGTCATCGCCTAACGTCATTTGCTCGGCAATGCGACCACCAAACAAAGTGCAAATGCTCGACTCAATAGAGCGGCGGCTCATACTGTACTTATCGGCCTCGGGCAAAAACTGCGTTACCCCCAGCGCCCGGCCACGGGGAATAATCGTCACCTTGTGAATCGGATCGTGCTCAGGCACCAAGCGACCAATAATCGCGTGGCCGGCCTCGTGGTACGCGGTGTTCTCTTTTTCTTTCTCGCTCATCACCATGGAGCGGCGCTCGGCCCCCATCATGATCTTATCGCGCGCTTTCTCAAACTCTTCCATCGTGACCAAACGCTTGTTGGCCCGGGCCGCAAACAGTGCCGCCTCGTTGACTAAGTTAGCAAGGTCAGCCCCCGAGAAGCCCGGTGTGCCACGGGCAATAACGGATGCCTCGACCGACTCGGAGATGGGCACTTTGCGCATGTGCACTTTAAGCACTTGCTCGCGGCCGCGAATATCGGGCAAGCCCACAACGACTTGACGGTCAAAACGGCCGGGGCGCAACAGGGCTTTATCCAACACATCGGGGCGGTTTGTGGCGGCGATCACAATCACGCCTTCACTGCCTTCAAACCCGTCCATTTCGACCAGTAGTTGGTTCAGCGTTTGTTCGCGCTCGTCGTTGCCGCCACCATGACCGCCACCACGATGGCGACCAACGGCATCAATTTCATCAATAAAAATAATGCAAGGCGCCTGTTTTTTGGCTTGCTCAAACATATCGCGCACGCGCGAGGCGCCCACGCCGACAAACATCTCAACAAAGTCGGAACCCGAGATAGAAAAGAAAGGCACTTTGGCTTCACCGGCGATGGCTTTCGCCAACAACGTTTTACCCGTACCAGGGGCACCGGCCATCAGTACACCGCGTGGAATACGCCCACCCAGGCGCTGGAACTTAGTCGGGTCGCGCAAGTACTCAACCAACTCTTGCACTTCTTCTTTGGCTTCATCGACCCCGGCCACATCGGCAAAGGTCGTTTTAATTTGATCTTCGCCCAAAAGGCGCGCCTTAGACTTACCAAAGCTCATAGGGCCGCCGCGACCGCCGCCGCCAGCACCACCCTGCATTTGGCGCATAAAAAACAGAAATACCGCAATGATAATCAAAATAGGGAAGCTGGCGATTAACAGCTGATACAAAAGACCGGGTTTTTCGGGCGCCAAGGCGGTGATCTTAACGTCGTGATGACGTAAATCGCCCATCAAATTAGTATCGGGAACGGATGGCATTTTGGTCTTAAAGCTTGAGCTGTCGGCCATGACACCACGAATATCTGTCTCTTGGATGGTCACTTCTCGCACCCGATCCTGCTCCACAGCGGTGACAAACTCCGAATAGCTCATAGACTCGGACTGTGCGGGCTGCTGAAAGCCCTGAAACACGCTGAACAGAACAGCGGCGATAATCAGCCATAAAATCAGATTTTTCGTCATATCGTTCAAGGTATAACCCTCAATTTACATCAAATCGGGCGCCTAGCGCCGCTGCTTGGCCTTCTGCGTTATAACGGGCAAATTTAGAAGGCTCATAATAATGACAGCCGTTTTACAGTATAGCCCCGTAGATCACATTTGGGCCGTAAAATTCCGCCTGTCATGAAATTTCAACTCGCTAGAACAGGGTACCCCATTCGGCACTCGATATTCAGCATTTAAAGCCCTTACCCGTGAGATATACCTCATGAAAAGCGCTTCGGATGGTACAAAAAGAGCCAGTATACGCGCCAATGAGCACGCAAATTCTCTGGGGCGCGCACCGATGTCAGGGCCTTGCAAGAGCAAAGCTGTTTAGGGCTATAACCCGGGTCTCTCACCCAACACTTCGCGCGGGGCTAACTGACAGCGCCTACCTCACTCATATGGGGGCCGCATCGGAGATTACAAGGTCAGACGGGCGCGTCAGAACCTAGTATTCGCCCAATTGAGCACCTTAACACCGGATTGACCGGTTTTGGCCGATTTATCACCGACGTACGGCGCCGCGACTACTGCGCTAGAATTACCTAATGGAAGCGCGGAGAAATACATTTCCTGCCGGCGTTTAGGGTACAATAGCCGCCCGCCAGTGGGTGGCACGAAGTCTCGCAAAAGGTAACTACGCTATGTCCTCAAACTCCGAACGCAAAAAACAGTTTCGCTCGCTCGGCCACAACTTAAAACCGATTGTGACCATTGCCGACAACGGCCTCAGCGAGGGCGTACTTTCGGAGTTGAACCGCGCATTGGATGACCACGAACTGATCAAAGTAAAGCTCGCTCTGACCGAGCGTGAAGACCGTCAGCAAATTACGGATGAGATTCGCAAGCTGCCCAAAACCGAAGTTATTCAGCAAATCGGCAAGGTGTTGCTGTTGTTTCGCGCCGCGAAACAACCTAACCCTAAGCTGTCCAACTTACTGCGCTAAAGCGGGCAACAGCAGACGGGGCATGGAGAACGAAAACGTTCCCCGTTCCCCGTTCCCCGTTCCCCGTTCCCCGTTCCCCGTTCCCCGTTCCCCGTTCCTTAAATATGTTCCACCTTGTCGATTTCGTACTCGACTTCTCCGCCCGGGGTTTTAACCACCACCACATCGCCCTCTTCTTTGCCAATTAATGCGCGGGCAATCGGTGAGCTAATAGAGATTTTATTAATTTTAACGTCGGCCTCATCGTCACCGACAATACGGTAGGTTTTTTCTTCATCCGTCTCGACGTTAACGATGGTCACAGTTGTGCCAAAAATCACCTTGCCAGTGGCCGGTATCGCTTTAACATCGATAACCTGAGAGTCCGCCAGCTTACCCTCGATCTCTTGAATACGGCCCTCACAAAAACTCTGCTGCTCCCGCGCGGCGTGATATTCGGCATTTTCTTTTAAGTCACCATGCTCGCGAGCATCGGCGATGTCTTGAATAATACGCGGACGCTGAACTTTTTTAAGGTCTTCCAGCTCGGCGCGCAGCGCCTCAGCGCCCTCTACAGTCATAGGGACTTTTTTCATTGTGCGGCCTCCTTGTGTAGGTCCTGCAAGCGGCGAACTTCAATCTCACCACCGGCGCGCAGCGCCATCGCTACGGCTTCACCACCGGCCAACGTTGTGGTGTAGTAAACGCGGCGAGCTTCGGCACTGCGACGGATAGGCGCCGAATCGCGGGTAGCCTGACGCCCCTCGGTGGTATTAATGATTAAGGTCACCTCGTCATTTTTAATCATGTCGACAACGTGCGGACGACCTTCGACCACCTTATTAACCACATCAACATCAAAGCCGGCGGCGCTCAGCACTTTGGCAGTACCGCGAGTCGCCACGAGCGAGAAGCCAAGCTCCAGCAGGTTTTTCGCCACCGCAACAACACCACTTTTATCCACGTCACGCACACTGATAAAGGCGCGTCCACCCTCGGGTAATTTGCTACCGGCGCCCAATTGGCTTTTGCCGTAGGCTTCACCAAAGGTCGCGCCGACGCCCATCACCTCACCGGTGGATTTCATCTCGGGGCCCAGAATCGGGTCGACCGCCGGGAATTTATTAAAGGGGAATACCGCCTCTTTAACATGAAAGTGCTTGGGTACGATTTCTTCAGTGAAACCCTGCTCGGCCAGAGAGATGCCCGCCTGACAACGCGCGGCAACTTTAGCCAAAGACACGCCAATACACTTGGATACATAAGGAACGGTCCGCGAGGCGCGAGGGTTAACCTCGATCACATAGATTTTGCCATCTTGGTAGGCAAGCTGAGTGTTCATCAAGCCCACCACGCCCAGCTCCACCGCCATAGCCTTTACTTGCTCGCGCATTAAATCTTGCACATCGGCTGGCAGCGAGTAAGGAGGCAACGAACAGGCCGAATCACCTGAGTGAACACCACACTGCTCAATGTGTTGCATAATGCCGCCAATCACCACTTGAGAGCCATCCGATACCGCGTCGATGTCGACCTCGATAGCGGCACTCAAGAAGTGATCCAGCAGTACCGGCGCATCTTCAGAGACTTTAACCGCCGAGTGCATATAAGTGCGCAACTCTTCTTCTTTATAAACAATCTCCATCGCCCGGCCGCCCAATACATACGACGGACGCACGACCAGCGGGTAGCCCACTTTCTCGGCGCTAATCAAGGCCTCTTCCAGCGAGCGAACAATGGCATTCGGCGGCTGCAACAAACCGAGATTCTCGATCATTTGCTGAAAACGCTCGCGATCTTCGGCGCGATCGATAGCATCGGGGCTGGTGCCGATAATGGGCACACCTTCGGCCTCCAGAGCGCGGGCGAGCTTCAGTGGCGTCTGGCCGCCAAACTGTACAATCACGCCTTTGGGCTGCTCTTTATGGACAATCTCCAGCACGTCTTCCAATGTCACCGGCTCAAAGTACAAACGATCGGAGGTGTCGTAATCGGTGGAGACCGTTTCGGGGTTGCAGTTGACCATAATGGTCTCGTAGCCGTCCTCGCGCATGGCAAGCGCGGCGTGTACACAGCAGTAGTCAAACTCGATGCCCTGTCCAATACGGTTGGGGCCACCGCCGATAACCAAAATTTTAGGCTTACCCGAGGGCTCGGCTTCGCACTCCTCGTCGTAGCTCGAGTACATATACGCGGTAGACGTCGCGAATTCGGCCGCGCAGGTATCAACCCGCTTATACACCGGGCGAATATCTTGCGCGTGGCGCGCGGCGCGCACTTTGGCCTCTTTAACGCCCAACAACAAAGCCAAGCGTTTATCGGAGAAACCTTTGCGCTTTAACAAGTACAGATCATCGGCCGTTAAGTCTGGCAACTTCGCCGCGCGGACTTTTTGCTCAAGGTCGATCAACTCGCGCAACTGCTCTAAGAACCAGCGATCGATTTTAGAGGTATCAAACACTTCATCGACCGTCATACCTAGACGGAAGGCATCGCCCACGTACCAGATACGCTCGGCACCCGGCGTGGTCAGCTCGCGACGAATACGCGCCGGGGTCTCTTCGGCCGACAAGTCCAGCTTAGACTCAAAACCGGCAGAGCCAACCTCTAGGCCACGCAACGCTTTTTGCAGCGACTCCTGGAAGGTGCGGCCAATGGCCATCACTTCACCGACCGACTTCATTTGAGTGGTTAAGCGAGCGTCGGCATCGCCGAACTTCTCGAAGGTAAAGCGCGGGATTTTAGTAACCACGTAATCGATTGACGGTTCAAACGAGGCAGGGGTGGCACCGCCTGTGATTTCGTTTTGCAGCTCATCAAGGGTGTAACCAACAGCCAACTTAGCCGCAATTTTGGCGATAGGAAAGCCGGTCGCCTTAGAGGCCAAAGCCGAGGAGCGAGACACCCGAGGGTTCATCTCGATCACTACCAGACGACCGTTGTCCGGGTTCACCGCAAACTGCACATTAGAGCCACCGGTTTCCACACCAATCTCACGCAGCACCGCCAGCGAGGCGTTACGCATAATTTGCAGCTCTTTGTCCGTCAAGGTTTGTGCCGGCGCTACGGTAATAGAGTCACCGGTGTGCACACCCATCGGGTCAAAGTTTTCGATCGAGCAGACAATGATGCAGTTGTCATTTTTGTCGCGCACAACCTCCATCTCATACTCTTTCCAACCGAGCAGAGACTCGTCAATCAGTAACTCGTTGGTGGGCGACAAGTCCAGGCCACGAGCACAAATTTCCTCAAACTCTTCCCAGTTGTAGGCAATGCCGCCACCCGATCCGCCCATGGTAAAAGACGGGCGAATAATGACCGGAAAACCATATTTTTTGGGGACTTCTTTGGCCTCTTCCATCGAGTGCACGATGTCGGCGCGGGCGCATTCAAGACCAATTCTTTTCATGGCCTTATCAAATAAGTCGCGATCCTCGGCTTTGTTGATGGCCTCTTCGTTGGCACCAATCAGCTCCACACCGTACTTTTCCAGCACGCCGTGTTTGGCCAGATCGAGCGCACAGTTAAGCGCGGTTTGACCACCCATGGTGGGCAACACTACATCGGGGCGCTCTTTCTCGATGATTTTGGCAACGGTTTGCCACTCCACCGGCTCGATGTAAGTAGCATCGGCCATGGCCGGGTCGGTCATGATGGTGGCGGGGTTTGAGTTCACCAGAATCACCCGGTAGCCCTCTTCGCGCAGCGCTTTACACGCCTGGGCGCCGGAGTAGTCAAACTCGCAGGCTTGGCCGATCACAATCGGGCCTGCGCCGAGAATCAATACACTGCTAATGTCGGTACGCTTTGGCATTTTCTCTCCAAAATCTGTTGCCAATCCCGAGGGATCACTGGGCCGCTTTGTGCGCCTCAATCAATTCAATAAAGTGGTCAAACAGACCGTCGGCATCGTGCGGACCAGGACTGGCCTCGGGGTGCCCCTGAAAGCTAAAGGCTGGCTTGTCCGTCAGGTGAATGCCCTGCAGTGAGCCATCAAACAGCGACTTATGGGTTGTTTTGACGTTGGCGGGCAAGGTGGATTCATCCACCGCAAAGCCGTGGTTTTGCGCGGTGATCATCACCAGGCCGGTTGCGGTATCTTGCACCGGGTGGTTGCCGCCGTGATGGCCAAACTTCATCTTAACGGTCTTAGCACCGGCAGCGAGCGCCAGCAGCTGGTGACCGAGGCAAATCCCAAATACGGGGATGTTCGTGGTCAAAATCTCTTTGATGGCGGCAATCGCGTAATCGCAGGGCTGTGGATCGCCCGGGCCATTGGCCAAAAAGATACCGTCTGGATTCATCGCCAGCACATCGGCCGCCGGGGTTTTTGCCGGTACAACGGTAATATCGCAACCGCGATCGGCCAGCATACGCAAGATATTGCGCTTAACACCGTAATCGTACGCCACCACTTTAAAGCGGGTCTCGACGATATCTGAGTGACCAGAGCCGAGACTCCAGCTGCCCTCGGTCCACTTATAGGGTGCTTCGCAGCTGACCTCTTTGGCTAAATCCATGCCTTTAAGGCCCGGAAAGGCTTTGGCAGCCTCCAAAGCTTTGGCCTCGTCGATATCACCGGCGACAATACAGCCGTTTTGCGCGCCTTTATCGCGCAAAATGCGAGTCAAGCGGCGAGTATCTATGTCGGCAATGCCTACCACGTCCTTTTGCTTGAGGTAGTCATCCAAGCTCTGGCTTTGACGGAAGTTGCTGGACAGACGCGGTAAATCGCGAATCACCAGACCTGCCGACCAAATGGTCGCGCACTCTTCGTCTTCGGGCGTAGTGCCGGTATTGCCAATATGTGGATAGGTCAGCGTTACAATTTGGCGGGCATAGGAAGGATCGGTGAGGATCTCCTGATAGCCGGTCATCGAGGTATTAAACACCACCTCACCAACCGACAGGCCGTCGGCACCAATAGCTGTACCGCGAAAGACACTACCGTCCTCTAGCACCAGTAGCGCGGGTCTCTGAGCCCCAGTAATCAAGTCAACCTCCTCAACAATTCACTTTCTTCATGCCGAGCGAAACGACCACACAAACCGGGGTGCGTCGCTGATTTAGATACATCTGCTCGGAAATAAAAGCCCGGTCACAAGTTGCAAAAAAGCGAGATGAAACATCGGGCTTCATCTCGCTTATTGTTCATTACTCTGGCGACCATCGGCGCGGCTTAGGTTACAGCCAATCTGACCGCAAATTTTAGGCGAAAACCGGGAAATTGTCCAATGCTAAATCACACTTATGGATCGGAGGAGGCTAGTACCCGCTGCAAAAACGCGTTAACCCAAAATGCAGTCGACTCAAACCAGGGGTCAAACAACCAAAATGGATGCGGCGTATTGGGCAGCGTATGCACCTCGGAGTACACTCCCGCCCCATCAAGCCGAGCCACATACTCATCGCGGCCGGCGTGAAAACGCGGTTGCGAGCTATTTATAAACAACGTGGGCGGAGTATGCTTGTCAACGTAAGCGAGTGGCGAGGCCTGCTCCCACAACTCTGGCACCTGCTGGTAACGCCCGCCAAACCACGCCTCCGCCGCCGAAGGCTTTTTGGCCGGATCATTTTCGTATTTCAGCGCCACAGGTGTCGTAAAACTCACAATGCCGTCGATATTAACAATCGCCTGCACCTTGGACGACTGCGCCTGATACGGCCCACCTTGAGCGTACTCAGGCGACGTCTTTATCGCACCCAGTAAAGTCGCCATCTGGGCCCCCGAGGAACAGCCAAGAATCGCGATAGCTGACGAATCGATATTGTAATTGGCGGCTTTTGCACGCATCCAGCGAACAGCCGCGTACAAATCACTCATCCCGGCCGGATACCGCGCCTCAGGAGACAACCGGTACTCCACCGTCACCGCCACAAAACCACGATTAGCCAAATAGGTTGCCATCGGCTCCTGATGGGAGCGGCTGCCCGACATCCACCCACCACCATGCACCAACAATACCGCCGGGGCCGGCTTGTCGCCCTTAGGGGCAAACACATCGACATGCAACGCACGACCAACATCATCCCGGTACACCAAGTCCCGGCTGACCGACACACCAGCACTCGGCGCCACACCCGCCACCGCAATACCAGGGTGCTCTTTTTGCGCTTTGGCAAACGCCTTGGCAACGGTAAAGCCATCATTTACTGGGCTATCCGCCGCAAAGGCCAGCCCGACCACAAAGGGTGACCCGCAACATACAATCACCGACACCATTATTAGCCAACGTAAGCGCTTTCTAACAATCTCAATCATCCTCACCTTGAACACCTTTTGCAAAAGCAACTCTTCAATACGTTTGTATTTTGCCACTATGGTATCATTCGCAAGTTTATTTCGTTTTGATGGTCCGCCAAATAATGGTCCGAATCAATAACCAAATCATTTCCCAGATTTACATTATGCCGAGTCATCGCAACCACAAGCTCCTACTCTTCTTAATTATTCCTACAGGCCTACTCGCCACACGCGTACTCTACGTCGCAGGATTAATACATCAATTAACGCTAGCGGCTGTGATTATCGGTCTAAGAGCCTGCAGCGTCACGCTATTTACTTACGCCCTGCGACCACTGTCACGCGGACTTGGCAACCTATGCATTACTGCCGCCCTGAGTGCCAGCGTACAGATTCGCCCAACCTCTCTCGGGCTCATCCAGCTTAGTAGCGCCGGCAACAACTGGGATACCCAGCCTGTACTTTGGCATTGGCACAGAGAGAGGATATTATCTAGCCGTTCATTAGCGCGTTTGACAGCTTGACTGGCGACAAAACTTGGCAGTGTGCCAATTATATATGTATTAATACCTTTAACTTACCTCAGGTAAGTCTAAACCCTGATAGGAGAACACGGTGATAATAGATCTCGAACAGGACTCTACAGCGAGCTCAACACTAACCGCCGATGTCTGTATTGTTGGCGCGGGGCCCGCAGGGATTTCACTTGCATTAGAGCTAGCCCGAGAGAGACCCGATTGGAACATCGTGCTAACCGAGGCCGGCGGCCCTGAGAACGCGTCTCAAGCTGAAAAAGACATCTATAAAGTAGCGTTAGGTGAAAAAAATTATTCCGTACTGGATATATCACGGCGCCGTAAGTTAGGCGGCACCAGCGCACACTGGGGGGGGTGGAGTAAACCTCTCGACGATACCGACTTCGAAGAAAACCCTGCATGGGACTTACCCTCTTGGCCAATCTCCAAGCAAGAGGTCAATAAATACATACCTCGCGCCCTCACGTGGATCGAAATCGACAGTGGCAACTTTGACATCAGCGACATTCGTAAAACACAGAGCGGGAAACTACTGCCTCTTAGAAAAGACGCCAAAATCAGCGAGCAACTATTCCGCTTCAGCCCTCCGACCCGTTTTGGCGACCGGTATTACGATGACCTAAAAGCACAAGACAACTTAACCTGCTTGCTACACGCCAACTGCTACGAGCTTACGCAAACCGGGGACAAAATCATCAGCGCCAAAGTACGCTCATTAAACGGAGCCGATGTCGAAATCAAAGCCAATAACTTTACTCTCGCGATGGGTGGCATGGAGACGACTCGATTGTTGCTGAATTTACGCAATGACGAAGCGGCGAACGGTGAAGGAATCTACTCCGACCACCTGGGGCGCTACTTTGCCGACCACTTTGGCGTTCGCCCTGGCGAAATTCTCGCTCCGGAAGGCCTAAAGTACAGCCGGTTCGGCGATGCCAGCGGCCCGATCATGCCGGTACTCACTTTCTCACCGGACAGTATTCGCACAAGCCACGAACACAATAGCTGCATGATGTTACAGGCCAGTGCCGCTCCAGACTCATTGCTAGCAGGGTATGGCGGAGCCAAAGCCTCAGGGTTCCACCCCAACCAGTACTGGCACTACTCAATACAAATGATTATTGAGCCTCGTCCCAACCCCGCCAGCACCTTAACGTTAACCAACGAACGCTGCGCTTTGGGGTTACGCCGAATGAAACTCGACTGGGCTCCCCATGAAGACGACCTTGCGTCAGCCTACCGATTATTTAGCGCACTTGGCGACGAACTGGGCCAAACTGGCCTCGGGCGGCTACACCTCACAAAACCAAACAGTCTCGACGTCAGGGCAAACGTCAGTGGCGCCTGTCACCACCTAGGCACAACGCGCATGGCTGCCAATAGCAGCGATGGTGTAGTCGATACCAACCTTAAAGTGTTTGGGCAACAAAACCTTTACGTGGCTAGCTCGTCGGTGTTCCCGCGATACGGCTACTCCAACCCGACACTAACAATAGTCGCTCTATCTGTGCGCCTAGCGCAACACTTAGCCAGCCAAAACGGAGCTGCAGCATGATTAAAAGACGAGATTTTATAGTCGCTGGTGTTAGCGCAGGCGTCACCGCAGGTGGCATGCACTTACTATACACAAGTCACTCTGAGACTTTCCTAGCACCAACAAAAGCGCCCGCAGCACTGATCCTCGAAACAGGACACGGCCAACAGCTCGACGATATTCTGCTGTCTCTCGAAAATAGCGAGCGGATAGCCACCGCATGGATTGAGAAGCAAGCGACTCAACCATCTATCGCCAAGCTAACCAAAACACTTGCACAAAAATTCGACCTTAGCAGCCCAGCGCTGGAAAAAAGTGTCTACCAACAAGTGCAGCAAGACTTTGCATCTGGAAAAACTGCCAACCTCGATGGCTGGACACTTAGTACTACTGAGTGCGAGCTCGCGGCACTGCGACACCTAGTGGTAACAGCCAACCCTGACAACATAGCTATATTACGCGCACAAGAAAAAGCCAAGCTTGAGGCTGGCCTAACGGTGGGTGAGATCGCCCCACTTAAAAATTGGGGCCCGCAAACAACAACTCAAGGGAAAAAGTTTAACGAGCAGCCAGACGGCCATAGCGGGCTTTGGTTTCAACTCTCAGGCGCGCCCGGCCGCGTCAAGATCATGATTGATGGCGAGATCGTCCGAACAGTTGTTAATGAAACCGTGGTAACGTCGGGACTCTTCGGTGAAATGCAAGATCGCATTCTATCCAATCCTGGCAAATATGAAATCGCTCTCATCGACCCAATTAAAAACATTAAGCAACCCATTGGCGAGTTGACGGTAAAAGCCGACCCAAGAATGGCGAAAAAACTTGGAAAAACAGACTCTGTATTTTGCGAAATAACATCTTGGGGGCCGAAAAAAACAACTATAGGGAAACCTGCCAACGAACAACCTGACGGCTCAATGGGGGTATGGGTTAAGACATCCTGCTTTCCCGACGGAGCCCAAATAATGCTAGACGATGACTTACTTCCCACCACCACCCGAGAGTTTGGCGCCACCAGCTCAATACCGGCGGCATTACTTGAAACGCCAGGGGAGAAAACACTCTACTTTTTTGACGAGAAAGCTCAAGAGACAATAAAAATCGGCACCATTACGATCGAAGCGTAAAAGAGTAGGTTTGATTAGGCGGATACAAATTGTTCATAAATATAGTGCGGTGGCGGCTTGCCACCGCCGAGCGCAAAAGCTAATGGTTTAACGCATTGAGCTGAAGGTCATCCCAGCTAGGGTAAAGCTCCTTCAATCTTTTTGATGCAAACTCAGTGGCCTCAAAGCTTAGATGGTGCTGGTCATAACTATATGGTGCTGAGCCAAATTGAATTTTACACCCACTCAAGCTTTCAGCAGTGCAAAATAACGATTTCTTACTAAGATAGCGGTAACGGTTCCTAGATAGCTCCTGTAAACGCTCATCAAACAGTGCAAAGCTAGCTACGTAGTCTGTGAAAATACGAGGATCCACACGTTGATTGAAGAGGTCAGACATTGGCTTATTCAGCGCCAGATAGTTACCAAAAACAATCAGACTGGCGTCAGCAACATCCTGAATATATTCATATGTTTCAAGGAGGTCTTCTGGTTTATAAGTACCCCAGTACAGCCCAATTACAATGGTGTCAAACTGTCCCAGAAACTCTGAAGATAATCGTTGTTCATTTAGGGCTTTACATTCCTCATAATTTGACCAATCTCCTTGTATACGCTTTAACGTATCACCCACTGCAGGAGGGCACCCACCCAGGGAGCGTTTAACGTAATACTTATCCGGGTAGGCGAGCTGCAGAATATTCAAAGCATCTGCGGCATGACTATCGCCTAAAATAAGCACGTTTTTGCGAAAGTCTTCCGAAGGAACTTCACAAACATCCCAACCCCGAGCTTGGCAATTCTTCTGAATTAGCTGAAACCGGTCAGACTTTCCTTGTTTGATTTTCTCAGAGGTTAACTGCTCAAACCCAAAACGATCAGGCCAACCGGCCTTCTCTTTTGTTACCCAAGAAACCCCGACAAGCGATACGAACATAACCATCATTGCCGCCACGAACGCACGCGGACCGAACACCGCGAAAGAGCCACGCTTGCGAAAAGGTGTCTCGACAAAATGGTACATGAGAACAGCCAGCAGGAAAATCGCTAACAGTAACAGCAACTTGTCCGTTACTAAGAACCGGCTCAAGCCATACTTATACAGTACGATAAGCGGCCAATGAACAAGGTACAAGGAATACGAAATCAACCCGGCATAAACAACGGGGCGAAGCCTTAGGCAGAGCCCTACATAAGTTTTTTCGCCAAAAAGAATAATCAGCGCCGCCCCAACACACGGGATAACGGCAGCAAAACCTGGAAAAGTAGTCGACTCACTATACAAAAACACTGGGACGATAACCGCGGCCAGGCCCACCAGGCACAGTACCTCATGTGTGTATGCACGCAACCGTAATTGCCCGCCAAGCCAGACCAGTACACCGCCGATAGAAAACTCGACGATTCGAAACGGCATCATATAAAACACCAGTGCGGGCTCTTTGCGAACCAACAGCTCAGCGGCGATTAGGCTCGCTGCACCCATAACAATCAAGACCGAAAAAACGACCTTTTCTTTTTTGATAAAACACAATAAGAGCGGCCAAAAGAGGTAAAACTGCTCTTCAACCGACAAGCTCCAGGTATGCAAAAGGGGTTTTAATGTAGAAGCGCCATCAAAATACCCAGATTCATTCCAGAACAAGAAATTAGAGACCGAGAAAACCGAAAAAATAGTTTCTGTTGCCAACCGATCATAATTAGCAGCAGGAAATATAAACCAGCCCGCCAACAGGGTAAATAATAGCGTAGCAAACAAAGCGGGCAATAAGCGGCGCGCTCGTTTTGCATAAAATCCTCTAAAACTGAACTCTTTACGTCTCACAGATTGGCGTATATGAGCTGTAATCAAATAACCAGAAATAACAAAAAATACATCTACACCAATAAAACCACCACCAAACAACGTTAGCTCAAGGTGGTATAAAATTACGCAGATAACGGCCAGAGCCCGAAGACCATCTATATGAGGGAAATAGCCTGACTGCCCGCCATTCACTTCAGAAACTAATCGCATAGAATTTCCTTTATAACTCGCGCGAGCTCAACCATTATCGCGACCTTACTCGGCTTTCCACAAAACCAACACGAGAGCCTAAGTACTATTTAAAGATATAACGTGGACAACTTGAAAATACGACCACAAGAACTTGAGTAAACACCGCTATAAATCACAAGTCGACATCCATAATCAATTTTTCTCTAGATCCACCCTAGCGGGAACTTTATATAGCGTCACACCTTCCCCCCTCACAGCCACCGCAGCTTGATCTGACATGTATTGGCGCAATTGTCTAAGTACCGGCAAGTGCTTAATTTGCCTCGACTCATCCGCCAACAAGAAATACTGAATATCGAAGCGCTGAAAATACGAGAGCATTGCGTCAAGACTGACGGCATACTCTCGACGAGCATAGATCACAGACAACAGACTCTCGGTCGGTACAGGGAGTAAAGCGGCATTTTGCTCTAAACCATGAGACACAACACGTGTAGTTTTTGGCTCCGACATTAAATAATCACTAATATCAAGTAAACCACGTCTTTTTAGATGATTTTCTCGCCACTCCCCACCATTAAACGGTTGGCCACCAAACTTAACATCAAGAACTCGCGTACCAGGAGTAGACCAAGCAGCCACAAGAAAGCTTTGGGCCGCACTGAAAAGACTAAAAAGCACAACAACTACGCAAGCCGTTGCTCGAATACTGGGGAAATGCCCTAACCGTCTAGCAAAACTAGCCAAAGAGAGACACGTGATCAGCCCCAAAGGAAACATGTAGTAATTTCCGTCGCCGCCACGAACATGGTAACGCCAAGCGATTGCTATCGCCAAACCAACCAAACTCAGAAAAATCATAAGTCCTGTAAAACTACGAGACACCTTCATTCGGTCGCGAAAGCCTAAACTAGCGGCTAGCACACCAAGTACACAAAAAAGAAACCAGTAATTTCCCTGCCAGGTGATGCGAATTTTGGGCATATAGTTTGGCGCAAAAAGCCACTCGTAGAGCATGCGCGGAACCTCACCCCAAACTTGAGGTTTAGTCCAATTCAATGTTCCCGCAGGCTCTCGCTCGACAAATCCTAACCAAAGCCAAATTTTTAATAATGGATCAGGGCCTACCGTAGGCACGCCCGTTAATAGCCATGTTCGGTAGACGAAAATGAGCGCAACACAAACGGCCAAAACAAATACAACGATCGCAGCTCGCCGCTGAGCGTCTCCCTTCCACACTATCGTTACTTTCGGGGATATATAAAACTGCAATACAACGAAAATAAAACTAAAAAAGACAAATGGTATTGCGGTGTATTTACAGGATACTGCCAATGATGCAGCGGCCATCGCATAAAATAATGATGAGACTGTTCTCTGTGAAAACCAATCACCTAGCTTTAAGAGCATCATTAAAAGAAGGAAGGTAGAAATCACATCAGACTTAAGCTGCAATGCAGTATTTGCCCATGCTGGGACTGTCAGCACGAGAAGCGCTGCCATGTGGCACCAAGTGGCAGAAAGTGCGAGCTTTTCGCAAATTTTCCAAATTGCCGCCGCTGAAAGTAATAACAAACCCACTGTAACGCCTGCTTGCACTCGCAGTTGGTCAAACCCGGTGACAGACAGGAGCAATGTTTCCCATAGTTTAGGAAAATAATGTACCGGAGAGACAAGCCCTAGACTTTGAAAAATAGTGCCGGTAGGCGCTAACAAAACATCGCTGCGCCCCAAGTACCAAAGCGTATCGTGACCGACAACGTTTTGCGTTCGTGCAGCTAGAATGATGACCCATGTGACTGTGACGCTGAACAATACACTTTGTATATAGCCGTCTGGTCGAGCACATTGATAAAGCCGTATAATGCCGAGCGAGCTTTTATTCAATAATATGGCCCCACTGCCGCATACAAATAATAGCACTAACAGTAGAATGGGATACGCAAGATGAAAAAAGGAGAGAAAGAAAGTCGTCATTGACCAGATACAGATCCCCGCCAACAGTGCCGTCAAGTCGTCAACGCCCTTGCACTGTCCCAATCGGTGCAAGCTAGAACGACCTATTGCAGACAGCAACTCCCAGAAGAGCCAGCCTACTAAAACTGTGAGCTCTGCATTATGCCGACGCAAATACAGCAACGCCCCCACAACCGCCATGACCACCAACCAGCGACGGCGAAACACCGACGCGACACAAATTAGACAACCTAATAATAGAGCCTCTAGCCCACCTTCGAGCGCAGAAGGTTGAGCAATATGCCAACTCATGGGACCTCGCACGAAGAGGTCGTATCCAACCACACCAATAAACGCAACGGCTAGCAGCGAGAATACGCCGCAGATAAAGTAAATTCTTAAGGGCGAGCGAAGGCAACTATACATATACAAGCCTAAATCGAACGTTAGCAATCATGAAACACAGCGAGGCCTCTCCACAACGCGGCGGAGAGGCTTTCACATTTAAAAGGAGGCTATCAGCGTAAGCTCAACACATCCTGCATATCGTAAAGCCCGGGCTTTTGGCTCAACAACCAGCCGGCCGCTCGCACCGCGCCATTGCCGAAGGCTAAACGACTAGAGGCTTTGTGGGTAATTTCAACGCGTTCGCCGTCAGCCAAGAACATCACTGTGTGTTCGCCGACCACATCGCCGCCGCGTACCGTGGCAAAACCGATAGTGTCGTGATCGCGCGCGCCGGTTTGGCCCTCGCGGCCGTATACGGCCACTTTGTTTAAGTCTCGCCCGGTGGTGTCGGCAATGACTTCGCCCATGCGCAAGGCGGTGCCCGAGGGGGCATCGACTTTGTGACGATGGTGCGCCTCATAGATTTCGATGTCTGACTCTTCGGCCATGACGCGCGCGGCGGTTTCAAGCAGCTTAAAACATAAATTGACGCCAGTGCTGAAGTTGGCCGCCAGGCACAGTTGAATTTGGCTTTGATAGCCGAGCAGCCGGGCTTTTTCCGCATCGGTAAAACCTGTGGTGCCAATCACCATCGCTTTGCCGTGCTTGGCACACAGCTCGGCGTTGGCCAGCGTTGCGCTTGGCGAGGTAAAGTCGATTAAGGCATCAAAGCGGTCGATCACATCGGCTAAGTCCGTGACAATTGCTACACCTTGTTTACCGACGCCGGCCAATTCACCCGCGTCGGCGCCAGCCAACGAACTGCCAGGGCGGACAATGGCCACCGTCAGCTCTGCGCCTGTGGCAGCCACGGCGGCCTCAATTAAAATTTTCCCCATACGGCCGGCGGCGCCGGTCACGGCAATACGTACTGTCATGAATAAACCTACTCTTAATTAATCTGCGCTGTTGTCGTCTTCAAATAAGTGGCCAAGCTTACCTTTCTTTGTCTCAAGGTATTTGGCGTTGTGGGGGTTGCGACCCGTTTGGTGAGGGATACGCTCGGCAACGGTAATGCCCATATCCTCTAGCGCTTTGACTTTGCGTGGATTGTTGGTCATTAACTTCAGTGAGCGAATCGTTAAATGATCCATCATGGGCTTTAAAATGCTGTAATCGCGCATATCGGCACCAAAGCCTAGCTGCTCGTTGGCCTCAACCGTGTCGGCGCCACAATCTTGCAAATGGTAGGCTTTGATTTTGTTCAGCAAACCAATGCCTCGCCCCTCTTGGCGCAAGTAAAAGATCGCCCCGCGCCCGACAATGGAGATTTTATGCATCGCCGCCTGCAGCTGGGGGCCACAATCACAGCGCATGCTAAACAGTGCGTCACCCGTCAAGCACTCTGAGTGTACCCGCGCCAATACCGGCTCGGGCCCGGCTATATCCCCCATGGTGAGCACTATGTGCTCTTTATCCATACCGGTATCAGAGAAGCCGTGCATCACGAACATTCCCCAAGGGGTTGGCAGCTTAGATGACTCGACAAATTGTATGGTCACTAATTTCTCTCTATTAACGTAACAAAAACTGCGGGCTACTGGCTGGCGCGCAACACCAACACACCGTTTTCTGTCGACATACTGACGTTGCCCAAAAAACTGTTACCCAACAAAATATCTTGACTGCCAAAGTTGGCAATCACCATCGCCTGAATATTGCTCAAGGTAATACCTCCTACGGATACGCTTCGCAGCCATACACTGTACGCATGGGCCGGCCCGTTGGCGGTGGTAACCATGCCTTGGTCACCGCTTAAATAATTAAGCCCCAACCGCTCGGCTTGAACGACGCCCATGGCAATCGAGGTCGCCCCGGTATCTACCATAAAGCTCACGCTTTGGCCGTTAATCATTCCCGACGACCGATAATGACCACCGCGAGATTGATTGAGCCGTACCTCTATAGTCTCGACTTTGGCAAAATTGGTGGCTATGTGGCTCGATAACGTCAATGTGTAGGTGGCACCCTCATACTCTACCTCGGCGCCAGCGCGGGAGGCGTTAATAAGTGTGACGCCTTCGGGGCTGGTTTGTCCGGCACGGAGCATCCGCTGCTTACCATCAATACTAATCAGCGCAGTGCCATTGGCCAGCATTTGCGCTGATAAATCCGCCGCTACGGTCACCATGCTCAGCACGAATGAGCTTAAAAATACAATTAGCTTTAGTCGCCACATATCCCTCTCCTTTCTCGCGCTTCCTTTTTACGAGTCGTGTTTAAACCACCAACCAAATTAATAGCTGCATGGCTAACCACGCGTAAACGGCCGCCAAAACATCATCCACCATGATGCCAAGACCGCCCGATATTTTTCGGTCGGCCAACGATACCGGCCAAGGCTTGGCGATATCAAATATCCGAAACAACACAAAACCGGCCAGCATCCAGTACCAGTCTGGCGGCGCCAACAACATGGTAAGCCAATAGCCAACCATTTCATCCCAGACAATACCCGGGTGGTCGTGCACACTTAAAGCACGGGAGCTTTTTTCACACCAATAAACCCCGAGCGCAAAGGTCACCACCAACCACACACAGTACAAGGGCACACTTAAATCGCTAATCAGCCAATAGATCGGTATAGCCGCCAGTGTTCCGGCAGTACCCGGCGCTTTAGGCGCAAAGCCGGAGCCAAAACCAAAGGCAAAGAAATGGTTACTGTTGCTAAACAGCTCGCGGCGGGTGGGCATGGGTAAAGGGTGTGACTGGCTCATATTAAAAGTGTCGGTAACCTGTTGTGTCGACGCTAAAGGGAGCGCCATCCAATTCGCAATGTACTCCGGCGCCACTGACAATACGGCCGATTACAGTGGCTTGAATACGGCCTTGAGCCTGCGCCATCGCAAGCTGTGGCATATTTTGCTCGGGCACGGTAAAAACGAGCTCGTAATCGTCACCGCCCGTTAAGGCCCATCGCTGCGCCTGCCCGACATCAAACTTTTGCAGCGTTAGACTTAAAGGCAGCTCGGCAATATCGATTTCGGCGGCAACATCGCTCGCCTCGCACAGGTGCCCAAGGTCGGCTAACAAGCCATCAGAAATATCTTGTGCGCTGCTGGCAATATCGCGCAACAAAACCCCTTCACTAATGCGTGGCTCGGGGCGGTAGTAGCGCGACTGCAGGTACGCGCGGTCTGTCTCGTCCAGCGCTGCTTCAGCAACATTTAGGCTGTCTTCGTCCAACGTCGCAAGTGCCGCCGCGCTATCGCCCAGGGTGTGGGTTACCAGCACAAAATCATCAAGGCCGGCACCGTCGCGCCGTAACGCTTTAACGGCTGGCACCTGCCCAAGCATTTGAATACTAATGCTCAATGGGCCGCTGGTGGTATCACCGCCAATTAAGCTGCACGCGTAGCCATCGGCACAGTCTTTAAGGCCGCGGCTAAAATCAGCAACCCATTCGCGGCGCGTCTCATCGGACCACGTTTTAGGCAGTGTCAACGCCAACGTAAACCAGCGCGGTTCGGCCCCCATGGCAGCCATATCACTGAGATTAACCCGCAGCGCTCGCTGCGCAACCTCAGCGGCGGGCGCATCGGCCAGAAAATGTACTCCGCTTACCAAAGTATCGGCGGCCACCACCAGCGCCTGACCCGCATCCGGTTGTATCAGCGCGGCATCGTCACCAATACCCAATAATACTGACGCCGGGTTAAGTGCATCCGGCGCAGGCTTAAAGTAGTGATTGATCAGTTCAAATTCACCAGCGCTCACGCGTTAATCCTTATTGGCCGGGTTAACGACGCTGCGCCTTAACTTCTAGGGCGCGAACATCCACGGCGGCTCGATCTAACACACCGTTAACAAACTTATGACTGTCAGTGGCGCCGAATTTTTTTGCCAAGCCGACCGCTTCGTTGATGACCACTTTATAGGGCACATCGATACGATACTTAAGCTCGTAGGATGACAGGCGCAACAGTGCTTCGGTTACCGGGTCTAGCTCGGCCAATGAGCGGTCTTGCAAGTGTGGCTCAAACAACGCTTGAACTTCGTCCAGACGCGCGGGAACTTCGTGCAAAAGCTCGTGAAAATAAGGCACATCGACATTTTTCATGTCGTACTCGGCGCGAAACGACGCCTCAATCACGTTGACGCTATTGCCCGACATTTTCCACTGATACAAACCTTGCAGCGCATAGTGCCGCGCTTTGCGCCGCGCCGAAGGTGACGGACCTTGTTTATCGGTTGTGCTCATTAAATCTTACCTAACAGTGAAACCATTTCGAGTGCAGTTGCGGCCGCCTCGACGCCTTTGTTGCCGGCTTTGGTGCCCGAGCGCTCAATGGCTTGCTCGATAGAATCTACCGTTAGTACACCAAACGTAATAGGCACGCCGGCATTCAGCGATACTTGCGACAATCCTTTGGTGCACTCGCCAGCCACATAATCAAAGTGTGGCGTACCACCGCGAATAACCGCGCCCAGCGCGATGATTGCATCAAACTCGCCTTTGGCAGTAATTTTTTGCGCAACCAGCGGAAACTCAAATGCGCCGGGGGCATAGTAAATGGTGACGTTGTCTTCGCTAATACCGTGGCGGCGCAGGGTATCCAACGCACCGTCTTTTAAGCTCTCTACCACAAAGCTGTTCCAACGGCTGACAATCAGGGCGTACTTACCGCTCGATTCCGAAAAATCACCTTCAACAATTGTGTTGCTCATAATCGCTATCTCTTACCGTGTAATATTCGCTTAATCGGCATCAGGGCCGACGTAACCCACAACTTCTAAATCAAAACCCGACAGCGCCGAGAAACGCATCGGGGCAGACATAACACGCATCTTGCGTACGCCTAAATCGCGCAGAATTTGCGAGCCGGTGCCTACCTGCTTATAAACCACGTCCGGACTGCGGCGCTGAGGCCGGCCAGACAATAACCAATCGATAGACTCTTCGACATCGGTGGTGGCTTCATCGTGACAAATGAGCACTAATACCCCTTTGCCCTCGCGCTCGATGCGTTTGAGTGCTTCGGCGTAAGTCCAAGAGCACACACCGTCGACCGTTGGCCGCTTAATGGCCAACAAATCCCGCGCGGTATCCATCACATGCACGCGCACTAAGGTATCGTCTTCGGCCTCTAGCTCGCCCTTAACCAACGCAAAATGCAGGTCGCCACGAGCTAGATCGCGGTAGGTATGCAATTCAAAGTTACCGTGCTCGGTGGCAACCGTGCGCTTGTTAATACACTCGACGGTTTGCTCTTTGGTGGCCCGGTAGTGAATTAAATCGGCAATGGTGCCGATTTTTAAATCGTGGGTTTTCGCAAACGCTTCTAATTCGGCGCGGCGCGCCATCGAACCATCGGGATTCATCACCTCGACAATCACCGCCGAAGGATCAAAACCTGCCATACGGGCCATATCACAGCCGGCCTCGGTGTGGCCG
Source organism: Gilvimarinus japonicus (assembly GCF_042847215.1). Classification (GTDB taxonomy): domain Bacteria; phylum Pseudomonadota; class Gammaproteobacteria; order Pseudomonadales; family Cellvibrionaceae; genus Gilvimarinus; species Gilvimarinus japonicus. The sequence goes on from NZ_AP031500.1 coordinate 3,351,993, forward strand.
GCGCGGCTCATCACGCCACCGGGCTGAGCAATAATCGGGAAAATATGACCCGGCTGAACGATATCGCGTGGCTGGGCGTCGGCCGCCACAGCAACCCGCACAGTGCGCGCCCGGTCGGCCGCCGAAATTCCCGTAGTAACCCCTTCGGCCGCTTCAATCGAGGCGGTAAAGTTAGTCGAGTGTTTGGCTTTATTATCTTGCACCATCAGCGGCAGGCCCAATTGCTGGCCGCGCTCGGGAGTAATAGTCAGGCAAATTAAACCGCGCGCGTGGCTCGCCATAAAGTTGATGTCTTCGGCGCGCACTTGCTCAGCCACCATAATCAGGTCGCCTTCGTTTTCGCGGTCTTCGTCGTCCATCAGGATAATCATTTTGCCCTGACGCAGATCGTCGATCAGCTCTTCAACTGTATTCAATTCCATCATCGGTTAAAGCCGTTCTCTGTCAAAAATTCCAGGGTGATATCGCCATCGGTTGCGGCGGCTTTATCGCCTTGCAGCAAGCGCTCCAGGTAGCGAGCCAACACATCCACCTCTAAGTTAACTTTACTACCCGTACCATAACGGCCCATAACGGTCTCCGCTAAGGTATGCGGCACAATATTCAGTTCAAACTCAGCGCCCTCGACTTTATTTACCGTTAGGCTGGTGCCATCGACGGTAATGGAGCCTTTATGCGCAATATAACGCGCCAACGCATCGGGTGCGCGCAAGCGAAACCGCTCTGAACGTGCGTCCGATGCGCGACTAACCACCTCGCCCACGCCATCAACATGGCCACTGACGATATGCCCCCCCAGGCGGGTAGTCGGGGTCAGGGCTTTTTCTAGGTTTACGCTTTGCCCGGTGCGCCAGTGCCCGATCGTCGTCAGCGCCAAGCTCTCGCGCGATACATCGGCGCGAAAGCCGTCGCCGGGCAAATCGACAACCGTTAAACACACGCCATTGGTGGCAATAGAGTCGCCCAGCGCCACATCGGCCAAATCAAGCTTGCCCGTGCGAATGCGCAGGCTAATATCGCCATTGTTGGGGGTCAATTCAATGACTTCACCCACCGCTTCGATGATTCCGGTAAACATCGCGAGCCCTCTAGCTGTCCATATCCGGTACGGCCGTGATACGCCAATCTTGGCCCACCGCGCGGATATCGTTAATGTGCAGTGGCAACTGACCGGACATTTTATCCACCGGCAAGTCAAACAAACCGCGGGCATTGTTACCCATCAGCTTGGGCGCCATATAAATAATAATTTCATCCAGCAGGGCGCGACGCAAAAAACTGCCCGCCAAGGTTGCGCCCGCCTCGACCAGTACATTATTACAGCCACGACGGCCCAACTCATCCAACACGGCCTCGACCCGCACCCGCCCTTTTAGTGCGGGTAGTTCGATATGCTCGACGTGCTCTGGCCACTCGTGGCGCAGCTCACCGCCAGTGTGCACCACCAGTATAGGTGAAGCATTCTTTACCAACGCGCAGTCGGGCTTTAACCGCTGATTAGAGTCGAGAATAACCCGCAGCGGCTGGCGCAACTCTCCCTCGCTGGGCGCTTCTATCCAGTCTTCGCGCCGCACCGTTAAGCTGGCGTTATCCATTAACACGGTGTCGACGCCTGAGATCAACGCGCAACTAGCAGCGCGCAAACGCTGTACGTCCTCGCGCGCGCGGCGGCTGGTTACCCAGCGGCTCTCGCCGCTTTGCATGGCAGTGCGACCGTCCAGGCTCATGGCCAGTTTGCAGCGCACCCAAGGGCGACCGCGAGTCATCCGGCGCACAAAACCGGCATTTAGCGCCAGCGCGTCTTCTTCCAGCAAGGGGCCAGACACCTCAACACCCGCCTCGCGCAAGCGCATAAAGCCGGCGCCAGAAACCTCAGGGTTGGGGTCTTCCATGGCGTAAACCACCCGCGCAATACCTGCCTGTACCAAAGCCTCGGCACAGGGGCCGGTGCGGCCGGTGTGGCTGCAGGGCTCAAGGGTGACATAGCAGGTGGCGCCGCTGGCGGCATCGCGCCAGGCACCTGGACTGTCCGGGTCACCACCGGCGCTGCGGGCGGCATCGCGCAGGGCATTGATCTCTGCGTGGGGGCCGCCGGCGCGCTCGTGCCAGCCGCGGCCGATCACTTCGCCGTCGCGTACCAACAGGCAGCCGACCATAGGGTTGGGGGTTGTGGTGGTAAGGCCACGGCGGGCAAGGCCCAGCGCCTCGGCCATATAGGCGCGATCGGTGATTGTCATAGTGTCTGTCATGAAAACGGGCCCGAATCTGGGCAAATAACGGCTATTGCTCGATCGCCGGGTCGCCCTCGTGGGCTTCCAGACGGTCAATCTCTTGGCGGAACTCGTGCAGATCTTTAAAGCTGCGATAGACCGAGGCAAAGCGCACGTAGGCAACTTCGTCCAAATCTCGTAGCTCATCCATCACTTTTTCACCCAAGCGTCGCGAGCCTACTTCGCGCTCACCGGTAGCTTGCAAAAAGTGTTTGATGTTGTTGATCGAGCTCTCGATGGACTCCACAGATACCGGGCGCTTTTCTAGGGCGCGCTGCAACCCGGCGCGCATTTTTGCCTCATCAAAGGGCTCGCGAGTACCGTCTTGCTTAATAATACGGGGCATCACCAGCTCGGCAATTTCGTAGGTGGTAAAGCGCTCGTGGCATGCTAAGCATTCACGACGCCGACGCACCTGGTCGCCCTCGGCCACCAGCCGCGAATCAATCACCTTGGTTTCATCGGCGCTGCAAAATGGACAATGCATGACGTTCAGCCTCGCTTGGCGCAATTTGCGCGCATATTAGCACAAAAAAGCGGCACAAAGGTGCCCACTTAAATCAACTGTTACGCTGACGCACCGCCTCAAACAGGCAAACTCCGGTAGCCACCGAGACATTTAAACTGCTGACGCTACCAGCCATAGGGATTTTTATTAATTCATCGCACGTCTCGCGCGTTAGACGGCGCAGCCCGCTGCCCTCGGCCCCCATCACCAGCACCAAAGGCCCGGTTAAATCTGACTGGTACACTGTTGCTTTTGCCTCACCCGCCGCACCGCGCAGCCACAAGCCACGCTCTTGCAGCTGAGTAAGCGTGCGCGCCAGATTAGTCACTGGAATAAACGGTACCGACTCGGCCGCACCACAGGCCACTTTGCGTACCGTGGGGTTAAGCCCTGCAGCGTTGTCTTTGGGGGCGATCACGGCGTGCACGCCGGCGGCATCAGCCGAGCGCAAACAGGCGCCCAAGTTGTGCGGGTCGGTCACGCCATCAAGCACCAACAAAAAAGGCGCCTCATCTAAGTGATCCAGCAAGTGGTACAAAAAGTTTTCATCGTGAGCCTGGCCCGGACGGCAGTGGGCAATAACGCCCTGGTGGTTACCATCACCGGCCAGGGCATCCAGTTTTTTACGCGCCACTTGCTCGACAGAGATGCCGTTTTGCGCGGCCAGTTGCAGTACTTTTTGCACCCGCTGATCTTGCCGTCCCTGCAGCGCCATTAAACTCAGCACCCGCTCTGGGGCGCTTTTCAATACCGTAGTGACGGCGTGCAAGCCGTACAGAGTTTCGGTTTTACTCACGAATCTTCGCTCTCCAATGGAGGCGCGCCGCCGCTGTACTTATCGCACCAGAACAGCATGGCATTGGTGCGCCTAAGACTTCTTTTTAAACTTCGCCAGCGTCTTCTTAAATCCAGCTGCTGCCTTCGCAAATAGAGATTTGCCCGTCGCTGCTGAGCCATCTTGCGCCGGTCGAACTGCTGCAGTTTGCGCCGATTTACGAACCGACGAGTCGGTTTGAGAGCCATTAGAACGCTTCCTCTTACGTGGTTTGCGATTACTATCTGAACCCGAGTAAGACTTTTGACCGCCACCGCGCTTGCCTTGCCGCTCATCAGCCTTGCCTTTACCGCCAGCACGCGAACCGGGCTTTTTACCCTTACTTTTGCCTTTGGCGCCAGACTTGCCCTTGCCCGAGCCGCGGCTATCTTTGGCGGCGGCGCGCCGACCGGATTTAACAGAGTCCAGCTCAAAGTCGATTTTGCGCTCTTCCAGGCTAACGCGTACTACTTTAACGGTCAGCTCGTCACCCAGGCCAAATACCTGCCGGGTACGATCGCCCACCAAACGGTGCTTGGCCGGATCAAAGCGGTAGTAATCTTGTGGCAGTGCGGTAATGTGCACCAAGCCGTCGACGTAGATATCTTTTAGCTCGACAAAAACCCCAAAGCCGGTCACGGCGCTGATAATGCCGTCAAACACATCGCCGACTTTATCCTCTAAGTATTCGCACTTAAGCCAGCTCACCACATCGCGGGTGGCCTCATCGGCGCGACGCTCGGCCAGCGAGCAGTGCTCGCCCAAAGCAATCACATCGACCATCTCGTAGGGATAAATTTTTGCGCGGGGGATGTCTTTAACGCCTTCGACGCGAACCACATGCGACGACTCTTGCGAGGAGCGCACTACCGAGCGAATAGCACGGTGCACCATTAAATCGGGGTAGCGGCGAATGGGCGAGGTAAAGTGCGCATAGGCGTCGTAACCCAAACCAAAGTGACCGTCGTTTTCGGCCTGATACACCGCTTGGCGCAAGCTGCGCAGCATCACGGTTTGAATCATATTGGCGTCGGCACGGCCTTTGATAGCCTCCATCAATACCTGATAGTCCGCCGAGGTTGGCTCATCGCCGCCGCCTAAACCTAACCCTAATTCACCTAAAAACTCGCGTAAATTCTCGAGTTTTTCGGCTGTCGGGCCTTGGTGCACGCGGTATAAACAGGGAATTTTGTGCTGCTCTAAAAAGCGTGCGGCACAGACGTTGGCGCACAGCATGCATTCTTCGATCAGTTTATGGGCGTCGTTGCGCTTGACCGGCACGATGTCTTGGATTTTGCGCTCGTCGTTAAACAAGATACGCGTTTCTACCGTTTCAAAATCGATCGCACCGCGCTCGCTGCGCGACTCGCGCAAAACTTTGTACAAATTATGCAACGCTGCAATATCATCCAAACGGTCGGCGTATTCAGCTTTAACCGCCTCGTCGCCCGCGATAATCGCGCCCACTTGGTTGTAGGTCATGCGCGCGTGAGAGTTAATAATCCCCTCGTAAAACTTATAGCCGGTAACCTTGCCGTGGCTATCAAGGTTCATCTCACACACCATCACCAAGCGGTCGACGTGCGGATTGAGCGAGCACAAGCCATTGGAGATCTTCTCCGGCAGCATGGGCACGACATGATCGGGAAAGTAAACGCTGGTGGCGCGGCGCTTAGAGTCGTCATCTAAACCAGTGCCGGGGCGGACATAGTGAGACACATCGGCGATGGCAACAAACAAGCGCCAGCCGCCTTTGCGAGGCTGACACAATACCGCATCGTCAAAGTCGCGGGCGTCTTCGCCATCGATGGTGACAAAGGGCAAATCGCGCAAATCGGCACGCCCGCCCTTATCGTCTTCGTCGACCTCGCTCGGCAGCGCCTCGGCCTCACTCAGGGCATTGTAGCTCCACTGATTAGGGATCGAATGCGCCTCAATGGACAATTCGATTTCCATGCCTGGCGCCATATGATCGCCCAGCACCTGAATCACCTTACCTTGTGGCGGACGCTGTTTTTCCGGCTGGCGGGTAATCTCCACCACCACAATCTGCCCAGAGGTGGCGTTCATCTCGGCGCCCTGAGCGATCATGATGTCTTGGGTAACGCGGCGGTTTTCGGGGCGCAAGAACTGCACGCCATCCTCTTTGATAAAGCGGCCAGCTAGCGTTGTCGTGTTGTGCGACAACACCTCAACAATAGCGCCCTCTTCTCGGCCGCGGTAATTCTCACCCTGCAGCCTAACCAGCACCTCATCGCCATCAAACACTTTGCGCATTTGGCGGTTGTGCAGATAGAGATCTTCGCCACCCTCAACCGGCACCGCAAAGCCGTAGCCGTCGCGATGGCCCTGGACGCGGGCGCGCACCATATCCATGCGGTCGACCCGCGCAAACGCGCCGCGGCGATTACTGATCAACTGGCCGTCGCGAGCCATGGCAATAAGCCGGCGGCGTAGCGCCTCGATGTCGTCGTCGGTTTCCATGCCCAGCAAGTCGCAGGCTTCGGGGTGGGTGACAGGCCCGTCCTGCCGATCCAGCAACTCTAGAATGACCTCGCGGCTGGGAATAGGATTGTCGTACTTCTGCGCCTCTCGCTCGGCGAAAGGGTCCACCGGTGGACCTTGGCGTTTACTCAAATGATTTGCCCCATAAATTAGCAAAAATAAAACGGCCACCCAATGCGGGTGGCCCGATGTCAGACATTATAGGGTATATAGAAGGTTAAACCTACGAACCGGCGTTTTTACGCCAAATCAGACTTCTCCAGCTTTTGCTCAATAAAGCTCAGTGCCTCGTCAATCAGCAAAAACATGGCATTTTTGGCGCGCTCGGCATTGCCGCTGGCAATCGCCTGGTACACCTTAGCGTGGTCATCGATCACCCCATCAGGGTTACCCTTAATGACATTGGTGTGGCTGATACTAACGTTAAGTGCCGTGCGGGTAAAATCGCGCATCCGAATGTAAAAGCGGTTTTCGCTGGCGTACAGGATGCTAATATGAAAATCGATGTCAGGCTCTAAGCCATTCTCACCGGCTTCAGCCGCCACGCGCATCCCTTCCAGCGCATCGCCAATCGCCTGAATGCGCTCGGGCCGGGCAAACCTCGCCGCCAAGGCCGCCGCTTCGGGTTCAATAGCGATACGCATTTGCAGGAACTCTTTTAGCACTTTAAGCGAGGGGTTACCCTCGAGGGACCAACGCAACAAGTCAGAGTCGAAAATATTCCAGTCTTCCTCGGGCATAATGCGAATGCCTTGACGCGGGCGGCTCGATATCAGCCCCTTGGCCGATAACATTTTTACCGCCTCGCGCACCGCCGTGCGGCTAACGCCAAACTCTTCGCACAACTCCGCTTCCGTTGGCAGGCTTTCGTGTTGACTATAGTCCCCGCAAACGATCGCGCGCCCCAACTGTTGGGTCATGCGTTGTGACAAATTATTATTTCTTTCAAGTACAGCCATGTAATCTCTCACTCGACACAGGGCAATTCAATACCCGTAAACGCTAAAGGTATCGGCTAGACGGCTTTGAATCAAGCGTAATTAGCGATAAATAACAGCAAACAACAGGGATTAAACATAACAGACGGGCACAAAAAAGCCCCCGCATAGCGGGGGCAAAAAGAAGAGACCATGCATAACTGCAAATTTTACCTGCGGCCGACTGCCCATAGCCGACACACGTCATCACAGCTAAACACTTGTTCCGCATGTATTCGGAACAGTGCGACGCGCAAACGCCGCTCCGGCCACCGGAGTTGACTGGCAACCGGACTCGGGGCAAGCCCGATCTAAGTGCCGCCGGGAAACTCCCGGCAAGCGAAATAAGCGCCTCGGCACGGCTTTGCCGCCCGAGGCATAACGATTACGACACAAATGCAGCGGCCGTTAGCGCTTCTTTAGAAGCTGTAACGAGCACCCAGTGCAAAGGTGCGCGCAATCTTCCAGTTACCCAAGGTGTGATATTCGCTGTTGCCGTAGCGGCTGTGCGATGTCTCATCGGTCAGGTTAGTGGCATCAAACGAAACGGTTAAGTCGTCAGTGACGTTGTAATTCAACTGGAAGTCCAGCGATTGCTGAGCGTCGCGATAAACTGCCAGCGGGTTCGCAAAACCAGCAGCTTCGTTGTTGTTGTAAAAGTCGGAACGCCATACATAGCCCAAGCGGGTATCGAACGAGTCACGCTCGTAAACCAAAGTGATGTTATAAGAGGTATCAGACACACCAACAATATCGGTGTCTTCGGTACCAACCACATCACCAGACTCATCCGTCACCGGAATCGTTTGCTCGGAGTCCAGCAAAGTCAAAGCCGCCTGAACACCGAGGCCGTCCAGAACACCCGGCAGATTTTCCGGGAAATAGCTCGCCCCCAACTCTACACCGCTCAGCTCACCGTCAGAAGCGTTATCGGGCTGCGACACAACAAACCGATCCGCTTGATATCCAGGAACATCCTGCTCAATCATATTGCGGAAGCCGACAACCAAACCTTCGATATCGCGCCGGAATGCAGTCAAATAAACTGAGCTGGCATCACCGAAGTACCACTCCAACGACAAGTCCATATTTTGCGAGGTGGTCGGCTCCAAGTCTGGATTCCCCCCCTCACCGGTACCGTAGCCCAAATTAGACAGATCATCGAAGTAAGTGAACGTGGGGTTCAGGTCGGTAAACAGCGGCATGCGCAGAGTTTCACCGTAGTTAAAGCGCAATAACAAGCCTTCGGTAAAGTGCCAGCGCGCAGTCAAGCTCGGCATGAACTCGGAGACCTCGGTAGAGCCCTGACTACGCTCATCATTAATGCTATCCACAAACTCGGTGTCGGTCTGAACATTTACGTAACGACCACCGATTTCACCGTCAAAGCGCATACCCGCCAACTCGGCTTCAAACTGAGCGGAGGCATAAAAAGCAGTATTCACTTCGTTGAGGTTAAACTGCTCAGTTTTTTGCTGGTTAACATCCATGGCATCTTCGGTGCCGTCATCATAAAGGTTGATGAACTGCTCACGGTTGTCAAACAGAAACTGGCCATCCACATTGGCCCAAGTGCTCGGCACATTGTACTCACCATCCATAAAACCACTGTTTACGTAGGCAATGCCGTCATCTAAGTAAGTGGAGAACTGGCATTCTTCTGCCGTGCCCTGACAAAACTCTTCCCACTGATCACGGCCATACTCCGTAGCATCATGGTCATCGTAGCGCACACCAAAATTAAAGGTGTGAAAGAAACCGCCTTCGTTCAGGTACTCACCATCCGCCGTAAAAGTTACTGCCGAACCCTCATTGCGGGCACCATTGTCGTACAAGGGGCCCATGCGATAGTGCGTCAGGTCAGTCAGATCAGCCTCGTTAACATCCGGGGTATTCGGGTCATCCACGAAGGACAAAGAGGCATTTTGGGTGAAATCCAACATCATCTGATAGCGCTTCGGGTCAGCTCCGCGCGACGCGATAAAATCGTTTTCGAACTCACTGTCCTGATAAACCAACTCAGACTCTAAGGTAAAGTTGTCCGAAAGATCCCACTCACCGCGCAACGCATGCATAAACGAGTCGGTAGCGGCCGTGTTAAAATCACCACTCACAAAGCTACCCAGCGGGTTAGCAACAGTGCGCGACTTAATAATATTGGTACCTTCGTATACCTCAAAAGTATCTTCAATATTACCCAAAGTGGACAGATCGCCCCACCAGTCCGCATACGAAAAGAACAAATTATTGAAGGTATCATTGCGAAAGCCAGTGTACATAGACTCAAAGGTATAAATAGACGAGTCATTAGGAGCGTACTGCAGCGAGATATTCGCAGCAGTACGCTCGCGCTCGCCAGTATAGTCGGTCATAATAAAAGCATCGCGGCCTAAGTAGTACTCTTGCTCGACACCGCCCATCGTCAGAGTCGAGCCAGCCTCTGAAGGCAGACCATTCTCCAGACCGGGAGTCCACACATTGGTATCAAAAATACGCTGCAGCGGCGTATAGCCTTCCGCGATCGGATCTTCGTTCACAAAAGGAACCTGAGCACCCGGGGTCACAGACTGCGTACGAAAGTTAGTTTTGGCGTACGAAACGTTCACCAAAGCACCAAAATCACCTGCTCCGGTTTCCCATACATTACTAAACAGACCACTTAGGACTGGATCTGTCTCTTCAGACTCTTCGTTGTATACGCCGCGAGCCGCCAGCGACACTTTTGAGCCGTCAAAATCAAACGGACGGAAGGTGTGCACGTCGACCTGGCCGGCAATACCTTCTTCAAACTGACCGGCAGAGCGGTTTTTGATCACGTCGATACGCGATACCAAAGTAGAGGGCAAATCGGCCAAAGCCATGGCACGACCAGAAGCAGTAAAGACAGTGCGACCATTGACGGTGGTGCTAACGTCAGTTAAACCACGAATGGTAACGGCATTTATCTCGCCATCGGCGCGGTCGGTCACCTGAACGCCAGGAACGCGCTGCAGGGACTCTACCACGTTATTGTCGGGAAGCTTGCCGATGTCTTCGGCGATAATCGCGTCCATCACCTGCATGGAGTCGCGCTTAATATCGATGGCTTTATTCAGACTGGCTCGGATGCCGGTGACCACCACCTCTTCGAGCATCTCCATCTCATCATCACTGGTGGCCTGAGCGACAACCTGTGTAGAACCCAACGCAGCAACCAGGGCTATGGATGAGCTGAGCACACTTCGCTTGAACATAATTACTCTCCGTTCATTATTTTGACAGGCCTTAAACGTCGGTTTGCGCCTGCAGCTAGATTATTATCAGTAAATACAAACCGCACCGACCAGCGTCGACACAGGCGATAGCGCCAGTGGGCTATCGCGGCTCTCCTCAGTTATTTGTATTACAATTAGAATATTAATGTCTTACAGAGAGATAGTCAACACCCAACAACACCTTATTTATCCTACTTATAAAAGCTATAAAAAACAGTGAAAACCATATGCAACACTTAAAACCACCAATAAAAATAAGAAAACATTCGAAAACTCGTGTAAACCGCACGAAAAAGCGCAAAAAGTCAGAGTTCGCACCCATCAACACCCGCCTCCTCCAGATAAACAAGCTAACTGCCACTTTCACAACATAATATATATTATAGTACAATATAATAAGCCCTAGGTTGGTTTACTAAAAAACTAAAAACAAATGTTTCTTCCCACAATAATAGTCAATATGGAGTTGCCATGATCGAGTTCGCGCCGCTGGACTACTGGGTTCTCACGTTATTTTTTGTCCTTCTAGCCGCTGTTGTCGGTTTCGCCATGCGCCAAAAAGAGCGTGATACCACCGATTACTTTTTAGCAGGGCGCAATGCCGGCTGGCTGGTAATCGGTTCATCCATCTTCGCATCTAACATCGGCTCGGAGCACTTGGTTGGCTTATCGGGTGCCGGCGCGCAAACCGGCATGGCCATGGCTCACTGGGAGCTGCAATCGTTTATTATCATCTTGCTTGGCTGGCTGTTTGTACCCTTCTATTGGTCCAGTAAAATCTACACCATGCCGGAGTTTTTAGAGCGACGCTACGGCCCCTCATCGCGCACGTTTTTATCGGTTATCTCACTGGTGAGCTATGTCCTGACGAAAGTCTCGGTCACGGTTTACGCCGGTGGCGTGGTGTTACAAACCGTACTGGGTATCGACACTCTATGGGGGTTTGACTTCTTTTGGGTGGCGGCCATTGGCTTAGTGGTGGTAACCGGCATTTACACGGTGCTTGGCGGCATGAAGGCAGTGCTCTGGACCTCGGTTATTCAAACGCCGGTGCTTATTATTGGCTCGGTGGTTATTTTGGTTACAGGGCTTGAGGCGGTGGGCGGCTTTGCCGAGCTGGAACGCATTAATGCCGAGAAGATGCACCTGATCCGTCCTGCATCTGACCCGGACTTTCCCTGGCCCGGCGTTATTTTTGGGTCATTAATTATCGGGTTTTGGTACTGGTGTACCGACCAATACATTGTGCAACGGGTGCTGTCGGCCAAGGGGGTTAAAGCCGCGCGGCAAGGCACCATTTTGGCAGGTTACTTAAAGCTGTTACCGGTGTTTATCTTTTTGTTTCCGGGTTTGATCGCATTCGCCTTACACGAAAAAGGCATTATCAATTTAGACAGCCCCGATCAGGCGTTCGCCACGCTCGTCTCTACGCTATTGCCAGCGGGCATAAAAGGCATTGTGATCGGCGGCCTGATTGCCGCTCTTATGAGCTCGCTCGCCTCGCTGTTTAACTCCTCGGCCACTTTGTTCACCATCGATTTTTATAAGCGCTTTCGGCCCGAATCGAGCGAGCAGCAACTGGTAAAAGTGGGGCGCCTTGCAACGCTAGTTGTTGTCGCGCTGGGCATCGTCTGGATTCCGGTGATGCAGCTGGTGGCCGATGTTTTGTACGAATATTTGCAACTGGTGCAATCGCTATTAGCCCCCGGCGTAGCCGTGGTGTTTTTACTTGGGGCCTTCTCAAAGAGCATCACCCCCACGGCCGGGTTTGTTGGGCTGATAGCGGGCTTTGTGTTGGGTATGTCGCGCTTGCTGTTGCAGGTATTTTCCGAGTCCATTCCAACCGGCGGCTTGCTGCATCAATTATTAACCGTTAACTGGCTGTACTACTGCATCGGCCTATTTATTGTTGTATGCGTTATCGTACTGGGGGTGAGCTTGTTTACCAAGCCCGCGTGCGAGGCACAGCTGGCCGGCATTACCTACGGCTCCATTAGCGCCGAGCAGCGCGCCGAAATACGCGCGGGCATCTCTAAGTGGGATATTGTTCACTCGGCCATTATCGTTGCGATTACCATTGGTATTTATGTACGGTTTTGGTAGTGGCCTGTGTCCGTACGAGTAACCCATCACTCGTACGGGCGATCAAATGCATCATTAAAAACCTGGTTAAACACGGCGCCCACCACACCATCAAAAAAGGTAAAAGCAATCGACTGCCCGCTATTGCGTAAGGCAGACTGCCGCTTCAAGCAACGCGATAAGTAGTCAGGCTTTCCTGGATCATCCACCTGTGGCTGGGTGCGGATGCAATCGCCAGTATCGCTGGCAAGCTTCGCGGTCGTTGGCTGCCGCGGTGCAGCGCACCCCGCGAACAAGACTAGCGCACTGACCAGCGACACCAACCTTACACGCCGCACGCCCATCACTTCTGTCACTTTGTGCATCACGCCTCCGGCCCGCTAACTTGATGGTAGTGCTCAACCACCGGGAACGGATCGTAAAAGTGATGCAGCAGCGCACGCCAGCGCTGATATTCAGCGCTCTGGCGAAACCCTTCGGTGTGATCTTCAAGGGTGTCCCACCACACCAACAACAAATAGCGGTTAGGTTGCTCAATACAATGATGTAACTGATGGCCCACGTATCCCGACATGGCGGCAATAATGGTTTCTGCCTCAGAAAAGGCCCGCTCAAAGTCCGCAGTTTGGTGTGCAATAACATCCAGTGTCGCTTTTTCCAAAATCATTTCAAGTCCTTTTACCGATCAACGCAAGCGCTTAAGGATACTCTTGTCCCGTGGGCCGCACCAGCCTACCGCCTACAAATCAGGGGCCCGCGGAATCACCATCAACCCGCTCGCGCGGGCGATCCCTTCACGCTGCAGCAGGTACTCGCCAACCTGTTTGGCACAACGGCTAAGTCGCCGCGCGATCACAGCATCAAGCGTTTGCAACTTATCGTCTTGCCTGCCATTGCCCACGGTATTAAAGCCGTCGTCAGCAACTGTCGCACGGCGGCCTTGATAGTACCCGATGCTGCTCCGGTGACAATCGCTTCGCGGTGTATTGTCCACGATCCAGCGTGTTTAATCGCCTGCTAATAGCTACCCCTGTCATTTATAATAAGGCGAAACAGTTATAAGCGCATAACCAGTATCACGTGTTAGGCTCTAGGCATAAAACTAAGCGGAGATCTCTATGGGCAACCACATTCTGGCGATTGATCAAGGTACCACCAGCAGTCGTGCCATTGTTTTTTCGGCCGAGGGCCGCGCGCTGGCCAGCGCCCAAAGTGAGTTCGAGCAGCACTTTCCCAATGATGGCTGGGTGGAGCACGATGCCGAACAAATATGGCAAGTCACCGCCAAGGTCTGTCGCGACGCACTGGCCGAACTGGACGATCCAAGCAGCGTGATTGGCCTTGGCATCACCAATCAGCGCGAAACGACGGTGGTGTGGGATCGCACCACCGGCAAGCCCATTTGCCGCGCGATCGTCTGGCAAGACCGGCGCACCGCCGAAACCTGCAGAACATTAAAAGCCGAAGGTCATGAAGACACCGTACGCCAACGCACCGGCCTGCTACTCGACCCTTACTTTTCGGCCACCAAAATTGCCTGGATGCTGGATAACGTTAAGGGCGCACGGGAGCGTGCCGAGCATGGCGAGCTGGCGTTTGGCACTATCGATAGCTGGCTGATCTGGAACTTTACCGGCGGTAAAGTTCACGCGAGCGATGCCACCAACGCCGCCCGCACCTTACTGTTTAATATTCACCAGCAGTGCTGGGACGACGAGTTACTCGACCTGTTTAATATCCCAAAATCTATGCTACCCGAGGTGCTCGATTGCGCCGCCGAGTTTGGCACCACAACTGATGGCCTGAACGGTCTGGCACTGCCTATTGCCGGCGTCGCGGGCGATCAGCACGCCGCTATGATTGGCCAAGCTTGCTTTAGCCCCGGCATGATCAAAAGCACCTATGGCACCGGCTGTTTTGCGTTATTACACACCGGCGATAAACCTATCGCCTCCGAGCACCGACTGCTCACCACCCTCGCCTACCGCTTAAACGGTAAACCACAATACGCGCTAGAGGGCTCAATTTTTATTGCCGGCGCCGCGGTACAGTGGTTGCGCGATAAGCTCGGTATTATCGAGCAGGCAGCCGAGACCGAGGCTCTAGCCGAATCATTAGACAGTAATCACGGCGTTTATTTAGTGCCAGCTTTTACCGGTTTGGGCGCGCCCCACTGGGAGCCCGATGCGCGGGCGCTAATATGCGGTATGACCCGCAACACTGGCCGGGCCGAAATAGCCCGCGCCGCATTAGAGGCGGTGTGCTACCAAACCCACGACTTGCTAGAGGCCATGACCGCCGACGCGGGCAAGCGCCCGGACACCCTGCGCGTCGACGGTGGCATGATCGCCAATAATTGGCTCATGCAGACCTTAAGCGACGTCACCGACATCTGCGCCGAGCGCCCCGAGATGATCGAGACCACCGCCTTGGGTGCCGCGCGTTTGGCCGGTTTACAACTGGGCGTCTTTAGTAGCTTAGACGACATCGCTTCAAGCTGGGCGCTAGAGCGCCGCACCGAGCCGGCAATGGCCGGCGACACTCGCGAGACCATGATCAAAGGCTGGCACAAAGCAATCAAGAGAAGCTTATTGGACTAAATAGAACAAGAACGTTTTGCATGTTAGCACCCACTGCAACCTTTACCGTCGCAGCCGCCGAGCGAGAACTCACCTACCTCGATAAGTTTTTTCGCGAGAACGATGCTGGCGCACCGACACGATTGACAGAGAAAGGCACAGCCTATTTTGATAACGCCTTACTTAAGGCAAAAAAACAACTGCAACAAGCCGGCACATGGAGCGAGTGCTGCCCTATTTATTACCGTTACCTTGAGCACTTTCGGGTTAACCACATGGGCTTACAGTTACCGGCGCATTTGCAACAAGAGACTCCAGACAGCGAATTTTCCGCCCGCGAACATACAAATGAATCACCCAGTGCCGAGGCATTATCAGAGCAAACGTTATTACTGCGCCTGCCAAGTTTTGACGATCATTACAAAGAACCCTTAGCGCAACTGCTCCACGCTCACCGTTCACTACTACAGCAGTGTAACAACTGGATCATTGATATGCGCTACAACGCCGGTGGCAGTGATCATAATTATGACAGTCTACTGCCTTGGTTAGTGGCCGACGAGAACGTCTCCATCGGCACCCAATGGCTTGCCACAGCAGACAATATAAAATGCCGTGAGTTTGTAAAAGACATGTTGCAGCGCAACGGAGGCAACGAGGAGATAGTGGCTTACTTAGAGACTGCCGTAACGCGCATGAAGCAGGCCGCGCCCGGCACCTTTGTTAACCCCGAGCCCGAAGCCGTACACTTTGAGCGCGTTACACCCGAGCCACAGCGGCCCGACCGAGTGGCAATTTTAATTGGTCCGGAATGTTACAGCTCGGGCGAACAATTTTTATTGACCGTGCGCCAAAGCTTTAGCGTTAAACTGGTTGGTCAGCCGACCGGCGGCGCACTCGATTACTCCAACCTGGCCTTTCACGAGTTGCCAGAGTCGGGCATCACGCTCTGGTACGCAATCTCCCGCAGTAATCGCCTACCGCAATACCCGGTCGACAACACTGGCGTGCTGCCAGACATCTACCTTCCCACCGATCAAGATACCTCGGACGATCAGGTTGCCAGAGTACAGCAGTGGCTGGAGGGCGGTTCCCTCGGGCCTCTCTAACGTACGTAAGCGACGATGGAGATAAAGTGGCAAAAAGATCCGGCCAGTACAAACAAATGCCAAATACCGTGGGCGTGACGCAACTTTTTTAACCCGTCAAGCACGTAAAAAATCACCCCCACTGTATAGGTGACCCCGCCGGCCAATAACCAGTAAAGCCCAGCGGCGGGAAACCCCTTAGCAAGATCCTGGTAAACCACCACGCACACCCAGCCCATGACCAAATAAATAAGTATCTGCAGCCACTTAATACGCTTTTTAGGCAAGATATCCAGCAACAACCCCGCCACGGCAAGCCCCCAAATAACCGCCAGCATGATCCAACCTGTAGCGCCCCCGATGGTGACCAACATAAAGGGTGTGTACGTGCCCGCGATCAGCAAATAAATACACACATGATCGAGCTTGCGAAACACGGCTTTCACCTGGGGTGAGCGAAAGCTGTGATACAGCGTGGACATGGTGTAAAGCAGAACCAAGGTAACCCCAAAAACTGCGAAGCTTGCAATCAACGCGGCGTCTAGCTGTTGAATACTGATGGTTAACAGCGCACCAAAGCCCACCAGCGCCAGAACCGCCCCGACCAGGTGGGTAATGCTATTGATTCTCTCGCCGTCGTACATAGAAACTCCCAGATCGACCAAATAATAAAGCGGAAACGCTTCCGCTAGAAGTCTAGGCCATTCTATGGGTAGCTGTCACGACAAACGACGGCCTCGCGTAACCGCAAAAACGCAGAGCCTTACGCCAAAGCTGCGCTTTCAAGCGCACAAAATAAAAAAGCGCCGCGACTTGAGCCGCGACGCTTTTTTAATGCCCATCATCAGCGCTTAAGCGCTACATCTTAAAAACGATACGCCAAGCTCACACGCACGTCACGACCAGGGGCTGGGTACCCCACAATACCTGTGTAACCGGGGATGTCGGTAAAGTCTTCAACGCTACCATGATCCAGGTATTCTTTATCGAAGGCATTTTTAATAGTGAGTGTCAGGCTTAGCCCATCGACGCTCTGCGCCTGCCAGTGGGCGTAAAAGTCATGCACATCATAGCCCGGCTTATCGATGGTGGCATCAGACGAAACGACGTAAACATCGTTTAAATCCTGCACCACTGTCGCAATCCAACCGATATCCACCGACGAGGTAACCTGATAAGAGGTGTCAATCGACAGAGTATCGCCGGTGGAGGTTCCCAAGTAGCCATACGCGTAACGAGTTAGCTGCTCACCGTTAATCTCCGCGGACGTATCCAAAAAGCTCCATTTCGAGAATAGACGCTCACCATTATAGGTAAAACCCAGCGAGTAACCATCTGACTCTAAATCACCCAGGTTTTCGTAGTGCCGCGACCAAGGCACGGCATTGCCAATAGCATCTTCGATGGTGGTGTCGTGATAACCGGCGGACAGTAAAAAGCTTCCAATTTCGTAATCCACACCAAACTCGATATTTTTAGCACGCTCTGCTTTCAAATCAGGATCATTTGTGGTGCCAAACAACTTAAAGCCATCGTTGGTCTCTACCCCGCGCAGCGCTTCGGCGTAGCCACCACTAAAGGTCAAGTCACGAGTGATATCCAGCTTAAAGCCCAAATTGGGACTAAACCCGTCTTCGGTGAATTTATGACCTTCTTTGTCCACCGCCTCAAAATCATCGAACCGGGTACCAAAGCTCAACAGTAAGCTATCGGTTACGCGATAGTTATCTTGCACAAAAAAGCCCAAAACGTTACTCGTTTCGACAAAACGCTCGGCGCCGCCACGCTCCCCGGCGGTGACTTCATCATCGCGGTAATCGCTACCGTAGGTCACGCTGTGGCCGCCCAGATCACTGGTATTACTGAGGATATAGCCCTGAGTTTTGACGTCGCTCATATAGTTATCAAACGGACGATAAATCTCAAAGTCGGTTTGATAGACACTGGCGTCCAAGAACACCCAGTCACTTCCGGGCTTGTCCCACTCGTACTTTAAAGTGCTGGTGGTGCGATCAAATTCTAAAGCGCGCAATGGGTTGCGCGGCCCTTCCCCCCACTCTGGGCGCGTCAGCTTGTCTCCTTCTTCGGCAAGGTTTTCATAACTTAGACTAACTTTATGACCGCCGTTAAAATCCCCCACCAGCTTCACAAACGCCAGCTCTTGCTCGGTGTTGGTGCCGGTCAGTTCATCGCCGTTAGCGTCTTCCATGTTGTCTTGGTCGGATGCAACGTAGCTACCAATGGCACTGAAAGTATCGTTAAGACGACCATAAACCGTAGCGCTGTTTTTCGTGCCGTCGCTATTAGAGAAGTAACCCGTTTTTAATATCGCGCCAAAATCATCAGAGCCCAACATATCTTCTGGGCTTTTGGTCTCAAACTTAATAGCCCCGCCCAGTGCACCCGGGCCACTGGTGGCGTCGCCCGCCCCCACTTGCACGCGAACCTGCTTAAGCAGTTCAGGCTCAATGGTGACGCGGCCGGTATGGTGGTAGGTAACGCCCGATTGGGTCGCACCATCGACACTGATATTCAAGGTGTCTTCACCCAAGTTACGCACAAAGATTTTTTGCGCCGCACCGACAGAGCCACCCACCAACACTGACGTCACACCAGAGAAAATATCATCCAGGTCATTCGCTTGCTTGCGCTCTAAATCATCGAAGTTCAATAAGCTGTCCACCGGCTCCCCAATAACCACCAGCTCTTCGACGATCTCTTGGCGATTTTCTTGAGTACTGGAATTGGAATCCGTTTGCGCCAGCGCGCTCATTGAAACCAGAGCCAAGGGAGCGAGGCAGAAAGGGCGGAGGGGGGGCGTGGGCATAAACAAGCGCTGCATGATGACGGCGTCCTTTTAGGTAATCTAAAAAAGAAGCATTATCATTATCTTCTTTACCTCTGTAAACCGTTGTTACAATTGTTACGCAGACCAACGCCAGCATCCAGCCAGAACAAATCTAAAAATCGCCCAGAGGCCAGGCAGCACAAGAGCTCGCCCCATGTTAACGGCGTTTAAACCGCCACCCCTCCCCTTTAACACTCAGCGCTACAACGCTTTTAATCTGGCAATTTTATAGACTTACGCACAAATATTGTTTTCTGGGATTGCAGCAAAACATAATAATGAGTATCGTTATCATTAAGGATGGACGGCAACCGCTGGAGGCGATATGGACCCGACCCCGCTAGAATTAAGCACCCTGGCCCGAACATTATGGGTAGGGCGTAATGACGATTTACAGGCCTCGGTTCTGGTAGAGTTTCAAACTGAAGGCTGGACGCTGACTACCTGCCCAGTAGACGCAAACACTACAGGTAACACGCTGGCAGGTCACTTACCCGATGACGGGTTCGACGTAATATTACTCGATGCCGATGCCTTAGAAACCCCATGGGAAGTGCTGGCTCTGTTGCACCAATGGCAGACCGCCCCAGTCATCGTACTCGCGCGTAACTGTAGTTTGTGTGTTAACGCGTTTCGCCGTGGCGCCGATGACTTTTTAGCCAAACCTATTAATCCATTAGAGCTATTAATGCGCTGCAGTGCATTGCTCCGGCGCACGAACACTCGTCGCACTAGCCCCCCCTCAACGCGCAACCAGAATAACGCCGCACTGACGTTGGGGCCGCTGGTGCTATACCGCCACGAGCGGCTGATCTCTTACAACAACCGCCCCATCCAGCTAACGGCAATTCAGTTTAAGCTGCTGCTGTGTATGGCCCGCAACCACAACCTCTTACTGAATAAAGCCGACTTGCACCGCTGGGTCCTGAATAAATCGTACTGTCGCGACGACCGCAGTATCGATATGCACTTAAGCCGCATCCGTAAAAAATTAGAGACGGCGGGCATGCCTCCTGATGCCATTCAAACGGTGCGCGGTCACGGCTATCAACTGTCACTACTGCCCTCGGCTATGCCGACAAACTAACCGCTATAGCATTCGGCATCATTCATACCCGCACCGAATATTAAGGACTTTACTTTGCAAATTACCTCTCGCGCCAACATCGCTTTAACATCGCCTCAGCGCACGCTCCAAAAGCTGTGTAAACACTTTAACCACAAAGTAAACGCCCACTGGCAACACGCTAGTGGCGAAGTCGATTTTGGTATTGGCGAGTGCAAGCTACAGGCAGCTGCACAACAACTGCTCGTAACATGCCACGCGCAACAACTGTCAGATCTAAACGAAATCGAGCACACCATTGAGCGCCATATCGGCCCGATGAGCGGCCAACCCAACACACCACCAGTAATTTTGTGGCACCGATGAACACCCAAGCTAAGGCGCCAAGTAATCCTGCTATCCACGCCCCGGCACTGGCAACGTTTACTCGCTACGTAGGCGCGTCCGTTATCGGCCTGCTCGCGCTTACGGGCGCCGCAATTGTCGACGGCGTGATGGTCGGCAAATGGTTGGGCGCCGATGCATTAGCTGCAGTCAACTTATTAATTCCACTGTGGATACTATTGTTTGGCCTGGTATTAATGCTTGCCATAGGCGGCAGCGTGGTTGCCAGCCGCTATCTGGGCGCGGGCCACAACACCGCTGCCAGTAAAGTATTTTGCGGTAGTTTAACCATTGCGGGGGTAGGCGGCGCAGTGCTCGCTGCCGTCATCGGCGCGCTTCACCTACCCATCATGACGTTACTCGCGGTGCCCGAATCGTTACAGACAATGATTAAGCCGTATCTACTAATCGTGCTCGCGGGCCTGGCTCCACAGTATATTGCCGTGGTTTTGTATTATTTTTTGCGCGTAGCGGGACAACCACAGCGCGCCAGTCGCGCGCTGGTGATCGGGGCTCTAGTCAACATTATTCTTGATGTTGTTTTGCTCGGCTGGCTGCACTGGGATATTCGCGCAGCGGCTCTGGCAACCTTAGTAGCCCAATTAACACAATGTGCATTGCTAGTTGGCACCTTTAAGCGCGCTCCCATGCCACTGCGCTGGGCTCCCACTGGATTAACCCCGCGCCGGCTTGCTCAGTTCTGCGCCAACGGAGTATCCGAATTCGTTAACGAAGTCTCAGCGGGCTTAATACTCCTCGTGATCCACTGGCTACTTAGCCGCCAATACGGTGTAGCGGGCGTCGCCGGTTTTGCACTTATTCACTATGCCCTACTGCTCAATATTATGCTGGCATGCGCTATAGCTGAGGTGGTGCACGTACTGGTAAGCCAAAACCGCGGTGCAGGACAGTGGCGGCGCGCAAAGATATTTTTTCGTTTTGGTATGAGCTTAGCGGTTGCGACGGGGGCGCTCTTGTGGGGTTTAAGTCACTGGAGCAGCGCGGCGTTAAGCCACTGGTTTTTTAGGGGCGGCAACGCCGCCGTATACGCACAAGATTTTTGGCCGGTTATTGCCCCCGTGTTTTTGTTCACCGGGGCCAACTTAGTGTTATCTGCATGGTTCACCGGCTTGCAGCAACCCGGGCGCTCAGCATTCATCGCATTATCACGCAGCTTAGCTCTGCCGTTAGTGTTTTTATGGATATTGTACTTTTGGCAAACGGCCCACTCGTTTTTGTGGGCACTACCCCTTGCCGAGGCAGCTACGTTAGCAATGGCGCTCTTGCTCAAGGCGCAGCAATCAAGCGCGTGGCGCTTAAACACAACGCCAAAGTAAACCAGCGCACAGCGAAATGTAACAATCGTAAAAACAAATGACAATGAGAACCACTCTCATATAATCGGTCGTACATTCTCCTCAAAGGAACCGTAACGAGGAACCTGCTATGGCCGATTTTGCGCGACATCTTGCTGAATACTCCACCTTTCAAGCCTTTGTAAATTGTTACTTGCGCGAGGTTAACCCAGGGCAATGGATTAGCCCGAACGCCCCCCAAGCTCGGACATTATTTTCACCCACACTGCTCACGGGAAAATCATTACTGTTACTGCACCTACCGCGACAAGAAACTACGCTGTGGCTACTCATTAGCTATCGCTCTGATGTTGGTCGGCATCATATCGACGCCGTGTTTTCACCCCAAACGTCACTGGCAAAGCAGGGTGTTAACCAAGAAGGGTTTTGGAGCACGCTGTTGCTACTGGTTAAAGAGCTTTTTCACAGCAATAGCGAACATCACAATAACGGCTTAAAGCAACGCCAACTGGAACTTACCCACAGACTCACTGACAGTCTGCAGAACACCATTCGGTATTTAGAGGCGCGCTGGCAATCACCCTACCAATGTAGCGACGATTTTATTAGCGCCGAGCAAAGTCTCTTGCTGGGCCACTGGCTGCATCCCACCCCGAAAAGCCGTCAGGGTATTTTAGAGTGGCAACACGAAATGATGACCCCCGAACTACAGGGTAAATTTCAAATGCATTACTTTGCCGCCTCGCGCGAGCTTGTGGAGCAGCAATCACTACACACCAAAACGGCTGAAGATTTAATTATCGACGCGCTGGATGGCAATAAGGACTCACTAACGCTGGCCTACAATGAAGTGCTGGTTCCCACCCATCCATTGCAAGCACAGTGGTTGCTCACAAGATCTCATGTTAAAGAGTGGCTGGCGACCGGCACGCTACGTTACCTAGGTCCTCTAGGGCAGATGTTCTCAGCCACCTCATCTGTGCGCTCAGTGTATCACCGCCATACATCGTGGATGTATAAAGTATCCTTGCCAGTAAAAATAACCAACTCACTGCGGCAAAATAAAACACACGAGCTTCGCGCCGGCGTGCTAATGGCAGGCTTGATGAAAAACCTGAATTTTCATCAACGTTTTACACAGTTTCAACTTATTTCTGATCCCGCCTACCTAACATTGCGCCACCCAAGCGATGATGAAAGTGGCTTTGAAACCATCCTGCGCGACAATCCTTTTGGCGCTCGTTCGGGTCACAACGTATTTTGTATCGGAGCACTGGTGCAAGACACTTGGCATCCAGAACAAAAACACAGCATCTTGTGCGACATTATACAGCGGCGCGCAGACCGCGAGCGCCGCTCCATCCATGCCGTTGCGCGCGATTGGTTTGATGCTTACTGGCGCTGCGCTATCGAACCTTGTATTACCCTGTTTGATGGATACGGTATCGCACTAGAGGCCCACCAACAAAATAGCCTGCTGCACTTAACCGATGGTTACCCCGATATTTACTATTACCGAGACAATCAAGGCTTTTATCTTGACGAGGCTCTTAAGCCCCAACTACGACAATGGCAACCGCAACTTAGCGAAGACAGCGAACTTTTTTACTCCACCGAAAATATTATTGATCGCTTTGGCTACTACCTTTTGGTAAACCAAATATTTTCGGTTATTTATCGCCTAGGTGCCGACGGAATAGTCAGTGAGCAGGAGCTTATTACCAACCTTCGCACCAAACTTAGCGGCTTGCTTACAACACTAACCGGCAGTGGTCGTTTGCTGATTGAGCAATGGCTAAACGAAGCACAGCTTCCGGCCAAGGCCAATCTACTGACTCGCGTGGCAGACATCGACGAACTTGAGGTAGATTTAGAGCTTGCCGCCTACACCATGATTGAAAACCCCTTGTGTGCGGCAGAGAGTCCCTCCGACACGGTTAAAGAAGCTGCCTATGTTTAACACAACGACGAACACCGAATGGAATAACTGCAATAGCGAAGCAGCTAACATCAATCAAAATGTCGCAAAAAAAACGCACCAAGACGCTGCTTTGCTGAAAGCTAAAACTCACAATGAAAAGGAAACGGCGCCAGAACGAATTCTAAGGCAAGCACTAGAAGCGGCGTTATTTGAAGCGTTGATCGACTACGTCTGCGCACCTTCTGAAAACACCCTCTGGGGAACCATCTACTTTAGCTTAAACAATATTGACTACCGATGCGTAGGGCGAGTGCGCGATTTCGATCGGGTACGACTGAAAATAACAACACTCTCGCGAGTACACCCTACCGGCCAAGAAACCACCTGCGAGCAAGTTCTGAGTCAGCTACTAATCGCACTACCCGCCGAAGAAGAGCCGCGATCGCGTTTTGCGTTGGAGCTTAAAAAAACTCAATACTGGTGCGAGTGGAACAAGGCAAAGGGGATAGATGTAAATGGCAATGCCAGCCTTACAAACACTAACCGACGTGCATTATCCCATGCCGAATTAGAAATGGCGATGAGTGAGGGTCACCCTTATCACCCTTGCTTTAAAGCGCGCATTGGGTTTAACGACGAAGACCATCAACGCTACAGCCCGGAGTCACACACGGCTATTACGCCACACTGGGTTGCGGTTGCGAGCACACATGTCACCTACTCGGGTCTGGCTAAGGACACCAAAGCGTTTTATCAGGTGGAGCTCGGAGATAAAGCTTTTGCAACTCTACGTGCCCGTGCCCAAGCACTTGGTCTTGATCTAAACGCCGTGACATTTTTACCGGTGCACCCGTGGCAATGGCAACAGTACATAGCCGATCTCGAGCAGACATCCTCGAAGAAAATCGTCGACCTCGGCCAGGTTGGTGATGACTACTGGGCAAGCCAATCAGTACGAACGTTAATGAATCGTCATCGGCCACTAAAAGCGGATCTAAAACTACCGCTTAGCATTATCAATACCTCAGCACCAAGGCACTTGCTCAGTCACGGTATTGAGTCTGGGCCCACACTCTCTCAGTGGATTGCCGACATTATTGCAGGAGATCAGTTTTTTCAAAAGCATCCGTTAATTATTTTACGGGAATATGCCGGAATACATGTAAACGAGAGCGAGCTATTTTTAGAAGCAGATCCCGAGGTGTGCCGGATCGGCGCGCTGTGGCGCGAGAGCTTAACCGTTTACCAACGCCACGATGAAGCCGTCGCACCACTAATGGCACTGGCCCTGATCGAGCAAGATGGCAAGCCGTTTATCGATCCGTGGGTACAGCGCTACGGTCTTAGCAACTGGCTTACGAAACTACTAGACACGCTGATATTACCTGTCTGGCATTTACTTGCGCATCACGGTATTGGCCTTGAAGCGCATGGCCAAAATACACTTTTACTACACAAAGAGGGCTGGCCGGTAAGGCTCGCCGCGCGTGACTTTCACGAGAGCGTTGAGTACGTCAACAGCTTTTTAGCTCATCCAGAGTTCGCACCAGACTTCCCCAATGAGCCTCGCTACGCCCACGCCAAAACCAACCAATATTACTGGATGGAATCTGTCGACGCGCTGCGCGAGCTGGCGATGGACACATTGTTTGTGTTTCACCTATCAGAGCTTGCACTAGTATGCTGCGAGCACTATGGGTTACCCGAAGCTAAGTTTTGGGCAATGGTAAACGCTTGCTTAGAAGCTTACCGAAGTGCAGGTTACTGCGATCCTGAAAGACTCGACGCCTTAAATTATCAATCACCCAGTATTCAAGTGGAGTCTCTACTACGCAAAAAACTCTGTCCCAACGCGCAAGAGTATCACCATCGCGTACTCAACCCACTTTCACACGCTCCATTAGCCCACTAAGAGGTGCTTCATGCTGTTTTACCTCAATGATAAACGTTACGACCAAGACGCCCTAAACGAGCGCTGGCAAACATTAGAAAGAAACGATAACGTCGCGTCAGCTCGACGCCTCGCCGTGTGTACGACAGATCATTTCGAGTGGCTGGCGATTGCGCTTTACTGCCGTAAAAATGATTTATCAGTTGCCCCCATTCATCCTGACACACCCCATTGCGCCGCTCAGAGAAAAGCCAAAGAGCTCGATTGCGATGCATTAATATGGCAAAACGCCGAGCAGATCCAGCGCTTGTGCCAAAGCGCTCTCCCGGCGGGAACGTTAATCCAATTTAGTTCGGGTACTACCGGCGCGGCGAAAAAAATCGAACGAACCTGGGCAGAAATTGACCGTGAAATTGAGCATTACAACAGCGCAATAAACTTAACATCGGATATCGTTCCAGTTGTTGCATGCGCTATTACCCACTCCTATGGTTTTATCTGCGGTTTTCTGGCTAGTCTGGCACGCGGTGCCACACCACATATTGTCACAGGCTGGAATCCCAAATATTTATTACGCACCCTACAACTATACCCAAAGCCGCTGCTGTATAGCTCACCAGTGTTTATCAAAACATTGCTCATGCTTTGGCGCAGCCCCCAGTCACTGTATGGCGTCATGACCTCCGGCGCTGTCATGCCCGAACATGACTTTGCCAACTTAACGCACAAGGTGCAGCACGTATGGCAGCAGTATGGGTGCTCAGAGGCCGGGTGCATCACCATTGCCTATCAGCCAAAAAATGCCCGAGTGATGGGTCACGCACTGGCCCATTGTCAGCTACTTGCAAGCTCAGACAGCAATGCGCCAGCCGAAGTGATTGTGCAGCAAAGTGGCCATAATATTCACACAGGTGATGCTGGTTATATTGATTCAAGCGACAATTCCTCGCTGCACTTTTGCGGACGTATCGACGACACCATTATCTACGCCGGCCTGAACGTATACCCGCAAGAGGTCGAGAGTGCTCTTATGACACATCCGGCCATATCTGAGGCCGTGGTATTTAACATGCCGGACGCCTCAGCAGGTGCGCGAGTCGCCGCCATTTACACAGCGCCATCTGCACTAAACGACACTCAACTGCGCGATTTATACCGGCAAAAACTCGCAACTCACCAGCGGCCAAGCTGGACTCAGTATGTGACAAAAATTCCACGCTTAGCGAACGGAAAAATCAGCCGCCGGCAATTAGCACAAGATTTTCTCGAAAAAAAACCTAGCACCCAACCCGACCGCCTGTCACCTCCAGACACCCTTTACGCCACTGAGGGGACACAAGTATGAATGCCGCCGCGCAACCGGATTTTTTACAACAGATTGAAGATTTACTCGCACAGCACTTACCTCTCGTTCCGCGAGACAGGCTCTCACCAGATGCCCATTTAAGTTACGATTTAAACTTGGACTCAGTGGACCTGATGCAACTTTTGGTTCTACTGGAGACCGAGGCGGGCTATGTTATCCCCGATTACGCGCTTAATCCTGATACACTGCAAACGCTTGGGGACTTAGAGCGAATAATGACAACGCACACAGACGAGTCCGTAGGCGAGCCCGACCTCGATGTAAAAGTACACTGTGTTGTAAGCTGCTTGTGCCATCCTATTAAGCAAGCCAAGCTGGATCACCGGCCACTTTACTTTGGTGTATGGGATGCCGAAGTGTTTCTCGACGAAGCATCGAAGTTGCGTTATCACTCGGAAGAGGTCGATCACGATTTTTTCGTTTCGTGGTTTGAAAGACTGTACGGCGCAACCGTTACCGAGTGGTACGACAAAGCGTTGAGTAAATCTCACAACATTGCCAGTTTAGAGTCGCTCATGTGTCAGCGCTCCCAGTGGGAACATTTATTGGTAATGATTGATATGTATCGCCTACCTGAGCGCCAGAACCGGTTTGAGTTAGACCCATTCCCTCACTACGTCTTACTCGAGAACGGCAAACAACCCGATAAAATCTGGATGTGGGACCCAGATTTTCGCTGGGAAGGCGAGCTCGACCGGCGCCGGGTACTACACGCCATCGAGTCTCCTGCAGTAGCCGGCGGTTATCTGCTGGACACCGAACACCTCCACGAGCCAAGCGCCGATGCTGTCGCCGCGTATTTTTCAGTGTGCTTTAAACCCGACAACCTATTAACCCAAACGGTTGAGCGTGTTATCAAGGCCCATCACCCGCTAACCGGATCACAACCGCTCGCACTACTGGGGCAAGCACTGGCCGAGCTTCCGGTGCTAGCGATTCGAAAATACGCGTACGAACACGGGCTCGCCTACTTCTACCGCGCCACCGGACGCTCGATGGATGAGTTTGAAAACTGGTGCTTAGTGATTGAGGCCTTAGCAAAAGGCTACGAGAAAATTCTATACCTAGCCAATAAATGGGCAATAACACAAAAGGAGAGCGAACATAGCGCCCTCATCAACCTCATCACCGAACAACACCGGCGCGAAGACCGTATCAAAACCGCCATACAAGCCGCCGTTGACGATTGGCATACCTTACTCAAGCAGCCGCTATCGCCGTCTTCACAACCGCAGGAGGTGTTGTCATGATCCACTTATCCTTGTGTACCATTAGTTTTCGCCATCATTTAGTGTCTATGCCCGAACTTGCCACCTTTGCTGCGCGCGCTGGATTGGACGGTATTGAACTGTGGGCCGCCCATGCACGCAGCCTGCGTAATCAGCCAGCATTAAGCGGTCGCTGGCTAAAAGCGATGGGCTTACAAGTATCCATGCTCAGTGATTATCTTCCCTTTAGCGGACCCGCCAAAGATGGGCAAACAACGTTAACCCAGCTATGCGAAATGGCGAACCACTGGGACGCCCAAAAACTGCGTACCTTCGCCGGCCAAAAAGCCAGTGCCGATACCAGTGCTTTAGAGCTACAGGAGTTAGTCTCTCGCCTAAAAGATTACTGTGCCCAAGCGCATGAAAGTGGCTGCAATTTACTTATTGAGACTCACCCCAATACTCAAGCGGACTCTATTCAGGCTACGTTAGATTTAATTAATGCGGTCGATCACCCGGCCCTAAAAGTAAATTTAGATGTTTTGCATATATGGGAGGCACATGAAGACCCCATCAAAGCTTGGCATTTAATGGCGCCTTATATTCATCATTTGCACTTTAAGAACATCAGTAAGCGACAGCACCTTGCCGCGTTCGCCCCAGCCAACGTTTACTCAGCGGCCGGCAGTCGGGAAGGGATGGTTCCTCTATTTGAGGGCGCTTACGACTTCGCCACTTTTATCCAAACGCTACCGCAAGATCGAGTCCACAGTGCATCACTTGAGTGGTTCGGTCATAACCCTCAAGCCATTATTGCCGAAGACTGCCACCAAATTCGTCGCGTGCAAACAGGGCGTCTATGCGAAGCTTAACGGATAACACGGCAAATAACCCAGCGCCGCGCATTCAAGCCATCGATACTCTTCGAGGTATCGCGGTTTTAGGTATTTTACTGTTAAACATTATCAGTTTTAGCTTGCCTCGCGCCTATATGGACCCAAGTGTCTACGGCGGCCACCAGGGGTGGGACTTAGCAGCTTTTGGTATTACTCATTTGTTTTTTGAAGGCACTATGCGCGGCCTGTTCTCACTACTATTTGGTGCCAGTGTATTACTGTTGACCGGTTACTGGAGCCAAGCACGTACGCAAAAAGATACGGCAGATTTGTACTACCGCCGTATGATTTGGCTATTTTTATTCGGCGTTATTCACGCTTGGGGCTTTCTGTGGTTTGGCGATGTCCTTTATTGGTACGCATTGGCCGGCATGTTTTTATACCCACTGCGCCTTTTGCGGGTGCGCTGGCTGGTAATACTCGGCGTGCTGTTATTAGCGACACTGATTCCCCGCAGCGTTATTAAAGTCTCCGATGCGGTAACCACTCAGCGAGAAGCTCAAGCGGCTGAGTGGAAATTAGACCAGAGACAAGAGCTAAGTCAACACGAGCAAGGCGCGCTCGATCACTGGGCCGACATCCAGCGCTGGCGCAAACCCAACCGCACTGAGGTACAAAGGCAAGTTGATGCCTTGCGCGGCGATTACCTTTCTGCTTTTTATGAGCTAAAACCCACGATCATCGCCTACCAATCGACCATTTTGTATCGTGGTGGCTTCTTCGATGCACTGGGTATGATGCTGCTCGGGATGGCGCTTTTTAAAGCCGGCGTGCTAACTGGAGAGCGCTCACAACGCTTTTACGCACGACTCGCAGCCGGCGGCATCGGACTTGGACTTAGCATAAATGTGCTTGAGCTAGCCGCACTGATTCGTCACGAGTTCAGTATCGTTGCCGTCTTGAAATGGGGATTCCTCGGCCTGTACTACGATCTCGGCCGAGTGCCGCTTACTCTGGGTTATGTCGGACTCGCACTTTGGGTTTATCAGCAAGGGTGGCTTCAGAAAACCCAAGGTTACTTAGCCTCTTGCGGCAAAATGGCACTCACGCTGTACGTGAGCCAGTCAATTATTTGTGCATTTATATTTTATGGTTTTGGCCTTGGCTGGTATGGTCAGCTATCGCGCGTCGAAGTCTACAGCGTCGTTTTACTCATTTGGGCCCTACAATTAATCGGTAGCCAATGGTGGCTACGCTACTACCGCTTTGGGCCACTGGAGTGGCTTTGGCGCTCTTTGGTGTACTGGCAGCGCCAGCCAATGCGCAGGCGTCTTGTATCAGCGCTGGGAGCAACCTCTTGAGTCCACCTTAAAAATGCCGCACTCGCCGCTTAGCGTTATTCGGTGTAATCGCCTGGTTTTGCCGTCAGCCCCATTACGCTTCTTTACCCAAATAATGGCATCTAAAACATCATTCTTCACGTACATAAGGGGATACTAGAACAGGCAGCCGGTGTACCGCTGCAGTCTTTCAGGAGACACCCCAATATGTTTAACAATGCTCTTAAACGGCAAGTGAGCGAGCTACAACACAGTGCGAACGCGGCCAACGCTATTGTTAGCTCAATCAGAGATCATATGGCCTACATCGAGTTTTCACCTCAGGGTACAGTACTCGATGCTAACGAGCTCTTTTTAAACACGACCGGTTATGCCTTAAGCGGTATCGTCGGCAAGCACCACCGTCTTTTCTGTAGCTCGAGCTATGCCGACAGCCGCGAGTACCAAGACTTCTGGCGAGACTTAGCGGCAGGAAAAAGCATCAGTGGTACTTTCGCTCGCGTTACAGCAAGCGGCGAGCAAATATGGTTGGAGGCCACTTACTTTCCGATCTTTCGCGATGGTCAGATTCACAAAATCGCAAAAATAGCCACTGACGTCACCCGAGAACACTTACGATTAAATGCTCAGGCCGATATTACCACGGCCTTAAACCGCTCTATGGCGGTCATAGAATTTAGCCCAGATGGCACCATCCTTACCGCCAACGATAATTTTTTACGTACCGTCGGCTACCGTTTAGAAGACATACAAGGCAAACACCACAAAATATTTTGCACCAAAGACTTCTACCACGAGCGGCCTAATTTTTGGCGCGAGCTATCCCAGGGCGGCTTCAAATCGGGCCGGTTTGAGCGCCGCAGCGCCTCGGGCAACACACTGTGGCTAGAGGCCACCTACAACCCCATTATGGACGACAAGGGTAACGTTTATAAGGTGGTTAAGTTTGCCGCCGACATCAGTGCCCGGGTTGAGCACGCCAAACAAGTGTCGGCCGCCGCTCACGTCGCACATGATTCAGCTCTGCAAACCGCTGACACAGCCGTTAAAGGCACTAAAATGCTCGAGCAAGCGGTGAATAACTTTGCCTCCATCAATCAGCATGTAGAAGACGCGGTGACGTTAATAGATAAGCTCAACGAGCAGTCGTCGCACATTACCGCTATCGTCTCGACCATTAGTGGTATCGCCGAGCAAACCAACCTACTTGCGCTAAATGCCGCCATTGAGGCGGCCCGCGCGGGGGACTCCGGCCGGGGCTTTGCGGTGGTCGCCGATGAGGTAAGGCAACTGGCCGCGCGCACATCGCAATCAACCCAGGAAATCGCACAAGTCGTGAAACAAAATCAAGGACTAACGCAAACCATTACCACCCAGATAAACTCAGTGTCGCACTCTGTTGGCGAGGGAAGCGCGCTCAATGTGCAGGTCGCGGAGGTTATCCACGACATTAATGTTAGCGCAAAAAAGGTATCGCACACGGTAGCAAGTTTATCGCTAAACGAGGATTAACACCGCACGCGAGAAAATTAGGCTCGCGTAGAAATTTGTCCCACCCTTATTTTTATTGGCTTTAAAGAACAACGTCGCGTGCTGGTCGATGCGAAACCCCATCGACCAGAACGCACAAACGCCTCTCATTGTAAACCTACGGGTTACTATCTAGAAAAAATCAGATAATTAAAATCGTAGTAAAAAATAATCTTGTCATTCCCATCGGTCACAGCTCGAAAACGATTTCATGCTGCGAAAACGTTTTCATGGCCCGACGTCACCAATCGCTATAGACACTCTAAAAACCCTGCTATTAAATCTCGTCATCATTCTCATTACGCATTAAGCACAATAACAACATTGGTTGAACGGCTCATGTAATTCGTCATAACCATTGCGATTTAAGATCGTTGCGCAGAAACCCCAATAAACACCGAGCCGGTTCAGCTTTAAATACAGCATATTTCAAGTCGCACCGACACAGCGAGTCGTACCGGAGTGTCGAACGGCACGGATGGCCGCCATCGAAAAGCAAGTCACTCAGCGCGGCGTAACGTTGCTTATGAGTGTAAAACGACTGCTTTTTTGAAAGTTAGAGCACATATAAAGCTAATAAGAGAGGCTAGATAATGACGACATTTAAACCAAAATGGTTACACCCACTCAGTAAAGCCGGGCTAGTGGCCGGGGTACTAAGCATTCCGTGTATGGTATCGGTACAGGCACTGGCGCAAACCAATTTAGCGCAAGGCAAAAACATCAGCGCCACCAGCATCAACGACGTGTACGGCGCCGCTAATGCTAATGATGGCAACAGCAACAGTTACTGGGAGAGTCAGAACAGCGCTTTTCCACAAAATCTAACGGTCGACTTAGGAAGCAGCAATACGGTTGAACAAATCGTTCTAAAACTACCGGACTTTTGGGGCAGCCGCACGCAAAGTATGGCAGTGTTGGCCAGTAGTGACGGCAGCAACTTCACGCCCGTAGCAAGTAACAGCGATTACCTGTTTGATCCCGCTAACTTAAATCACGTCAGCATTGACTTTCCCGATACTGATGCACGCTTTATTCGCTTGCAAGTGACCGGCAACAGCGAGTGGCCCGCGGCGCAAGTCTCAGAGTTTGAAGTTTTTGGTTCAGTCACCAGTACCGAACCACGCAGCGCCTTCAGCCGCATAGAGGCTGAATCGTTTGACAATATGAGCGGCGTGCAGACTGAAGGGACTAGCGACACTGGTGGCGGCGCCAACGTCGGCTGGATTGATAACGGCGACTGGCTGATGTTTGAAGACGTTGACTTTGGCACTGGCGCCTACCAGGTGAGCGCCCGCCTTGCCAGCGATCACTCAGGCGGCACCATGGCGCTGCACTTAGACAGTCCGACGGGCGAGCTGATCGGCTCCATCAATGCCAGCTACACCGGTGGCTGGCAAAACTGGGTAACCGAAACTGCCAACGTTTACGCCGAGGGCGTTCACGACTTATACCTAGTGTTTAACGGTTCAGACGCAGGCGGCCTATTTAACATCAACTGGCTAGAGTTTGATTCAGGCTCCGACGTAAGTTTGCCAACAACGCCACAAGGGTTAAGTGTTGGTGCCGTTACCAGCTCATCGGTCAGCCTGAGCTGGAACAGCTCGGCCAATGCCGACGGTTACGATATTTTGCGCGGCGGCAGTGTGATTGCATCGACCAGCGACACTTATTACCAAGACACCAACCTGAGCGCTAACACCAGCTACGATTACCAGGTACGCGCCTACAACAACGATGGCACCTCGGCGGCAAGCGTAAGCGTAAGCACCACAACCAGCGACACCGGAACCACGCCCACAGGCAGTAATGTTGCCGACGGCAAGCCCGTTAGCGCCTCATCAGCGGATGCCTATCACACAGATGCCAACGCAGTGGACGGCAACCAAAGCACCTACTGGGAAAGCGCCAGCAATAGTTTTCCGCAGCAGTTAACCGTGGATCTTGGCAGCACCCATTACGTTAACCAAGTCACTCTAAAACTACCCGACGATGCCGCGTGGGAAACCCGCACGCAAACGGTCACGGTACTGGGCAGTGACGACGGCACTAATTTTACGAACATTGCCGGTCAAACGGGGGCGACTTTTAACCCGACCTCAAACAACACCGCTACCATTAGCTTTAACGAGACCACCGCACGTTATGTACGACTGCAGGTAACGGCCAACACCGGATGGCCGGCGGCGCAAATCTCTGAGTTTGAAGTTAATGGCTACCCTGACCCAGTTCCGCCTAGCACACCGGGCAACCTAAATGTGACCGGTGAATCGTCTACCGCTATATTCTTAAGTTGGGAGGCTTCAAGCCAAGCCGATGGTTACGAGTTATTGCGCGATGGTGCGGTGGTCGCGGACATAACTTCCACGTTTTACCAAGACACCGAGCTAACTCCGGAAACCAGCTACAGCTACAGCGTGCGCGCTTACAACGAGTTTGGTGCATCCAACACCAGCGGTACTATTACCGCCACAACACTTGAGGAAGGCAGTGATACTAACCCCGATCACCCAGAGCCTAACGATGAGCACGGCGCTAATATGCCGTACGATCGCTACGATACCCAAAGTGCTAACTACGGTGGCGGGGCCATTTTAAAAACCGCGCCCATGTTCGATCAGCTAAAAACCGCCTCCGAAGCATCGAGCCAAGCGTATATCGCGCTGCCTAGCAGTGGCTCTTACGCCGAGTGGACAATACGCAACGACGAAGGCGGCGCGGGCGTTACCATGCGCTTTACCATGCCCGACTCAAGCGACGGTATGGGGCTAGATGGCTCACTGGACGTTTACGTTAATGGTACTAAAGCGCAAACAGTGCCGTTAACCTCGTACTACAACTACCAGTACTTTGCCGTGGGTGGTGGTCACCCCTCAGATGCCCCCGGCGGCGGCAACCCGCTGTTCCGCTTTGACGAAACTCACTGGAAGCTGGCAACGCCGTTGCAAGCGGGCGATGTGATTCGCATCGAGAAATCCAACAGCGACAATCTCGAATACGGCGTCGACTTTTTAGAGATAGAAAGTGTGCCCTCGCCTATTTCTCGCCCGGGCAACGCCGTCGCCGTTACCGACTTTGGCGCAATAGCCAACGATGGCATGGATGATTTAGCAGCGTTTAACCAAGCCGTGGATGCCGCGGTTGCCAACGGTCAGCCACTGTACATTCCACCGGGCACCTTCGACTTAGGCAACATGTGGGTGATTGGCGATGTCGGCAACGAAATTGACGACCTAACCATTATGGGTTCGGGCATCTGGCACACCAACATCCAGTTTACCAACCCCAACAAAGCCTCCGGCGGTGTTTCGTTCCGGGTGGTGGGTCAGCTGGACTTCAGCCATGTGTACATGAACTCGATGCTGCGCTCGCGCTACAATCAACAGGCCATCTACAAAGCCTTTATGGATAACATGGGCACCGACTCACGTATCCACAATGTGTGGGTCGAGCATTTTGAGTGTGGCTTTTGGGTGGGGGATTACGCCCATACGCCGGCCATTATTGCCGACAACCTGCTGATTGAACACAGCCGTATTCGCAACAATCTGGCCGACGGCGTTAACTTTGCTCAAGGCACCAGCAACTCCACGGTGCGCAACAGCAGCGTGCGCAACAACGGTGACGATGGCCTGGCCGTATGGACCAGTAACGTCAATGGTGCACCGGCCGGTGTCAACAACACCTTTACCCACAACACCATCGAGTTTAACTGGCGCGCCGCCGGCATCGCCTTCTTTGGCGGTGGCGGACACGAAGCTACCTACAACTTGATTGTCGATGGCGTGGGCGCTTCGGGCTTTAGGATGAACACGATTTTTCCGGGTTATCACTTTCAAAATAACAACGGCATCGTATTCTCTGACAGCACGATTATCCGCAGTGGTACCAGCTTGGATACCTGGGGTGGCGAGCGCGGTGCGATTG
The DNA here is from genome assembly GCF_042847215.1 of Gilvimarinus japonicus. GTDB lineage: Bacteria > Pseudomonadota > Gammaproteobacteria > Pseudomonadales > Cellvibrionaceae > Gilvimarinus > Gilvimarinus japonicus. The sequence goes on from NZ_AP031500.1 coordinate 3,387,703, forward strand.
ACCTAGAAGCCTCGGTTGATCCGATTCGCAACCTAACCGTATCCAATATTGATATCTACGACACCCAACGCGACGCCATTCAAATGGGTTACGGCGGCGGTTTTGAAAACGTCGTGTTTAACGATATCACCATCGACGGTACCGGCCTTGACGGCGAGGTTGACTCTCGGTTCTCGGGTAAACACTTAGGGGCGGCGATTTACACCTACACAGGTAACGGTAGCGCCACCTTTAACAATCTAAGCACCAGCAATGTGGCTTACCCAGACACCAACTTTATCCAGCAAGGGTTTGATCTGAACATTCAGTAAAACCTATTCACCAGAGTCGCCCTCGGGCGGCTCTGGATGTTACCCGACAATATAACGTCTCTCCTTACTGCTCCGGCGCCTTATGGTTCGCCATCACTCTTTTTTTGCCAGTCGCGCCCAAAACCGGAGAGCTGTTTTTAAACTTTACAGGTTATTATTATGCATACCGCTATCTTTTTACATCGCAAACGCTTAGCTCAGCTTATAGGCCTAATGACCCCCCTGTGTTTTGCCACCAGTGTCACCCTCGCGCAAACTGCGCCAAACAATATTGCCCAGGGACAAAGCATTAGCGCCAGTAGCTACGCCGATGTTTACTCAGCCACTCAAGCAAATGACGGCAACTCATCTAGCTACTGGGAGAGCCAGAACAACAGTTTTCCACAAACGTTATCGGTCGATCTTGGCCAGAGCCGCGCTATCAACCAAGTGGCACTCACCGTACCCGCCAATTGGGGCAGTCGCACTCAGACTATTACATTACTTGCTAGCAGCGACGGCGCCAACTACGACACGCTGGTGAATCAATCCAGCTATATGTTTGACCCCGCTGACGGCAACCGGGTGACCCTTAACTTTGCCGAAGCCAATGCACGCTATGTGCGCTTGAGCATCAGCGCCAACTCGGGCTGGGCTGCCGGGCAAATCGCCGAATTTGAAGTTTACGGCGCAGACCAAACCAACAACCAGATCCGCTACGCCTACGACAAAATCGATGTGGCACAATACGACGGGATGAGCGGAGTACAAACCGAGCCCACCACTGACACCGGTGGCGGCAACAACATTGGCTGGATCGACAATGGCGACTGGGTGCGCCTCAACAACGTCGACTTTGGCGCAAGCGGTGAACTGAACGGCGTAAGCGCGCGGGTCGCTAGCAATCACAGCGGGGGCACCATTGAATTTCACCTCGACAGTACCACCGGCCCCCTGCTTGGTAGCCTGGCGGTTAATAACACCGGCGGCTGGCAAAACTGGACGACCGCTACCGGATCGGTTGCCACAAGCGGCGGCATTCACGACCTCTATCTAGTGTTTAACGGTTCGGACTCGGGCGGCTTATTTAATGTCAACTGGATTGAGTTTGACTCAGGCACTGCCACCTTACCGGCAACGCCACAAGGGTTAGCAGTTAACAATACATCTGCAACCAGTGTCAGCCTAAGTTGGGATAGCGCGGCCTATGCCCAAGGCTACGATATTTTGCGTAATGGCGCCGTGGTTGACTCGACCACATCCACGCAATTTGTCGACAGCGGCCTATCTGCCAACACCGCTTATACCTACGTCATTCGCGCCTATAACAGCGACGGACAATCGAGTCCAAGTGCGAGTGTATCGGCCACCACTGACAGCGAAGTCACGCCCCCAGATAACGATAATGTTGCACTCGACAAACCAGTGAGTGCGTCCAGCTCTGGGCCTTACCATTTGCAAAACAATACCGTCGATGGTGATCAAAGCACCTACTGGGAGAGCGCCAGCAATAGCTTTCCGCAGCGCTTAACGGTGGATCTTGGTAGCACGCACTACATCGACCAAATAAACCTAACGTTACCCGATGATATGGCGTGGGAATCGCGCAGCCAAACACTTTCTATACGTGGTAGCAACAACGGCACCGACTACACGAGCATAAAAAATTCAGCCGCTTATCATTTTGACCCAAACAATGGTAACCGCGTAAGCATCGCATTTAACGAAGTAGGTACCCGCTTTGTCCAGCTAGAAATAAACGACAACACCGGTTGGCCCGCCGCACAAATCTCCGAACTTGAAGTGTACGGCTACCCCGACCCGGTGCCGCCTAACACCCCACAAAATGTAACGATTGCGGGTGGCACGTCCTCTACCCTGTATTTACTGTGGGACGAGGTAGCGCTAGCAGACGGTTACCGTTTATTGCGCGATGGCAATGAGATTGCCGACATCAGCGCCAATAGTTTTCAAGATACCGGATTAGTCGCGAGTACCGACTACAGCTACACGCTCATTGCCTACAACGAATTTGGTGAGTCGGCAAACAGCTCCCCGATAAGCGGTACAACGCAAGCTGAGGGAACAGACCCAGACCCCAATGACGGCCGGGGCGCCAGTATGCCCTACAGCTTATACCAAGCCGAAGACGGTCAGCTTGGTGGCAATGCTCAAGCACTCGCACCCAATCGTATCATTGGCGATCTGGCCGGCGAGGCGTCGGGGCGCCAAGCGGTAACGCTCAGCGACACCGGTGATTATGTGGCTTTTACCAGTGACGAACCAACTAACACGCTGGTCACGCGTTTTTCGATTCCCGACGCGCCCGGCGGTGGCGGCATTGACAGCACGCTCAACATTTACGTTGACGGCCAATTTGAAAAAGCCATTGAGTTAACCTCAAAACACGCGTGGCTGTACGGCGACGAAACGCAACCCAATAATAATCCAAGCTCAGGCCCGGCACGTCATATTTACGACGAAGCCCACGTGATGTTTGACCGCACGATCCCCGCAGGCAGTAACATTCGCCTGCAAAAAGATGCAGCAAACACCAGTGAGTACACAATTGATTTCATCAGCCTGGAACAGGTTTCAGCCATCCCTAATCCCAACCCGGCAGCCTATATCACCCCCACGGGCTTTAGTCATCAGGATGTACAAAACGCCATCAACGAAGCGCGAATGAGCAACACGGCCGAAGGGGTATATTTACCGCCTGGTACCTACGAAACCGCTTACAAGTTTCAAGTGTACGGCAAGCCACTTAACATTGTGGGCGCCGGCCCTTGGTATACAAAATTTACCACGCCGCAAAGTCAAACTAATACCGATGCCGGATTTATGGTAAACAACTCGGCCAACGGCTCGACCTTTGCTAACTTTGCGTTTTTTGGCAACTACACCAGTCGCATTGACGGGCCGGGTAAAGTCTTTGATTTTAGTGGCGTATCGGATATGACCATCGACAACATCTGGGCCGAGCACCAAGTGTGTATGTTTTGGGGGTCATCGGTACACAGCACCACCATTAAAAATTCACGTATCCGCAACACTTTTGCCGATGGTTTAAACTTTACCAATGGCAGTAGCGGTAATCACATTAGCAATATTGAAGCGCGCAGCACCGGGGACGACAGCTTTGCCCTGTTTGGTGCCACTGACAATGGCGGCGGTGTGGTGCAAGACAACCTCTATGAGAACTTAACCGCGATGACACCTTGGCGCGCCGCGGGCTTAGCCGCCTACGGCGGGCAGGGCAACACCTTTCGCAATATCCGCGTGGAAGATACCCTAACCTATTCGGGGCTAACCATTAGCTCGCTGGATTTTGGTTACGCTTTTACCGGGTTTCAAGCCAACCCCACCACCAACTTCGAGGACATCACTATCGCTCGCTCCGGCGGTCAGTTTTGGGGCGACCAAGTATTCCCCGCACTGTGGATGTTTTCGGCATCCGATACGTTCCAGGGTATTCGTATCAACAACCTAGACATTATCGACCCCACCTTTCACGGCATTATGTTTCAAACCAACTACGTGGGTAACAATGCGCAAAACCCAATTGCAGACACTGTGCTCGATAACGTCACCATCTCTGGGGCGCGTATCGATCCGCGCTTCCCCGACCGTTCAGGCTTTGGTATTTGGGCAAACCCCATGCCCGAGACCGGACAAGGCCCGGCCGTCGGTAGCGTTACTTTCACCAACCTAACGCTAACCAACAACGCGATCAACATCCGCAATCAGACCCCGGACTTTACCATCAACATAGAGTAAGCCACGGGTTTTATAAGTGCACAAAAAAGCCCCCGCTGATTGCTCAGCGGGGGCTTTTTTATCTCGCGCTATTTCTCGTCGGCTTTCTCTCCCCAAAAACCATCGTAAAAATTTAACTCGCCCACCTCGGTGGCCGGCCCTTCGCCGTTCACCACGTGGTTAATGCCACCGTTTAAACCGGCAAAATTCGCAATATGATGAATAGCAATGCCAGGGTTATAGGGCGCCTCTAGCGAGTTTTCTAAACGCACATTATTGCTCACCGTGGGCTCACCACGAAAAAAGCTATAAATACCAAAGCCCCAACCATTGTGTGTTTGTACATGGTCCGCCACCTTGTACGAGGCAAAGCCGGCTTTACCGTTATCGTTCCAGGCCGCCATACTCGGCGGCTTGTAGGGAATCTCAGACTGGTAAAAATAAGTGCGGCCGCGCTCGCCATTCCACAAGGTTTGATACCCCTGAAAGTGCTCGTTAAACAAACCGTAAATCGTCACATCGTCGCCGTTAACGACCAGCCCGTTGCGGCTTTTGTTCACATTCCAATCCGCACCGGTACCGTGGTCGGCGCGCCACAACCACACGTGATCAACCAAAACATGGTGACTGTTAATGCGCAGACAAATCTCGGCCAAACCGGCAATAGCGCCCCCCACGCGGCAGTACACATCGTGCAAACTACTGGGGTTGTCCGCGTGCTTCGCCTTGGCGCCTTGCTCGCCCAGATCAATTAACACCGGCGAATTAACCGGACCGGCATCGACCATAACACCCGCTAGCTTTACCCCGTCGACGTCGGCCACGGAAATGGCTGCACTGCCCTGCTGTGGCACCAGGGTGGGCAGGCCAAGGCCAAGTACTACGGTATCGGCACGCGATACCTTTAAGGCGCTATCGAGCGAATAAATGCCAGGCGTTAGCAGTAAGTGCTTACCGGCGGCCAACGCTTGGTTCAAGCTCGCCGCGGTGTCATTGCTGGGCGTCGCGATGTAAAAATCTTTAAGGTTTAATAGCTCGCCCGCTTCCGGCTCGCCACGCCAGCTAACGCCGCTTGTATTGCGCGTCACCGTCGGTACAAATACCGCGTAAGCGCCGCTATCATCCAGCGTTAAAAAGGGCTTTTCGCGAATCACCGGGGTTTGATCAATGATGGTGGTGGGTTCTTCGGGCCACTGGTCAACCGGCGCGCCTTTCACCCCGACAAACACTCGGTTCCAGTTGCCACCCACCCAGCGGCCTAGCTCAGAGTTGCGGGTAAACCACTGCTGCCCGGTGGTAAGACCGGCGCGCCCCTCAACCACCGAGTTTGCCAATACACCGCCGCTGGCCCAACTGCCCTTGTCAAAATTAACGCTACCCTCGACATGCATACGGCGGTAAGGCGCCGCTTGAGATACCGCCCACAACAAGGTGTTGCCATGGTGTGGCTTAACTTTAAAATTTTCGGCGCCGCGCCAAAACATGGTGGTAACTTTATTGCCCTCGGTTGAGGCGATGGACTGGACGGTGCCGTTAATACTGACATCCCCCGGTACTCGACCCAACCCCAGTGCCTGTACGTAATAATCCACCGTTACATTCAAGCCATAGTTGCCAGGTTTAAACAGCAGGGCATAGCGCTCAGAGCCAAATTCATTGTGTTTTTGCTGATGGTGCAGCGCATCCAAGGTATCTTGAATATCGCGCTCGTCCATAGTGTCATCAAACACCAGCACGTGATCGCCAAATATCGATGTATAAGCAGAGGTATCGAGGTTAGGGGGGGTATTACCGTGGTAGCAGCTTAAAAAAACCGCCGCCGAGGCTGCAACCAGCAGCACTTTCACCCCCAATGCAGGGGTTAAAAAACGTTTGCGAAGCATAGAGCACTACTCACTTGTTTATTAGTGTTTGAGTATGCTTCATGTGATTAAAGCGGCAGGGCAGCCGTTCTTGTATATTCTGATCGTACTTGTTTTTGTGAGGCGCGACTACTGCTACCGCTAGCAAGCGCCCTATTAATGCACCGCAGTATACGCGGTCTTAGTGGTCATTTACACTATTTGCCTTATCTTTCGACCGCTAGCGAGCAAAACTTAGTATGCTGTAGCCCCCGCAGTCAACCACGTTATTTTATGATGCCACACCCTGCCAGCCGCCACGCCCAGCACGCCACCCGCGCCGCTTTTTTTATCGCCGGTAGCTCACTCGCCGCCTGGGCGCCATTGGTGCCCTACGCGCAAGCACGGGCTTCACTCAACGAGGCCCAGCTGGGTTTACTACTGCTTTGCCTCGGCATTGGCTCGTTAATCGCTATGCCCCTGTCGGGCCTTTTTGCCTCACGTTTTGGCTGCCGCAAGGTGTTTACTCTGGCCGCTACCGTTTTGTGTGCCGCCCTACCTATTTTGGCCAGCAGTCACACAAGCTGGGTATTGGCCGTCACACTTTTTGTCTTTGGCGCGGCCCTTGGCACGGCCGACTGCGTCGCCAATATTCACGCCGTCACCGTCGAGAAGGCCAGCGGCAGGCCGTTAATGTCAGGCTTTCACGGCCTTTTTAGTCTTGGCGGTATTATCGGCGCGGTAGGCGTCAGCGCGCTATTAAGTATCGGGCTCGCACCGCTGTACGCCGCGCTAAGCATCGCGCTTTTGATCCTGTTGGCGCTGGCCATCACCTGGCGCTATTTACTAAGCCATACCGCCAGTACGCAAGACGGACCACTCTTCGCACTGCCCCACGGCATCGTTCTGGTACTCGGCGGCCTGTGTTTTATCGCCTTTTTAGCCGAGGGCGCGATGCTCGACTGGAGTGCCGTTTACCTAACCCAAACGCAAAATATGGCAACCGCACAGTCGGGGTTGGGCTACGCCGCCTTTGCGCTGACCATGACCATTGGTAGGCTCAGCGGTGATTGGCTGATTCACCGCGCGGGATTGCTTCGGGTGTTGGTAAGCGGCGCGGCACTCGCCGCCGCGGGAGTGGCGCTGGCCACTTTGGCACCTAGCTGGCAACTGGCCCTGGTGGGTTACGCACTCGTGGGGATGGGTGGCGCCAATATCGCCCCTATTATGTACTCGCTGGTGGGCAAGCAAACGACTATGCCTGAGGCCCAAGCAGTCCCAGCACTGACCACCCTTGGCTACGCCGGTATTTTGGTAGGGCCGGCAATGATTGGTTTTGTCGCCTATGTCACCGGGCTAACCGCTGCCTTTTTGATTGTCGCGGGATTACTGCTACTGGTGGCCCTAATCGGGCCGACGCTGGGGCGGTCGCTACCTCAAGCGCAGTGATCGCGGGCGAAGCTACTCTAGGTAGCCGGCCCGCAGCAATAGATAATAGAAATACTCCCCGGCAAAGGCGATGCCAAACAACACCAACAACATCACCTCGGTATAAGGTATTAACGCCACCACCGCCGCGATAGAGACCAGCGACACCAAAAAAATGAGTACCAGTACCGGCAGCAATTTAATTGGCATACGTGCTTTACAGTTAGAACAGGTAATACGGACCGGGTTTACCGATTTAAGTACGCTGCGAAAGCCTATCGGCGCATGACAATTATTACAGTTTTTCACGCTTAATCTCCGTTAGTGTTATGTGGCTTATAAAACCACTTGCGCCAGAGTGGGTCAAGGCGCATTTTCACCACCTCCCTGGCGCCGCAATCCTCCGGCTCTTTGATTACAGCAAGCACCAAAACCTCACTTTACGCGTCATTATTTTTTTAATCGTCTAAACGATTTTTCTAATGTCTTTAAAATTTATTCACCCCTTTCTTTTTCGTTATATTTCTCGGCGGGATGATTCAGAAGTCAAAAGATGTTAACAGCGTGCGTCGGTTCTCGTTTCCAGTGCGCAGCATTTGAAATAGCGCCACAAAGAAACTAATCAGTGTTACGGATTCACGAAGGCGAGCGAAAAAATTTAAAGATAAACCTTAGCATTCACGACCTCTGATTTTTTAATGGCGCCTAATTAACACCATGGATATTTTTTATAAAACAAAAAGGACAGGCCATTAGCAGGTAACTTCTACCTGAGCAATTACAAAATGATGCCACCTAGCTTTATCGATAACATCGATATTTTTTCAACAAAAAATGGTAGCGCTGACATTAAAGTTCGCAGCGTTAAACCAGCAAAATCAAGGAGAGCCCGTTCACATCAAAAAAGGGCTGGACGCCCTAACAGCAATAGATGTGACTGCCCATGTATTTAGGCCACGCGCTAAATACAAAACATAATCACTAGAAGGATTTTTTATGCGTAACAACAAAGTATTTTTAAGCTCGCTAATTTTGTTCGCCAGCAGTGGCGCTTGGGGTCACGGTTTAATCTCCGACCCGCCCGCGCGCAATTGGTTTTGCGGCGCCAGCACTAAGCCTGATACCGCCGAACCCGGCAGCGCCTGCGCCCAGGCATTTGCCGATGACTTTACCAGCGGCTATTCATTTATGAGTGTTCTGACTCACGACGTGGGCCGCGCAGGGGTAACCCCACTGCCCGACAATGTTTGTGGTTTTGACAGTGAAACCTGGCAAGGCGGCGCCACCCCATGGGACAGCGCCATCGATTGGCCCACCAACCCCATGAGCGCGGGCGAGCAAACCTTTACTTGGAACATTTCTTGGGGGCCGCACTTTGATGACACCGAAGAGTTTCGATATTGGATCACCAAGCCCGGTTTTGATTTTCAGGTAGGCCAACCACTAAGCTGGAACGATTTTGAAAGCGAAGCCTTTTGCGTGCTTGAGTATGACGACAGCAACCCAAACGCCAACCCCGACATTGTGCCCGACAAAGGTAATGCCTTGTTCCACACCAGTTGCGATGTACCCGAGCGCAGTGGCCGACACGTTATTTATGGCGAGTGGGGCCGCAATGAATTCACCTACGAACGCTTCCACGGTTGCGTGGATGTAAGCTTTGATGGCGGCTCCGGCAACATACCGGTGGTTGCCGATATTAGCGCCACCCCGTCGAGCGGCACCTTTGCCGGCGCAGGCAGTATCAGCTTTGACGGCTCGGGCTCTCAGGGTGACAATCTAAGTTACAGTTGGAGCCTAAGCGCCGACAACGACTCGCTATACAGTTTAAGCACCACCAGTGGCGACAATACGGTATTAACTTTATCCGAACCAGACGCGCAACAAACCGTCACCGTAAACTTACAGGTGAATAATGCCGACGCCACTAGCACCACCTCGGTGGATATTGTTCACGTACCAGCCGCGGGTGCTAACTGGGAAGACCTTGGCGCACTAAGCGAAACCTCACAGAGCCTAAGCGCTGGTGATGCCGTGAGCCTTCGATTAGTTGAAAACAGCGGCACCGATGTTTACTTACCCGAGCAATCTTTAATACTCGACGCTAACAATGCCGGCGCGAATGACTGGCCTTACGCTCTGGCACAAGCAGTAAACGATGAAAACTCCGATGTACAGGTCGGCGTATTAAACTCAGACGGTGACGTGGTGGCTATGCAAAGCGCAACCGACAATCGCGTGTACGTCCAAACACCCTCAAACTACACCAGCGCATTCTTGCAGCTCGATACTGCGAGCTCATCCAGCAGCTCTTCCAGCACTTCGTCGGCCAGCAGCTCGAACAGCTCGGTACCCGCCGGCACGCAATGTAACTGGTACGGCACCACCACACCACTGTGCAGCAACAGCAACGATGGTTGGGGCTATGAGGATAATCAAAGCTGCGTTGGCGCCAACACCTGTGCGGCGCAGCCGGCACCTTATGGCATTATCGGTGGTTCGTCTTCTAGCAGCTCATCGAGCGTTGCGTCCAGCTCGTCCAGCAGTACCTCGGGTACGGGCGAGGTAAACTGCGAGTACGAAACCCAAAACGCGTGGGGCTCAGGCTTTACCGCTAACATCACCCTTACCAATGAAGGGAGCAGCGCCGTCAATGGCTGGAGCGTACAATGGCAGTACAGTAACCCCGTTAGCATTACCAACAGCTGGGAAGCTGACGTGACCGGTAACGGCCCATTTACCGCCAGCGATATTGGCCGCAACAGCACCATCAACCCGGGGCAGTCGGTTAGCTTTGGGTTTCAGGGATCGGGCAGTGCCGAGACCGTTTCCGTGACAGGAGACATTTGCCAGTAAGCAAAGCCTCCAATAAAAACCCCCGCCAAGCAAATGCTCGGCGGGGGTTTTTATTTTTTCTGCCAGTAATTTTCTTCGTTTCGCTTTTAAAGAAACCGTTACTCGCACATTAGGTTAATGGTTAGTCTGCCAGCTTAACCACTCGTGTACCGGCAATTAAATCGTGTACGCAGCGTTTATCGGCGCGAAATATAAACAAAATATCAATCAGGGAAAGTAAGCCACCCACAACCGGCACATAGGTCACCAGTGCAATGGGCAAATAACGCTTGGCCACTAACGGGATAAAATCGGGTTTATCGCCATCCAGCGTGACAATGGCAATATCGACACAGTGCTTACCGATGGTTTGCCCGTGGCGATACAGCAGCACGCCATGCAACAAGAAAAACACCCCCCAGTTAAGCAGGGCTAACAACAAAGTCGTGGTCCAAGGCAATGCCGAGCCCGCTTCGGGGTTCTCTAGCACACCATCCCATACACCAAAATACACGGTAACCGGCACCACAACCAGCAGCGATAACGCTAAATCGATAAGGGCCGCAAACAAGCGCACAATACGCGGGGCGAGCGTATAACGGGTATCGGCGTCGATCAAAGAGGCGTTTTGTTCAGCCTGTGTGTCTTGCTCATGTTGCATGGGTGTCTCCTTGGATGTATCAACCACAAGCATAGCGGTTGACTGATAGGCAAGGCAACTTAGTAGCAATAAACAACGTCCGCACAAAAAAGCCCGGGTAAGCAGCGAAAGGCTTATCCGGGCTTTTGGATTGCGAGCTTTCACTCACATGGTGACGGCCTTACTTTAACTCAACCACCACCACCGATTTTGCCGGAATCGTCAGATCGTCTAAGTCCGATTCAAACGCTGTTGGCGCGATGGTTTCGGGGGCATCGAAGGTGTTACGAGTATCCATCGCATCGGCGGTTAAAATTTGACCGACCGCACGGGTCACATTAGCACCGGCAACATCCAAATCAATATCGGCACTGTTGCTAGGGTCTAGGTTAACCAGCGCAAGGTACAACTTACCGTCGGTACCGCGCGCGACCGAGGCGGTAACACCGGGGACGGTCTTATCGCCTCTTTTATACTTGTCGGTCTTTAGGTTGAACTTAATGCTGGTTGCATCCTGAAACACCTTGTACATACCGTAAGTGTAATACGTGGGCGTTAGCACCATTTTTTCTTTGTCGGTCAGGATCATTGCCTGCAGCACATTCACCATTTGCGCAATATTGGTCATGGTGACCCGCTCGGCATGCTGATGAAAGATATTAAAGTTCACCGCCGCAACCACTGCATCGCGCAAAGTGTTTTGCTGATACAAAAAGCCTGGGTCGCGCTCGGGCTCCGGGTCGTACCAGGTGCCCCACTCGTCCACGTACAAGCCTATGTTGCCTTCGGGGTCATTTTCATCCAGCTTGGCAACGTTAGCGCGGATGTACTTTTCCATCCGGTAAGTACGCTCCATGGTTTTAAACCACTCTTGCTCGCTGAATTTAATGGCACGGCCTTTTTCATCCCAATCGCTGTTGGGCAAGGTGTAAAAGTGGTAGCTAATACCGTCGATATTAGAATCGATGTTTTTGCTCAACACGTCAGTCCAGCTAGTGTCTTCGGTATGGCCGCCGCTGGCGACAAACTTGGGACGCTTACCCTGAGGCGTTTTTAAAAAGGTGGCGTACTGGCGGTACAAATCGGCGTAGTACTCTGGGCGCATATTGCCGCCGCACCCCCAAGCCTCGTTGCCAATGCCAAAGTAGGCGATATCGAAAGGTTCTTCACGGCCATTGGCGCGGCGCTCATTGGCCAGCGTTGAGCCTTTATCGCCCGTCATATACTCGACCCACTCGGCCATCTCTTTGACAGTGCCACTACCGAGGTTGCCGTTAACGTAAGCGTCGGCGCCCAGCAATTCGACAAACTCAAAAAACTCGTGGGTACCAAACGAGTTGGGCTCTTCGACGCCACCCCAGTGAGTGTTTACTTTAGTCGGGCGATCTTCACGGGGGCCAATGCCCTCGCGCCAGTGGTATTCATCGGCAAAACAACCACCGGGCCAGCGCACTAACGGCACTTTAATCGCACGCAAAGCCTCTAGTACATCAGTGCGAAAACCGCGAGTGTTGGGGATAGCTGAGTCCTCACCGACCCACACGCCTTCGTAAATACCGCGGCCTAAATGCTCGGCAAACTGACCATAGACGTCTTTGTTAATTACCGGGCCGGTTTGGTCGGCATGAATGTCAATATCGACGTTTAAGGTTTTAGCGGACAGCTGGGCGCCTGCACACAGTAAACCAATCGCCGCTAGGGCTTTTAACTTCATTGTGGTCTCCTACTTTTTTTGATTATGAATACTTTTTAATACTAGCTTTTTTCCATCTACTCATCTAACCCTGAAATGACACTCGGCCCTATCGCAAACGATACCGCCCAGTGCCATCACAAAGCTGGGTTATTTAACCTCGCGCAACTGAAACCGCTGGCAGTCGTTTGCCATCGTGGGGGCTTGAGAAATATTGGCCCCGTTATCCAGTGCACAGCTGTCAACGTTTAGGCTTAGGCTGCTAAAGCGGTTGATTAAATGCACCGAGCCATCACCTAAATTGTCGACTCGCCACTGCGCGCTTTCGCCCTCACAGGCGGCGAGCATAGCATTGGCACCTGGGACAATCGGGTTGCCACCCACCGCTAAACACTGCTGGTTATTGGCGCTTGAGTGTAGCTGATAATAACCTTCGCCAACATGGCTAAATTGCCACTGCTGTGACAATTTTTGACCCCAGGCATCTTGCACCACGTTAGTCGGGTTTTTAGCGCTGCCCGCCTGCACTGCCTTGCCGCTTTGTACGCTCATTAACGCAACCTTGCCGACCGGTGCCAAGCGCCATTCAGCGCACTCGCTGGTATTGCATGCCGCTAATTTTTTACCGCTGGCGTTATTGTTAAGGCTTAACCAACCGTCCTCTGTGGTGCTGGCTGTCCAACGCTGCGTTGCGGTATTAAGCCATGCAGATGCGTCTTGATTATCATCTAAAAAGGTACCATCAGCTACATTCGCCACGCGGTAAGCGCCATCGGCGGTTGAATCGAGCACCCACAATCCGCTACCGGTGCCACAGGCAGCCAACTTGGTCACACCCTGGTGGCTTGTTAAACACTGGCCGGACTTGCGATTAACCAGCTGCTGCTGAACCCCTTGCACGCTCACCTTGATTGGGCCGTTTTCGCCGGAGGGCATTGCGACGGGCGTCCCCTCGGGAATTGGCTCACCAAAATCAGGTAAGCCGTCTTGCGTCCAGCTGAACTGCTGCGCCCGCACCGAACGGGTAGAACCACAGCCGTACTCTTCTTTCGAGTTACCGTGGTACACGATCCAATCTTGCGTGCCATCGGGCGAGACAAAAAAGCCATTGTGGCCAGGGGCAAAAACGCCATTGCCGCGCTGAAAAACGGGTTCGTCAAACTGCTTCCAGTGATCGGGGTTTAACGGGTCATCACCCACCAACTCTTTCATCCCCAGCTTGTAATCGGGGGTATCGCAAAAGCTCGCCGAGTAGATCAAAAAGGTTCGGCCTTTATGCTTTAAAATTTCGGCCCCTTCAGTCACTTTGCGGCCACTGGTTTCCCAGTCGAGCGTCGGGCGCGTAACAACCACTTTAGGTGAGCCTGCTTTTAGGGTCCAAGGGTTTTCCATCTCGGTAATCAGGTTGAGCTGCTCATCGCCCTGCCACTGCGAGTACAACAAGTACAACTTGTCGTCGTGTTCAAGGTAGGTACCGTCGATATTCCACTCGTTAGGCATAAAGTGGCCCTTGTATTCGTAGGGGCCCATAGGATCATCGCCGGCGCTTTCGAGTACGGACAAGTGTTGATGATCAAGCGTGCCATGCTGGCCGGCGGTATACATTAAATACCAGCGCGGGCCATTGGGGCCGGTTAAGCGGTGAAACTCAAACGCCCAAAAATTCCAGCTGCGCGCCGGGTCGGTATCGGACCACACATTAATTGGCGCCGCTTCAGACAAACCGGCCAAAGTAGGCGATTTACGCATGACCAGCTGTGACGTCCAGGTGGTGGTGGTTAAGTAGTAATTGCCGTCCCAATACTCCAACCAAGGATCGGCGCCGTTGGCGAATAACGGGTTGGCAAAAGTGCCCTCGGGCAGCTCGCTCGCGCTCGTATTCTTCTTATTAACATCCTGTGTACTGACGGATTCCTTCTGGCTGGCGCAACCTGTTACGGTTAGCGCCGCAATAACGCCGGCTAAAACCGCCGATTTTACATTGTGTAGTTTCATAACTTACTCTTGAGCGATGCAACGCCCACTCCATTATTAATTTAAGTTGTTACTGACCGGTGTTAAACGTCATCACAAAGCCGCCGTGAGCTTTTACCGGCAGCTCCAGCTCGTTACTCGCGGTAATACTAAAGCGACTAAAACTGCGCGGCGTTTTACCATCGGTAATCAACACGCCGGTTTTGCCAGCAATAAAGTCTAAATTTAACGTCATGTTTTTAGCGCGATCATCGCCATTAATGCCCGCCACGTACCAAGTGCTGCCTTTGCGCCGCGCGAACACCGCCGACTGCCCGGGAAAGCCCATAACAAAACGCGACTCATCCCACAGTACCGGTAATCCGCGCATAAAACCTTTAACGTAAGCGGGCACCGTGGCCATGTTGTCTGGCGTCTCGGCAATGTGCTGAATACCTGAGGTAAACAACACCGGTAGCGCCAATTCAAAACCGTTGGTAGTGCGTCGCTCGATATTGGGAATTTCACCAAAGGTGGTGGGAGTAAAGTCCATCGGATCAAAGACATTGCGCGTGTAAGGCAGCATCGCCATATGAGACGGCGCCAAGTCGGCGGAGTTTTGCATAAAGGTAATCATCTCAAACCCATGCACCGCTTCCATCGTCATTAGGTTGGGGTAAGTGCGATGCAAACCGCGCGGCAGCGACGAGCCATGATAATTTAGTAACAGGTGATGCTTGGCGGCGTCTCGCGCAAGATCATTGTAGTACGCCATAACCGACTGACCATCACCTGGAAAGAAGTCGATCTTAACCCCTTTAACGCCGATTTTTTCTAAGCGCGAAAATTCTCGCTCGCGATCGGCCGCGCTAAGCAATGCACTTTTAGGCGAGTACACGGTTTCGTTCCAGGCGCCCGATGAGTTGTACCACACCAGTATTCCCACGTCTTTTTTAGCGGCGTAATCGACCAGAGTAGCGAGTTTATCCCAGCCAATTTTTTTATCCCAATCGGCATCTATCAAAGTGTACTGCCATCCCATGTCGGCAGCGTAATCGATAAAGTCTTTGGTGGTATCAAAGTTGACGGAGTCATCTTTTAACAGCGCCCAGCTCCATGACGCCACGCCGGGTTTAACCCACGCCATATCATCCACTGCGGGGTCGGCTAAATCTGTACCCAGAGTCGACTGGGTGACAGTAGCTAAATCGCCCAGCGTAATAATGCGCCACGGCGAATGGAAGTCGCCACGGGCATTGGCCATACACGCGCCGCCGGCGGTGACCTCGGGCTGCATTGGCTGGCCGATACGATAAACACCATTATCGCTGTGTTGCTGCAAGCGCGAGGCATGAAAATCGCCATCCATGCCCGCCTCGGTAATAAGCACCCACGCCCCGGGCGTTTTAAACAACGCCGGAAATACCCAGCCCGCTTCGGTTGGGCTTGCGGTGCCGGCGTCAATGCCCATTTGGTAATGCTCTTCATAGGATGGGTTGGTCTTTTTGTAACCCGTTTGCGCCAACGCCACCGGCTGCAACCACGCTTTGGTTGCCTTAGGCAGCGCAAAGCCGGTTAGCTCGTCGGTGACGCTAATAGCCTGATCGCTTGGGTTGGCAATACGGTACTGCAGTGCAACACCGTCGTCGGACACCCGAAACACAACCTGCAAAACCTGGCCGTCGGCATTGCTCACGGCAAAGCGCTGCTCCCGCGCAAGGTAATTAATATCCTGCTGTTTACCTTGCACCATGGTGTAGTGCTCTTTTACCAGCGTCGGCTCGCCTGCGGCCTCCACCGTGAGTTCGCGGGTAAAGTCACCCGAGCTTAACGTTAAGCCCAAAGGCGATGGCATCAGCACTGGCTGCCCATGCTGGGCAACCTCATACAAGGCGCTACCGTCACTGGCCTGCGTCAAGGTTAGCGTTAGATCACCATCGGGGCTGGTAACCTTGTAGTGCGATTTAGCACCGCAAGCGGCCAGTAATATACTCAGGACCGCAACCATCCAAACTTTCATACCCATTCCTTACCACCGCTAATTTACATTTGGTTGAGCCAGTTTTTATTTAACTGGATCGACGCCTTCACTGGTCATAACAATACGCTTGATGGTGCCGTCGGCGTTGTAGTGCAAATCGTCAATACACACTGAGCGACGAAAGCTGCCGCCGTCTGGAATATGGCTGCCGTTGTGATAAATAAAGTACGAGTTGCCTTTAAAGTCGATAATAGTTTGGTGGTTAGTATTCGAGTTGCCCGCCAGCTCGTTTAAAAGACCTTTATGCTCCCAGGGGCCAGTGACCGACTTACTCATGGAGTAGGAGGTTTTCTCGGGAAAGCCCGTGGCATACGTTAAATAGTAATACTCGCCGTGCTTATGGACGTGCAGCGCTTCGGTAAAGTCGGGGATATCAATTTTATGAATCGGGCCATCCAGCTCGATCATATTGTCTTCTAACTTAGCGTAATACGCCTGCGAATTGCCCCAAAACATATAGGCTTGGCCGTCATCGTCGATATAAACCGCAGGGTCTAAGTCATCCCAATCGATGTCGATGTCAGTGGTCATATCGTTAGTGACCAAAGCTTTACCCAGAGCATCTTTGAAGGGTCCGGTGGGGCTATCAGACACACCCACCCCTATGGCAAAGCCGTTAATAGTGGCGTGGCGCACCGTGGTGTAAAAGTAAAACTTACCGTCTTTTTCTACCGTGTGGGCGGCCCAGGCATCACCTTTGGCCCATTTAAAATCTTTTACGTTCATGTGCGAGCCGTGAGACTCCCAGTTGACCATGTCGGTGGAGGAAAACACCAACCACTTATTCATTTGGTAAAAGGTTTTATTGTCGGGTGCCTCATCGTGGCCGGTGTACAGATACACGGTACCATCGTGCACCATCGCGGCCGGATCGGCCGTCAGTACATCGCTAAACAATGGGTTGGCCGCCTGCGCAGCGGCGCCGGTAAGAGCGAGCGAAGCGATAAGGGCGCTAAGTGATCTTTTCATAGTGTTACCTCTATTCATTTATTCGAATTCATTGAGTTATTCATTATGGCGCGACGCGGATACCTAGCTCAGGTATCTGTCGAGAAACTAAAACACAAGGTCGAGCGATACTCCTCGCCGGGGCGCAAGGTAATATCCGCAAAATTTGGCTGGTTGGGCGCATCGGGAAAGTGTTGCGGCTCTAAACAAAAACCGCTGCGATGCGTAAAATCGCGGCCCTTGCCCTGCAAGCTGCCATCGAGAAAATTGCCCGAGTAAAACTGCACGCCGGGCGCGGTGGTGTGCAGTGTTAATACCCGGCCGGTGGTTGGCTCGTGCACTCGCGCCGCGCGGGTTAGCTCGCCGGCGGTGGCTTGGCTTACCGCAAAGTTGTGGTCGTAGCCGCCCGCCAGAGTTAATTGTGCATCGCTAGTGTCTAGCTCAGCCCCTATTTTTTTTGCCACACGAAAATCAAACGGTGTGTTTGCCACCGGAGCAATTTCACCCGTGGGGATTAAATGTTGGTCGATGGGGGTATAGGCTTTTGCGTTTAGCGTAAGCTCGTGGTGCAGCACATCACCCTTACCCGCCAAGTTAAAGTAGCTGTGTTGTGTGAGGTTAACCGGTGTCGGCGCATCGGTTGTGGCACGGTACTCGGCAAATAAACGGTTATCACCGGTTAAGCGATACACGACCTCGACGGTGAGGTTGCCCGGGTAGCCCTGATCGCCATCGGCGCTAACGTAGCGCAGCGCCAACTCGGCGGCATCACTCGTAATACGTGATTCGGCTTGCCATAACACTTTGTCAAAACCGCACTCACCACCGTGCAAGTGGCTTACGCCATTCTCGTTTAACGCTAATTGATACGGCTTGGCGTCCAGCTCAAACCGGCCATCGGCCAAGCGGTTGCCAACCCGTCCGATTAAGGCGCCAAAATACGGCGAGTCGGTTTCGTAGGGCGCCAGGGCGTCAAAACCTAACACCACGTCATCGCATTGACCGTCACGATCGGGGCACACCAATGAGGTGATGATGCCGCCGTAGGTAATAATACCGACGCTCATACCACGATTGTTTTGCAGGGTATACAACTCGACCGCGCGGCCGTCCTGTAATCTTCCGTAGGGGGATTTTGTAATTGTACATATCTCGGTCATGGCGCGGGCGTTTCTCCGTTACTGGCGATCAGACGACTTAATCGTCCTGGGTTTGGTTAAAGACCGGCATCCCTTGATCATCCCAACCCAACTCACGGGCTCGGGCATTGCGATTAGGGTCAGTCAAAGGGGTGCCTTTTAGCTCGCGATAGTCGCGCGCGTGGTAAATCATCAGGTCGGTAACGCCGTCTTCGGCCACGGTAAAGCTATTGTGGCCGGGGCCAAATCGTTTTAACTCGGCATTCGTCGCAAACACTGGCGTCGGCGATTTGTGCCACACGCTCGGGTCCATTAGATCGGCGTCGACATCGGCCCAGAGCATTCCCATCGCGTAGTTGTGGTCGGTAGCGCTGGCCGAATAAGTCACAAACACACGGCCGTGCTTTTTAATTACCGCCGCCCCTTCGTTAACTTTATAGCCAATGGTTTCCCAGTCTAAGGTCGGCTCGGTCAGGGTAATGACCGGCTCTTTGATGGTGGTCGCAGAGGTTTGCTCAGCCATATAGAGGGCCGAATTGTAGCTTTCGGCCTTATCTTTTTGAGCCCAGATTAGATAACGCTTACCTTTGTGACTAAAGCTGGTGGCGTCCAGAGAAAAACTGTCCCACGGCGTTTGAATTTGGCCCGCTTCAACCCATGGGCCGTCCATTGGGTTAACGGCATTACTGGTTAAGGTGTGCATACGAATCAAAAAAGGTTTGTCAGCGGGGGCGGCCGCGTAGTAAATCACCCATTGGCCATCAATAAAGTGCAGCTCAGGCGCCCAGATATTTGCCCCCAACTCACCGCCGGCATGCTTGCGCCAAATCACTTTGGCGCTGGCTTCACGTAAGCCGTTGATGGTTTTCGCTCGGCGCAGCTCGATCCGGTCAAACTCGGGCGCTGTACCTATAAAGTAATAATAACCATCGGTGTGCTTGTGAATCCAAGGATCGGCGCGCTGCTCGACAATGGGGTTGTGGTACGGAAAATCGCCGTCGGCTAGCGCGGGCCACGCGGCTAGCAACACTAAAGTGCCAAGCACTCGAAATAATAAACTTGTCATCGCGACTAACCGCCCTTTATTTACCTATTATTTGGGTTATGTTGCTTGTACAGCCGGCATCTACCGCCACGCTGCGCTCATGCGCACGGGGCAACAGCTGTATTACGGCTTGCATATGGATACTATTATAATACAATAATGACTACAAGGTCATCGACCACCGCTATTGGCAAATCTTTACAATTAAACAGAGCCGCGCCGACACAGCCGTGCAACAGGCACATGAAACGCGCCTTTACTGAAAATAGATAACGAGGAACCCCCATGACGTCCCGACTGTTACCAATTTGGCGCTTAGCCACCGCCGCTCTGGCATTGGCCCTCGCCGCCTGCAGCAGCGCTCAGCCCAATCAGGTGGGCGCTCAAGTGAGTATTCACGACCCCGTAATGGCCAAAGAAGACGGTCGCTACTACCTATTTAGCACCGGTCCCGGCATCACCATCTACAACTCAGACGATATGATCCACTGGCGCCCACAAGGCCGCGCTTTTGCCGGTCAGCCTAGCTGGGCTAAAGAGGTCGCTCCGGGGTTTGATGGTCATTTATGGGCGCCCGATATTGTAGAAAAAGATGGGAAATACTACCTCTATTACTCAGTGTCTGCCTTTGGCAAAAACACCTCAGCCATCGGCTTAACCATAACCGACACCCTAGACCCAGCCTCGCCGGAGTACGGCTGGAAGGATCAGGGGATCGTGATTGAATCGGTACCCAACCGCGACAACTGGAACGCGATTGACCCCGCGGTAATTGCCGACGAAGAGGGCAACGGCTGGATGGCCTTTGGCTCTTTCTGGAGCGGGCACAAGTTGTTTAAGCTTAATGACGACTGGTCGGCCCCAGCCGAACCGGAGCAGTGGTACGGCATTGCCGCTGGCACTCGTCCGGCTGGTGTTCCCGCCCACGAAGCCGGCCCCGCCGAACTTGAGGCCCCTTTTATTTTTAAGCACGGCAATTACTACTATCAATTTATCTCATTGGGTAAATGCTGCCGGGGGGCCGACAGCACTTACCATATTGCCGTTGGCCGCAGCGAAGCCGTGACCGGCCCGTACCTAGATAAAGACGGCCGCGACCTGGCCCAAGGTGGTGCGACGGTTATTTTAAAAGGCAATAAAAAGTGGCCAGGCCTTGGCCACAACAGTGCCTACAGCTTTGACGGCAAAGATTACTTGGTATTTCACGCCTACGAAGCCGCCGATAACGGACTGCAAAAGCTAAAGATATTACCGATTGGCTGGAACGACGGCTGGCCCGAAGTAGACCCTGCGGGGCTCGATAACTACATCAGTGAAATCGTTGCACCCCAATAACGATGAGAACCGACCAACGGAGAGCAATATCAATAATTTTACTGGCGTAACTATGTTGTCACTTTTGGGGCTTAGGCCCCTTTTTTATGATAAGTACTATGCCCATTAGTATTGGATGAAATACCAGCTCTAGAACAGTGCTAAATAAGGCAAACACCACGGTTATGTCACCACGAGCACACTTTTCACAGTCCATTCACACACAACGAAGTAGCTTATAGGCATCCGGTCTTCTTGACTTCACGGCCTCAATAGAAACTACCTATAATGCTGCTGATTCACATCGTTACCCTGGCAATACTTCAGGGCTTTACAGAATTTCTTCCCATCTCAAGCTCCGCCCACCTGATATTGGTTCCACAACTGCTTGGCTGGAGCGATCAAGGCCTCGCGTTTGATCTGTCGGTGCACCTAGGCACGTTGATGGCGGTCATTGGGTATTTTTACGCAGACGTAAAACGCCTGGTTCAAGATGGACTTCTGTCTTTAGCGACAAGAGAACATGTAGGCATGAGCAGGCTGGCCTGGGCGATTGTTTTTGGTACGGTTCCGGCTGGAATCGCCGGACTTATGTTATTGGACTATATCGACACTAGCCTTAGATCTGCAACGGTTATTTTTTTTACCACCGTAATATTTGGTTTGCTATTAGGCTTAACAGACTACGTCGGAAAAAAAGATCGAGAGTTAAACTCCATAAACTGGAAAGACGTGCTGATTATAGGCATAGCTCAGGCAGCAGCCTTGATACCTGGAACATCTCGATCAGGAGCCACCATTACGGCGGGCCTGGCGTTAGGCCTGACGAGAAAAGATGCCGCTAAGTTTTCGTTCTTGCTTGCTATCCCCATCACCTTCTTAGCGGTTCTTGTAAAAGGCTATGAATTAATCACAACAAACGAAACAACTCTATGGATGCCACTAATCCTAGGCTGTGTCGTTTCATTTCTTTCGGCAATCATCACAATACATCTATTTCTTAAATTTATTGAGAAATTTAGCCTGCAAATTTTCCTCGTGTACAGATTACTGCTTGGTCTAACCATCTATCTCGTATTACTACGATAAAAAACAGGTTTTACCTCTAAATGGCTATTCGAATTCTTACGTCACACCATAAATCCATCCTTAAATACCTGTTACTATCCTCAACATCTGTACTTTTATTTCTATCGGATGATTTCTTACAGAAGATCTACACAGACGCAAACCAGTCAGAACTTGAATTAAAATACGTTTTTATTTTGTACGCACTTAGTGCATCGTTGTGGTTTAGCGGATCAAAAGCGGTTCCCCGCGTCGTTTTAGGAGTATTCGCCTTCATAGAGCTGATACAAATTTCTTATATCTCCTACGCGGGGACTCCGATCAACCCGATTGATATGTCAAAGGTCTTTTCAGATTCAGACGATATAACGAAAGTCATTGCCAGCGAATGGGTGAGCCACTATCTTGCTATTCTGGCGGTCGCTATACCCTATACGCTACATTTTTTGCTATTCAATAAATTTCAAAAGAGAGCGGCCGGTATAACTCCGGCGACTGCCCAAGTATTTATTCTGGCGATTTTAATCAGCAAACCCATACGCGCTCTTGACCGAGACCTCATCGCGTTTCTTCCGAGCCCCACCAGAAGTTCACTACACAACTCCATCAATACATTCAGCTACTATCTGGTAAAAATTCTCTGGAATCCATCTTCCTTCTCTGCACCTGAATACGAAGATTACACGGTTTCCCGCCGAAGCGATGACTCAACCCCTGACAACATCGTACTGATAATCGGCGACTCAATAAGGTACGATCACTTATCGATCAACAGCTACTCAAGACCAACAACCCCTAACCTCGATAAAAGAATGTCTCAAGGGCGAGTCATATCAAAACAGGGGATTTCGTCTTCCGTAGCGACGGGAGCATCGCTGCCATTACTTATTAACACCGTGTACGAGCCCGGCAACACGAAGCAGCTGGAGTCGAAGACGGCAAATCTATTTCGACTCGCGAAACTCTCCGGCTATAAGACATCGTGGCTTTCCACCATGGAATCAAAGCTGCTAAACGATTTAGGCGTCAGTTATATTGATAATATCATCACCAGAGATAACGACCCAGTCGGGGTGAAATTATCAGGCGACTACCAAATGTTAAACTGGCTTGAGGGTTACCAGCCTAGCGCCAAAAACTTTATTATCATTAACCTCTGGGGCAGCCATGCACCCTACATTCAGTCTTATGAAAACCACAGAAATAAATTTTCTATATGGGACGATAGCGAAAACACCAAACTGTCTCAGAGAACCATAAACGCCTACGACAACTCCTTAGCCTTATTCGATGATGTGGTAGACAAGATTATTCATTACACTGAAAGCGCATTGAAAGGAAGCCAAGTTGTCATCATCACCTCAGATCACGGCGAGAGCTTAGGTGAAAACGGTATATGGGGGCACAATAGATTGACCAAAGAGATATCCTCGGTCCCTATAGTTTTTTATCAAAGACCCAACAGCACATCAGAGAAATGGGATACACCAAACGAGCACCACCTCAGCCATTACGACCTGAGCGTTTGGCTATCAGGCCTAATGGGGTTTCGTGTGAAAAACTCGAACATCGAAAGAAATGTAACATATTATCAAGGGGAGAAGATCTATGAAGACAACCTTTACAGAAAGGTCCTAGTCGACGACAAAACCCTTATTTTTTGCGATATAGCGCTTTTATCAAACCCACCTAAAACAGACAAATGCCAAGATCCAGCCGACTGAAGTTACGACAATAACGTCCTTAAAATCTTTACAAAAACCAGAGCAAGCACTAGCATCAAAGAGATTTTTCTTTAAGCGAATTATGATTGACTATCGACAACAGTGATCTATACAACCAACTCATCACCGAAAAAATTGACTTATTTAGTCGAAAAAACCAGAAAAGCTAGAACAATTTTTTAAAAATCGAACATCACGAATAAATTTCACAATCCGTTCACCCAACAGCGGCTATCTTTCCTCAGTACCGCGTGAGCTGCGCCACCTTGCTCGCGCCCATTTACTGGTGAGATTGATTATGCACCCACTGTTAAAAACGCTCTTGCACAGTAGCGCCGTATCGCTGCTTTTTTGCATTATACTGACCTTGCTTTACAACAGTAGCCTTTGGACTCTAATTTTTACCGAGACACTCCCCCAGAGTTTATTTTTTCTCTCCTTTTTTGTCTTTGTGGTTTCCGCATTTAATCTTCTGTTGGCTTGCATCTGCTTTAAGTGGATTCAAAAACCAGTATTAATATCGATTATCTTGGTGTCGGCTGGAATCAGCTATTTTATGCAAAACTATGGCGTCGTGTTTGATAAAAACATGATTCAAAATATTGTTGAGACCGATAGTCACGAAGCGCTAGACCTAATCAACGCCTCAATGCTAATTCACCTAGCTCTGTATGGTATTATTCCGGCACTGATCATCAGCCGCATACGAATTTCGTATGCCAGGCCAATGCAACAACTTAAACGACAAGCCCTAGTGGCAACCCTAAGCGTTATCACTTTAGTGGCCGCCGTGTTGCCCTTTTACAAAACCTACTCTTCGCTGTTTCGCAATCACCGTGAAGTTCGCCACCTATTGGTACCGTCTAATGCTCTGTATTACGGCGCACGCTACTTAAGCGGCGCTTATAATGAAAGCAAGCAACCGCTAGTCAGCATTGGGCTAGATGCCAAAAAGGAACCTATTTGGGATGCCCAGCAAAAACCGGTTATTACTATTGTCGTCGTCGGTGAGACCGCCCGCGCCGCTAACTTTGCTTTAAATGGCTACCCGCGCGATACCAACCCGCAGCTGCAACAACAAGATATTATTAACTTCAGTCAGGTGGCATCCTGCGGCACTAGCACCGCCGTGTCACTACCCTGTATGTTTTCAGACCGGAACCGCGCAAACTACAACGGTGATCGAGCCCGCTCGCGAGAAAACGTTTTAGACGTTATTGAACGAGCGGGTATCGACGTTGTCTGGCGCGACAACAACTCGGGCTGCAAAGGCGTCTGTGACCGTATTAACAAGCAGGGCACAAGCGGCCCAGAAAACACGATCACCTGCCTAGAGAGTGAATGCTTTGACGACATGTTACTCGACAACCTAGATCAGTATTTAGCAAAAAACAATGGCGACACATTGATTGTTTTGCACCAAAAAGGAAGCCATGGTCCCGCGTACGATAAGCGCTACCCCGATGAGTTCTCGGTGTTTCAACCCGCCTGTAAAACCGGTGACTTACAACGCTGTAGCCGGCAAGAGATCATCAATGCCTATGACAACAGCATCCGCTATACCGATCATTTTTTATCCAAGGTTATTGATTACTTAAAAGCTCGACAACAAACCTATACCACCGCGATGCTGTACGTATCTGATCACGGCGAATCCCTCGGCGAGGGCAATGTCTTTTTACACGGCTTACCCTATTTTTTAGCCCCCGATGAGCAAAAGCATGTGCCTATGATTATGTGGCTGTCGGAGGATTATCAAACGCAATTTCACCTCTCTAAGCAATGCCTTGCCGACAAGGCCTCACAGAGCTTCAGCCACGATAACCTATACCACTCACTGCTCGGATTAATGGCCGTGGATACCGACAACTACACTCCAAACATGGATATCATCAGCCAGTGCCAAACAACTGGACAGCCCTTAAATTTAATCGCCAAGCGATGAACAGCCGACGCTTCTACTTCACTCACTTGTGGATACCCTTGGCGGTATTTATCGCTCTGGCGGCAACACTCGAGCTAAGCCACCTTGATTTGACGTTAGGGCAGATTTTTTATCACGCCGAGGGCGATTCTTGGGCACTGAAAAATCATTGGCTACTCGAGCAAGTACTCCACCGTGGCGGACGCAACCTTATGGTGCTAATGCTGGTGATACTCCTGGGTACATGGAGCTTGAGTTTTACGGTAGCGAAGCTTAAACCGTACCAGCAGGCGATGGGCTACCTATTATTATCAGCCGGAGTCGCGGCAACGCTGGTATCGGTGGGAAAACACACCACTGGCGTTAACTGCCCGTGGGACTTAGCGCTATTTGGCGGCAGCTTAGATTACACGCCGATATTTTCCCGTCGTCCCGATACGATACCCGCCGGCCAGTGCTTTCCTGCCGGTCACGCCAGTGCGGGGTACGCCTGGATGGGGTTGTATTTTATTGCCTTGCGGTATGCCCCGAGCAAACGTGGCTGGGCGCTGGGGCTAGTATTACTGTTAGGTTTACTATTTGGCGTAACGCAACAATTGCGCGGCGCACACTTTGTATCGCACGATCTATGGACGCTCGCTATTTGTTGGTTTTCCGCGCTGGCCTGTTACTGTGTTATCTACCGGCGGCCATTGCCGCGCGCCACGCCACTTACATAGCCAGTGTCGCTACGGGTCTGCTAGAATCGTGAACACACACTCCAAACCCACTCAAAGCCGCCTATTGGCGCATTCAGTAGTGAGCCGCTATGGACGTACTTGTCGTCGATGATGATCGTGATATTTTAGCCACCATTATCGACCAGCTTCAGGCACACGGCATGCAAACCGATTGTGCCCGCAACGGCCGGGAGGCGGTGAGCTTAGCCTCGCAACATCGCTACGATGTCATTGTGTTGGACGTTATGATGCCCGGCATGGATGGCTTAAACGCCTGCCAACTTTTGCGCTCCGCTGGCTGCACCACCCCCATACTCTTTTTAACTGCGCGCGATACCCTGCTTGATAAAATTGACGGCTTTAAAGCCGGTGGCGATGATTACCTGGTAAAACCTTTTGCCATGGAAGAGCTTTTGTACCGTATACACGCGCTCAGCCTACGGATTTCGCGTCATCAAGCGCGCCAGCTATCGGTCGGGCCGCTCACCATGGATGTAGAACAAAATATCGTTCAGCGCGATGGCCAAACGATTTCCCTTAATAAATATCAGTTTCAAATTCTGCGCCACTTGATGACCCAGTCACCACGTATTGTTAGCCGTGAGAATTTAGAGTCAGCCATCTGGCACGATCAACCGCCAGAGAGTGACGCATTACGCAGCCACTTGTATCAACTGCGCCGATTAATAGACAAACCATTCGAACAACCGTTACTTAAAACCATTCGTGGCGTTGGCTTTTGTATTACCGATGGCAGCGCAGGCACCGCCGATGAAGCTTAACTACACACAAAAACTAATCGCCTCTTTGGTAGGCTACAGCTGCTTGCTGATGCTGTTTACGTTTTCTATTGTTTGGTTAATGATTGAAGCCTCAGAGGAGGATGCCTCAGCCGGTGCCAGCGCGCAAACGGCAATAGCTATCGCACTGCAACACAGCGATGAAGGGCACAATACCTTTGTCACCGACGACTATACCGTCTATTTTAATGAGGCCGAACTGCCCGAGATTATTCGCCAAGCTTTAACATCAAACCAGCCCGAAGCGCTAACCGATACGCCTGTGTATGTGGGTATCAACCCGACAAACCAACAGCGTTATTACGTCGTCTCTAAGGCGACGGGGCTGGGCGATTTTTTTATCGCTGAGTTTGACGACATGGTGTTTATTCTTATGGCGGTGGTACTGGCCACCCTTATTTTGTTTATTATGGCGACTAAAATGGCACGCCAACTAGCTGAGCCTGTCGTTTCGCTCACCCACTCGGTGCAAAATCTTTCTGCAGAGGACACTCAGTTTCCCACGCTATCGCGCGATGACGAGATAGGCCAGCTTAGCCGTGCCTTTGGTAATTTGTTTAATCGAATGCAAGCCTTTGCCCTGCGCGAACGTGACTTTACCCGCTTTGCCAGTCACGAGCTGCGCTCGCCGGCGGCAGTTATCCGCGGCAATATTGATCTGCTAAAAAAAGATGGCTTAGCCCCCGAGGTAACCCACCGGGCGATTAGCCGGCTGGATGCCGCGAGCCACCGCATAACACTGCTGATAAACGCCTTTTTGTACTTAGGCCGAGAGTCCGAGCGCCTAGATGAAACAAAAGTATCGCCACTGCAAAAATGCGACCTAGAAAATATTGTGAATCTATTGCTGGAGCACGCTGGCGAGCAAAATCGTGAACGCATACAATGGCACGTTGCCTCACTGGATTGGAACATAAACAGTGACTTGTTGAACATTGTGCTGGACAACTTAATACGCAACGCGACGCAACACAGTACAGGCTGCATTACGCTGGCGATTACTGCATCCGGTATAAACATTAGCAACGCTATTGATAATGAACTCGAGCAATCCCGGCAAGGCATCGGCTTACAAATCATCGAGCGTATTTGCGAGCTAAACCATTGGGGTTATAACGTTGCCAGCAACGAGCAAAGGTTTACTGTCGCGATTGAGATTGCTCCTGTTACCTCCACTACCTCCACCTAACCACACTTACAGTAGAATGGTAGCCCAAACCAAAGCTCCCACCACAAACGCTACCAGCACCGCGGCAGAGCCGACGTCTTTTGCCGCGCCACTCAAAGCGTGATAGTCCGGCCCGATACGGTCAATACAAGCCTCGACCGCGGTATTAACCAGCTCGACCACGAGCACCAAACCTAAGGTAAGTATCAATAACGCTCGCTCGACGGCCGACACAGACACCAACATTGCGCACATCAGCAAACCGGTACACAGCACTACCTCTTGACGAAACGCCGCTTCCGCGCGCCAGGCAAAGGCCAGCCCTTTAAGCGAGTAACCACCCGCTTTGATAATGCGCGTTATACCAGCCGCAGGGGCCGGCACTTGTGTGTTCTCCACAGTTAACCTCACAGTAATAACGTATTATCGCGAGCTTAACCCTCCCCCTGTGAACGGCTTGTGAATGTACCGGTGACGCGCGAAGAAGAACCCGCTATTTTAGCCACATCCAAATAGCAGCCCCCACCATAAAGAGGTTTTCGGTGAGCGAGATAAAACCCAACGGCACATTGCTGTTGCCGCCGACACAGGCACACTTTAACTCGCGCTTATCAATATATACGGCCTTAATCACCGATATCGCGCCCAGCGAGCCGATAACCAACGCCACCGGCGACACCAGCCACGCACTGAGCCCGGCCAGCATACCAATACCCGCGTAGGCCTCGGCAAAGGGGTACACATAGGCGTAGCGCACAAAGCGCATTGAGAGCAGATCGTAGGTAATAAACTGGTTAGAAAACGCGGTTAAATCCTGCAGTTTTTGAATCGCCAGCACAGTCATGCTCAGCGCCACAAAGACCTCCAGTGTTCGGGCCGACAGTAAACTAATACCGCTTGCCCACACCTCTGCCAACGCCAATAAAAAACAGGTGGCAAAAATTGCGATTACTGGCGTGTAACTCGTGCCCTCACTACCTTCTTGCGATAAGCCAAAATAGCGGCGCAGATCGTCGTAACCACCAATTCGCTTGCCATCGATAAACGTTTGCGGTGTGGTATCAACGTCGTGTTGTTTTTTAAAGGCATCGGTTTGCTCGCGGGAGCTGAGCTTATGATCCTCTAGCGCAAACCCTTTACGCCTAAGTAGCGCGCGCGACTTTAATCCAAAAGGACAGATATGCTCGGGGGTTACCATGCGATAAAGCGTTGCCGTCGGTTTCATGCCAAACTCCTTCTACCGTAAGTGCCTAAACTAGAAAGAAAGCAAAATTTAAACCAGCCTCCAAGCGCCTCTCTAACCCTAGATTTACACCAAATTAGTTATCTTTTTAGGCAAAATTCACAATGGCATTGTCGTTGTTACATTTACAGCGATAAGTAACCGCTTTATTTTTTGACTGTAGCGCGCCACCGGGGGTAAGCGTCGCGGATAAGGTGCACCGGCCAATTACCGTACCAGTCGTACCCGCTGCGACGCTCGAGTGCGACGTCTGCCAACGCATCGACTCTCGAGCCGTCGCGATTGGTAAAAAATGGCTCACTGGTGTCTAAGTCGTAGAAACGCGCCCATAAACCCGGCGCATTCGCGTCTGCTACTAGCTTTCGATCGAACCGCGCCGTGTGGTAGGTAAACCGAACCGGATCAATAGCAAACTCTTCAACACGTACACCCGCTATGCGATTGGCGCTAAACCAAGTCACCGCACTGTCAACGGCGGCTATTACCTCGGGCGAAGGGTTGGGAATCGACATTAAATATTCCACCACGGCGACGCTCTCCCAGGTTTGTAGCGCCGGTAATTCATAAGTGCGCGCCGCCATCGGCGCGAGGGTTTGCGGATGATACTGCCCCGCCCAAATGGCTCGCTGTCCTTTTGTTCGCACTTGCAAGTTAAGCACTAATGCATCGCCTTTTGTTACGGCCGCCGCCGCTTGCTGACGTAGCGGTGCAGGAATACTTTTAAAGGGCGGCTGCGCGCTGGCCACTTGCCGCAAAAAGCTCAGCACACCAGGCATTACCTCATCGGCAAAGGTAATGTAATCGCCATAGGGGCGATCGGCGCGCCCGGGGGAGTGCGGCCAGCCGCCGTTAGCGTATTGCGCGCCTAGCGTGAAGGTTAAGCCTTTTAGCGCCGCGGCGCGGTAGTGCTCGTTACCCGTTTGTTCGTACGCACACATTAGGTAAGTTATTTGCGGGTAGATATTGCGGTTATCAAAGCTGGCATCAGCTTGTGATTTATTCGCTGCAATAATGACTGTTTCGTCTGGGCTTAATACGCGCTGTGGGTGTTTGTTCTCAGGCCAGCCGCCATTGTCGCGCTGATACAAAACAATATTGTCGGCAATGGCAACGGTGTTAAAAGTATCGTAAAGGGGCGCATCTAACTGGTCGGTGCGGTTGTACCAATGATGTATAGCGTCGGCGAAGCCCGCCAATGAGATAGCCGTATCTTTCTGCGCGCTGGCGTCTTCAGAGACACACTGCGCCGCTTGTAACGAGCAGGTAGCCACTATTAAGACGAGCGCAAAAAACGAATACTTCATGATCAACGGCGCCCCCAAGATCGTTAAACGTGCAGTAAACCACGATCGACAGACTGCACCAACCCCCTAGCGCGGAGTTTGATATTTATCTTTCCACTCACTGTGCGGCATTTTATACACAACTTCGCGAGCGGCTTCTTTATCCATAGCGACGCCACGCTCTTCGGCGGCCTCTTGGTACCAGCGGCTCAGGCAGTTGCGGCAAAAACCGGCCAAGTCCATTAAATCAATATTTTGCACGTCTTTGCGACTGTCGAGATGCTCGATAAGACGGCGAAATGCGGCGGCCTCGATTTCAGTTTGCGTTTGGTCGTTCATAATAGCTCCAGCCTAGAAACAATTTAAGCGGCTATTCTATGCAGCGCGGCCGCATTAGTGAAGCTCGGACGGTATGAATTAATGATAGGCTTCAACGCCTCAGAGTAATGCCACCGGATCTCCGACCCGAATTGTCCCCGCCTCGCGAAGGGCGCCATAAATACCCAGATTTTGCGCCGCCCGGCGAACAATGGTGCGCAACATGGTTTTATCGGCTCCGAGGCCGGCTTGCGCGCGTGTAACGGCGCCACAGCGTGGCGCGGCTGCCGTACAATCTATGGGCAAGCCCGCCAGCAACAATTGCCGCCCCAGCCAAGTTTGCTCTAACAACCCCTCAGCCCCATCGCTGGTCTCAATAACAACATTTGGACGAAAACGACGCACATCCCAATCAGCCGCCGGCAATTGCTTTTGCAGACACCTTACGCTTGCCGTAGTAATAATATGAAACGGCGACACCAGAAAGAAGGTGCCGGGCAATGTGACAAAGTCCTGCGCCTGTTGCGGCATTTGACTAAAATCCGGCAGAGGTTCGCCAGGCTCGCGGGCAAAAGTGTCTTTTAACTCATCGAGCCAGCTGTGCTTATTAGGCTTATAGCGCCGGTAAAAGTGTCGGTTGTCACCCGCCTTATCCAGCGGCTTGAGCGACTCTAGCGTCGACTGGTGTCCCACTAGCTCCGACAGCCGTTGATGAATATGTAAGTCGTCGCTGGCGATGACATCGCCGCAGGGCATAACCACATCAATTGCACCGCTGGGGCGTAACGCTGCCGTGCACTGCAGTAACTCCGGACGAAACTTGCAACTTTGAATTTCCCCACGGGCAGAATCGCGCAGCGCCCAAACCCGATCCCCCTCAAGCCCTTCAGGGCCAAGGTCACACTGAGCGAGCGACTCCCCCGCCATCCCTTTAACCGGATAGCGCCATATCTCTTTGATTACCCCAACGTGCTGCATACCTGACCCAATCAAAAGCTCAGGTTAATGCACAAAGATGCTCACCACACTACGTTAAATGCACACCCCCGATACGCGATAACGATCAATAAAGTCAGGCCAATGCGACTAATAGCCTCTCTTATTTATATGATTATTGCTTGCTAGAACAGTTAAAGTTAACAACGATTACGCGAACCACCTCCCACCTTATGGTTATTTCGACCAAAACCTTATAGTCCCATTGACCACGATAGCTGTGACCTCTACAGTGTTAACCGCTTAACTCTTTTTAACGATAAAAGCAGTGGGTTAAGTCGCCCAAATGTTTGCTCCTAGAAAGCAAACCATCCTTAACGCCTCTTCCTCTAAAGGTGGTATTGGTTGCGAGGCATAACCGGAGAGTTATTATGACCATAATAAAAGCCACAAAAATGCACGCCAAAAAAAGCTTAGCCATTCTGACTACCGCCGCTGCCGTATTATCGGTAGCCGCCACCCAGGCACAAACCCTAACCTCTAACCAAACCGGTACCCACAACGGTTACTACTACTCGTTCTGGACCGATGCCCCAGGCACGGTATCGATGACGCTGGGCTCCGGCGGCAACTATTCGTCACAGTGGAGCAATACCGGCAACTGGGTGGGCGGCAAAGGTTGGAATCCGGGCGGGCGTCGTACCGTAAGTTACTCCGGTACCTTTAACCCGTCCGGTAACGGATACCTTACGTTGTACGGCTGGACTACCAGCCCGCTGATCGAATATTACATCGTGGATAACTGGGGCAGTTATCGTCCCGGCGAGAGCGGCACGTATTACGGTACCGTTAATACCGACGGCGGCACCTACGATATCTACCGCACCCAGCGGGTTAACCAGCCCTCAATTCAGGGGACCGCTACCTTCTACCAATACTGGAGCGTGCGTCAGCAAAAGCGCACTGGCGGCACCATTACTACCGGTAATCACTTTGACGCCTGGGCCAGCCACGGCTTAAACCTTGGTAACCACGACTACATGGTCATGGCTACCGAAGGCTATCAAAGCAGTGGTAACTCCAACATTACCCTTGGCACAACCGGCGGTGGTAATAACGGTGGCGGCAGCAACAATGGTGGCGATGTTACCGTACGCGCGCGCGGCGTCAGCGGCAGTGAACACATTAACCTGCGGGTGGGCGGCGCGACGGTAGCCGACTGGACATTAACCACCAGCAACCAAAGCTACACCTATAGCGGTGGCGCCAGTGGCGATGTAAACGTTGAATACGACAACGACGCCTCTGGCCGCGATGTGATTTTAGATTACGTCACGGTCAATGGTGAGAATCGTCAGGCAGAAGATATGGAGTACAACACGGCGACTTACGCCAACGGCGAATGTGGTGGCGGCTCTTACTCAGAAACCATGCACTGCAGCGGTGTCATTGGCTTTGGCCATACCGACGATTGTTTTAGCGGCAACTGTAACTAAACGGAGGGTGTTTAAATAATCGTTTCTGAACGGTTTATAACGGAGGGCCTACCCCGGTAGGCCCTCTTCATCCTCGCAGAATTAAGAGCTGCCGACTTGTGTCATCGCCGCTTGCATCTGCTCCCAGTGAGCCTCTAAAAAATCGAGATCCTCCTGTGTTAATTGCAGCTTTTCCAGTATAGGCGCATACGCTTGCCCGCCACGATCTTGCTGCATTTTATACATATAAAGCCCCGAAAAACGCATATGAACACGGGAAAATTCGCCGTAATTGTCCCAGCCGTACTCGTCCATAACCGCCTGCACATCGTCGTAAATACCACGCTCTTTTAACGCGGCATTTATTAGCTCGTCCTGTTTGGCGTCACTAAGCGTCAATATTTCGAACGGATCTTCAGAGTAATTTTTAAGAGCTTCAGTGTTTTGAAAGTCTTTCACTTGCTCGCCAAGCGGCTTTAACTCTACGTTAGTCGCGGCCCAACGCTCTAACAACTTTAGCGATAACGCGTCTTCTGCTTTGGCATAACTGGCGACAACTAACAGCATGAATACCGCGCTACGTAAGATTTTTATCCACTTCATAATGGCCTCTCCGTGATAGGCTAAACAAGGGTTGGGGGCGCAAGAATAAGCGAAAACGCGCCGGCCCCGATACGACGCAGATCACGTTGCACAAAACACCGACAAGTGTGATCCGTGCCAACAAAGCGCTTACTCTTTACGTTTTGCAATTTGATGAACATCTTCCGTCATGCCGATTTGCCAATAACCACTGGTGTAAAGGTTGTGCTTTTCGACCTGCCGCTCCCGCTTAAAATAGTGGCGCAACGCGCGGGCCGTTTGCCCTTCACCAGCCGCCCAAACCGAAGGCTGACCGCTTAACCACGGCTGGCGTTTCACCGCATCCAACAATAACGTGTTAGACCGCTCCGGCTCGGGGTTAATTACCCAGGTAACCTTTATTCCCTTAGGGAACGTCAACTCTTGGCGATCTTCTTCGCTCAATACTTCAAGCACGGCATGGCCTTTCGCCGCCGGAGGCAAGCGTTCGATATTTGCACCAATGGCAGGCAGTGCCGACATATCACCAGCGAAGAAAAACCAGTCAGCCTCGGCATTCACAAACTTGGGCTGTCCCGGCCCGGCAAATCCCACCTCATCACCTGGCGACGCTTGAGCAGCCCAGCCTGAGGCCGGCCCATGATTGCGATGCATCATAAAGTCGACGGCCACCTCTTGCCGCTCGGCGTCGTAATAACGCACGGTGTAGGTGCGCACAATAGGGCGAGTGGCACGATCGGTAGCGCGGAGGTCATCAAGGTTTAACGGCCCGCCATCAGCCGGAGGCAGCAGCAGTTTAAAGTTGGCGCTTTCATG
This sequence comes from Gilvimarinus japonicus, assembly GCF_042847215.1. Taxonomy (GTDB): domain Bacteria; phylum Pseudomonadota; class Gammaproteobacteria; order Pseudomonadales; family Cellvibrionaceae; genus Gilvimarinus; species Gilvimarinus japonicus. The sequence goes on from NZ_AP031500.1 coordinate 3,422,685, forward strand.
ACCGTCAGGAAACCCCGTTAACCCCTCGCCCCCCAGCACGATGCGACGCATATGGGGAGTGACAGAGTAGGCACGTATGACACGCAGCAACCGCAGAGCAGGTCGAGACATAAGGGTTCCCCTTGTGGCAAACAACTTGTAGCAGACAGAAATATAGTAGACAATATCAACCATATTACCTAAAGTTGATAAAGTCAACCAATTTATGAGCCAAGCATCCGATATACACGACACATTATGGCAACTAGCGTTCCATATTAAAGTGAACTGCAAGCGCGCGGCGCAAGAGTTTGGCGTCTCTTTGGGCGGTATGCATGTGCGGGCCTTGCACCTGATACAAGCCGAAAAAGAACCCTGCACCGCCAATCGTTTGTGCGCCGTTAGCGGTCGGGACAAAGGGCAGATCACCCGGCTCGTTAAAGAACTAGAGGCCCAACGGCTTATCGACCGCCGCCCTCACCCAGAGGACGGACGCAGCCAAATACTGTCACTCACCAGGAAAGGAATTGCTCTGCTAGGAAAAATTCGCGCAGCAGAGCAGGAGGTAGAGGCGCAATACCTCCACGGTTTAACCCCCGAAGAGCACGAGGCTTTTGTCGCGATAGGTAAAAAAATGCTGGCGAATATTAAACGGTTCTAAATTAAAGCGTCTCACCGCCCAAGTAGCAGAAGCGAATTGTAACCACATTTTCATTCGCACCCTGCACCACAAAAGGATTATCTGAATGTTGACCTACAAGAGTCGAGCAATCTTTTCTTTCAGAGGATTCCAGAACTTTAACATCCTCATAGCCTAAGGAGACTAGTAAACTTTGCCAATAATAATAACCAGATATTTTTTCTGAAAAAACGGAATTAACAGACTCCTCACGTGCCACATGCTCTAACCAAAGGTCCCAAGAAGTCTTATCTACGTAGAACTTAACTCCGGCTGTCCTTTGATCAACAGGTCCTAAAGCCTGTTCGATTTGCGATACCATTCGTCCAGTTAAAGCTTTGTACCATGAGATATGCTCAATTGAAGACATCATGAGCAGGCCAAAAAAAACTGCAGCCAACATCGGATAAACTACTGATTGCCACCTACTTCTAAACCGTACAACTAGCACTAAAAGCAATAAAGGAACCCAGAAAACCACTGCCGTCCTCGGTGAAATTTGAATTCCTATGGGAATCGTCGTTATGTACAGTGCTGCAGCTGAAGATACGAACAGCATCACTCGAGCCAAGCGATTTTCAAAAAACAAAACCGAAAAAACCATCATAGGTAATAGTAGAGCTTTACTCGTGACTTCAAACATCATGTTCAAATGTTTCATCATCCGAAAAACATTGTGCATTATGTTTTCAACAAGCTGAGGCCACGAAGCCACCGGATGAGGATTTCTCCAATCAGCAACCTCAATCCAATGACCTTTGACGACAAAAACTGCACAGTTTGCGACCAAATACCCGACAGGAAAACTAAAAGCCCAGAAAAACAATTTATTAATACAGTGTTTTTTAGTTGGACAATTTAAAAACAACAGTGGTATAAAAAAATAAAACGAGCTAAATGTTCCGAAAAACAATACAGATGCTAATGGGAAAAATACAAAGCCTGGAAGCCTCGTATAAAAAAATGGAATTAATGCTAAAATCAACAATGCAGGCAAGGTAGTCACAGGCCACTCAAACTGTGCAAACCACAAAGGAGTGCTAATCACCACAACTCCAACTAGAAACGAATACGGTGCATTATTCGTATATCGTTTTATAGCTGTAAAAAAGAATAAGAACAGAAGAGAGTAGCTAGAAAATAAAGCCAACAAGGGAGGGATTAATTTTATTACATGAAAAAATATATAGTTAATCCACCGACCTTCCTGTGGGACTTTATATCCATAAGAGGATAAATAATAAACTGAATCGTGACGCCAAAACAATGACGAAGAAAAGTCAACCACTGCAACTAAGAAAACCACCAAAGAAAAAAATGCCACCGCAAAAGTAAACACATCAAACTTACTGCAACTTCTTATTTTAGAAAACTCTAACACGATAGCATTCCCGTCCAGCCCTTCAGATCAAAAAACCAAAGTGAGGCAATGAAAATAGTTCATCCTTAAGCCTCTTCGAAAACATTATAACTCAAGCGGGCAATCGAACAAGTTCAATTACTCCGGTTCTCTTTTAATAAACGAACACCATAAATACCACCGGCAATAGAGCCCTCAGCGGCGACAAATTTTAGCTCGTGCTTGCCGTCTTGGACCTGGGCGAGTACCGTCTCTGGTAGCGGGTAATCCACAGTGTAAAACACCGGGCCTTGCTCGTTGCTAAGTGCCACATTGGCAATGGTCTCACCGTTCAACAAAATACTAAAACGACGGCCTTGATCGCCACCAAAATAGGTAATGCGCAACACCTTTGCCTGCGCGTCCGGATCGTTCAACTGGTAGCTAAACCAGTCGTAAGCGTGGCGCCAATGGCGGCCAGCGTTAACGCCGGCTTCACTGTTACCCGCTTTAAAAAAGTGATCGGACTCGGGCTGTTGCTCCCCGGGCGCGACTTTATCAACCGTGCGCGCTTCAAGCGCTAGCATAACGGCTTCTTTTTCGGCGCCGGCCGCGCGCTTCGCGGCTAAATTATCGGGCGTGCTATAGGGCCAATACAACATATAGCGCGACTGATGCACACGAAAAAACGGAATCAATTCAAGGTCTTTATAGGCTTTTGGCTGAATAATCCCGGCGGCTTCAAAGCGCAGCGTATCGCCGTCAAGGCGCTTAATTTTATCGGCAAACTCGGTGCTGTTAGCCACCAGCATAGGCGCTTGCTCAATCGGACACATCTCGCCACTAGCAATATGTCCCATACGGCTGGCATCGGAATAGTAGTTAAGCACTTCATCTTTAAAAGGCTTGGTTGCGGCCGAGAGCACAATAGGGCCATATAAAATGGCGTAGTAATCCGAGCCATCCGGCAACGCCTCTAGGTGCGTTTGCATGGGCAGCTCAAGGATCACTACGTCGTCTTTTTGCCACTCGCGCTGCAAGCTGATGTACTGCCCTGGTGCGGCCTTCACTGGTACGGGTTTACCATTAATTTTTACCACAGCTTGATCTTTAGCGGCCCACTCCGGGTAGCGCAGCTTTAACGTAATATCTGCCGATTTGTTAAACGTTAGCTTGGTCGAAGACTCGTCGGGGAAGCGAGTTACTTGGGTTAACGCCAGTGATTTTTCTGGCCACTGCAAAGTCGAGGCAATAAACAAATTGACGTACAGCGCATCGCCTTCGTGGGCGTATATAAACTCGCCGTACTTCATATGATTCTCGATACCTGAACCCACGCAGCACCACATAGCCTCTTGCGGCTGCGAGTACATACGATAATGATTAGGCCGCATGGGAGTAAAATACACTAAGCCGCCTGTATCTGGATCTTGCGACGACAAGATATGATTGTAGAGTGCCCGCTCGTAGTAGTTAACATATTCGAGCTTGTCATCGCGACCGTACAACAACTTGGTGAGTTTAAGCATGTTATAGGTATTGCAGGTTTCCGGGCCTTCGACCTCGGTTACCATCGGCTCGAAATCGTCTTTGGCATGAAAGTGTTCACGCACACTGTTACCGCCTATCGCCACGCTGCGCTCGCGTACAACGGTATGCCAAAAATATTCGGCAGCCTCGTGCCAGCTCGCTAAGCCTCCCTCCTCTGCAACTCGTTCAAAGCCAATCACTTTAGGAATCTGGGTATTAGCGTGCAAACCGGTGAGCTGGTCTCGGTGGTTTTCCAGCGGTTGCAAAATAGTCTCGTGAGAAAACTGCTCGGCTAGCGTTAAATAGCGTTTATCGTGTGTAATGGCGTAGACATCGGCAAAGGTTTCGTTCATGCCGCCGTATTCGGTGGTGAGCATAATTTGAATTTGCTCATCGGTTAAATCGTCCACCAGGTTAGCCGCCCAATCGGCCCAGGCTAGCAGCATGGTTTTGGCCTGCTCGCTGCCGGTGTAACTATAAGCATCGCGCAGGCCGGCAAATACTTTGTGTAAATTATACCAAGGCACCCAATAGCCGTTAAGCGCGAACAAGTCGGCGCGAATATCGCCTTTGGCGATCTCGTGCCAAAGCTTGTCACCTTTGGGTACACCGCCCAAATAACCGTTGCCATTGGCTTGTTGCGCCCGCGCTAGCTCATCGAGCATATAGTTAAGCCGTCGCAACACTTCCGCGTTGCCAGTGGCGGCGTAGGCAAGGCTTAACGCGGTTAGGTAGTGACCGCCGATATGGCCATTAAGGCCGGTATCTTCCCAGTTGCCGTAATTATCGGCCTTGGGCTCAAGCCCCGCCTCTATTAAATAAGGCGCTAACAACCGATCGGGCTGCATCGCCAGTACGTATTGCAGGTTTTTCTCTTGCGCGTGTTTAAAGGGGCCTTCCGTTAGGCGAACATCCTGCAGCGGAAAATATTCAACGGCTAGAGCGGGCGTGACTGTGGCCATGCTCAGCGCAGCGCCAAGCAATAATGCGGACAATTTCATGGGGAATCTCAATATCAATGACAGGCGGTTATTGCGTGCGTAAAAAAAGGCCCGCAGTTGCGGGCCATAAACAGTTAATCATCCAATGCCGCATCACCAAATACCGGCATACCATCGTCACCCCACTTTAGCGGCTTAACAAAAGTATGGCGATTAGGGTCCCACAGCGGGTCACCTTCAATTTCGGTGTAGGTACGGGCATGGTAAACCAACATATCGGTTTGGCCATCTTCCGATTGGGTAAAGCTGTTGTGGCCGGGGCCAAAAATATTGTAACCGGGGCTGCTGGTCAGCACCGGGGTTTTTGATTTATTCCAACTGGCCGGGTCTAATAAGTCAGACGATTCGTCCGCCCACAGCAGACCCATCGCGTAATTTTCATCGGTTGCGCTGGCCGAATAGGTGATAAACAAACGGCCACCGTGTTTAACAACAGCCGGGCCTTCGTTAACCCAAAAGCCGATGGTTTCCCAATCGTACTCGGGGATGGTTAAGCGCACTGGTTTGCCGTCGATCTCGACCGGTGTTTTCATGGGGGCAATATAGAGGTTTGAGTTGCCGCGAATACCCTCTTCTTTTTGTGCCCACAAATAGTACAACACCCCCTTGTGATTAAAGGTGGTGGCATCTAAACAAAAGGTGTCCATGCCGGTGTCGATTTGGCCCTCAAAGGCCCAGTCGCCAGTTAACGGGTTATCCGCCTTCGTCGAGATCGCATACATACGATGTTGAAACAAGTCGTCTTTAATTTCTCGCGAGGGCGCAGCGGCAAAATAAACGTACCAAGCACCCTCATTAAAATGAATCTCGGGGGCCCAAATCAAATCGCTATAGGGGCCGGTGTCGGGCTTAGTCCAAACCATCACGGTTTCGGCAGCTGCCAATCCGGCAATCGTGGTGGCACGGCGCAGCTCGATTCCATCGTAAGCGGGCACCGAAGCGGTAAAATAATAGTAACCGTCGGTATGCTTGTGAATATACGGATCGGCGCGTTGCTCGATCAAAGGGGTTAATACGCTCACGTGTCTCTCCAATAATATTAAAACAAACCTATAACGCACCAGCAGGCCGCTATAATGGTGTTTCTGTTGTGTGGTCGGGCGCTTGTTCGCCGGCAATTTCGCCGCGCGCTTTTAGCTCGTTATAAAAACGATCGGTAATGCGGTACTTAAACATTACCAGCCCCATCAAGGCGTGAAATACGCCGGGAATAACGGTCAACATCAATGCCAAGCCATTCATGGTAAAATCGCTTTGTACTTCACCAGCCTGATACCCATAGTAGGTTAGCAGCATGCCGGTAACGTAACCGGCCAAACCGGAGCCGGCTTTTTGGCAGAATGAAATCCCTCCAAACGAGAGGCCAGATACTCTTTTACCGGTTTTCGCCTCGCCGTAGTCAACCGCTTCGGCAATGGCCGACCAAAACACCGGCGCATGCAAGTCGACCACAAACGACAATAAAATATACAAGCCAAACGCCAAAACGATATCGCCGGGATCGACCGCAAAATACATCAGTACACTTAACACAAACACCAAAATCTGTGACCAGCGAAACAGCTGTACTTTACAAAAGCGCTTGGTAATCCAGGTGGAGGCGACCATTGAGGCAATAGAGGCGGCAATACCGGCGGCGGTAAAATTACCGGCCAAGGCCTCATCGCCGCCCAAAAAATAAATTCCGTAATAAAAAGCAACGCCGCCGCGCAGAGCGTAACCCAGCGTGCCTAACACGCAACAAGCGCTAAGCACCAGCCACTGGTCATTTTTAAGTAGGTATTTGGCCTGCTCGCGCAACGACTTTTTATCCACCACATGCTCAACCCGCTCGCGAGTGGTAAAAAAGCACATAAGCAGCAACAGCACGCCCAGAAACGACATCAAGCCCATCGCCGCCTGATAACCTTGTGCCGGGTTGCCATCGCCCCACATGATGGCCAATTTTGGCACCGACGCGACGATAACCACGTTGGCGATCTTGGCAAAAAACATCCGATAGCCATTGGCCGATAACCGCTCTTGCGGCTCGGACGTTAGCACCCCGATGTACGAGATATAGGGAATGGCCACGCCGGTAAACATTAAGGTGGCAAACAAATAGGTAACGTAGGCCCACACCAGCTTGGCGTTGTAGCTAAAGTCGGGCGTGGTAAACAGCAAGAACACCGAAAAGCCATAAGGAATGGCTAAGTACAAAAAGTACGGGCGAAACCGCCCCCAACGGGACTTGTACTTATCGGTTAACAACCCCATAAAGGGGTCGCTAAAGGCGTCGACAAAGCGGGCCGCTAAAAATAGCATCCCCACGTGGGCAGGCTTAAGACCGAAGATGTCGGTATAGAAGTACTGCATAAAGTAGAACATGGCCGCGATCATGACGTTTACCGCCATATCCCCTGCACCAAAACCAACTTTCTCCAGTACCGATAGCTTTTCTGTCTTCATTATTATCTGCCTGTCGTGGCCGGAGGCTACTCCGGCATCAAACGTTATTATTGCACTTAGCGATTAAGCTTTGACTTAAGCGAACATTATTGCCGCTCGCGTCCCCTTAGGCTAGTTTGTTGTCATCAATGTTACGATTACTTGAAGACAAAGTCCCAAAAGGCCTTTGCCGTAGGGCGAGCCACTAAAGCACCTCGTTTATAGCGGCCCCACCCGTAGGATTATGACTTACAGGTGGCTTAACATTAAACTGACGGCCTCAGCCGCGCCGGCGTTACACCGGCGCCAAGCATTAAACGCGAAACGCTTAGATGCCCTGACTTAAATGGTAGAACACCGCATTGTGGCGCAGCTCTTGTTTAAACTCGCGAATGTTGGTGTTCTCGTCAATCACCACCAACTCGACACCCGCCATCTCGGCAAAATCAATGACTTGCTCGGTGGTGATGCCCTGAGTGTAGACACTGTGGTGCGCACCCCCGGCGTGAATCCAGGCTGCGCCGGCAACCTCTAAGCTTGGCTTAGGTTCCCACAGGGCTTTAGCAACAGGTAAATTAGGCAAATCGGCCGGCGGCGCTACCGTTTCTACTTCGTTCACAATAATACGAAAGCGCGTGCCCATATCGATGGTTGATATATTAAGCGCCGGACCGCTGGCACCGGTAAACAGTAAGCGCGCAATGTCTTTCTTAATACCAATGGTGTGCGGCGCCACGACAACCTCTGGTTTCGCGTCGGTAATGCTGGGGCAAATTTCTAGCATATGCGCCCCCAGCACTTGATCGGTCGCGCCAAAGTGGTAGGTGTAATCTTCCATAAACGAGGTGCCACCGGTGCGGCCTTTGCTCATCACTTTAACGATGCGGTTCATGGCGGCGGTTTTCCAATCGCCCTCACCACCGTAGCCGTAGCCTTTGCTCATCAAGCGCTGCGTTGCCAAGCCCGGCAGGCCAGACAAACCGGTGAGGTTTTCAAAGCAATTAGTAAAGGCTTTAAAGTTACCGGCCTCCATAAAGCGCTCCATTCCCAGCTCTAAGCGCGCTTCGTTTTGCAGCATTTCTAGCTGGTGGGCATCGTCAAATACGGCGGCATCAATCGTGTATTCTTGCTTGTATAACTCAAGCTGGCTGGCAATCTCAGAATCGGTAATTTTGTCGCACGCGGCCGACAAATCACCTAAACCAAACGCATGCACCTCGTAACCGAACTGAATTTGTGCCGAGACTTTATCGCCTTCGGTTACCGCGACTTGCCGCATGTTATCGCCAAAGCGTGCCACCTTTAGGGTGTGCGATTCGTGCCAACCCATGGCGGCGCGTACCCAGTTATCAACTTGCTGCTGTACGCTCTCTCGCTGCCAGTGGCCCACCACGACTTTGCGCTCCTGACGCAAGCGGGTACCAATGTAACCAAACTCCCGATCACCGTGGGCACTTTGGTTAAGGTTCATATAGTGCATATTGATGTCTGCCCAAGGCAGCTCGGCGCCAAACTGGGTGTGCAAATGCATATAGGGTTTGCTTAACGCTGACAAACCGGCAATCCACATTTTGGCGGGCGAGAACGTGTGCATCCACAAAATCAAACCCACACAGTTTTTATCTGAGTTGGCCGCTTGGCATACATCCAAGATCTCTTCAGGGGTCGTGACCACACCTTTGCTGACAATTTCTGCCGAGAGCGCATCCGAGGCCGTTAACCCCTCGGCAATTTTTGCGCTGTTGTCAGCCACTTCTTTAAGCATTGCCGGCCCGTACAAATGCTGCGAGCCGGTCACAAACCATACTTTTTTATCGCCGTATACTTTCATAATAGCCTCTCTTTTATTGGGGTCGTGGCCGAGCTTTAGCTCTGGCCGTAGTAAGCGTTTTTGCCGTGCTTGCGCAAATAGTGTTTATCGATAATGCCTTGTTTAAGCGGCGCTACATCGCGCTTAAGGGTGCGAGTCAGGTAAGCCATCTTGGCGATTTCTTCTAAGATGACGGCATGGGAAACCGATTGCGCCGCATCTTTGCCCCAGGTAAAGGGCGCGTGGCCGGCAATAATCACCATGGGTGATTCCACCGGGTTGCGATCTTTGTAGCAATCGGTAATCTGCACACCGGTTTCTTCTTCGTAATCGCGCGCAATTTGTGCATCGCTCATTACCGCTGTGCAGGGAATAGCGCCATAGGCGTAGTCCGCGTGAGTGGTGCCGAGGCACGGAATCGACTCTTGCGCCTGTGCCCACGCGGTGGCGTACGTCGAGTGGGTATGAGTCACACCGCCAATGGCGTCGAAGTGTCGATACAGATGGGTATGAGTGCGGGTGTCCGACGAGGGCCGCATCGCGCCTTCAACAATGTTATTGTCCAGATCCACCACAACAATGTCGTCAACCTGCATATCAGCGTAAGCCACGCCGCTGGGTTTAATGGCAATAACACCTTCGGCGCGATCAATTTGCGATACGTTACCCCAGGTGTAAACCACTAAGCCGCGTGCGTTTAGTTCCATGTTGGCTTCAAACGCCTGACGTTTTAATTCGAGATATTTGCTCACGATTTTGCCGCCTCCACGTATTGGCCTAGCGCTTGATACTGCTTGTACAGCTCATCAAAAATCGCCGCCGCTTGCTCGTTGGGTTGATAGGTTTGGCTCACGCTGGAGCCCATAGCTTGTTGCGCACTGGCAACATCCGGATGAGCTCCGCCGACTGTCGCGGCAAAAATCGCGGCACCCAGCGCGCAGCTTTGCTCACTTTCCAGAACATCGATGGGGCAATTCCAAACATCGGCGCAGGTTTGCATGACAAAGTCGGACTTTTTCGAGATACCGCCAATGGCCACCACGCTGTCGACGGCAACGCCTTCAGCGCGAAAGCGCTCGATAATGGCGCGGGCACCAAAGGCAGTAGCCTCGACCAGTGCGCGAAACACTTCGGCACTGGTGCTGCCCATTTTTAAGCCGGTAATCGCGCCCGATACGGTTTGATCAGCATCCGGCGTGCGCCGGCCGTTAACCCAATCGAGTGCGGTAACACCACTGGTACCTGGCGCTAATTTTGCTGCGGCCGCGCTCATGGCGATTAAGCTTTTATCTTCTAGCTCGGCCAATAACCGCTCGCGGGTGGCCGCGTCTAAATGCTCAGATTGCTTGATAACCTGAATCGCCGGGCCATTCACTAAGCGTTTAAACCAAGCGTATAAGTCACCAAAGGCCGATTGCCCCGCCTCTAACCCCACCATGCCGGGAATGACCGAACCGTCCACTTGGCCGCAAATACCGCGCACGCAGTTATCGCCAATAGCCGCTTGGCTGGCAATGGTGATATCGCAGGTGGAGGTACCCATAATTTTGGTGAGTACGCCGGGCTGCACATTGGCCGCTACCGCGCCCATGTGGCAATCAAACGCGCTAAAGCCCACGGCGATGCCCTCGGGCAACCCCAAACGCTCGGCCCATTCAGCGGTTAAGCCGCCAACGCGCTCATCGGCGCAAAAGGTTTCGCTCGGCAGGCGCTCGCATAAACCGTCTAATAGCGGGTCGATGCCGGTAAAAAAATCGTTGGGTGGGTAGCCGCCCCAGCTCTCGTGCCACATAACTTTATGGCCTGCCGCACAACGGCCCATGCGGAACACATCCGGGTGAGTGGTGCCGGTTAATATGGCCGACATCCAATCGCAGTGCTCAACCCACATATAGGCGGCAGCCGCGACGGCTTTGTCGGCGCGCATTACGTGCAGCGCCTTCGACCAATACCACTCAGACGAGTAAATACCGCCCTCGTACTTTAGGTAGTTCTCGGGGGCCTGCTCAGCGGCCGCGGTAATCTCGGCAGCCTCGCGCACAGCAGTGTGATCCTTCCAAAGAACAAACATTGCGTTGGGGTTGTCGGCAAACGCCGGCTTTAACGCCAGGGCCGTGCCCTCGGTATCTACCGCAATCGGGGTAGACCCTGTGGTATCAAAGCTGACTCCCACCACGGCCTGCGCCGCACCCTTTGGTGCGCGCTGCCACAGCCCAGCCAACACCTGCTCTAGGCTCTCTAGGTAATCCAGCGGGTGCTGACGGAACTGATCTGCCGCCGGCTCGCAGTAAAGGCCTTTAGCCCAGCGGGGGTAATTAATAACGCTGGTGGCCACCTCTTCACCAGTGGCGGTGTTGACCAACAGTGCTCTGACTGAATCTGAGCCGTAATCCAGGCCCAAGGCATAAGAACTCATAAGACATATCCCAAGCGCACGGAATTCGGGCGCATCTTTATTTTGTATTATAATATTATCCTAATCACTTCCACCCTTGTCAAACACTTTTACAGGATGAACCCGAGGCGACTTAGGCTTTCGCAATGCCAGGGCGTATTCACTAAGCCCGAAATGCCTCGGCTAATGCGCTCCCACCTCTCTCAACAGGCCCTCAGATTATGATTCTTGCCAACATAAAAATTTTAATAGTTTTATATTACAATAAAAAAGACAGCGCTGACACAGGTCGTCAAAAACATCGATTAGCGCTAAGATGTCGCATGACCAAAATAACAACGACACCTTGACAACAATGACCGACACATTAGGTACCACCCCCGTGCGCTCTATCATGAGCCCCCACGTCACCTGCATTTATGAAGGCTGGTCAGTCGATCGCGCACGCCACTTTTTGGCGCGCCACAATGTCAGCCAGGCGCCAGTGATCGCCTCGGACCATCAGTTGGTCGGCGTGCTTAGTAGCGGTGAGATTGCGGGGTTTCTTAACAGCGACGAGACCTACCGCGCTCAGGCGGTAAACGATAGCTTTAGACGTGCGACGGGCACCGAGGTGGAGAACCTCGACGAGTTAACCCAATGGGTGCGACGCGCCCAGGTTTACTGCACGGCGCACCAGATTATGCGAAGCAATCCGGTCAGTGCCGACGCCGACACCAGCATAGAAGCGGTGCGCAGCCTGATGCTGGCGCAGCAAGCAGATGTGATTTACCTCACCGAGCAAGGAGTGCTGGTAGGCGTAGTAACGGCGCTGGACATTTTGGCCGCGCTGGGGTGAGCCATTAACCTCACCGCCAAGCGCTAGCCACTGCGTCTAGGACTATAAAAAGTAGTCGTTCTCAATACCCAGCACATCCAGCACATCAACGGCCGCCATACCGGCGCGGCGTGCAGCCTCTAACCCCAGCTTGGCGTCTTCAAACACCACACAGTGCTCCGGGGCAACCCCCATTAACTCGGCGCAGCGCAAAAAGGTATCGGGGGCGGGCTTAGGGGCAGCCACTAAATCAGCCCCTACCACATGATCGATCAGGTAGCTAATCTGGCACTGCTCAATAATGCTCTTCGCCTCGTCAGTGTAGGCACCGGTGCCCACGCTCATGGGCTTTTTACCGTAATAGCGCTCAGCCAGCTGCAGCAATGCGGTGGGCTTAACGTAATCGTTAATCTTCTCGCGCACCACCGCCTCTTTAAAGTCGTTCATGACATCCAACGATGCCTCGACCTTGCAGTCAAAATGTTTGAGCAAAATTTCGATGGTGCCTTTGGTTGGCACGCCCGCCAACGAGCGCATTAGCGGCCTATCGATGGGAATCGCAAACTTGTTGAGGGTTTCCGTCCAAGCGACTTCGTGCAGCTGGCCACTATCGATTAAGGTGCCATCCATATCAAAGATGATGGCTTGATACTGATCGTACAAAGGGGTGCCTACTTAAGTTAGGGGTGAACACACTGAAGGTGAAGGGTGCGCCGAGCTGCCGCGATCGGCGCGCTAAAAGAATACCATCCTACCCGCTATGGTTAAACCTTAGCGCCAACGCTTTGACCAAACGCATCACGAAGCAGGCAACAAAAAGCGCAGGTAAAAGTCACATTCAGTACGAACGCGCGAGCAAAAACAATCCTATAACGCGGGCAAAGCCATTAAAAATCACGGCTACTCGGCCCGTGGGAAGCGCAGCCACAGCTCTGGTCGGTCGAGCGGCGTTTCTTTGGGCAACAGCGGATTAGTCAGCCTAAAAACGTGGCGGTTGGATAGGTGCGCACGGGCTATCGCATCACCGTAAAAGCGGTTAAACAAGTCAGTAAAATCGCCACTGGCAATAGTCGCTTCAAGCCCTGACTTAAGTACATCGGCTAAGCGTTGATTGTCTGGCGCCACAAAGAAATACTGTGCAGTGGGATACACCAGCGCCAAAGCTTGCTCCAACGCAATGTTCTCGTGTTGATACATTTCCAGCTCATCAAATACCTCAACCACCGAGCGCGGAAAATAATCGATACGCTGACCGGCCAACATACTGATCAAACTATTGCGGCTGACCGATGTTTGCATCGAAAAACTGTGAGACGCCAACAAAGGCGTGTCCGGCCAATCATGACCTTGACCGGCGCGCAAAGCCTTTAACTGCTCAAGATGATCAATTGCGCTAAAGCGCGCTTGGTCATTACTATGGATTAATAGAACACGCCAACCGGTAACACCTTTAAACAACGGGATTCGCACGGACTGCAAGGCCGCCTCCCGCTGACGATTAGTGTGCAACCAGTTCACATCGTAATACCCCGATAGCAGGTTTCGGCTGTTGCGATTATCAGTGACCGTTTGGGTGGGCACCGGCAGCAACGTATAAGGTTGCCCCGAGTGTGACAAAACAAGATCGAGCACCGCCTCGACATATTCCAGGCGGTGGGCATAAGCGGGATCGGGAGAGTTATTATGAGGGTACCGAACTCGCAGCACGGTGGTATCTTTATCTGAGCGAATCCCGGCATCAGTGTCAGCTGCCCGGCTCGTTGTGGTTAACCGAGGCTCAGCGTCAACGGCTTGCAAGGGAGGGGTCCAAACCAAACAAGCCAACAGCCAGGTCGCGCTCTTGAGCCAAACGCTAAATAGCCGATTCGCCAGAGCAACAAGCAAGCCCCCGCTGACAGCAAGCCTCATAACCAGCACCCTATTATTGCTAACACTAAGGATACCTTAGCATACGCCATCGGCGGGTTCACTCAAGTGTAAGCAACATTAACGCCGGCGACGCACCAAAAAGCGCTGCAAAGCGATAAAGATAAACAACAGCAGGCCAATCACAATTTTCGTCCACCAGCTGCTTAAGGTACCGTCAAACGAGATATAAGTTTGCACCACACCCATAATAAGTACCCCAAACAGGGTGCCGATAACATAGCCATAACCACCGGTTAGCAGGGTGCCGCCGATCACCACGGCCGCAATCGCGTCCAGTTCAACCCCGACCGCCGCTAACGAGTAACCCGAGAAGGTATAAAAACTAAATACGATACCGGCAAGAGCCGCCAAGAACGAGCTAAGGGCATAAACGCTAATAGTCGTGCGCGCAATATTAATGCCCATCAGGGCCGCTGAGTGGGCATCGCCCCCCAAGCCATACACCCGGCCACCAAAGCGAGTAAAATTCGCCAGCACAATTGCCAGCACCACCACCAATAACGCAATAATGGTAGAGCTACCCAGCCAAGCCCCGCCCGGCAACTCAAAGGCAAACATGGCGACGCTGTCGTAAAACTCGTGCATGATAGGCACAGACTCTTCACTGATAACCGAGCTCAAGCCGCGCGCAAAAAACATCCCCGCCAAGGTGACAATAAAAGGCTGCAACTTATAGTAGTGAATAATTGCCCCCATCACAGCACCAAACACGGTTCCCAGAACCAACACCACGGCAAACGCCGGTAGCGGATGCCAACCGGCCTGCAACAACACACTGATAATGACGCCGCTTAAAGCAATGGTGGAGCCGACCGACAAGTCAATGCCGCCCGACAAAATCACAAACGTCATACCGACGGCCGTAATAATCAAGAACGCGTTATCGGTAAACAAGTTCATAAAAACCCGCAGCGTACCAAAATTCTCAAATTGGACGGAGCCGGCTAAAAACAACAGTGCAAACAGCGAACAAGTAACATATAAGGGTAAAAATTTACGGTTAAACATTACGCACCCCGCCACTTGCGAAAACGTGCAACCTGGCGGTGAAACTCAGGTGATTGCAACAACAAAATGATGATAATAGCGGCCGCCTTAATCAGAAGATTAAACTTAGGCGGAACACCACTTAAAATAATAGTAATGGTTAACGTTTGAATGATCAGCGCGCCGATAATCGACAAAAATATAGAAAATCGCCCACCCATCAGTGAAGCGCCACCAATCACCACGGCAAGAATTGCATCCAACTCCAACCATAGGCCCGCGTTATTAGCGTCGCTACCGCCGATATCCGCTGCGGCAATCATGCCGGCCACTGCAGCGCACAGGCCCGAGATGCAGTACACCATTAACTTAATCAGTTTATCGTTAATGCCTATATAATGGCTGGCGCTGGCGTTAGCGCCAACCCCCTCGACAAACAAACCAAGTGCGGTGCGGCGCATCAAAAGCTGCACTAACACGAACGTTATAATGACAAGCACAATAGGAAAAGGCAGACCCAAAAAGTAACCCACCCCTAAAAAAGCAAATGCATCGTGATGGAAAGTCACAATTTGGCCGGCGTTAATAAGCTGCGCAATGCCCCGCCCTGCCACCATTAAAATCAAGGTGGCAACGATCGGCTGAATACCAAAGTAGCCCACTAAAAAGCCATTGACAAAACCCGCTGCGACACCCGCCAACAAACCGCCGCCAATGATCAGCGCGATATTATCGACACCACTGACAATTAAACTCGCGCTAACTGCACCGGCAATGGCCATTACCGAACCAACCGATAAGTCGATACCGCCAGTGGCGATCACCAAGGTCATGCCAATCGCCAGCAGCGCCACCGGCGCCGCACGATTAAGCACATCGATTACGCTGCCGTACAAACGGCCGTCTTTTACCTCTAGCTGGAAAAATTCAGGCGAGATCAATACATTGACCAGCAACAACAACACTAACCCTGCGATGGGCCAAATAAAGCGCCGCACCTCGGGTGATAAATTTGCATAACTCATGATAAAACCTAACTTATTGGCCGGCGATGGCCTGCATAATCGTTTGCTGCGAGATATCGTTACCCGCCACTTCGGCCACTTTGCGCCGATCGCGCAACACCACCACTTTATCGGCAAAGTCGACTAACTCATCCAGCTCTGACGAGGCGACCAACAAACCAAGGCCTTGATCGCACAGCTTGCGGATCAATTGAATAATCTCGGCGTGGGCACCTACGTCAATACCGCGGGTGGGTTCATCCAGCAACAACAGCTGCGGTTCAGAGGCAAGCCAGCGCGCCAAAATAACCTTTTGCTGATTGCCGCCACTTAACTGGTTGATGGGTTTTTCGATATCACTGGTGGCAATATTAAGCGCTTGCACATAGTGCTCGGCCAGCTCACGCTGCTTGCTACGGGGGATATAACGCCACCAGCCACGCTTGTTTTGCAGCACCATTATCATATTCTCGCGAATCGACATAGGGCCAAAAATACCGTCGCGCTTACGATCTTCCGGGCACAAGCCCAGCCCGGCCATAACCGCTTGGCGGGTATGTTTAAAGCGTGTGCTTTGCTGTCTCAGTGTCATAGTGCCAGTGCTGGCTGAGTCGACCCCAAACACCAGCTTGCATAATTCCGTTCGGCCGGAACCCAGCAAACCGGCCAAACCAACCACTTGACCGGCACGCACCGACAAATCGAGTGGCTGTAAATCGTCACCGCCAAACTGATCGAGCTTCAACAGTGTTTCGCCAGCGTGATCTTCATTGTCGACCCGCTTTTGATGCACCGCTTTTTCCAAATCCTTACCCAGCATATGACTAACGAGCTTATTTTGCGTTAGGGTTGCTGTTTTATACTCGCCCACCAATGCACCATTGCGCAAAACAGTGATGCGATCACACACGGCATAAACTTGATCGAGAAAATGTGTCACAAACACAATACCGATGCCCTGAGCCTTAAGCGAACGCATAATCTCAAACAGAGATCGAACTTCGTCGGCATCTAAACTAGCGGTAGGCTCATCTAAAATTAGCACCTTGGCCGACATAGACACACCGCGGGCAATCGCAATCAACTGCTGAATCGCTACCGAATAATCGGTTAACGGCGCACTCACATCCAAATCGAGTTTGTATTCCAACAGTAGCTCGCGCGCCTCGCGGTTCATACGGCGCCAGTCGATTAAGCCAAACCGTTTTGGCTCACGACCCAGATATAAATTCTGTGCCACCGATAAGTTCGGCAGCAAGTTCACCTCTTGGTATACGGTGCTAATCCCCAGATCCTGGGCATCGCCGGTATTAGCCGGAAATATCGCGTCACCATCAAGCGTAATATCGCCCCCATCGCGGGTGTAGACGCCGGTCATCACCTTAATTAAGGTAGATTTTCCCGCGCCGTTCTCGCCCAGTAACGCGTGGATCTCGCCACGACGCAAAGTAAAATCTACGCCGTCGAGCGCTTTGACGCCCGGGAAGGTTTTTACCAATCCGCGAAGCGTTAACACTGCTTCTTCTTGACTCATAATCTGACTCGTCGACTGGCTGATCGCGCGACCAACACCCTAGGGCTTGGGCCGAACACAAACAGCACCATCATTATTATTAATTGCAGCGCCTACTCGGCACCCATGCGCTTGTTGTATTCGGCCTGGTAATTTTGTTGCGTAAAAACCTCGCCGTCCATCACGATCCATTTTTCAAAATCGCGCTTACCTTTTAAGTATTCATCAATCACATCAAACGCCGGGCCACCTAAGTGTGGACTCATCTCCACAGTCGCATTTACATCACCAGCTTTAAGCGCGGTAAAAATATCGTCTACTGCATCCACCGACACCACTAAAATGTCTTTGCCCGGCTGCAGCCCCGCCTCTTTAATGGCCTGAATAGCGCCCAGCGCCATCTCATCGTTGTGAGTCCAAAGCGCGCATAAATTTTTACCGCCGCCCTCAGCTTTTAAAATACTTTCCATCACCTCTTTACCCTTCGAGCGAGTAAATTCAGCGGTTTGCGAGCGAACAATCTGCGCATTCGGGTACTCAGCCAGCACCTCATTAAACCCTTCCATGCGGCCAATCGCGGCACTTGAGCCTACCGTGCCCTGCAACTCAACAATGTCGCAATCGCCACCGGTGGCGTCCATCAGCCAGCCCGCCGCCTTGCGCCCTTCATCGACAAAGTCCGGGGCAATTCGAGTCACATACAAGCGACTATTGCCCACATCCACATTGCGGTCGACAATCACCACTGGAATGCGCGAGCGAGCGGCCTCCATCAGCACCGGCCGCCAACCAGTCTCAACCACAGGGGCGACAACAATCGCATCCACACCTTGAGCGATAAAACTGCGAATGGCTTTGATTTGGTTTTCTTGCTTTTGCTGGGCGTCCGAGAACTTGAGATCGATTCCGCGGCGTTCGGCTTCGGCTTTAACAGACTCCGAGAAGGTCGTGCGCCAGCCACTTTCAGAGCCAACCTGAGAAAACCCCACCGTCAAGGCGCTTGCGGCCTGAGAGGCAACAACCATAGAGGCGAGCGCAACACTCGCAAAGATCTTATTCATATCTACCTCTTATCTATTTTATTAGGTTTACGTACTCTGGCAGTGTACGTCGAGTTTGATAACTATAAATATAATATAATAACTCAAATTACACAAACCTATCGTGTTACTACCAAAAACCCACGTAAAAACATCGGCTTGAACAAGCGATATACAAAATCGTGATTTTCTTCATCCAAGCGTTGACAAGCCAACAGCCGCCCACTAATATGCGCGTCCTTAGCTTTTGGCCTACGTCAGATGCAATGCCCAAGCGGAATTGGACAGCAAGTCAATCGGGCGTAAAACACCGCTAACCATCTGCCCAGGTGGTGAAATTGGTAGACACGCTAGCTTCAGGTGCTAGTGGCCTCACGGCCGTGGAGGTTCAAGTCCTCTCCTGGGCACCATATACAAAAAAGGCCGACCCCCTTGGGGGCTCGGCCTTTTTTATTGCTTAAATACATCCACCCCGCGTCAACCAGCAAAGGTTGAGCTACCTACCCAACCATAAACCGGCGCGAACATTACGGCAAAATCACTAAGTGATTGGGCAATTCATTGCGCTCGTGGGTGGCGGGCACGTGCTCTTGCAAAAGCCTGCCGCAGGCGGCGATGCAATCCAGAAACCCTTGCCGAGTCTGACCTTGGCGCACTTTCGCGGTAAAATCAGCCACGATGCCTTCCCATACGGCGTTGTCCAGAACATCGGCAATGCCTTGATCCACCAAAATCTCCACATAGCGCTCGGCCTCCGAGACGAAGATCAGCACACCTGTGGCACCTTTGGTGTGGTGCAGGTTTTGCTCCAGAAACTGACGTCGCGCCAGATTGGAGGCACGCCAGTAACGCACCTGCTGAGGAATCAAGCGGGTATTGATACCGGGGAGGCGAAATAGCAAACTGAGCAGGATAAAAGTCCCCCACTGCACCAGCAGCAGCGTGTCAGCCCCCAACCAACTGCCAACGTAATTAGCAATGCCCGGCACCAGCAGCGCCAGAATGCCGGCCCAAAGCAAGGGGATATAGCTGTAGTTGTCGGACTGCGCGGTCAGCACGGTCACCAACTCGGCGTCAGTCTCTCGCTCCACCGCGCTGATGGCAGCGGTAACGGCTTGCTGATCATTTTTACTGAGTAATGTCATAATTGTTTGGCTCTTATTTCAGATGAGGGGTTTAGCGCGCGCGAATACCCATGCAGAGTTACCAGCCGCCAGAGGCACCGCCTCCGCCAAAGCCGCCCCCGCCGCCGCTAAAACCTCCGCCACCGAAGCCGCCGCCCCCACGGCCACCACCCATGGCGGCACCGAGCAAGGCCGCGCCTATCAACGCCGTGCCACCACGCCCGCCACGGCCACCAAAAAGCAACAACACGGATATCACAATAAGAAACAGCGCGGCCACAATAACATTGGGCTTTTCCTGAGCCGCACGGGTTGGCTGCCCCCGAGGCATCGCCATAGGCTCGCCTCCCAGAACCTTAACCATTGCGGCGGTGCCCTTGACGATGCCGGCCTGAAAATCACCCTGGCGAAACGCCGGAGTGATCACGCTATCGATAATGACCGATGATTGCGCGTCGGTGAGTCGGCCTTCAAGACCATATCCCACCTCAATACGGATTTTGCGTTCCTCTTTGGCCACAATCAGCAGAGCGCCGTTGTCCTTATCCTTTTGGCCGATTCCCCAGTGCCGC
Source organism: Gilvimarinus japonicus (assembly GCF_042847215.1). Taxonomy (GTDB): domain Bacteria; phylum Pseudomonadota; class Gammaproteobacteria; order Pseudomonadales; family Cellvibrionaceae; genus Gilvimarinus; species Gilvimarinus japonicus. The sequence goes on from NZ_AP031500.1 coordinate 3,442,831, forward strand.
CCCAACTGATAGCCGTAATCTTCTATTGGGTACCCCTGAAGGTTAGCCAAGGTAACTACGACCACCTGCTCAGTGCTGGCCTGTTCGTGGGCCTGAAGCATCTGACTAAGGCGGGCTTCCACCTCTGGCGAGAGCATCTGGGCCCGGTCTACCACCCGGCCGGTCAGTTCAGGAAACTCCGGTGCCGACTGAGCCCAAGCCATAGCCGGCAGCAACAACAGTAACCCCAGCAACAGGTTTTTGCGCAACAATAAAACCATTAGAACTCCACCGCGGGCGCTTCATCCGCATTTTCCGTGGTGGCTTCAAAGTTAGCGCGCCGCTCTAAGTCGCTGTACAGAATGCTGTGCCAGATTTTTCCCGGAAAGGTGCGCAGCTCGGTGTTGTAACGCTCCACCGCCTGAATAAAATCCCGACGTGCCACGGCAATACGATTCTCAGTGCCTTCAAGCTGAGACTGCAAAGCCAGAAAGTTCTGGTTCGACTTCAAGTCCGGATAGCGCTCAGATACCGCCATCAAACGGCTCAAGGCGCTACTAAGCTCACCCTGCGCTTGCTGAAACTGCTTTAGCTTCTGCGGGTTATTAAGGATGCTTTCGTCCACCTGAATCGACGTCGCCTTAGAGCGAGCCTCAATCACCGCCGTTAAGGTTTCCTGCTCCTGGGCCGCAAAACCCTTAACAGTTTCTACCAGATTGGGAATCAAATCGGCCCGACGCTGGTATTGGTTTTCCACCTGAGCCCAGGCGGCAGTGACCTTCTCATCAAACGTGGGAATATTATTGATGCCACAGCCGCTGAGTAATAAAACCAGCGCCATCAGCGGCGCTAACTGCCAGAAAGACCGCTGTTGAAACGGTTTGTAGAGGGTATCCATAGTGCTCTGTCCCGGAAGTGGTTGTATAAAAAGGAAGATGCCCACCCGCAGGTAAACACATCAAACACCACTCTAACATGGGCTCCAAGGGAATGCTTTCAAGGCGATAAACGTTGATTTGCCCAGCGGTATTAAAAATGGCCGTAACAGTCAGATACTTAACGCAGTCGTTCAGCTAATCACCCCCAGCAACTAAACGGTTCCCGGAGCTGCGGCAACTTTTAATCAATTCTTGGGGTTAATGCTTTCACTCTAACGGGTGCTGAGCGTCGCGCACTTTAGAACAGGCTCGTGAACTTAGCTGGTCTTCAACGCTGAAACACGATGAAAAACGAGGTCATGACCACCTCGGCAGACTAGCGCCTGTCGGTACACTGAAAAAGCTAAATATCTATTTATGGGCTGTCTATAAAACGGAGGCGCTTGTGAATTGACCGGCACACTCCAAGAAAACAGAATTTAACCTTTAGGCTTGTAGGCCCAAATGACTGGATATACCTCCCAGCAACCATAAACGGCCGGCAGCGTATGTGGCAATAGCCCAGAAGTAAGCGCCAAACCACCATTCGTACAAAGTGAGAAACATGGTTTTCAATGCCAAAAAAGCACTTGCTTAGCCGGCTTTATTAACGCGCTGCAAACCGTTAAGGTAAGACAAGTTTAACTACAGCACCGACACACTCATGCATAACCAAACATCGGAAACCAACAACGAACTGCCTCTGATTCTTTCTATCGCCGGTCGCAAGCTGGCGGAATCGCCCGAGCCCCAGCCCTTTTTGGATTGGATGGCCGAGGCCGGCCCCGTATTGGCGCCAACCATGAGCGCAGGCATAAACCCGCAAAGCGGCTCCCCCAGTGAATTTTTCCGTTTAATGGGGGTACAGCTTTACAATATTACCCCGCTGCCTGCGAACGATTTCAGGCCCTGCCCCATCCCTAAACCCAAGCGCAACGAGCCCTGCCTGTGCGGCTCGGGCCGCAAGTACAAACAGTGCTGCGAGCGAATGGAAAATATACCCATGCTGGAGGATTACAATATGCTCCGCCATGTGCTTGATAGCTACCCGCAAAAGGCGATGGGCGAGTTGCCACACAGTCGGATAGACACCGAGGCGCTGGCAGATACGGCGATGCAATGGTTGAGCGAAGGCGATGAACGACGCGCTTTAGCGCTGTTAGAGCCTTGGTTTAAAGGCAATGGGCCGCTCACGCGACGCCATCAGCCCTTGTTTGACCCCATGATGGATGTGTATTTGATTGTGCACAAACCCCGCAAGCGCCAACAACTGCTTGAGCGGGGCTGTCAAGCCAAGGACTCGAACCTGCAGGCCGATGCTTGGCAGCGCAAGGCCTCTATGCTGATGGACGAGGGTGATACCGCCGGCGCTTGGGCGGCGTTTAAACAGGCTCAGCGAGTCGCACCCGATTCGCCAGCGCTGGCGATACTGGAGTTGACACTGCTGTGTGCCAACAACGAAACAGAGCAAGCCCGTGCGAGGGCACAATTTTGGCTGGCTCGCCTGCAACGCAAAGGTTTTGGTCATCCGGAGTTGCTAGAGCTACTCACGCACTGCACCTCAGACCCCGTAGGAGCACTCCGGTCGGTGGCGCATGATGCCCCTGAGGCACAAGCCGCTCTATTGATGGAGCTGGTGCAGGCGCTGCACGACGCGCCCGCGCCAAAAGCCATGTACATCCTTGAAGATCACGGCGATGTGGCCGTACTACAAAGCCCGCCTAAGCTCGCCCAGGCTGAAGACAAATGGGGAGCAGCCACCGAGCTGTGGCACGAGCTTTCACCCTGGGAGTGCTTAGACGACTGGGCGCCACTACTGCTGCGCCAAAAAGAGCTCTGGCACAGTGCCATGGTTATAAGCGACTTGCTCAACCTTCTGGCTGGCGGCGATGATCCCGACCTGAATCAAATGCTTTACGAGCCGCTTATCCAGCGCAGCGAAGCGCTGATCAAGCTGACGCTCAACGTAAAACCGCCAGCGCAGGAACTGCCCTGGGGCTTTTTGGAAAACCGCCCGTTTCTAAGCCTGATTCATTTAATAGCCGAAGACTACTTTGCGCACAATGAGCTGGAGCGCGCCTGCGCTTACGCCGAGCTGCTGCTGGAGCTCAACCCCAACGATAACCAAGGCGTGCGCTGGGACTTAGCGGCTGCCTACCTGCGCCGCAACCAACCGCAAAAAGTGCTACAACTTGCCGAGCAATACCCGGATGAAGCGGCATGCCATATGCCATTAAACCGCATCCTGGCACTGTACATGCTAAACCGGCCCAAGGAGGCCAAGCTGGCGCTAACGACAGCGGCCGAGCGCCACCAAACCGCGCTCAAGATGCTACTTAAGGCCAAAGCCAAACAACCAGAAATGTCGCCTTTTGGCTTCACGCTCGGCGGTGAAGACGAGGCCTGGCTGTACCGCCAAGCCACCCTGCCAGTATGGACAAGCAGTGGAGCACTCAAATGGGCACGCGCGGCCATGAAAGGTCTGTGAAAACATTATCAAGCTGAACATAAAGCCCGGTGTTACGACTATCTAGGCGAAGACATTGCATTCAAGGTGGTAGTAAGCAACATCGGAGCCGGACGCGACTTACCGAGAGGCCAAGCTGATATCAATACGCCTTGGCTTGAGCGCTAGGCACTATAGCCTTTAGGCCCTTAAAGTTAAAAGCGTACCTCAAAGGTACGCTTTTATTCAGTCCAATTTACCGCTCTAAAAAACACGGGCGGCGTCAGGTTCGCCGCTCGGTTATCGACGGCGCTCACGGCCTTCAGCTAGGGAAGCGCTGCTCCCCTTCAATTTATCGATGTACGCTCAATACTATTTCATCTTTTCGCGTTTAAGCAGCTCACGCTTACGCTCAACACCCCAGCGATAGCCGGACAAGCTACCATCGCCGCGCACTACGCGGTGACACGGCACCAACACCGCCAAGGTGTTGGCGCCGCAGGCATTGGCCACGGCGCGTGCCGCGGTGGGCGCGCCAATTTGCTCCGCCAGCTCGCGGTAGCTAATGGTTTGCCCCGGCTTAATATTTTGCAAAGCTTGCCATACCCGGCGCTGAAACGCGGTGCCGCGTATATCCAGCGGCAGGTTAAGCGAGGCTGCGCCGGGCTGCTCGATATGGCTAATAACCTGCTGTATTTGCTCGGCGAAATCATCGCTCGGCATAATTTTTTGAGCATTAGAAAAGCGTTCGAGTAAGTCGGCGATCAACTCATCGCCACTATCGCCCAGCGCAATAGCGCAAATACCACGCTCACTGCGTGCCACTAACAACTGGCCCAGCTCGCACGTGGCAATAGTGTATTCAATAGTCATTGCTTGCCCTTTGTTTTGATAACGGCGCGCCGGCATACCTAGTTCGCGTTCGGCACGCCTATAAAAGTGTCCGGTCGAGCTGTAACCTGCGGCAAAGATCGCGTCGGTTATCGATGCGCCTTTATCCAGAGCAGCGCGCACCTGAGCGCTGCGTAATGCTTGCGTATATTGATTGATCGTCATTCCGACAGCGGCTTTAAACAATGTGTGCAACCGAGACGCGCTAAGCTTCACCACAACCGCAAGCTGCTCCGCCGTCGGGGGGCGCTCGGCGCTAATAACCGCTTGTTGCAAGGCCCGACAAACACCCGCGATAGCTTGATCGCCAGGAGTGATCGCCTGCCTGGGCAGGCAGCGTTTGCAGGTCCTAAAGCCTGCCGCCTCAGCGGCCAGTGCGTCAGTATAGAAGGCAACATTCTCACGCTTGGGGCGCCGGGCCGGGCAGCTAGGCCGACAATAGATGCCGGTCGTGCGCACCGCAAACACAAACTCGTGGTCGGCTCGCTTATCGCGCTCAAGCACTTGGCGCCAGCGGGCTTCAAATTGCTCGGTATGATCGGATGCCGTTGTATGTGTCATAGCGTTATCCCGCCAAAGGGCTTGCTTACCCCCATACTAGCGAAGGGTTGCCGCCAACGCACTCCCGATTGGCTCGTCAAATTTTGATACAAAGCAAAAATAACATTTGGTCTGTAGTAAGATACGGGATATCGACTAGATGATGTACCGCATCACTTAAGGAGCGTTAGTTGACCCCTCACGATTATCTAAACATCGGCGCCGCTTTTTGGCTGCTTATCTGCTGGGCCGGTTACGCCCGCTTTGCGCGCAAGCGCGCCCGCACCGATCACTGCCTGGCTTCGGTGCTGCACGTGTACCGCAAAAACTGGATGATTGAGATGTTGAGCCGGGAAAACCGTATTGCCGACACCGCGCTGATTGCCAGTTTAGAGCGCAATGTGTCTTTCTTGGCGTCGACCTCTATTTTGATTATCGCGGGCTTCGTGACGATTATGGCCTCGATCGACAAGGTCTATATCACCATCACCGCTCTGCCATTTGCCAACGAGGCCATGTCGGCCCATCAGTTACAGCTTAAAATTATATTGCTGCTGGTCATTTACGTGTATGCCTTTTTCACTCTGACTTGGGCCATGCGCCAGTATGGTTTTTGCTCGATTTTATTGGGTGCGGCGCCGGCTCACGATGCAGACATATCAGAAGACGAGCGCCGCAGCTACGCCGTAAGCACTGCAAAAATTATCGATCAGGCGGGCCATAGCTATAACTACGGACTGCGTGCCTATTACTTTTCACTGGCCATCTTGCCATGGTTTTTTAATACGTATTTTTTTATTGCGGCGGTGGGCGCAGTCGTCTTTGTACTTTACCGGCGCGAGTTTCACTCGACTACTTTAAATGCGCTAATGCGGGAGCTAACCGCAACAGAGGCACAGAAAAAAGAACGCTAATAATAACGCGCAAGCACCTAAAGCGCATGAAATAAAAGCTTGGTTTTAGGGTGAGAAAAACTGTAGTTTTTTATCTGGCATTAGTTGGTTCAACCAACGGACCAAGCGTTTTTTTGACGATTTCGTTTTACGGCGCAGCGCTATAGTCGAGTAATCAAATCCATCCAGCGCTTGCAGATCTTGTTCTAACGTGTGTGCCTTGAGCTTTGAGGTCAAATAGAACTCAGCAATGGCTGCATTCCAGTCATCTTTATTACCCCAGTAATGCCCAATCCAGCTAGCCGCTGGCTCCAGCGGGCCTTTCTGCGCTAGCGCCAGTGAAAATGCAAACTGCTCTAGCAGCCGCCAAGGTGCTTGGGTGGCGCACAAACTGTCGCACAAATGCACGGCATGATCCGCCACCTGTTGGCTTATTTGACCCGGAATCGCAATAACGCCCGCATTCCACATAGCGGTGCTCTCATTGACTGAAACCTCGTTGTAGCAACCACCGCGCAGCGCCTGCCACATGGCCGACTCAGTTTTACTGCTAAACTCAGACAAGCGCCCTTCACGCTCGTGCATTAAACACACACCACGATCCAGCTGTTGCACGATACCGTCCAACTCAGAGGCTAAAAATGTATCCGAGTCGACATACATTAAGTGCTCGCCGGGGTGACGCTGCACCATGTCCTGCACAGCTTTACATTTTATACGCCAAAAAAAGTCTTGCTCGCCGCGCCACTGCTGCAGCCGCTCAGGCGAAGTGTATTCGATATGAATACTGTCGCCAAAGCTTGCATAATACTCCGGCACATCGGTGTAGACCGTAATCGCGGGTTTAAGCTGAGCCTTTAAAATAGTCAAAATCGCAAAGCATGCTTGATAGTGGTTTTTGGTATTAGGCCCAAAGGTCAACAGCATTACGTTCATTCGTTAGGTCCCACGACATGATGAATTGAATAAGAGTTTAAGAAGACGCCGCTCGTTAATCAGCGTTATTGAGCAACCGGTGCTGGTGAATAAGCGACACCAGTATAGCAATTTTCTCGTTGGATAACTGCCGGTAATCCAGATAAGGCGACACCAATAAACGATGCTCTAGGTCGATAGCAAAGTAGCTATCGAGCCAGGTTAGACCTTTAAGCCCCAACTCGGCGGCGTAGGTTTTACCGGCCACAATATGCACCGCGTTGCGGGTAACGTCCGGTTCGCTAAACAGTAAAGCCACCTCACTACCGGCGTGCAACAAACGATGATCGCGGTAATCCTGCCAGCGCTCGGGCCAATCCGGCTGCCCCCCTAACGCGTACAAAAACTTGGCGTAAACACTAAAAAGTTTACGCCAGTGGTTGCTGGTATTGGCCACAATATGTTGTAGCTCGCCCGTCACCAAGGGCGCCATATGATCGAGCGCTGGGTAGTGGTCCAGCGCCGGACGATTGGCCACACAAAACGCCAAGCGATAGTTCGGATCGCCCAGCCCTACCGCGTGTGTGGGCTTATCACTTACCAAGGCAACTGCTGCCCATTGGAGTGCCAAAAGGTGCCACTGTTATCCAGATTTAACTCATCGATACGCGCCACTAAACGCTCGGCCGCCTGATCCGGAGTAATATCACCATGGCCACCAATCATCTCGGTACCCACCAAACCCGGATGCAAAATTGCCACTGCAATGCCGCGCGGTTTTAAATCGCACGCCAGCGACATACCTGCCGCATTTAAGGCGGCCTTGGACATACGGTAACCGTAGCGTCCACCGCTGGTGTTATCGGTAATAGAACCCATACGACTGGTAATTAACGCAACTTTGGCATTATCCGCTAAACGGTCGGAAAGCTTATCGGTGATCCGCAGTGGTGCCAGCGTATTGGTTTCAAACTGGGCGCGAATGGTATCGAGATTAAGCTGCCCTAAGCTCTCATTGTGCAAAATGCCCGCGTTGTTAATCAGCAAATCAATGCTTACGCCCTGCAGCGCATCATCTAATTTTTTGACTCCGGCATCAGTGCCAACATCAACGCCTTCTATCACCTTTGCCCCACTACCACTCAGCTCGGCCGATGCGCTGCGACAAGCCGCGTACACGGTATAACCGCGCGCTAAGTATAACTGCGCAAACGACAAACCAATACCGCGATTAGCGCCGGTAATTACTACTGTGTTAGACATACATCACCTCTGTCGAATCAATTAATGGGGTACGCTAAGGGCGGCTCGCGCCCGCTAGCTGAGCGCGTTACCATACCAGCAAATGATGTTATTCCCCACCTAGGAGCTCCTATGACGACTCTAATTATTGGCGCCAACGGCCAGATCGGCCAAACCTTAGTCAAACTGCTGTGCGAGCGCGGCGAGCGGCCACGAGCCATGGTGCGCAGTGCAGCGCCAGCTCTTGAGGCGCTGGGGGCGGAGGTGGTGGTCGCCAACCTAGAAGAGGACTTTGAGCACGCAATAAAAGGCTGTGACAAGATCGTATTTAGCGCCGGTTCAGGCGCCAGCACCGGTGCCGATAAAACGATTTTAGTGGACATGTGGAGCGCGATGCGCGCAGTCGACTTAGCCCAAAAGCACAACATCAAACAATTTGTGATGGTCAGCTCGCGCGGCGCCGAGGACCCAAACAATGGCCCGGCCGCCATTAAGCACTACTCGGTGTGCAAAAAAATCGCCGACGACCATTTACTGCGCAGCCATGTGCCCTACACCATTGTGCGCCCCGGCCGGCTGACCAACGAGCCCGCCACCGGCCTGCTTAGCACCGAGATGCCAAACGATAAAGACGCACAAATTATCACCCGTGAGGACGTCGCCGGCGCTTTAGCTTATTGCCTGGATCACAAATCCACACTCGGCAGAATCTACCCGTTAGTCAATGGCCACGACACGTTCGCCGCAGCGTTTAGCTAGCAAACCAACCGCCAGGCAAAAGACAAGTGCCGCGCGCTCGGGCATAATGCGCGGCTTTACCTCTTTAGGCTTTACTATGTCACTGGATAACGATCTTAAACAGCGCTGCGCAGGCCAATGTGAGCTGTGCAACGCTGAGGCGGCGCTTGCCACCTATCATCTGCCTAATAGCGATGACCAAGACGACCGCTTAGCGCTATGCGCCATCTGCACCGAGCAGGCCGGCGCCCCCACCGATGTGAATCATTTGCGCTGCCTCACCACCAGCGTTTGGAGCACCACCGCCGCCGCACAGGTTTTGTCGTATCGACTGCTGCACGAGCTGCGCAGTGAAACCTGGGCGCAAGAGCAGTTGGATATGGCCTACCTAGAAGACGATATTCGCGCCTGGGCCGAGGCCGGCATTACCACGGCTGATGAGCACGCGGTGGTGCACAAAGACAGCAACGGCGCGATCCTCGCCGCCGGCGATACCGTCACCATTATTAAAGACTTAAACGTTAAAGGTACCAGCTTTGTCGCCAAACGCGGCACGGCGGTTAGAGGCATATCCCTCACCGACAACCCCGCTCACATCGAGGGCCGGGTTAACGGCACCCGCATTGTGATTTTGACGGAGTTTGTTAAAAAGAGTGGGTAGCCGCCCGTTAAATCAACGGGCTAAACAAGTGGGTAATGTTTTCAAAAAATCGTGACATGGCGCTGCGCTGGCGCCAAACACTCAGGCTTAAAGCGTCGGCATCCGCGCGGTACTCATCCAAAAACCCACCCAACTCTGCGGCGGTAGCGCGATCATAAATGATCATGGTCATTTCAAAGTTAAGCCAGAGCGAACGCAAATCGAGATTGACGGTACCAAAAAAAGCCAGGGCGGAGTCGATCACCACCGCCTTGGTATGCAGCAACCCTGCACTGTAGGTATAGACCTCTACCCCTGACTCCAACATGCCAGCAAAATACGAGTGACTGGCATGGCGCACCAGAAACGAATCGACTTTTTCCGGCACAATTAATCGCACTTTCACACCGCGCCGCGCAGCAATTTTTAAAGCCTGCTCGAGTGCCTCGCCCGGTACAAAATAGGGCGTAACGATATCGACAGATTCAACCGCGGCGTAAATGGCTTGCAGCAGTGCGCTTAAGATACTCTCTTTGGCCACATCTGGCCCGGAGGGGGCAGCCTGCAACAAGGCGGGCGAATCATCCGACTCAATGTCACGCTCAAGCAGCGGCAGCTCATCTGCGGTTTCAATGTTCCAGTACCAGCGAAACACGCCGTCAAACACCGGAACAGTCGGCCCCTCGATACGCGCCATCATATCGATCCATTGGCCCACACCGGCGTCAACTTTAAAGTGCGCTGGGTCCACCAAGTTAAAGCTGCCCATATAGGCAACTTTATTGTCAATAATAACGGTTTTACGGTGGTTGCGCAGATCGTAGCGGGCCAACTGCCAAGGCATAAAACGAATGGGGCACGCTTTTACAACGGTGATGTTGGGCACTTGCAAACGGTGCAAAGCGGACGATGAAAAAAATACCGAGCTGCCCACCGCATCAAGCATAATACGGCAAAGTACGCCGCGCCCAGCCGCCGCCAGCAAGGCATCAACCACCCGCTCGATTAGACCGCCCGACTGCCAAATATAAAACTCAAGGTGACAAAACTGCTCGGCGCGGTCGATATCCGCCACCAGCGCATCGATAATGTGCTCGGCGCCTTGTAAAAAGCCAACCCGGTTGCCCCCCAGTGGCGGGATGCCCGAGGTATGATACTCAAGGCGCGCTAACGCCTGACTCGCCGGGTGACTGTCACGCCAGCTCTCGGGGTGATTATGGGGCCCGTTGCGCCGCGCATGAAGATACGCCTGCTTTAGGCGGGCGGTGCGAGCCGAGCGCTTAACCCCTAAAAACCGTTCGCCAAACAATAGGTACAGCCCCACCCCCACGTAGGGCAGCAGCACCAACACCAACAGCCAAGCGAGTGAAACGCCCACCGGTAGGCGCAGCATAATAACCCGCACCGAAAAGGTGATAACCAACAGCAAGTGCCCCCAAATCAGCAGCTGCTGTAGCAACCCCCAAACAAATGAAATTGTTAACTCCATACCGGCGATCCTGGTTTTATTGCGGTGACTTACTGCGCTCACGGCGGGTTCACGCTATCATAAGCTAATGCTTGGCAGCGTCAGTGTAGCATGGCCAAAACGCTCACTACTTACGCGCCTGTTTCTTACAAGGATTAGTCTCGGAGTACCTATGAACAACCGCCGTCTCATTGCAGGCTTGACACTGTTGCTCGCAGGCAACACCGCCTTTGGCGCCAACCTCCAATTTATGAACCGCAGTGTTATCAGCGAGCTCAGTGCCGCTGAGGTGTCGTCGTTTAAAGAGCGTATTGGCGAAGCCCTAAACACCACACCCGACTTACGCACCATCAATTGGCAGTCTGACACATCAAACTTACGCGGCCGGGTTAAGATCAAATACAGCTACCGCAACAATGGTACCGAATGTCGCAATGCCATTATCGATTTACGCAACGACGAAAATCGCCGCGACTTTTATCACGCCGATGTGTGCCAACAAAATGGCAAGTGGGTGGTAACCAAAACAGCGGCCAGCAACTTTAGCCGCAGCGATTGGGACAGCCTAAGTACAACTCTAAGCGACACGCTAAACAACAATCAGGATGGCGAAGCGAGACAATGGCAATACGAAGGACACAGCGCCCGTTTAACGCCACTCAATACCAGCACTGACGAGCAGGGCAACCGTTGCCGGCTCACCGGTATCGAACTGACCGATAAAAGTGGCGCGCACTCGCGGGGAGATTACTCATTCTGCAAACAGGGCGACGAATGGCGCCGCCCCGAGAAGCGTAAAAAGTAAAGTGAATATAACTTAGCCGGCGCTCTCAACGCCGGCTAAGTTGTTTGTTATAGCTGCGCTTCCACCGGCATAAAACTCATAAACCCAGCACTAAAACGCCGCCACCAGCCAGCATTAGGCTCTGTGTCGTAACGCTTTTTATTAAAGGTATCGATCCAGACTAAGTCGTCATTAGCCAGCTCTACCTTGTAAGCCACTTTATCGATCATCCCTTGCATGTTGTGCAGCATGGTTTCGGCAAGCTTGGGCGAGTCAATCAAAATACCCATCTCGGTGTTGAGCCAAGCGGAGCGCGGATCGAGATTGAATGAGCCAACAAACACCCAGCGCCGATCAATCACAAAGGTTTTTGCGTGCAAACTCGAGTTGGATTCAATACTCCATGCTTTTGGATCGACATCGGGAGAGGCTTTAATCTCATAGGCATTAACGCCATGCTTAAGCAATGTTTTACGCCGCTTAGCATAGCCGCTGTGTACCGCGACGACATCGGTCGCAGCCAAAGCATTGGTAACAACGGTCACCTTAACGCCAGCCTCAGCTTTCTCGGTAAGCAGCTCGGTACCAATGTTACGTGGCACAAAGTAAGGCGACACCAAAAACAGCTCTTTCTCTGCATTGCCAAACAAGGTCAGCAAGCGGTCGATCACAAAAGTACCACCGCTCTCGCGCGCATTCATGGCCACCAAATCGGGCTTATCGACCCACAGGGCCATAGGCGCCCATGCCATGCTTAGGCTGGCATCTTTTAAGTGTTTAGCAATTTCCGAGTCGACCAATGCATCGGCATAAGGGCTACCCTCCAACGCCGTAATACTCTGCTCAACTTGGGCCTGGGCTCGGGCTTTATCACCTTGCTCTACGCCACCGTTGTTCGTGAGCATTTGATAGGGATACACCAACTCACTGTTCCAATAGCGATCAAATGCACTGGAGACTTCGCTCACCACAGGGCCTACCGCAAGCACATCGAGGTCACCAAAATTAACTCGCTTGTTAGCGTCAAAGTATTCATCGCCCACATTGCGCCCGCCGACTACCGTCGCAAGGTTATCGGCGGTTAGCGATTTATTGTGCATGCGGTGGTTAAGCCGGGCAAACTGCCCCAACATTTGCAATGCACGGCCACTGCGACGGTAAAACGGGTTATACAGCCGTACCTCAATGTTGGGGTGGGCATCGAGTATATTAATAGGAAAATCGTCGGGGCGCTTTTCCAGGTCATCTAATAACAAGCGTACTTTTACGCCACGCTCTGCCGCTTGCCACAAAGACCACGTTAGAACTGTCCCGGTCGCATCTTGGTGAAACAAGTAGTATTGCACATCAATACTCTCGCCAGCCGCAGCAATCAAGGCCAAACGCGCTGCATAGGCCTCGGTACCGGCGCCCAACAAATGAACACCCGAGTCCCCCTCTATAGCCGTGCTATTGTCACGCAGTTGTGACACCCATCGAGCCAGGTCAGTGTCAGTGGGCGGCTCACCGGCGTACCCCTTCGCAATACCGCTACGATCTGGCGCCGAGCTGCAGCCCGTAAACCCACTAAGCGCCACCACTAAACCACCTATTAGCAAACATCGCAGAGTCACTCCTGACTGTAGAACCATGATCATGCGCGCAATCCTTGTGGCCCAAATTATTTGCAACATTCATTTAACCATCATAGATGCCGCACCTACAGGCAACAAGGCTCTCACCAGAGCTTTGCCGGCTATTTCTACACTCTCAACTCAAATAGTTTGTATCAAAAGACAACGCCCACCAAAAAAGGTAAAATATTACCTATAAAAGCCTAAAATGAACAAAAAGGGTAAAATAAGATCCAAAATGTAAACTCTGCACAAAAGAGGTACTATAATACCCTTAAACCTGTTAATCGCTAAAATAAGGTATATTATTACCCATGAAAAAAATTAGCGCCGCCATGACCGACGAAGTCATTGCCGAGCAATTGTTTGCCCGCATTGAAGCGCGCCGCAAGGCCTTGCAAATTACTCAGGCCGATATGGCTGCGCGTATTGATATTACCCCCAAAACCTACCGCAACCTCAAAAAGGGCAGCTGCAGCGTTATGGTATTGCTGACCCTATTACGCCAACTCAACCTATTAGAAAACCTAGACTCGCTGATACCCCAGCCCACGGTTCGACCTACCGATGTCTGGCGTCAAACCCAGTCTAGCGCAGCGGGCGTCAGGGAGCCCTCTGCAGGAGTCGGCGAACGGCTCGCCGCTCGCCAGCGCTTAAAAACCCGGGACCAATAAAGGAGAAGGCAAAAACATGGTGGCCAATGCCTGCAAAGTACAGTTTATGGGAGTCGATGTCGGCACCCTCGCCTATACCGACGACTCACCTTATGCAACGTTTGAGTACGAGCGCTCATGGCTTGCAGAGGGGTTCTCTATTGCTCCACTTTACATGCCGCTTACAGCGGCGGTGTATCAGTTTCCTGCGCTTTCGCCAAACACGTTCCGAGGGCTGCCGGCCGCCTTTGCCGACTCTCTTCCCGATGACTTTGGCAACGCCCTTATTAATAGCTGGCTGGCCCGCCAAGGGCTGGACAAATCTCAGTTCAGCGCCATCGACCGATTACTCTACACAGGCACCCGGGGTATGGGCGCCTTAGAGTACCAAACCGCCATCAACCCATTTAATAACCAAGCCAACAACTTACAGCTTTCAGAGCTGGTCACCCTGGCGCAGCAGGTTCTAAATGCCCGCAATGACCTAGACGTTACCGCATACAACAGCGGCGCGATGACACACCTACTGCAAGTGGGTACCTCAGCTGGCGGCGCCCGCCCCAAAGCGGTAATCGCCATCAATAGAGCGCGAACACACATTGTATCCGGGCAAGTAGATGCACCAGACGGCTTTGAGCACTACCTATTAAAATTTGATGGCGTGGCCGAGCACCACGCTGACCGGGAAACTTTTGGTGACCCCAAAGGCTACGGCTTAATGGAGTACGCCTACTACCAGATGGCGCGCAACTGCGGCATAGACATGGCCCCCAGCGAAATTCTGACAGAGAATGGCCGCAGCCACTTTATGACCAAGCGCTTTGACCGGGAGAACAACCAAAAATATCACATGCTCACACTATGCGCGATGGCGCATGCCGATTATAAACAGCCCGGTTATTTCAGTTACGAAGAGCTACTAACGGTCGCCCGGCAGCTGAACCTGACAATACCTGAGCAAAAGCAAATTTATCGCCGCATGGTATTTAATGTGATTGCTCGCAACCACGATGACCATACAAAAAACACCGCCTTTTTTGTCGATGACGACTTTAACTGGCGTTTGGCGCCCGGCTACGACATCGCTTACAGTTACAAACCAGGCTCCCCGTGGGTTAATAGCCATCAAATGTCCATCAACGGTAAGCGCGACCATTTTACCCGCCACGATCTGTTGCAAGTGGCTACACTGATTACCCGTTTTAGCGAACAGCAAGCCAACGCCGTTATCGATGAGGTCATTAACAGCGTCAAACGCTGGCCCGAGTTAGCCGAAGAGGTTGGGGTATTTACCTCACTGCGAGACGAAGTTAGCCTTAACCTCAGGCACTCAAACCTGCCACGCTAAAGGGCCGCTGGGTTCTGACGAAACAGCACTGGATTAATCCAGTTAGTATGATCGCAGGCGCCATTGCCCAAGTTGCGTGTGCTCAGGCGCAAGTGACTATGGCCGGCAACATTCAACAGTGCCGAATCAAACTCACCACTTTTAATGCGCTCACTGATGTAAATAGCCTCTCCGTCGGCAAACACTCTAAACTTAGCACCGTTCCCACAAGCGGATTCGTCATCGAGACCAAAAGCAATATAAAGCATCTCATAGTCGCGATCTAAATTAACGCGGTAGTCACTGCTCGCGTGTGTACCCAGGCCAAAACCATAAGAGTTACCCGCCACTCTTAACGGGCCACCACGCACGCTGCGATTGGTGTGCAGCGAGCCCCAGTCTTGCTGCCCTTGTGCCCCCAAGTCTGACAATAACCTAACCTCCTCGGTACTGACAAAAACATCACCCGAGGTGGTAGAACTTAGCTCATCGTCGACATAAACCTCAAAGCTCACCCGGCTAACGCCCGGCTCAAAGCGCTCGGCGGCAACCGCAAAAACCTCTGCATCAGAGCGCGACACATCCGCTAAAAAGGTTGTTCCTTTTGCTTTAACATAAGGCTCAATGGTGATCGCCACCGAGACGCCATCTGTGTCGCCTAACACCCGATAAATCAGCGGTTGGCCCTCGCCAATACGGTTCGCCGTAAAAACCACTCGGACATTGTCCCGCTCGCCAGACGGGTAAATGCGATCCTCTTTCAGCAAAGCCTCGTTGCGCTTTAACACCTGAACGTCGTGCCGCAAACTCGCCAGGGGAACACCCCAAGGCAGCGGGGTGTCCGGCGACTCTCGTTCAGCCATCAAGTCAGTGCGCTCTTGCGGGTCTTGGCGGAGATCAAACAAAGACTCTTTCCCCGTTTTTAAATGCTTCACGTATTTATAGGGATACCGCAGTGATGCGAGATACGTCCCGTCAAAGGGCTGAATCAAGGGCACAAAATAGTCGCCTGCCGGTGCACGTAAGACACTGCCACCCACAAAGTGATGATTGGTATCAATATCAAGTAAATCCGTCACGGTCGGCGCCACATCCAATTGCGACCTGGCCGTATTTGTAACAGCCTTGGGCTTAACATGCCCCGGCCACCAAACGAGCAGAGGTGTTTTAAAAAGCTCGTTATACACCGTTTTGGTATTGTGGTAATTGTTGTGTTGGCCCATCGGAAAGCCGTTGTCTCCCAGCACCACAACCACGCTGTTTTTTAAATAGTCGCGTTTATTCAACTCCTCAAAAAACACCTTAAGATACTGATCCGTCAGGTACATCGAATTGGCATAATTATCTTGATGCGATTGCGGGTTGGCGTGGATATACCGATGCTCAGGTGGTATATCATCAAACATCATATGATTCGTCACGCTCATGGTTGTGACAAAGAACGGGCTCTTTTTCTTAGGATTATCTCTGTTAGATTTCTCTAGCGAGTCAAGGTAGTCGAACGTTTTGCGATAAAAAATATCATCTCTTATCCCCCACCCTATCTTGTACTGCTTGCGCTCTTGCGGGGTTACAAACTTGCCGTCCATCCCGTGGGCATACTCAAAACCATTAGCGGCCACAAAATCTCCGGTATTTTCAAAACCCAAGCTGTGAAACGCCTTCATAAATACCGTGGTATAGCCACGCTCTTGCAGAATATGTGACAAGCAATGAAAATTGTTATCAGGGTAACTGGTAAAAACATTGGTGCGGTAACTGGGGTACACAGAGCACAGAGTCGCAAACTGGCCTTTACTGGTCTCGACCGAGGCGCTAAAAAAGTTATTTACGTATAACCCTTCATCTTTTAAGCGATTAAAAAACGGGGTAACCGGCTGCCCATTTTCGACCTTATCAATATACTCAGCGCTAAACGACTCCAGCATAACCACAAACACGTTGGGGGCAAAATCGGCATCAAAATGATCATTCGCCCCGTCCGATTTTTTTAAGTACGGATAAGGTTCGTGATCATTCCAGTCCGTGTCATCATATTGAAAATAGCGGTACACCGAGGCACTGAATTCGACAATCTCATTACGAGAGGACGAGAAGGCCGCCACAGAAACGATATTTAAAAGTAAAAGGACAATAAGGGCCGGCACCTTAGCAGGGTGCCGCAGAGGCGAGCCAACCATCTCATAACGCCGAAACAGCCAGATCACCACAAACACGGCCGCCAGCAGTGCGACCCACCCCACAACAGAAGCATTACTAAGCAGGTAATCTACCGCCTCCCAGGTCAACAAGTCGGCGCCGTTTTTGTAGACGATCAAAAAAGATAAGGGCTCAAGTCGCAACCAGTGGTAAACCAGCAGCAACGCATAGATGGCAATCACAGCTTTTGTAACCGTCCCCGTCCAGCGGTAACGCAGCTGTGATAGCGCCGAGTACCAGAGTAAAAAAAATACCACGACAGAAAAAGCCGAAATCGCAGCGGTATTAAAAAACTGCAACCAAGACCAATCGGCTTGCCAAGCGACCCTCGCAACCAACAAAATTTGCATAAGCGCGAGCACGCCAAACAAACCATACCTTTTGGGTAACGGCATCAGCGCAAGCGAAGAACCGGGGGGAGTCACGTCCGCCTCTTTGTTTTCATCCATAAAACACGATCTCGTTATTATTGCTGCTAGCGACCGATCTCGGCCGTTTTTTTACTAGGCGCGCAAATGCGCGTAGGCAATTTGATCGCCCGCCTACAATATTTATGTAACAGAATTATGAAAAGGCTAGCGAAACATACCAGATTACCGCCAACTTATCAGCCCGATGGCGTAGAGTGGCACGATTTTGTCGCTTGATAGGCGAAACGGCACGCAATACCTGCTAGAGCCAAGCGGTGGCACTCCAAAACCGAATGCCCTTTATAACGGTTAAAAAAAAGCCCGAGACAACAGCCCGGGCTTTTTACTGTAAAAGACAACCGATTCGGTTTGCACCGTATGTCTTTTTAAGCGCTATCTTTTACTCGGCAAACGGGTGGCGCAGCACGATAGTCTCTACCCGATCCGGTCCGGTAGAGATAATGTCCACCGGTGTATGCAACAACTCTTCTAGGCGTTTAATATAGTTGCGCGCATTTTGCGGCAATTCTTCTAGGGCGTGAACACCAAATGTCGATTCGCTCCAGCCGGGCATCTCTTCATAAATTGGCTGTACGCGGTCCCAACCATCCGCATCAAACGGAATCGGCATGGGGTTACCGTTTAAATCCTGATAACCAATACAAATTTTAACGGTCTCTAAACCATCCAGTACGTCGAGCTTGGTTAAGCATATGCCGGTTACGCTATTGATGCGATTGGCGTGGTGCACAGCAACCGCATCAAACCAACCGCAGCGACGCTGACGGCCAGTGGTGGCACCAAACTCGTGGCCTTTTTCACCTAAGTGACGGCCAACTTCACAATCAAGCTCGGTAGGGAAAGGGCCAGAGCCAACACGGGTAGTGTAAGCCTTGGTTATACCCAAAACGTAATCAAGATACAGCGGACCAAAACCAGAACCGGTAGCGGTACCGCCAGCGGTGGTGTTAGAGCTGGTCACAAACGGATAAGTGCCGTGGTCGATATCTAGCAGCGAACCCTGCGCACCCTCAAACAAAATACTGCGATCTTCTTCGCGCGCAGTATGTAAAATATCAGTCACGTCGGCAATCATCGGCTTAAGCTCGATAGCCCACGCCTTAACTTGCTCAAGGGTGGCCTCGTAGTCCACCGCATCGACTTTGTAGTATTCGGTCAGCGCGAAGTTGTGAAACTCCATCACATCCTGAAGTTTTTTGGCAAAGCTTTCCATGTCGAGCAAGTCACCAAGGCGCAACCCGCGGCGGGCGACTTTATCTTCGTAAGCGGGGCCAATACCACGGCCGGTGGTACCGATTTTATCTTTGCCGCGCTTTAACTCACGAGCTTGGTCAAGGGCAATATGATAAGGCAAAATCAACGGGCAGGCAGGCGACAAACGCAAACGCTCACGCACCGGCACACCGCCGTCTTCCAGCTCGGCTAACTCTTTAAACAGCGCCTCGGGCGAGAGCACCACCCCGTTGCCAATCAAACAGGTCACACCTTCGCGTAAGACGCCAGAGGGGATAAGGTGCAAAACAGTTTTCTTACCGTCAATCACCAACGTGTGGCCGGCATTGTGGCCGCCCTGAAAACGGGAAACCAGCGACACTTGATCGGTCAGCAGGTCGACGATTTTACCTTTACCTTCGTCACCCCACTGGGTGCCTAATACCACGACATTCTTGCCCATGTTTTGGCCTTACTCTCTAAACTAAATGTAAATTCAATGAAGCACCAAGCGGCAGCTTAAAGCGCTACCACCCGATACTGTTCGTCTTGCTTAACCAACTCTCGATCGCAACCAAGGCCGGCTAATGCAGCGCGCGACTCTGCGCTAACCACGCGTTCACCCTCGGCCCGCAAGGCGCCAATAGCGGCCCACTGCGCATCACTACCATCGTTTACCACACCGATCAAAATGCCCTTATCGGCACTGAGCAAGCCCAACTTGGACAGCGCAGTAATATCCACCGCAAAACCGGTAGCAGGACGACGGCGACCAAACACCTCACCAATGTGATCGTAGCGACCACCGCTGGCAATGGGGTTGCCGTAGCCGGGCGCAAAAGCGGCAAACACCAACCCGGTTAAATAGTGGTAACCGCGCAGCTCACCCAAATCAAAGTACAGCTCAACCTCGGGGTAGCGCTGCTCGATCACATCGGCAATACCGGCCAACTGATCAACTGCGGTAACCGCATCGCTCGCCACGGCGGCAAAAAGGGCGCGAGCATTGGCCAGAATTTCACGGCCGCCGGCCAAGCCGGGCAGCGCCAGCAGCACTTTTGCGATAGCTGGCGTGCTGATATTGTCAGCCACCCACTGCTCGATCTCGGCTACTGCCTTGCGTTGTAGCATGGCAAAGAAGGCATCTTTGAGGGCCGGCTCTACATCCACTTTAGCCATTAACGCGCGGTAGATGCCCACATGGCCCAAATCGATGTGCAAACGGGGCAAACCCGCCGTGCGCAGTGACTCGGCCAGCAGCGATACGACTTCGGCATCGGCCGGTAAACCCGGCTCGCCGTATAGCTCAACACCGGCTTGAATCGGGGTGCGGGTCGCCAGCGGATTTTTTGGTTTGGTGTGCACCACATGGCCGGCATAACACAGGCGGTTAGCGCCATCGCGCTTGTAGCTGTGAGCGTCCATACGGGCAATTTGCGGGGTGATATCGGCGCGAATACCCAAGGTGCGCCCACTGAGCTGATCGGTGACCTTAAAGGTCAGCAAATCCACATCGCGGCCCAGGCCAATAAGCAGTGAATCGGTGTATTCCAGCAGGGGCGGAATCACCATGTCATAACCCCAGGTGCGGTAAAGCTCCAGCAACCTGCGGCGCAATAATTCTATCGGCCGTGCCTCGGCAGGGAGGATTTCTTCCACCCCATCAGGCAACAGCCAGCGATCGGCGTAAGTCATAACAGACTCTGTCGGTTCGTTTTACGTTCAGCCAGCAGCATTCAAACCGCAGGCAAAAAAGGGTTTAACAGATGAGGCAGCGGCAGCAGGCAAACACCAAACACACCGCGCTCGTCAGATTGATCGGTGCGAGACCACTCTCCTGACACAAAAAAACCGGGCCTTACGGCCCGGCTGGGGGATTTTACCATCTTTCCGTGGCAAATGTTGAGCGATAAATCGCCTATTTTGTGCCCTGCGGATCCTTCAAGTAGCGAAAGAATTCACTCTCGGGGTCCACCACCATCAGGTCGCTCTTATTGGCAAACGAGTTTTTGTAAGCCGTTAATGAGCGGACGAAAGCGTAGAAGTCGGCATCTTGCTGATAGGCCTCGGCAAAGGTCGCTGCGGCAGTGGCATCGCCTTCACCGCGGATCTTTTCGGCATCGCGATAAGCATTGGCCTCAAGCACTGCCACTTGTCGGTCGGCATCGGCGCGAATTACTTCGGCCTGCTCGGCACCTTTAGAGCGGTACTCACGAGCTTCTTTTTCGCGGTCGGCAGACATCCGGTCAAACACCGATTGGCTCACGTCTTCGGGCAGGTCGATGCGCTTAACGCGAATGTCCAACACCTCAATACCCAACAGCTCATTGGCGGTTTGGTTGAGTTCGACGGTCAGCTCGTGCATCAACTCGTCGCGCTTACCCGAGACCACCTCGTGCAAGGTGCGCCCACCGACTTGGTTACGCAGCACATCGGCAACCCGGTTGGCCAAACGGCTGGCGGCAACCGTTTCGTCACCACCGGTGGTTTTGTAATACTTCTGCACATCCTGCACCCGCCATTTAGAGTAAGAGTCGACAATCAGACGCTTATTTTCAATGGTGTAAAAACTTTCAGGACGAGCATCGGTAGTCAAAATACGGCCATCAAATTTACGCAATTTGTCAGCAAACGGAATTTTGACGTGCAGCCCCGGTGCCACGTCAGGGTTAATCAAGCGACCAAAGCGCAGCACTACCGCACGCTCGTACTCGGATACGATATACACACTGTTGGCGCCCACCGCGAGCAGGATAACAACGGCAATCAAGCCTAAAAATGAACGATTAGACATTAGCGCACCCCCTGACGAGTATTGTTGTCACGGCCAAGTTGGCGCGACACATAGTCACTGATCTGGCGCAATTGATCTTGCGTGAGCGTTGCCCGCGCAGGGCCACTGGCATTAGCGCCCTCTTGCATCAGCTTGTCCAGCGGCAAGTACATCATGTTATTGCCACCTTCGACATCGACCAACACCTTAGAGGCATTGCCCATCACCTGTTCAACCGCCTCGATATAGAGACGCTCGCGAGTCACTTCTGGCGCTTTTTTGTACTCAGCCAACAAGTTCAAGAACCGTGAAGTTTCACCTTCGGCGCGACTGGTTACCTCGGCGCGATAGGCCTCGGCCTCTTCTAGCAGACGCTGCGAGCGACCACGAGCACCGGGCACCACGCCATTGGCGTAGGCTTGTGCTTCGTTTTTAAGGCGCTCTTCATCCTCTTTAGCTTTGATCACATCATCAAAGGCAGCGCGCACTTCCTCGGGCGGGCGCCCCTCTTGAATATTGACGTCGCGCACTAAAATACCGGTACCGTAACTGTCGAGGTATTGCTGCAAGCGCGCTTCCACTTCGTCGGCTATTTTGCCACGACCTTCAGATAACACTTGCTCAAGCTCGGTCGAACCCACCACGTGACGCAGCGCCGAATCAGCCGCATGACGCAAGCTCACCTCGGGGTCGCGAACATTCAACACATAGGCTTTTACGTCGTTGACGTTGTACTGCACGGTAATCGGCAGCTCAACAATGCTTTCGTCTTCGGTCAACATCAAGCCACGGCTTGGGTATTGGCGCTCTTCGGTCACGTTCTCGATAAAGACCTCGGTAACCAAGGGCGCATTCCAGCCCAGCCCCGGCTGCTTAATCTCGTGAAAGGCACCAAAGCGCAACACCACGGCGCGCTCTTTCTCATCAACCTGATAAATACCGGCAAACAAGTAAAGCAACGCACCTATCACCAATACGGCAATAATCAAGGTGCTAAAGCTGCCACTACTACTGCTGCCACCGCTGCCGTTATTACCTTTGCCCGAACCGCCAAACAGGCCGCTGAGCTTTTCCTGTAGCTTTTTCAGGGCTTCATCCAAATCCGGCGGGCCATCGCCTTTATTACCATTGCGGTTACCCCAAGGGTCTTTATCGCCGCCTCCCGGTTCATTCCAGGCCATAGGTTTACTCCAGTTATTAAAATAAAAGGTAAGCACAAAGGGCTAACCCGCCCCGTGTGCTTACCTGGAAATTCGGTTTTCTTAGGTGCCATTGGATTCTAGCAAATACTGCGCGTTAGGGGTGAACTCACGCGCTTACAAACGGCTTTAGAAATTTTCTGCCAACTGCTGGGGTGGCTCTACGTCCTCGACCCAGCGCAGCTGGTCAAACTGAACATCAACAGCACTCAAAATACGCAATAAATCGCTCGCCGGGATACGCAACGTCAGCACACTGGCGCCATCATCGCGATAGCGCTCACCGCCAATGGCGTTTTGCTCAAATAACCGGGCGCGCAGGCGACCATCAGCGGGAGACAAAATCAACTCACCCTGAATGATCTCCTCACCCAACAGCTCAGATATCGCCTGTTGCAACAGCTCACAGCCAGCGCCGCTTTGCGCCGATAGCCATACCGCGACAGGGCTGCCGGTATCATTTCGGTCAATGCGAGGCTCCAGCCCAATCAGGTCCACTTTATTGTAAACCCGAATTTGCGGCAGCTCCGAAGCGCCAATTTCGTCCAGCACCTCGTCAACTTGCTCGATATAGTGCATGCGCTCATCGGCGGCCGAGTCGATTACGTGGAGCAGCAAGTTAGAGCTCGCCGCCTCTTCCAGCGTCGCCCTAAAGGCCTCCACTAGTTTGTGCGGCAAATGGCTGATAAAGCCCACGGTATCGGCCAAGATCATCGCGCCAATATCATCTTGCTCGACTCGCCGCATGGTCGGGTCGAGCGTGGCAAAAAGCTGATCTTCGGCAAAGACATCGGAGCCCGTAATGCGGTTAAACAACGTCGACTTGCCGGCGTTGGTATAACCCACCAGTGACACGGTCGGAATCGCCGCTCGCTGACGAGCGCGGCGGCCCTGCTCACGCTGGGTACGCACTTTAGATAAGCGCTTCTCGATCGTGCTAATACGGCCGCGCAATAAACGACGGTCGGTTTCCAGCTGAGTCTCACCGGGGCCACGCAGACCAATACCGCCTTTTTGGCGCTCCAAGTGAGTCCAGCCGCGCACTAAACGGGTCGACATGTGCCTAAGTTGCGCCAGCTCTACCTGCAATTTGCCTTCAAAGGTACGGGCTCGCTGGGCAAAAATATCCAAAATCAGGCCGGTCCGGTCCAGCACCCGACACTCCAACGCCTGCTCTAGATTGCGCTCTTGCGAGGGGCTGAGGGTGTGGTTAAAGATCACTAGCTGAGCCTCGTGCTCAATCACCAGCTCTTGCAGCTCTTGCAGCTTACCCGTGCCGACAAAATATTTGGCGTGGGGACGCGCGCGCGAGCCAAACACCATGGTGACAGGGTCACCACCGGCTGACAGGACTAATTCTTCAAATTCGCGGGGGTCTTCGGGCTCTTGGCCACTAGAGATATCCAAGTGAACCAGCACCGCCAGTTCACCTGAATCGGGACGATCAAAAAACAATGACTTACCTCAAAGGTTGGTTATTCGCCCTGTCCTTCGTCGTCACCCTCTCCCTCGCCTTCGGCGGGGTTGAGCAGCGGCACACGAACAGCGCGCGACGGAACAACCGTAGAAATGGCGTGCTTATACACCATTTGGCTGACCGTATTTTTCAGCAGCACCACAAACTGGTCAAATGACTCGACCTGGCCCTGCAGCTTAATACCGTTCACTAGATAAATAGATACTGGAACCCGCTCTTTACGCAGCACGTTCAAGTAAGGGTCTTGTAAGCTGTGCCCTTTTGACATTTTTGTTCTCCTTTAGATAATAAATATACGCCTAAGTCTTTCAGATCGATCTGAAAGGGGGCGATGATAAGCATGAAAAACTGACTAGGGTTTTCACAGTTATATTATATGGCCCCCGATGGCATGAAATTCAAGCTAAATCGTATAATTTCTTCACGAGAATACGCTTTTCCATCGATATTTTGACTAAATAGCCAATTTGCCCCCTCCCAACCACGCAACCAAGTGAATTGACGCTTGGCCAGTTGCCGGGTGGCAATCACACCGCGCTCGATCATTTCATTGTAACCGAGGCGACCATCGAGGTAGTCCCACACCTGACGATAACCGACCGCGCGAATCGCGGGAAGTTCGCTGTGTAAGTCGCCCCGGTGATACAGCGCCTCGACCTCGGCCACTAAACCGGCCGCCATCATGGCGCTAAAGCGCCGCTCAATACGTTGATGCAACACGCTACGATCGCGCGGCGCGATCACCAGCTGGGTCAAATTGAATCGATCGGTAAAAACCGGGCCTCGCGCGCGCGCCTGCTGCTCACGCAGCTCGGTCATGGTTTGCCCTGAGCTTAGGTACACCTCAAGCGCCCGGGATAACCGCTGGGAATGATTCGGGTGAATCTCGGCAGCCATTTTAGGGT
This sequence comes from Gilvimarinus japonicus, assembly GCF_042847215.1. Classification (GTDB taxonomy): domain Bacteria; phylum Pseudomonadota; class Gammaproteobacteria; order Pseudomonadales; family Cellvibrionaceae; genus Gilvimarinus; species Gilvimarinus japonicus. Next base: position 3,468,073 of record NZ_AP031500.1, read on the forward strand.
CGACCTCGGCCAGTTGGCGATGCACAGACTCCCAGCCGTGCTCGCGGGCGTCTCGTTCAATACGCTCACGCACGGCGAGGTCAGCCGCTGGCATCGGCGCCAAGCCGTCCAGCAGCGCCTTAAAGTACAGCATGGTGCCGCCGACCAGCAGCGGAATACGACCGGCGGCGTGAATATCGGCAATCTCGCGCTCGGCGTCACTGACAAAGTCCGCCGCCGAGTAAGGCTCAGCCGGATCGCGAATATCAAGTAAGCGGTGCGGTGCGGCGGCCTGCTCGGCGGCGCTGGGTTTGGCGGTGCCAATATCCATACCGCGGTACACCAAGGTCGAGTCCACACTCACCAGTTCGACCGGCAAGTGGTCGCGCAAACCGATTGCTAAATCTGTTTTACCGGAGGCGGTGGGCCCCATTAAAAAAAGCACCTGGGGTTTGTAATCGCTCACTATTATTGCCCGCGCATAAAGAGCTTATCCAGCTCATCCAGCGACTGCAGCGTCCAGGTCGGACGACCGTGGTTGCACTGACCGCTGCGCTCGGTGGCTTCCATATCGCGCAGTAGCGCGTTCATCTCGGGGACGGTTAAGCGCCGGTTAGCACGCACCGAGCCGTGACAAGCCATGGTCGATAAAATCTCGTTCACATGCTGCCCCAGGCGTTCGCTGGCGCCGTGTTCGATTAAATCACTCAGCACATCGCGCACTAACTGATCCACCTTGGCGCCATGCAAAATAGAGGGCACTTGGCGAATCAACAAAGACTCGGGCCCCGCGCGCTGCAGCTCAAAACCCAGCGCGGCAAAAGTATCTGGATTATCTTCGGCGCAAGCGGCTTCTTTTTCACTGACCGCCAGAGTTGCCGGTACCAACAGGGGTTGAGCCTGAATCCGGCCCTCGGCAAATGAGGTTTTCATGCGCTCGTAGGTAATGCGCTCGTGGGCCGCGTGCATATCGACGATGATCAAACCCTGAGCGTTCTCGGCCAGAATATAAATGCCTTTAAGCTGGGCGATAGCAAAACCGAGCGGCGGCACCTCGCCTTCGGCATCATCAATATCCGCCAAGCGGCTCACCGATGCACTAGGGGCATAGCCGCCACCGGTGGCTGGCGAGTAACCCTGAGGCTGCGCCTCGGCCACGCCCTCACCCATAGCCGCAGGAAAGTAGCTGGCCCGCCAATCACCGTCGGGGCGCGGCTGCTCGAATGAACGCCCCGACAAGGCCATGGCCGACTGCTGCGACATTTGCCCGGCGGCGTTATCGGGGATTTTTTCCGCCTCGGCACGCTCGCGCTCGAGCATGGCGCCCGGCGTTACCTCGGCCAGAGCATGGTGCAACGAGCTAAAAATAAAATTGTGTACCGTGCGGCCATCGCGAAAGCGCACCTCGTGCTTGGTGGGGTGAACATTAACATCCACCGTCGCGGGGTCGACTTCTAAATAGAGCACATAGGCCGGGTGCCGGCCGTGATACAGCACATCTTGGTACGCCTGGCGCACCGCGTGACTCACAAGCTTGTCGCGAATCGAGCGCCCATTCACAAAAAAATGTTGTAAGTCAGCCTGCGAGCGGGAGAAGGTCGGCAGCGCCACCCACCCCCACAAACGCAAACCAGCGCGCTCGATATCCAGATGCACGGCATTGTCCATAAATGCCGGGCCGCACACCTGGGCCACTCGACGCTCGCGCTCGGCTTGTCCTACGCCGGGGCGCCAGTTGTGAATCGCCCGGCCGTTGTGACGCAAAGTAAACGCCACATCAAAGCGCGACAGCGCCAGGCGCTTAACCACATCTTCTAAGTGGTTGTACTCGGTTTTTTCGGTGCGTAAAAACTTGCGGCGCGCGGGCGTGTTAAAAAATAAATCGCGCACCTCGACAGTGGCGCCGCGCGGGTGCGGTGCGGGTGAAAGCTCGGCCTCCATATCGCGGCCCTCGGCCATCACTTGCCAGCCGGCACCGGTCTCGTCGGTGGCGCTAGTGAGCGCCAAACGCGCCACAGAGCTAATACTGGCCAGCGCTTCACCGCGAAAGCCCAACGTCGCCACCGCCTCAAGGTCGTCCAAGTCCATAATTTTACTGGTGGCATGACGCGATAGCGCCATGGCGAGATCTTCTTTATCAATGCCAAAGCCGTTATCGCGCACACGCATTAATTTAACGCCGCCGTCTTCAACCTCGACATCCAAGCGCGTCGCGCCGGCATCAAGACTGTTTTCTAGTAGTTCTTTCACCACGGACGACGGCCGCTCGACCACCTCGCCGGCGGCTATCTGGTTGGCAAGGCGGGGGCTTAATAGCTTAATTTTAGCCATAATAAATAAGAGTTACTGCCGTTTAAGAGGTGGGAATCCGTAGGGTTTGCCCCACCTTGATGGTTTGAGAGTTCAGATTATTCAGCTGCTCTAGCTGGCTCACGCTCACATTAAAACGTTTGGCGATCTCACTTAAGGTATCACCGCGGGCGATGATATATTCCGTCACGCCACCGCCCGGACCAAACTTTTTGTTGGCCAAGTAAGTGCCTGCGGGGGGAAACTGATTAAAATACTGCTCGATACCTTTAAGCAACTGCGCCGCCAATTTTGTGCGGTAACGGCTGCTGGCTAAGTTTTTAGCCTCGGTAGGGTTTGAGATAAACCCCGTCTCGACCAAAATAGACGGTACATCCGGCGATTTAAGCACCGCAAAGCCCGCCTGTTCGACTTGATGCTTATGCAAGTGTGCCACCTGTCCCATAGACTTTAAAACGTAATCGCCCACTTGCAAGCTTGCGCCCAGCGTGGCGGTCATGGATAAATCCACCAACACACCGGCCAGCACTTCGTCTTTATCCTCTAAGCTAACACTGCCGACACCGCCAATTAAATCCGACTCGTTTTCTCGTTGCGCTAAAAAACGAGCCATCTCACTGGTGGCGCCGCGGCGCGACAAGGCAAACACAGAGGCGCCTTTGGCCGAGGGCTTGGTAAAGGCATCGGCGTGAATCGAGATAAACAAGTCGGCCTGCATTTTACGCGCAATATTGCGCCGCTCGCGCAGGGCCACGTAGTAATCACCGGTGCGCACTAATTTAGCCACATAACCCGGCCGATTATTAATCGCACGAGCCAGCTCTTGGGCGATCTTAAACACCACGTCTTTTTCGCGCAGCCGATTAGGGCCGGAGGCGCCCGGGTCTTCGCCACCGTGACCGGCATCGATGGCGATAATAATATCGCGCATACTGCCGCTCGCCTCTTCTGGCGGCTGAGTTACCGGCGACGGCGGACCAGCACTTGTGGGGCCACGATCTTTTAGGTCAACAACTAAGCGATCGGCCGCGCCCGCTTGGCGCTGCAAGAAAAAACTGTCGGGGTTCACCTTGGTCGATAAATCCAACACCACCCGCAAGTTGCTACCATCACGCGGTGCGTAGCGAATTTCTTTAATAGGGGTTTCGCTTAAGTTAAGTGACGCTAAATCGGCCTTAAAGCGCGTGTTGCTCACATCAATCACTACCCGGTCGGGGTTATCTAAGGTAAATAAGGTGTGCTGCGCCGGGCCAGACAAATCAAACACTAAGCGGGTGTGATCGGGTGCGCGCCAAAGTCTTACACTGTCGACATCTACTGCCTGCCCCAATAGCGGCCACCACAAGGCACACGCTAGTAGTAGCTGGCCTAAGCGACGCGCCCGCAGGGGCTTAAGTAGTGTCAAAATGGTTCGCGGCATATCATCGTTTTT